>NZ_JBVKCA010000005.1:0-612660 GCF_055656965.1 Streptomyces sp. NPDC111656
CGTTCGTCCTGAGCCAGGATCAAACTCTCCGTGAATGTTTTCCCGTAATCGGGACGACACCACGAGAGCGGAACCAAGGAGAGGAATAATCCCCTCGGTTCACAGCGTCCTCGCTGTGCGCCTACCAGGCAGTGCCCGGCAGGACTTTTTCAAAGGAACCTCGCCCCAGCCGATCGGCCGGAGACGGGGTATCAACATATCTGGCGTTGATTTTTGGCACGCTGTTGAGTTCTCAAGGAACGGACGCTTCCTTTGTACTCACCCTCTCGGGCTTTCCTCCGGGCGCTTCCCTTCGGTCTTGCTGTCTTGCTTTGTTCTTGCGTTTCCGACTCTACCAGACCGTTTCCCGATCCGATTTCCTCGGTGCTTTCCAGGTTTCCGCTTTCGCGTTTCCCTTTCCGGCGGTTCCGACTCTATCAGACTCTTTCGTGTCCGATTCCCTGTCGGAGAGGGATTCTGTCTCCCGGCTTTGAATGCTTTCGCTTCGCGGCCTTTCGACATTCACTACGCTAGCCGATTCCCTCGGCAACTCATAATCGAGTTCCGCGGGCCGGAATTCAGGCATGCAGGCACGCCGAATTCTCCCCCGCTGAGGGGAAGTCGTAGGTAGTGGGTTGGCCACTTCCGGCTGCTGGCTGAACGCCGTACCCGGTTCAAGCGGCTCGGGCTACATTACGGAAGCGCCAGGGACGAGTCAAGTTGAGCGACGGCGTGGCGTATGGGCCCGATAAGGGCTCACGGTGGGGTCGTTGGCGACCCAGAAGCGCCAGGGGTGGACGCCTCCGTCGCCGGCCACTCCGGTACGCGGACCGTTGCGTACCTGGTCGGAGTGGACGGGGGTGCCCGTCAGGAGGGTCAGCGGGGAGCCCTCGGGGCCGCAGGCGTCGGCGCCGTCGAGGGCCCTGTCCACGCCGAGGGCCGTGGCCAGGCGTGCGGGCCCTTTGGCCAGTTCCTTGTCATTTCGGGCCGAGAGCCGACGTTTGCGAGCGAGTTCGGCGCCCTCGATGATCTCCCCGGCACGGAGGAGGACCCCGCTCGGGTTGCCCTCGGGACCACACACCAGGTTCATGCAGAACCACATGCCGTAGGTGAAGTAGACGTATACGTGCCCGGGCGGACCGAACATCACGTCGTTGCGGGCCGTGCGGCCGCGATAGGCGTGGGAGCCGGGGTCGTTCGGGCCGTCGTACGCCTCCACCTCCGTGAGACGGAGCTCGATCGGACCGTCCGGTGTCGTGCGCACGAGGATGCGCCCCAGCAGGTCGGGGGCGACCTCCAGCACGGGGCGGTCGAAGAAGTCCCGGGTGATGGGCGTACGGTCAGGGGCCGCGATCATGGCGTACGAGCGTAGTCCAGTGGCTCGGACGGATGCGGCCGGGTGAGGGACTGTGCCGTACGGGGCCCGCACGCGTGCGTGTCCGTACGGGCTCGTACGTGTCTACGGGTGGTCAGGGAGCGTCCTCCTTGTAAGGGTGAGGGCGTGGAACCGGCCGCGGTCGGATCGCGTTTGTAGGGATCAAGGATCCAGACGGATGTACGACGGAACACAGGCGCTGCCTGGGGAGGAAGAAACATGGGGTTCAAGCGGCTGCTTGCGAGCCTGGGAGCCGGTGGGGCTTCGGTCGAGACGGTGCTGACCGAGGTCAACGTCGTTCCGGGTGGTGTCGTGCAGGGTGAGGTGCGGATCCAGGGCGGGTCCGTGAACCAGGCCATCGAGGGGCTGTCGGTCGGGCTCCAGGCCAAGGTCGAGGTCGAGGGGCACGACGACCAGGAGTACAAGCAGGACATCGAGTTCACCAAGCTGCGGCTCGGTGGGGCCTTCGAGCTGCAGGCCGGTGCCGTGCACGCCGTTCCCTTCGGGCTCGAGATCCCGTGGGAGACGCCGATCACCACGATCGACGGGCAGGCGCTGCGGGGCATGCACATCGGTGTGACCACCGAGCTGGAGATCGCGCGTGCCGTGGACTCCGGTGACCTGGACCCGATCAACGTGCACCCGCTGCCGGCGCAGCAGGCGCTCCTGAACGCCTTCATCCAGCTGGGCTTCCGCTTCAAGAACGCGGACATGGAGCGCGGTCACATCCGGGGCACCCGGCAGAAGCTGCCGTTCTACCAGGAGATCGAGTTCTTCCCGCCGTCGCAGTACCGCGGGCTGAACCAGGTCGAGCTGAGCTTCGTCGCGGACGACCACGAGATGGACGTCATCCTGGAGATGGACAAGAAGCCGGGCCTCTTCAGTGAGGGCAGCGACTCGTACCGCTCCTTCCGGGTGGGGCTGCACGACTACCAGGGCACGGACTGGGCCGCGTACCTGAACCAGTGGCTGTCCGAGGTCGGCAGCAAGCGCAGCTGGTTCTAGGCTCGGGTCGAGAGATTCCACCGTTCAGGAGGTTCTGACGTGACCGAGCTCAAGAGGCCGCCGCTTCCCCATGACTTCCATCCGCCCGTTCCGGCCTTCACGGTCACCAGTGAGGACGTCGAGTCGGGCGGGGTACTGAAGGACGCTCAGGTCTACGCGGCCGGGAACACCTCGCCGCAGCTGAGCTGGGAGGGCTTCCCGCCGGAGACCAAGAGCTTCGCCGTGACCTGCTTCGATCCCGACGCCCCTACGGGGAGCGGGTTCTGGCACTGGGTGGTGTTCGACATTCCGGCTTCGGTGACGGAACTGCCGACGGGTGCGGGCAGCGGCAAGTTCGAGGGACTGCCGGAGGGTGCCGTTCAGGTGCGCAACGACTACGGGTCCAAGGACTTCGGTGGCGCCGCGCCGCCGGCCGGGGATCCTGCGCACCGGTATGTGTTCACCGTGTACGCCGTGGATCAGGAGAAGCTCGGTCCCGACGCGGAGGTGTCGCCGGCCGTCGTGGGATTCAATCTGCGGTTCCACACGCTGGCGCGCGCCCAGCTGATGGGAGAGTACGCGTCGCCCGCGTAAAGCGGTGAAGACTCACGTTCACTGAACGTTTGCCCGCCTCTGGTCTTGGAAGTGATCAGGGGCGGGCATTTTTATTGCGTTGTCCATCTCGGCGTGCCCGGCCAGAGTTGATCCAAGCCCGCCAGGGGGTGGGCCGGTGCGCACGGGAGGTGGGCTGGATGCGGGACACGCTGGTTCTGAACGCGAGCTTTGAGCCGCTGTCGACGGTGACGTTGAACCGAGCCGTCGTTCTGGTGCTGCAGGACAAGGCTGTCGTCGAGCAGGCCCACCCCGAACTCCGTATGCGCGGCGCCGCGCTGGACATACCCGTGCCCCGAGTCATAAGGCTCTGCAGGTATGTAAGGGTGCCTTTCCGAAGACAAGCGCCGTGGTCGAGGCGCGGTGTGCTGGTGCGCGACCGGCACAGGTGCGCGTACTGCGGGAGGCGGGCGACGACGGTCGACCACGTGGTGCCGCGTGCGCAGGGCGGTCAGGACTCCTGGCTGAACACGGTGGCGTCCTGCGCGGAGGACAATCACCGCAAGGCGGCGCGGACTCCGGAGCAGGCGGGTATGCCGCTGCTGCGGCAGCCGTTCGAGCCGACGCCGGCGGACGCGATGCTGCTGGCGCTGGGCCGTGACGACCTCGACGCCCTCCCGGAGTGGCTGGCCCAACCCGCGGCGTAGGCGCTCCGCTGGGAGAACCCGGAAACCCGCCGGTCGTTCGGCCGCGGGTCGTCCGTGGCCGGTCGCGCAGTTCCCCGCGCCCCTGACGGGGCGCGGGACAACAGCGTCAGTCGGTGACGGACGGCTTCTCGCGGCGCTCGGTGCCCGCGTTGCCCGAACCGCCGCCCATGGGGCCGAAGTTGCCCATGGCGCCGCTCAGGCCCTTGAGGGCGTCGCCGATCTCGCTGGGCACGATCCAGAGCTTGTTGGCGTCGCCCTCGGCGATCTTGGGGAGCATCTGGAGGTACTGGTAGGCAAGGAGCTTCTGGTCGGCGTCGCCGGCGTGGATGGACTCGAAGACCGTACGGATGGCCTGGGCCTCGCCCTCGGCGCGCAGGGCGGCGGCCTTGGCCTCACCTTCGGCGCGCAGGATCGCGGACTGCTTCTCACCTTCGGCGGTGAGGATCTGCGACTGACGGATGCCTTCGGCGGTGAGGATCGCGGCGCGCTTGTCACGGTCGGCACGCATCTGCTTCTCCATCGAGTCCTGGATGGAGGTGGGCGGTTCGATCGCCTTGAGCTCGACGCGGTTGACGCGGATGCCCCACTTGCCGGTGGCCTCGTCGAGGACGCCGCGCAGAGCCGCGTTGATCTCCTCGCGGGAGGTGAGGGTCCGCTCCAGGTCCATGCCACCGAT
This sequence comes from Streptomyces sp. NPDC111656, assembly GCF_055656965.1. Classification (NCBI taxonomy): domain Bacteria; kingdom Bacillati; phylum Actinomycetota; class Actinomycetes; order Kitasatosporales; family Streptomycetaceae; genus Streptomyces; species Streptomyces sp. NPDC111656. Next base: position 4,274 of record NZ_JBVKCA010000005.1, read on the forward strand.
GATGTTGCGCAGGGTGGTGACGGTCAGCTGCTCGATCGCCTGGATGTAGCTGGCGACTTCATAGGTGGCGGCGCGTGCGTCGGTGACCTGGTAGTAGATGACCGTGTCGATGTTGACCACCAGGTTGTCCTGGGTGATCACCGGCTGCGGCGGGAACGGCACGACCTGTTCACGCAGGTCGATGCGGTTGCGGATCGAGTCGATGAACGGGACCACGATGTTCAGGCCCGCGTTGAGGGTCCGTGTGTAGCGGCCGAAGCGCTCCACGATGGCCGCGCTGGCCTGTGGGATGACCTGGATGGTCTTGATCAGGGCGATGAATACCAACACCACCAGAATGATCAGGACGATGATGATTGGTGCCATCGATGCTCCCCGTACCCTTCTCCGCCTCGGTATGTCCGAAAGATCTTATGGTTGTTGAAGATCTTGCTCGACGAGTCTGACAGACCGTCGTCTGCCACGTGGGGCGTTCGGTTCACTTGCGTCGCACGAGGTCACATCACAATCGCCGTGGCTCCTTCGATGTCCACGACGTCCACCTCCTGGCCTACTTCGTAGGCCTGTCCGGCGTCGAGGGCGCGCGCCGACCAGATCTCTCCGCCGAGTTTGATCCGGCCGTCGCCCGAACCGTCCACCCGTTCCAGGACGATGGCCTGTTTCCCCTTCAACGCCTCGACGCCGGTGGCGAGTTGGGGCCGCTGGGTGCGGTGCCGGGCCGCGACGGGCCGTACGACGGCGATGAGGGCGAACGAGACGACGGCGAAGACGACTACCTGAAGGACGACATCGCCGCCGAGGCCCGCTGTCGCCGCCGCTGCGGCGGCGCCGAGGGCGAGCATGCCGAACTCCGGCATCGCGGTCACCACGAGCGGGATGCCCAGCGCGGCCGCGCCGACGAGCCACCACACCCATGCGTTGATGTCGTTCACATGGTCATGGTAGGTCCGCGGGCCTGGCGCGGACAGGGCGCAGATCGGTGGAGAAGGGGCTCGTACAGGGAGTTCAGGACATCGGCAGGCCCTGCGCGGTCCAACGCTCGCCGTTCTGCTCGACGATGAGCGGGAGTCCGAAGCAGAGGGAGAGGTTGCGCGAGGTGAGTTCGAGTTCGAGCGGGCCCGCGGCGAGCACCTTGCCCTGACGGATCATCAGGACGTGGGTGAAGCCGGGAGCGATCTCCTCGACGTGGTGCGTGACCATGATCATGGAGGGGGCGATCGGGTCGCGGGCGAGGCGGCCGAGGCGGCGGACGAGGTCCTCGCGGCCGCCGAGGTCGAGGCCCGCGGCGGGCTCGTCGAGCAGGAGCAGTTCGGGGTCGGTCATCAGGGCGCGGGCGATCAAGGTGCGCTTGCGCTCGCCCTCGGAGAGCGTGCCGAACCGGCGGTCCAGGTAGTCGCTCATGCCGAGGCGGTCGAGGAAGGCGCGGGCGCGCTGCTCGTCGATGTCCTCGTAGTCCTCGTGCCAGCCCGCGGTCATGCCGTACGCGGCCGTCAGCACGGTCTGCAGGACGGTCTGGCGCTTGGGGAGCTTCTCGGCCATGGCGATACCGGCCACGCCGATGCGCGGGCGCAGCTCGAATACGTCGACCTTGCCGAGGGTCTCGCCGAGGATGGTGGCGGTGCCCTGGCTGGGGAAGAGATAGCTGGAGGCGAGATTCAGGAGGGTCGTTTTTCCGGCGCCGTTCGGGCCGAGGATGACCCAGCGCTCCCCCTCCTTGACCGACCAGGAGACCTGGTCCACCAGAGCCCGGCCCTCTCGGACCACGGACACGTCCTCCAGCTCCAGTACATCGCTCATGAGCGCGTTGTCTCCCATTGCAGTCTCGGCCGTCGCTTACGTCTGTGGACGCAGCCCCCAGGGAAAACCTACGCCACCGGTCGGTCGCTCCCATCCATCGGTCGGTCCTTAGGGTGGAGGCATGCTCTCGGAACCACGCTCAGGACGCCTGGCCGCATGGGGAAATGCCCTTTTGGCCGGACTTGTTTCGCCGGATGACGCGGTGCTCGCCATCGTCGGTGAGGACGCGGTGCACCGGGTCGAGGGGCTGCCGGGTGAGTCCGGGCCCGTCGGGCTCACGCTCGCCCTCGGCCGGCTTCGCGCGCTCGGGGTGAAAGGACTGCGGGTCGCGCTGCCCGCGCCGGGGCACCCGCTCGGGCTGAGCGGGCCGCCGGACTTCAATGCGCGCGCCCTCGACGCGGAGGAGGCGGTGGTCTGCCACGGGGTGGCGCTCGGGCTCGTTCCCGAGGTGTACGAGGCCGGGCCCGAGGGTGATGTCCATGTCGAGGTGGTGTGGCACTGCCTCGCCGTGCGGGAGGCGCCGCCCGCGGATGTGCCCTCGCTCGGTGAGGCCGAGCGGGAGCTCGCGGAGGCGCTGCGTGAGGCGACGGAGGTGTTGTCGCGGCTCGATGTGGCGGGGTCGGGGCCGGTCGCCGAGGCGGCGGTCGACGCGTACCGGGCGCGGGCCGAGCGGGGGCGGGAGGTGTTGGCGCCCGGGTATCCGCCGCGTGCGGTGCGGGTGCTGGAGCTGGCCCAGCGGGTGGGGTTGCTGATCGCCGTCGCGTACGAGAACGGGCATGGCGGGGCGGTGAGTGCGTCGGAGATTTCGGCGCGGGCGGTGGCGTTGCGGCCGGTTGAGCGGACGGCTCGGCGGGCGCAGGTGGCGGCGTACAACGCGTTCGTGGAGGAGCGGGAGCGAGGGGTTCGCTGAGGTCTGTTTGCGCCCCCGCCGCCCCTACCCGTCCCATCCCCACCTGGGGGCTCCGCCCCCAGACCCCCCCGGTGGGTTCTTTGGGTGCGGGTGAGTGGGGGCTTGGCGCGCAGTTCCCCGCGCCCCTGCCCCCCGGAGGGGCACGGCAGTCGGCCTCCCAGGAGGTTCTGGGAGGCCGGTGGGGGGTGGTGGGGGCGTGGGTCTCAGTGGTTGAGGCCCAGGTTGCCGAAGGCCGGGTTCAGGACGCCGATGACGTTCACGCTGTTGCCGACCGCGTTCACGGGGATGTGGATCGGGGCCTGGATGACGTTGCCCGAGACGACGCCCGGGGAGCCCGCGGCGTTGCCGCCCGCCCACGAGCCGTCCGTCGCGGACGCCATACCGGCACCGGCGGCGACCAGCCCGCCGGCCACCATCGCGACAGCCGTGGCCTTCTTCAGGTTCTTCACTTCTGAGCCCTCCCTAGCGATCACCGCGGCAGTCGCCGCGGCACGCACTGGAGAACGGCCGAGATCCCCGGAGGATGCGCCATCCGGGTGACATACACACGACGGTATGAATCTCAGCCCGGAGCGGAACCCTCCGAGTTGTCGCCGTCGCGCGGGCGATCAGCCCGCGGCCCCATGGCGTACGGCCCAGAGCGCGGCCTGTGTGCGGTCGGCCAGGTCGAGCTTCATCAGGATGTTCGAGACATGCGTCTTGACGGTCTTCTCGGAGAGGACGAGCGCGCGTGCGATTTCCCGGTTGGAGCGGCCGTCCGCGATCAGGCCGAGCACTTCGCGCTCCCGTTCGGTGAGCGAGCCGCCTCTCCCCTGGCCCGAGTTGGCCTCCTCCTGGGACAGCAGGACGCCCGCCACCTCGGGCTGGAGCAGGATGTGCCCGGCGTGGACGGAGCGGATGGCTCCGGCGAGGGCGTCGGGGTCCACGTCCTTGTAGACATAACCGGCGGCGCCCGCGCGCAGGGCCGGGACGACCGTGCGCTGTTCGGTGAAGCTGGTGACGATCAGCACGCGCGCGGGGTTGGCGAGTTCACGGAGCTTGCGCAGCGCGTCGATGCCGTCCATGCCCGGCATCTTGACGTCCATGAGGACGACGTCGGGCTTCAGCTCCTCGGCGCGGGCGACCCCTTCGGCGCCGTCGGACGCCTCGCCCACGACCTCGATGTCGTCCTGCACTTCGAGAAAGGTGCGCAGGCCCCGGCGGACCACTTGGTGGTCGTCGACGAGCAGCACCTTGATTGCGTCAGCCACCAGGGACCTCCATCTCGATCGTGGTGCCCTTTCCGGGCGCCGATTCCACGCTGAGGGTGCCGCCGACCCCGCTCGACCGGTCGCGCATGGAGACCAGGCCCAGGTGGCGTCCCGCGGCGCGGATCGCCGTGGGCTCGAAGCCGCTGCCGTCGTCACTGACGCGCAGGACGGTGCCGGTGTCGCGCTTCTCCAGGGTGACATCGACACGGCCGGCTCCAGAATGCCGCAGCGCGTTGTGCAGGGCCTCCTGGGCGACGCGCAGCACGGCCTCCTCCTGGGCGGCGGGCAACGCCCGCACCCCATGGCCGTCGAAGGTCACGCGCGCGGAGTGGGCGCGGTCGAGGACCTGTATCTGGGTGCGCAGGGTGGCGACCAGGCCGTCCTCGTCGAGGGCGGCGGGGCGCAGCTCGATGACGGCGGCGCGCAGCTCTTCGGTGGCCTCCGCGGCGAGCATGGCCACCTGGTGCAGTTCGCCCTTGGCGCGTGCGGGGTCGCGGTCCACGAGGGCGGCGGCGGCCTGTGCGGTCAGGCGCAGGGAGAAGAGTTTCTGGCTGACGGCGTCGTGGAGCTCGTGGGCGAGCCGGGAGCGCTCCTCGGCGATGGTGAGCTCGCGGCTGCGCTCGTAGAGGCGGGCGTTGGTCAGGGCGATCGCCGCGTGCTGGGCGAGGATCGTGAGGAGTTCCTGGTCGTCCTCGGTGAAGCCGCAGCCGCCGTCCGGCGCGGAGCAGTCCTCCTGGTTCTCCTTCGTCCTGTTCTTGTTCGCCAGGAACAGGGCGCCGATGACCTCGTCGCCGTCGCGGATCGGCAGGCCCAGGAAGTCGGACATGTCGGGATGGGCGGCGGGCCAGCCCTCGAAGCGGGGGTCCTTGCGTACGTCGGCGAGGCGCTCGGGGCGGGCCTCGTGCAGCATCGCGGCGAGGATGCCGTGCTGGCGCGGAAGCGGGCCGATGGCCTTCCACTGGGCGTCGCTGACGCCGTCGACCACGAACTGGGCGAAGCCTCCGTGGTCGTCGGGCACACCGAGCGCCGCGTACCGCGCGTCGAGCAGCTCGCGGGCCGAGGCGACGATCGTCTTGAGGACGTCGCGCACCTCGAGGTGCCTGCTCATGGCCAGCAGCGCGGAGCTCACCGCGTACAGACCGGACCGGGGGCCTTGGCTCATGTCCCCAACGTACCGGCGGGGTGTGACAGTGCGTATCCGACCTGTGGTGGCGGCTGTCTAGGCCGGTGGGCCTAGGGCGAAGGGCCCCAGGTCATTGGGGCCCGCGCACGAGGCGGCGGGGGTGGCCCGGTTCCTACGTTGAAGGCACCCGCCCGGAGCGGCGGTGCTGGGACGAGGGGACGGACGTCATGCCGGTAGCGATCATCACGGGTGCTTCGAAGGGGCTGGGTCGGGCGCTGGCCGCCGCTCTGGCGGCGCGCGGCTGGGATCTGGTGCTCGACGCCAGGACCGCGGGAGTGCTGAAGGAGACGGCGGAGGCGCTGTCCGCGTACGGGACCCGGGTGGAGGCGCTGCCCGGGGATGTCGGGGACGCCGGGCACCGCGCCGGGCTGGTGGCGGCGGCCCGTCGGCTCGGCGGCGTGGACCTGCTGGTGAGCAACGCGAGCGCGCTGGGCGCCGAGCCGCTGGTGCGTCTGGAGGTTCTGGCCCTGGACGGGCTGCGCCACGCCCTGGAGGTCAACGTGGTCGCGACGCTGGGCCTGGTCCAGGAGGCGCTGCCACTGCTGCGGGCCGCACAGGCCGGGGCGGTCGTCGCCGTCAGCTCGGACGCGGCCGCGGAGGCGTACGAGACGTGGGGCGGGTACGGGGCCTCCAAGGCCGCCCTGGACCATCTGGCGGCCGTGCTCGGTGTGGAGGAGCCCGGGCTGCGGGTGTGGGCCGTGGACCCGGGGGACATGGGCACGGACCTGTACGCGGCGGCCGTACCGGACGACGACGACGCGCGGCCGACGCCGGACAGCGTGGTTCCGGCCTTTCTGCGGCTGCTGGACGAACGCCCCGCCAGTGGCCGCTACGGCGCTCCGGCGCTGCTGGAGGTGCGATGACGACGACCGTGCGGGTTCCGGAGGAGCGATCGGCGCGGGTGCCGGCCGAGCAGCGCGGGCCCGGGCGGGACCGGGACTCCGTGCGGCTGCTGGTGTCGTGCGGTACGGAGGTGTCGCATCACGCGTTCGTGGAGCTGCCGCGGCGGCTGCGGGCGGGGGATCTGCTGATCGTCAACACCTCCGCCACGCTGGCGGCCGCCGTGGACGGGCGGATCGGGCACGCGCGCGTGGTGGTGCATTTCTCCACGCGGGGCGATGACGGACGGTGGGCCGTCGAGCTGCGGGATCCCGACGGAAGGGGCACCACACGTGCGCGCGCGGGCGGACCCGCGGGTACGGAGGTACGCCTTGCCGGGGACGTGCGCCTCGTACTGGAGGAGCCGCTGACGTCGTACGGCTCACGGTTGTGGTGGGGGCGGGTGTCGGAGCCGGACGTGCTCGGGCTGCTGCGGCGCCACGGGCGCCCCATTCGCTACTCCTATACACAGAGGGACCAGCCGCTGTCCGCCTACCAGACGGTGTTCGCGCTGCCGTCGGCCGACGGCGGCGGCAGCGCGGAGATGCCGAGCGCCGCGCGGCCGTTCACCGCGCGCCTGGTGGCGGAGCTGGTGAGCCGGGGCGTGCAGTTCGCGCCGATCACGCTGCACACCGGTGTCGCGTCGGCGGAGGCCCATGAGCCGCCGTATCCGGAGCGGTACGAGGTGCCGGAGGCGTCGGCCCGGCTGATCAACGCCGCGAGAGCGGGAGAGGGGCGGATCCTCGCGGTCGGTACGACGGCCGTACGCGCCGTGGAGTCGGCCGTCGACGCCGGCGGGGTGGTCCGGGCCCGGAACGGCTGGACGGACCTCGTGGTGACCCCGGAGCGGGGTGTGCGGGTGGTGGACGGGCTGCTGACCGGGCTGCACGAGCCGGAGGCCTCGCATCTGCTGATGCTGGAGGCGATCGCCGGACGGGCGGCGATCGAGCGCAGCTACGGCGAGGCGTTGAGCGGGCTCTACCTCTGGCACGAGTTCGGGGACGTGCACCTCATCCTGCCGGAGGAAGGGCCCTCACACTGAGCGTTGCTCCAGCAACTACCTGTGAGAATTCCATGGGGCCAATGTGAGCCCGCACATAGGGCGCACATCACGTACGAAGGTGCATAGGAGATAAAGGCGGGCATAGTGAGCGGGGCAGACGTGACAGTCTGCCCCGATTTGCCCTTACTGGCCCTACTACCTTCCGTCGTACGTCACACCTTTGCCACGGTATTTTGCGGCCGCTAAGAATGGCACCCGTCGCTCAGCACCGAGGGATTCACCCCACGGCGCCAGATCCGGAAACACTCTGTCCCCCACCGGACCGGGAGCGACCTCCGCGCTATTCGAAGAGGTCCATCAGCCATGACCAAGAACACCCGCACTCCTGGCCATAGTCCGAAGCTGACGAAGCTCCACAAGCTCTCGGTCGCCGGTGTCGCCACCCTCGGTGCCGCGACCCTCGCGTTCTCGCTGGCGCCGAACCACACGCAGACCACCACGAGCGACGCCGCCGTCGCCGCGGCCCCGGTCGCCTTCAGCCAGCAGCCGATCAAGAACGTGCAGGCCCGCCTCACCGACCAGCAGGCCGGTGCGAGCCTGAAGACCCAGGCCATCGAGGCGAAGAAGAAGACGGCCGACGACGCCGCCAAGAAGGCCGCCGAGAACGTCCGCACGGTGCAGGCCGCGAGCCGCTCCGTGCAGCGCCCCGCGATCGAGACGGTCGCCATGAAGACGTACGCCACGAAGACGTACACCACGAAGACGGCGGCCACGAAGAAGTACGCCAACAACCTCGACGGCTGGATCCGCCAGTCGCTCGACATCATGAAGCGCAGGGGCATCCCGGGTTCGTACAACGGGCTGCACCGCAACATCATGCGTGAGTCCTCGGGCAACCCGATGGCCATCAACGGCTGGGACATCAACGCCATCAACGGGATCCCGTCGAAGGGCCTGCTGCAGGTCATCCCGCCGACGTTCAAGGCGTACCACGTGCCCGGCACCTCGTGGAACATCTACGACCCGGTCGCCAACATCACGGCCGCCGCCAACTACGCGGCCGACAAGTACGGCTCGATGGACAACGTCAACAGCGCTTACTGAGGCCTGCGCGGACCTCTGACGCGTACGCCGAAGGGCGGCACCCCGGTGTTGGGGTGCCGCCCTTCGGCGTACGTGCGCGCGGGACTACTTGCGCATGACCTCGGGCTCGTGGCGGCGCAGGAAGCGGGCCACGAAGAAGCCGCAGACGGCGGCTAGGACGAGCAGCGCGACGATGTCCATGCCGTAGGCGGACGCCGTGTGGTTCCACAGCGGGTCCGTGCTGGACGGGTCGTCCGTGTTCGGACTGATGTTGTTGAAGTCCAGCGTGGCGCCGGCGGCGGCGACCGCCCAGCGCGAGGGCATCAGGTACGAGAACTCGTTGACGCCGATCTTGCCGTTCAGGATGAACAGGCAGCCGGTGAACACGACCTGGATGATCGCGAACATGACCAGCAGCGGCATGGTCTTCTCGGCCGTCTTCACCAGCGAGGAGATGACCAGGCCGAACATCATCGAGGCGAAGCCCAGCGCCATGATCGGGATGGAGAGTTCCAGCAGCACCGAATGGCCGAAGACCACGCCCTCGGTGGGCTTGGTGCGGCTGGTGAAACCGATCGCGCCGACCATGGCGCCCTGCAGCACGGTGATCACGCCGAGCACGACCACCTTGGACATCAGGTACGCCGAGCGGGACAGGCCGGTGGCGCGCTCCCGCTCGTAGATCACCCGTTCCTTGATCAGCTCACGGACGGAGTTCGCCGCGCCCGCGAAACAGGCGCCGACCGCGAGGATCAGCAGCACCGTGGTGGCCGTGCCGTTCGGCACGTGCGCGCCCGTCTTCGGGTTCACCTGCGGGTTCACCAGCAGGGTCTTGTTCGGGTCGATGAGCAGGCTCACCGCGCCGAGCACGGCCGGCAGGATCACCGTCAGCGCCAGGAAGCCCTTGTCGGACACGATCACCGACACATAACGCCGTACCAGCGTGCTGAGCTGGGAGAACCAGCCCTGCGGCTTCGGCGGCTTCATCGCCTGCGGCGGCGTCACGTTGGCCGACTGCGGAGCGACGGCGTCGATGTCCGCGGCATACATCTGGTAGTGCTGCGACCCCTTCCAGCGGCCCGCCCAGTCGTAGTCGCGGTAGTTCTCGAAGGCGGAGAAGACGTCGGCCCAGGTCTCGTACCCGAAGAAGTTGAGGGCCTCCTCCGGCGGACCGAAGTACGCGACCGAACCGCCCGGTGCCATCACCAGCAGCTTGTCGCAGATCGCCAGCTCGGCCACGGAGTGCGTGACGACCAGGACCGTACGGCCGTCGTCGGCGAGGCCGCGCAGCAGCTGCATGACATCGCGGTCCATGCCCGGGTCGAGACCGGAGGTCGGCTCGTCCAGGAAGATCAGCGACGGCTTGGTCAGCAGCTCCAGGGCCACCGAGACGCGCTTGCGCTGGCCGCCGGAGAGGGAGGTGACCTTCTTCTCCTTGTGGATGTCCAGCTTCAGCTCGCGCAGCACCTCGTCTATGCGGGCCTCACGCTCGGCCGTCGTGGTGTCGGCGGGGAAGCGCAGCTTGGCCGCGTACTTGAGGGCCTTCTTGACGGTGAGTTCCTTGTGCAGGATGTCGTCCTGCGGGACCAGACCGATGCGCTGGCGCAGCTCGGCGAACTGCTTGTACAGGTTCCGGTTGTCGTAGAGGACGTCACCCTGGTTGGCGGGGCGGTAGCCCGTGAGCGCCTTCAGGAGCGTCGACTTGCCGGAGCCCGAGGGGCCGATGACCGCGATGAGCGACTTCTCGGGTACGCCGAAGGAGACGTCCTTGAGGATCTGCTTGCCGCCGTCGACGGTCACCGTCAGATGGCGGGCCGAGAAGGAGACCTCACCGGTGTCGACGAACTCCTCGAGCCGGTCGCCGACCAGGCGGAACGTCGAGTGGCCGACGCCGACGATGTCGTTCGGGCCGAGCAGCGCCGAGCCGCCCTTGGCGATCGGCTGACCGTTGACGTAGGTGCCGTTGTGCGAGCCGAGGTCGCTGATCTCGAAGCGTCCGCCGGGCGTCGCGTGGAACTCGGCGTGGTGGCGCGAGACCTGGAGGTCGGAGACGACCAGCTCGTTCTCCAGCGCACGACCGATGCGCATCACCCGGCCGAGGTCGAGCTGGTGGAAGGTGGTCGGGCTGCGGTCGCCGTAGACCGGCGGCGCCCCCGCGCCACCACCGGGTCCCTGCTGCTGCGGCACTCGCGCTGCGGGCTGCTGCGGCTGCTGGTGACTCTGCTCCGGCGTCTGCTGCGGCGGTGCCTGCTGGGCCCAGCCGGGGCTCGCGCCCTGCGCGGCGTAGGGCTGCTGCTGAGGCTGCGCGACGGCGGCAGCGGCGCCGGAGAGGTTCAGACGCGGGCCGTCGGTCGCGTTGCCGAGGTGCACGGCCGAACCGGGGCCGATCTCCATCCGATGGATCCGCTGCCCCTGCACAAAGGTGCCGTTGGTGCTGCCGTGGTCCTCGATGACCCAACTCCGGCCGTCCCAGCTCATCGTGGCGTGACGCCAGGAGACCCTGGCGTCGTCGAGCACGACGTCCCCCTGCGGATCACGTCCGAGGGTGTATGGCCTGGACGCATCGAGCGTCCAGGTCCGTCCATTCAATTCCAGTACGAGTTCCGGCACTCCATGCCCCACTGAGTTGTCCCCCGAAGTTCCCCCATCACAGGGAGTCTAGGGATGTCGAACATCGGGGGGAACTATTTCAGGAGCAGCCCCCTGACCGAAAGTCGGGCCATGTGAAGAGCGCGCACGGGCGGGTTGCCCGTTTCCGTTGACGGGGTTGAAACCGGCCCGGAGAGTGGTAATCCCACGCGAGGGGGACATCCGCGGTGATGACACCGCGGCGCGGATCGGGGGGTCTGACGATGAGCATCGACACCGCGGGACACGGCAGGCGACTGCCTTGGGGGGATGTGCTGTTGTCCGCGATCGCCTCGGTGAGCTGGGCGTTGATCGCGATGGCGGGAACGGCCGCGCTCGGTCTGCATCTCGTCGGCGCGGACGCGGCGGGCTCGCTCGGGCCGATGACCGCGGCGGTGGTGGCTCTCGGGGCCAATGGTGCGGTCAAACCGTCCGGCGATGTGTCGGCCTTCGGTCTGAAGGGGGCGGAGGCGCACACGGCCATACAGATCACGCCACTGGGTGTGGGACTCGTGGGCGCGCTCCTGCTCTCCTTCTTCTTCCTGCGCTCCCTGCGCGGGGCGGGAGTTGTGATCGCGCCGTCCGAACTCCTCGCGCGTGCGGGCTCGGTGGTCGTGCTGTTCGTGGCGATGCTGGGCGGGCTCGCCTGGGCCGGGCACGACATCATCACGATCGACGGGAGCAAGCTCGGCCTCGACCGGGTGACGGGCGGCGGCGGCCTCGGGAACATCACCGACAAGCTCCCCGGCGGTCTCGGGGACCTCGGCGGACTGCTGCCCGGCAAGATCGGCGACCTGGTGCAGGCGCAGGCGGCCGTGGGCTTCACCGTCGACACGGTGCCCACGCTGCTCGGCGGCGCGGCCTGGGCGGCCGGAATCCTGGTGATCGCCCTGCTCGCCTCCCGGCGCACCCCGCTGCCGCGCGGCTGGGAGGGCGTGCACCGGATGGTGCGCCCGGCCGCGTCCGCGCTGGTCACGGTGGTCCTGGTGGCGGTCCTCGCGGGTCTCGCGGCGGCGGCGTACGCGGCGATCGACGATCCCCATCCCAAGCTGATCGCGGGCGCCGCGCTGCTGGGCGCGCCCAACGGGGTGTGGCTGGGCATCCCGATCGGCCTCTTCGTGCCCTGGGACGGCAAGGCCACCGGCGAACTCGCCAAGCTGCTCCCCCACCCGCTGGACCGGTTGCTGAGCGTCGACTCCGATCAGCCCGTCACCCTGGGCCGACTCGCCGAACTCGACGGACGGGTGTGGCTGTTGGGGGTCGCGACCGCGGTGATGATGCTGTTCGCGGGCGTTCTCGCCGCCTCGCGTACGCCGTTTGTACGAGGCAAGGGTGCGGCTTCGGTGGGAACACCGGCTGCTCCCGTTGTACGAGAAGGGGGTGCCCTCGGTTTCGCCGGGCGCTGCGCTCTTCGGCTCGGCCTCGTGACGGCGCTGGCGCTGCCGCTGCTGGTGTGGCTGACGGACGTGTCCGTGGACGCCTCGCTGTCGGTGTTCGGCATCGACGCGTTCGGTGCCGGAATCCGGTTGCACGGGCATCTGGGCATGGCGCTGCTGCTCGGCGCCGTCTGGGGTGCGGGCGCGGGGGCGGCGGGGGCGCTGCTGGCGTACGCGAGCGGGGCCGCGGGACGGCGGGCGGCGCCGCTGGCACTGGGTGACGCGGGTCCCCCGGCGCCCGCGCCCGCCCCTGACCTCCCCCGGGAGCCCGGACCGTACGCCCCGGGCGCCCCGTACCGACCGGCGAACCCCGACACCAATCCCTATCTGCGGCTGCCCGACGAGCTGCGGGAACCCGCCGACGGTCGGCCGCCCGAGCGGCCGCGCTCGCCCGACGACGTGTACGGCGCGCCGACGGTCGTCCGGCCGATGGCGCCGCCACCTGGGCCGCAGAACCGGCGGCCACGGGGGCGCGATGTGCCGCCTCCGCCGCAGCCGCCGCCCGGCCAGGGACCTTCCGCGCCCCCGGGGCCTGGGCGGCAGAACTGATCGTCGTTGCCGGGCAACGCGCTCGACACCGCTCCGACACCCAGTGTTCCCCGTCCGCTGGACGGACCTCGGGGGCGGGAGGCACGGGGTGCCGGATACGGTGGAGTCACCATGAGCGCTTCGCAGACCCCCGAGGTCCCCACTCTCCTCGTCAAGATCTTCGGCAAGGACCGGCCGGGTATCACGGCCGGACTCTTCGACACCCTCGCCGCCTTCTCCGTCGAGGTGGTCGACATCGAGCAGGTCGTCACCCGCGGCCGGATCGTGCTCTGCGCGCTCGTGACCGAGCCGCCGGCCGGCCTGGAGGGCGATCTGCGGGCCACCGTCCACAGCTGGGCGGAGTCGATGAAGATGCAGGCGGAGATCATCTCCGGCCTCGGCGACAACCGGCCTCGCGGCCTCGGGCGGTCCCTCGTCACCGTGCTCGGGCATCCGCTCACGGCGGAGTCGACGGCCGCGATCGCCGCCCGGATCACCAAGACCGGCGGCAACATCGACCGTATCTTCCGGCTCGCCAAGTACCCGGTGACGGCGGTCGAGTTCGCCGTGTCCGGTACGGGAACCGAGGCGCTGCGCACCGCGCTGGTGACCGAGGCCGCGGCGCTCGGCGTGGACATCGCGGTGGTGGCGGCGGGGCTGCACCGCAGGGCGCAGCGCCTGGTCGTCATGGATGTGGACTCGACGCTGATCCAGGACGAGGTGATCGAGCTCTTCGCCGCGCATGCCGGGTGCGAGGAGCAGGTCGCCGAGGTGACGGCGGCCGCGATGCGCGGGGAGCTGGACTTCGAGCAGTCGCTGCACGCGCGTGTGGCGCTGCTCAAGGGGCTGGACGCCTCGGTGGTGACCAAGGTGCGCGAGGAGGTGCGGCTGACGCCGGGCGCGCGCACGCTGATCCGTACGCTGAAGCGGCTCGGTTTCCAAGTCGGTGTCGTCTCGGGCGGATTCACGCAGGTCACGGACGATCTGAAGGAGCGGCTCGGGCTGGACTTCGCGCAGGCCAACACGCTGGAGATCGTCGACGGGAAGCTGACGGGCAGGGTCACCGGGGAGATCGTGGACCGCGCGGGCAAGGCACGGCTGCTGCGCCGGTTCGCCGCCGAGGCGGGGGTGCCGCTCGCCCAGACCGTGGCGATCGGCGACGGGGCCAATGACCTCGACATGCTCAACGCGGCCGGTCTCGGCGTCGCCTTCAACGCCAAGCCCGTCGTCCGCCAGGCCGCGCACACCGCGGTGAACTTCCCCTTCCTGGACACCGTGCTGTATCTGCTGGGTGTCACCCGCGAAGAGGTCGAGGCGGCGGACATGCACCTCGGCGACCACTAGGTCCTGTCCGGCGGATCAGGTCGCAGGAAATGGGCGGTGCCTCATCGACGCCGGTGGGCGTGCCGAGCGCCGCGTCTGCGGCATGATCCGCCGGACAGGCCCTGAGGCCCGGACATACGTCGACGGGGGCCCGGCACCGTACTGGTGCCGGGCCCCCGTCCCTGTCGGGTGGGTTATTCGGTCGGCGCCCAGTAGTCGGTCAGCGTGCACACTCCGGGTTCCAGGGATTTCCAGGAGCCCTCGACGGAGAGCACGGCGAAGGCGCCCGTGTGGAAGCCGTGGGCGGCCATCCGGTCGCGGGTGTCGCCCTCGGCCTGTCCGGCCAGCACCTCGGTGAGTCCCTGGATGCCGGGGTTGTGGCCGATCAGGACCACGTTGTGCGCGTCGTCCGGGGTCTCGTTGAGTACGGCGATCAGCTCGCCGGGCGAGGCCTCGTAGAGCCGCTCCTCATAGACGGTTTTCGGCCGGTGCGGGAGCTCGTGGACGGCGAGCTTCCAGGTCTCCCGGGTGCGGGTCGCCGTGGAGCAGAGGGCCATATCGAAAGGGATCCCGGTGTCGGCCAGCTTGCGTCCGGCGACGGCGGCGTCCTGACGGCCCCGGTCAGCGAGCGGCCGCTCGTGGTCGGACACCTGTGGCCAGTCGGCTTTCGCATGCCGGAAGAGGACAATCCTGCGGGGTTCTGCGACGCTCATGAGTCCCAGCTTCGCATGAAACACGCCATGCGGCGCTGAGAGTTGACCTGCTCTCCCGGGCGTGCTCAGGGGGCCTGGTGCAGCACCGTCTGCTGGACGCGCTCGAAGAGGTGGGTGATCGCGGGGTCTCCGCCCGCGGCGTGCGCGTCCGCCGGGTTCAGTATCAGCAGGAGCAGGGCGATGAAGGCGAGGGCGGGCAGAGCGAGGGCCCACCAGGGCAGCCGGATGTCCACGCCGCCCGGGGTCGCCGGGTGGGGCCGGGTGTGCGTACGGGCCGACATGCCGCCTCCGTGGGGCCTCGAGTGCTCCGTGGTCCGCGTCCTCACGGCCACAACTCGAAGTTACGGATTCCTGGGCCGTCAACCCATCCGGTGATCCACCCACTTGACCCTGACACTCACCCCCTAGGGGACAGGGGGGCTAGCCCCACCATCGGTGTCCCCGGGGGCGGGCGGTGGTGGTCAGGGTGAGGCGATCGACGCGATGATGGCGATGATCACGGTGATGGCCAGCATCGCGCCGAGCACGAGCAGCAGCTTCTTCTGGCCGTTCTGGGGGTTCGGGTCGAGCGCCATACGGCCAGTCTCGCACCCTTCGTCCCTACCTTCGCCGTCGGGGGGCTCAGGGGCGGGGGCCGCGCGCGGCCTCCTCCTCCACCGTACGGTCACGGCCGGCCAGGACGCCCACCGCGATCTGCGGGATCATCAGGGCGGCCATGAGCGCTATCGGCAGCCCCCAGCCGCCGCTGTGCTGGTAGAGCACGCCTACGAGGAGAGGTCCCGGGATCGAGATCAGATACCCGGTGCTCTGCGCGAACGCCGACAGCTGGGCGACGCCCGCGCCGGTCCTGGCCCGCATGCCGACCATGGTGAGGGCCAGCGGGAAGGCGCAGTTGGAGACGCCGAGCAGGAGGGCCCAGACCCAGGCTCCGCCCGCCGGGGCGAGGTAGAGGCCCGCGTATCCCGCGAGGCCGCAGACACCGAGCGCGACCACGATCGGCCCCTGGTGGGGCATGCGGGTGGCGAGGCGCGGGATGACGAAGGCCAGGGGCACGCCCATCACCATCGTGACGGCGAGGAGCAGGCCCGCGGTGCCCGCGGAGACGCCCGCGTCGCGGAAGATCTGCGCCATCCAGCCCATCGTGATGTACGCGGCGGTGGCCTGGAGTCCGAAGAAGACGGCGAGCGCCCAGGCGGTCCGGCTGCGGGTGATGCGCAGTCCGCCGGTCTCCCGCGGGGCGGGGTGTGCCGCCCGTGTCCGCTCGGCGTCGCGGGGATCGGCGCCCCGTGCGCGTACCAGCCCGATCCACGGCAGTACGGCGGCCGCCGCCAGGCCCGCCCACACCGCGAGGCCCGACTGCCACCCGCCGCCCAGGGCGTCGGTCACGGGCACGGTCACGGCCGCCGCGGCCGAGGTGCCCAGGGCGAGCGCCATCGAGTAGAGGCCGGTCATGGAGCCGACCCGGTCCGGGAACCAGCGTTTGACGATCACCGGCATCAGGACGTTGCTGACGGCGATGCCCATCAGTGCCAGGGCGCTGGCGGCCAGGAAGCCGACCGCGCTGCCGGTGTAGGGCCGGATCGCGAGCCCCGCCGTGATGGCGACCATGCCGGCGCAGACGACCGCGCCGGGTCCGAAGCGGCGGGCGAGGCGCGGCGCCATGACGCCGAAGACGGCGAAGCAGAGCGGGGGTACGGAGGTGAGCAGTCCGGCGACGCTGCCGCTCATGCCGAGCCCGTCGCGCACGTCCTCCAGGAGCGCTCCGAAGCTGGTGATGGCGGGGCGCAGGTTGAGGGCCGTGAGGACGATGCCGACCGTCACGAGCCGCGTCGCCCACGCGCGCGTGGGGTGCGGTCGGGGCTCCGTGCTCTCGGCGGAACTGCGTATGGGTGTGGACGTCGTCGTCCCGGTCTCCTCGCTCACCATGAGGTCCATCATAGAATCATGGGATGATTGGCTGTCCAATCCCCTTGCGTTAATCTCCGGATTCTCCGGCCCCGCGCGAACGATCACACCGGGCCCGTACGAAGGACC
This sequence comes from Streptomyces sp. NPDC111656, assembly GCF_055656965.1. Classification (NCBI taxonomy): domain Bacteria; kingdom Bacillati; phylum Actinomycetota; class Actinomycetes; order Kitasatosporales; family Streptomycetaceae; genus Streptomyces; species Streptomyces sp. NPDC111656. The sequence continues at coordinate 21,041 of NZ_JBVKCA010000005.1, forward strand.
GTCATGCCGCTGAGCCACCCCCGCCGTTCGGCGCTGTCCGAGCAGGTCATCGCCGAGCTGCGGAACCAGATCACTTCGGGCGAATGGCCGGTCGGCTCCCGCATCCCCACCGAGCCGGAGCTCGTCGACCAGCTGGGCGTCGCCCGCAACACCGTCCGCGAGGCCGTCCGCGCGCTGGCCCACAACGGTCTGCTCGACATCCGCCAGGGCTCGGGCACCTATGTCGTGGCGACCAGCGAGCTCGCGGGCGTGATGCACCGGCGCTTCGCCGACGCCGATCCGCGGCACATCGCCGAACTGCGCGCCACGCTGGAGTCGAGCGCGGCGAAGCTGGCCGCCGAGCGGCGCACCGAGCGCGATCTGAAGCAGCTCGACGCCCTGCTCGTACGGCGCGAGGAGGCCTGGGAGTCGGGCGACGCGGAAGCCTTCGTGGCCGCCGACGCGACCTTCCACCTGGCGGTGGTGGCCGCGTCCCACAACGACGTCATGACGGCGATGTACGCGGACCTGGGCGAGGTGCTGCGCGACTGGCTGCGCGAGGACGTCGGCGGGAAGCTGACGCCCGAGACGTACATGGACCACGCGCGGCTCGTCGACGCGATCCGCGCGCAGGACGCGGAGGCTGCGGGCTCGGAAGCCGGGGGCTATCCGTTCCAGTGCCGTCCGGGACGGCTCAAGCCCCTGGCCTCCGACAGCTGACGAACACGGTCACCTCTGGTGACTGACCCATGCCGACCGGACCTCCTCCCAGCACCGGCCGGCCAGCCGGACCGTCATCGCGGGGCCCGCGTCGACCACGTCGGTGTCGGTGTCGATGTCCCACCAGCGGTCGCACTCGACGTGCAGGGCGACCCGGTCGGTCTCCGGGTAGGGGTTGTGGCAGTACGCGGTCACGTGCGAACCCTGGACCGTGGTGCGACACTCAGCGCCGAAAGGCTGGGGGACGGGGAGTTTTCCGTGCACTGCGCGCGTGTGGGGCACGGCGTCGTACGGAAGAACCATCATGAAGGCGACAGCGGCGAACACCGGGGCAAAACGGCGGGACAGGCGCACAACGGGGACCTCCTCGGCCGTACGGCTGCGGGGCGGTGCGTAGTCCCAGCGTGCGCGGTGCGATGCCCCTGACGCCCGGCCGACTAGGCCGAACGGGCGACGCCCCGCTCCCCGCACTGCGGGAAACGGGGCGTCGGCCACATGGGGGAAATCAGGCGCCGATGGCGTGCAGTCCGCCGTCCACGTGGATGATCTCGCCGGTGGTCTTCGGGAACCAGTCGCTCAGCAGGGCGACGACACCGCGGCCGGCCGGCTCCGGGTCCTTGAGGTCCCACTCGAGGGGCGCCCGGGTGTCCCAGACGGAGGCGAGCTCGCCGAAGCCCGGGATGGACTTGGCGGCCATGGAGCCGATCGGGCCCGCCGAGATCAGGTTGGAGCGCACGTTCTGCTTGCCCAGGTCGCGGGCGAGGTAGCGGTTGACGGACTCCAGGGCGGCCTTGGCCGGGCCCATCCAGTCGTACTGCGGCCACGCGTACTGCGCGTCGAAGGTGAGGCCGACGACCGAGCCGCCGTTCTGCATCAGCGGCAGGCAGGCCATGGTCAGCGACTTCAGGGAGAACGCCGAGACGTGCATGGCCGTGGCGACCGACTCGAAGGGGGTGTTGAGGAAGTTGCCGCCGAGGGCGTCCTGCGGCGCGAAACCGATGGAGTGCACGACGCCGTCGAGGCCGCCGAGCTCCTCACCGACGACGTCGGCGAGACGCGCCAGGTGCTCGTCGTTGGTCACGTCGAGCTCAATGACCTTGGTGGGCTTGGGGAGCTTCTTGGCGATGCGCTCGGTCAGCGTGGGCCGCGGGAACGCGGTCAGGATGATCTCCGCGCCCTGCTCCTGGGCCAGCTTGGCGGTGTGGAAGGCGATGGAGGACTCCATCAGCACACCGGTGATCAGGACGCGCTTGCCCTCGAGGATTCCGCTCATGGTGATCAGTGACCCATTCCCAGTCCGCCGTCAACCGGAATGACGGCTCCAGTGATGTACGAGGCGTCGTCCGAGGCGAGGAACCGCACCGTCGCGGCGATCTCCTCGGGCTGCGCGTACCGGCCGAGCGGCACCTGGGCGACGATGCCCGCACGCTGCTCGTCGGTGAGCGCCTTGGTCATGTCGGTGTCGACGAAACCGGGCGCGACGACGTTGAAGGTGATGTTGCGCGAGCCGAGTTCGCGGGCGAGCGAACGCGCGAAGCCGACCAGGGCGGCCTTGGAGGCGGCGTAGTTCGACTGCCCCGCGGAGCCGAGCAGCCCCACGACCGACGAAACGAGGACGACCCGCCCCTTCTTGGCACGGAGCATGCCGCGGTTGGCACGCTTGACGACCCGGAAGGCGCCGGTGAGGTTGGTGTCGACGACGGAGGTGAAGTCCTCCTCGGACATCCGCATCAGCAGCTGGTCCTTGGTGACGCCCGCGTTGGCGACCAGGATCTCGACGGGACCGTGCTCGGCCTCGATCTCCTTGTAGGCCTGCTCCACCTGCTCGGTGTCGGTGATGTCGCACTTGACGGCGAGGCAGCCCAATGCGGTGAGGGCGGCCGGCGGCTCACCCGAGCGGTATGTGATCGCGACCTTGTCGCCGGCATCGGCGAACGCGCGGGCGATGGCGAGGCCGATGCCCCGGTTGCCTCCGGTGACGAGAACCGAGCGGCTCAACGGTTCACCCTTTCGATAGCTGTCTGAAACCCCTGCAAGACAGGCGCCTTCCTTGGAAACCTATCGGTCCCCCACGCCTCCCGGAGAATCGGGCACCGACAGTGGCGCGGGGGACTCACTGTCGGATCCCTACAGAAAGCCTCGATGCGCGGAGGGAAAAATGTGGCCCCCGGACCCGCCCGCGCGACATGATCGGACCCGACAGGCCACGACAGCAGGGAGACCTCCGTGCCTCATTCCATCGACGAAGCCTTCACGGCACTGCCGCTGCGGGCCCTGGCCGACGCCGCGCTCGCGCGGGCGCGGGCGCTGGGGGCCGAGCACGCGGACTTCCGGTTCGAGCGGGTGCGCAGCGCGTCCTGGCGGCTGCGGGACGCCAAGCCCGCCGGATCGTCGGACACCACGGACCTGGGGTACGCGGTGCGGGTGGTGCACGGCGGGACCTGGGGGTTCGCGTCGGGTGTGGATCTGACGATGGACGCGGCCGCGAAGGTCGCGTCGCAGGCCGTGGCGATGGCGAAGCTCTCGGCCCAGGTGATCAAGGCGGCGGGTTCCGACGAGCGTGTGGAGCTGGCGGACGAGCCGGTGCACGCCGAGAAGACGTGGATCTCGTCGTACGACATCGACCCCTTCTCCGTGCCGGACGAGGAGAAGGCCGGGCTGCTCGCGGACTGGAGCGCGCGGCTGCTCGCGGCCGACGGCGTCAACCACGTCGACGCCTCGTTGCTGACCGTCCACGAGAACAAGTTCTACGCCGACACCGCCGGGACCGTGACCACCCAGCAGCGGGTGCGGCTGCACCCGCAGCTCACCGCCGTCGCCGTCGACGAGTCCAGCGGCGAGTTCGACTCCATGCGCACCATCGCGCCGCCGGTCGGACGTGGCTGGGAGTACCTGATGGGCACCGGCTGGGACTGGGAGTCCGAGCTCGCGCGGATCCCGGAGCTGCTCGCCGAGAAGATGCGGGCGCCGAGCGTCGAGGCGGGGCTGTACGACCTCGTCGTCGACCCCTCCAACCTGTGGCTGACGATCCACGAGTCCATCGGCCACGCCACCGAGCTGGACCGCGCGCTGGGCTACGAGGCGGCGTACGCCGGCACCTCCTTCGCCACCTTCGACCAGCTCGGCAAGCTGAGGTACGGCTCCGAGCGGATGAACGTCACCGGTGACCGCACCGCCGAGCACGGCCTCGCGACCATCGGGTACGACGACGAGGGCGTCGAGGGGCAGTCCTGGGACCTCGTGAAGGACGGCACCCTCGTGGGCTACCAGCTCGACCGGCGGATCGCGAAGCTGACCGGCTTCGACCGGTCCAACGGATGTGCCTACGCCGACTCCCCCGGGCACGTGCCCGTACAGCGCATGGCCAACGTCTCGCTCCAGCCGGACCCCGCGGGGCTCTCGACCGAGGACCTGATCGGGGGCGTGGACCGCGGCATCTACGTCGTCGGTGACCGGTCCTGGTCCATCGACATGCAGAGGTACAACTTCCAGTTCACCGGTCAGCGGTTCTTCAAGATCGAGAACGGTCGGATCACCGGACAGCTGCGGGATGTCGCCTACCAGGCCACGACGACCGACTTCTGGGGTTCGATGGCCGCGGTGGGTGGTCCGGGGACGTACGTCCTGGGCGGCGCCTTCAACTGCGGCAAGGCCCAGCCGGGTCAGGTCGCGGCAGTCTCGCACGGCTGCCCGTCGGCTCTCTTCCAGGGAGTCAACATCCTCAACACGACGCAGGAGGCCGGTCGATGAGCGCTCGCTCCAGCCAGCAGAACAAGCCGCACGAGGTCGTCGAGCGCGCCCTCGAACTCTCCCGCGCCGACGGCTGCGTCGTGATCGCCGACGAGCACTCGACCGCCAACCTGCGCTGGGCCGGCAACGCGCTGACCACGAACGGGGTCACGCGCGGGCGCACCCTGACCGTCATCGCGACCGTCGACGGCCGTGAGGGCACGGCCTCCGGGGTCGTCTCGCGCGCGGCCGTGACCGCGGACGAGCTGGAGCCCCTGGTACGGGCAGCGGAGGCGGCGGCACGCGGCGCGGGGCCCGCCGAGGACGCCCAGCCGCTGGTCACCGGCGTGCCGGAGTCCCCCGACTTCACCGACGCGCCCGCCGAGACCTCCTCCGCCGTCTTCGCCGACTTCGCCCCGGCGCTCGGCGAGTCCTTCGCCCGCGCGCGTGCGGGCGGGCGCGAGCTGTACGGCTTCGCCAACCACGAGCTCGTCTCCAGCTATCTCGGTACGTCGACGGGGCTGCGCCTGCGCCACGACCAGCCGAACGGGACGCTGGAACTCAACGCCAAGTCGCCCGACCGGACGCGCTCGGCGTGGGCGGGGCGGTCCACGCGGGACTTCAAGGACGTCGACCCGGCCTCCCTCGACGCCGAGCTCGCGACCCGGCTCGGTTGGGCCGAGCGGCGCGTCGACCTGCCCGCCGGCCGCTACGAGACGCTGCTGCCGCCGACCGCCGTCGCGGACCTGCTGATCTACCAGATGTGGTCGGCGGCGGCCCGGGACGCGGCCGAGGGCCGAACCGTCTTCAGCAAGCCCGGCGGCGGCACCCGCGTCGGCGAGAAGCTCACCGAGCTGCCGCTGACCCTGCGCAGCGACCCGAACGAGCCGGGGCTCGAGTCCGCGCCCTTCGTGCTCACGCACTCCTCGGGCGACGACGCCTCCGTGTTCGACAACGGGCTGCCGCTGTCGGCGACGGACTGGGTGCGCGAGGGCACGCTGACCCGTCTGTCCACCACCCGGCACAGCGCGGGCCTCACCGGGCTGCCCGTCTCCCCGATCATCGGCAACCTGATCCTGGACGGCGGCGAGGACCGCTCCCTGGAGGAGATGGTCGCCGCCACGGACCATCGTGGGCCCTGTCTGCTGCTGACCTGCCTCTGGTACATCCGCGAGGTCGACCCGGCGACGCTGCTGCTCACGGGACTGACCCGGGACGGCGTCTACCTCGTAGAGAACGGCCAGGTCGTCGGCGAGGTGAACAACTTCCGGTTCAACGAGTCGCCGGTGGACCTGCTGTCGCGGGCCACGGAGGCGGGGCGCACGGAAAAGACGCTGCCCCGTGAGTGGAGCGACTGGTTCACTAGGGCTGCGATGCCCGCGCTGAGGGTGCCCGACTTCAATATGAGCTCTGTCAGCCAGGGCGTATAACCTCGTACCTGATTCACGAGACCACCCAAGGAGATACGAGAACCGTGACGGACATCGTCGACGAGCTGAAGTGGCGGGGGCTGTTCGCCCTGTCCACCGACGAAGATGCTTTGCGCAAGGCGCTCGCGGACGGTCCCGTCACGTTCTATTGCGGCTTCGACCCGACCGCGGCCAGCCTGCATGTGGGGCATCTGGTGCAGGTCCTCACCATGCGTCGTCTCCAGCAGGCGGGCCTGCGCCCGCTGGCCCTGGTCGGCGGCGCGACGGGCCAGATCGGCGACCCGCGCCCGACCGCCGAGCGCACGCTGAACGACCCGGAGACGGTCGCGACCTGGGTGACGCGCCTGCGCTCGCAGATCGAGCCGTTCCTGTCCTTCGAGGGCGAGAACGCCGCGGTCATGGTGAACAACCTGGACTGGACGGCCGGCCTGTCGGCCATCGAGTTCCTGCGGGACATCGGCAAGCACTTCCGCGTCAACAAGATGCTGACGAAGGACTCCGTGGCCCGGCGCCTGGAGTCCGAGGAAGGCATCAGCTACACGGAGTTCAGCTACCAGCTGTTGCAGGGCATGGACTTCCTGGAGCTGTACCGACGCCACGGCTGTACGTTGCAGCAGGGCGGCAGCGACCAGTGGGGCAACCTCACCGCGGGCCTGGACCTGATCCACCGCCTGGAGCCGCACGCAGGCGTGCACGCGCTGGCGACACCGCTGATGACCAAGGCGGACGGCACCAAGTTCGGCAAGACCGAGGGCGGCGCCATCTGGCTCGACCCCGAGATGACGACGCCGTACGCGTTCTACCAGTTCTGGCTGAACGTGGACGACCGGGACGTCTCGACGTACCTGCGCATCCTGTCCTTCAAATCCCGCGAGGAACTGGAAGAGCTGGAGCAGCAGACCGAGGAGCGCCCCCAGGCCCGCGCCGCCCAGCGCGCGCTGGCCGAGGAGCTGACGACGCTGGTGCACGGCGCCGACCAGACGGCCGCGGTGATCGCCGCGTCCAAGGCTCTCTTCGGCCAGGGCGAGCTGACCGGGCTCGACGGGCGGACGCTAGCCGCGGCGCTCTCCGAGGTGCCGCACATCCAGGTCGCCGAGCTCGGCCCGGTGGTGGACCTCTTCGCTGAGGTCGGCCTGGTGGCCAGCAAGTCGGCCGCGCGCCGCACGGTCAAGGAGGGCGGTGCCTACGTGAACAACGTCAAGGTCACCGCCGAGGACGCGGTCCCCGCCAAGGAGGACCTGCTGCACGGGCGCTGGCTGGTGCTGCGCCGGGGCAAGAAGAACCTGGCGGCGGTGGAGGTCACAGAGGCCTAGGCACGAGTCGCTGAGGGCTGGACACGCCGAGGGGGCGGTTTCCCGTGCGGGAGACCGCCCCCTCGGCGTACCTGATCAACGGGCTTCGCGCCGGCTCGTCAGGCTCGTTGCTTGTTGCCCCGCAGTGCCATGTACGCCATGTCGCCGAGGAAGACGATGATGATCGCGGCCACGAGCTGGAAGGCGTGGCGGCTCCAGTCGATGCCTCGGGTCTCGGCGACACCGACCGCCCGGGCGATCGCGTTGCCGACGATGGCTCCGAGGATGCCGAAGATGGTGGTCAGCCAGAGTGGGCTGTGCTGCTTGCCCGGCAGGATCGCCTTGGCCAGCAGGCCCAGCACGAAGCCCACGATGATCGCCCACAACCAGCCCATGTCTGCCTCCTAGTACGGCTCTACGTGAGCATTACGCCCAGTCTCGGCGTGTGCGCCATACGGCGCATGTCGGGCGCGGCCGTACGCGGTACGGCGCATCATGTCCACCCGGGCCGGGCCCGCCCCGGTCTCGAAGGCGACGGAGCCGCGGCGTAACGTGGGACGTGTTCGGGCCTGCTTCCAGACCGGGGTTCGGGCCGGGTACGGGCCGGGGAGAGTCCGACACAGAGCAGGTGGTGGAACGTGATGCGGAAGCAGAGCAAAAGCGAGGTCTTCCGGATCACCGGGGCCAGGCAGGGGCTCGACGAGGACGTCCGCGGCAGGCAGCGCCGCTATGTCATCTCGATGTCCGTCCGCACGGTCTCCGTGATCCTCGCCGCGACCCTCTGGAACGTGGAGCGGCACGTCGCAATCGTCGCACTGGTACTCGGCATACTCCTCCCCTACATCTCCGTGGTGATCGCCAACGCCGGACGGGAGAACGCGCCGTCGCTGCCGTCGACGTTCGTCAACGTGCCCGGCCCTGCGATGATCGCGCCGCCGCGCCCGGACGCCTCCGCGGAATCCGTCCCGGAGGACGTCGTGACCGACCCCGGGGTGCGTCCGGGAGGCGGCCCGCACGAGCGGGCCGAGCCCGACTCGACCCTCACCTGACCACGGGGGATCCGCCGAAAACGGAATCCGATCGCGCACCAAGCTCAAGAAAAGCTCAGATCAATCATGTTGTTCCGGTGCCGGGCAGCGGGCTAGCCGTGACATACTTCGTACGCGCTCCGCATCCCCCGTCGGAGCGACAGACCGACGCCGGGCAGCTCCCCCCGTGGCTGCTCGGCGTCGCCTTTTCGGGGCCGTTTAGGGTTGAGGCGTGACTTTCCCGCTCCCCGACATGTCCCCGGCCCCCAGCACTCCGCAGTGCTCCGCCAAGGGCTGCCGCACCGATGCCGTGTGGGTGCTCGCCTGGAACAACCCGAAGCTGCACACGCCCGAGCGGCGCAAGACGTGGCTCGCCTGCGAGGAGCATCGCGAGCACCTGTCCACGTTCCTCGGCGTGCGGGGCTTCTTGAAGGACGTGGTGCGGCTGGAGGACTGGGCGGAGCCAGGGGTCTGAGCTCGGCTCGTACCAGGGGTCTGAGCTCACCTCGTAACGGCAGTTCGCCGACCGCGGACCGGTGGTGGCCGGCCGCGCAGTTCCCCGCGCCCCCTGAAGGGGCGCCTGCCTCGACGGGGTTACTAGCCGCCGATCGCGGACATCGGTCTGGCCGGCTGGAGGAAGGACGGGTCGTCCAGGCCCGAGCCCGCTTTCTTGCCCCACATCGCGAGGCGCCAGATGCGGGCGATCTCCTCGTCGGGGGCGTCCGAGCGGAGAGCGGTGCGCAGGTCGGTCTCCTCGGTGGCGAACAGACAGTTGCGTATCTGGCCGTCGGCCGTCAGGCGCGTACGGTCGCAGGCCGCGCAGAACGGGCGGGTGACCGAGGCGATCACGCCGACGCGGTGCGGGCCGCCGTCCACGAGCCAGCGCTCGGCCGGGGCGGAACCCCGCTCGTCGGCGCCCGCCTCGGTGAGCGCGAAGCGCGTCCGCAGCGAGGCGAGGATGTCGCCCGCGGTGACCATGCCCTCGCGCTTCCAGCCGTGCTGGGCGTCCAGGGGCATCTGCTCGATGAAGCGCAGCTCGTAGTCGTGCTCCACCGCCCAGGCCAGGAGGTCGGGGGCCTCGTCGTCATTGAGGCCCGGCATCAGCACGCAGTTGACCTTGACGGGGGTCAGGCCGGCGTCGCGAGCGGCTTCGAGGCCCGCGATGACGTCCTGGTGGCGGTCACGGCGGGTGAGGGTCTTGAAGACATCGGGGCGCAGGGTGTCCAACGAGACGTTCACCCGGTCCAGGCCCGCGGCCTTCAGGGCGGCGGCGGTGCGCTTGAGGCCGATGCCGTTGGTCGTCAGGGACATCTGGGGCCGGGGTTCGAGCGCGGCGACCCGCTCCACGATGCCCACGATGCCGGGGCGCAGCAGGGGTTCGCCGCCGGTGAAGCGGACCTCGGTGATGCCGAGGCGGGTGACCGCTGTCCCGATGAGACGGACGATCTCGTCGTCCGTGAGCAGGTCGGGCTTGGCCAGCCACTGCAGGCCCTCTTCGGGCATGCAGTACGTGCAGCGGAGATTGCACCTGTCCGTCAGTGAGACGCGCAGGTCGGTGGCCACTCGGCCATAGGTGTCGATGAGCACGTGGGCCCCCTCCCTCGTTGCGGAACACTTCTACTCGACACGATCGAGCCTACGTGACGCGACTGACATCAACCCCGGCCGGATCCCACGAGACGCGGCGCGGCCGCGTCGTAGAGATCTACGACGCGGCCGTCGGCGAGGGGGATCAGTGTGCTCCGGTGCCCGTCAGCGACCGCACCTCCAGCTCGGCGTACTTGCCGGCGTCCGGCTCCTCCTTGGACAGGAGCGTGCCGAGCCAGCCCAGCAGGAAGCCGACCGGGATCGAGATGAGGCCCGGGTTCTCCAGCGGGAACCAGTGGAAGTCGACGTCGGGGAACATCGAGGTGGGCTTGCCCGAGACCACCGGCGAGAACAGCACCAGTCCGACCGCCGTGACCAGACCGCCGTAGATCGACCACAGCGCGCCCTGGGTGGTGAACCGCTTCCAGAAGAGGCTGTAGAGGATCGTCGGCAGGTTGGCGGAGGCGGCGACCGCGAAGGCGAGCGCGACCAGACCGGCGACGTTCAGGTCGCGGGCGAGGGCGCCCAGCAGGATGGACACGGCGCCGATGCCCACCGTCGCGTAGCGGGCGGCGCTCATCTCCTGTTTCTCCGTGGCCTGCCCCCTCTTGATGACGTTCGCGTAGATGTCGTGCGCGAACGAGGAGGACGAGGCCAGGGTCAGGCCGGCGACGACGGCGAGGATCGTGGCGAAGGCGACGGCGGAGATGGAGGCGAGCAGGATGGCGCCCCAGTTGGAGTCGACGCCTCCCAGGTGCAGTGCCAGGAGGGGCGCGGCGGTGTTGCCCGCCTTGTTGGAGGCGATGATCTCGTCGGGTTTGATCAGCGCGGCGGCGCCGAAGCCGAGGGCGAGGGTCATCAGGTAGAAGGCGCCGATGAGTCCGATCGCCCAGTTCACCGACTTCCGCGCGGTCTTCGCCGTGGGCACGGTGTAGAAGCGGATGAGGATGTGCGGCAGGCCCGCGGTGCCCAGGACCAGCGCCATGCCCAGGGAGATGAAGTCCAGCTTGGTGGTGGACGTGGCGCCGTACTTGAGGCCGGGCTCCAGGAAGGGCGCGCCCTTGCCGCTGTTGTCGGCGGCCTTGCCGAGCAGGTCGGAGATGTTGAAGTTGAACTTCAGCAGCACCAGGAAGGTGAGCAGCAGGGCGCCGATGATCAGCAGGACGGCCTTGACCATCTGGACCCAGGTGGTGCCCTTCATGCCGCCGATGGTGACGTACACGATCATCAGGACGCCGACGAGGGCGACGATGCCGATCTTGCCGCCGTCGCTGGTGATGCCGAGGAGCAGCGAGACCAGGACGCCCGCGCCGGCCATCTGGGCCAGCAGGTAGAAGATCGACACGACGATGGTGGAGGTGCCCGCGGCCGTACGGACCGGGCGCTGGCGCATCCGGTACGCCAGTACGTCGCCCATGGTGTAGCGGCCGGAGTTGCGCAGCGGCTCGGCGACGAGGAGGAGGGCCACCAGCCAGGCGACCAGGAAGCCGATGGAGTAGAGGAAACCGTCGTAGCCGAAGAGGGCGATCGCGCCGGCGATGCCGAGGAACGAGGCCGCGGACATGTAGTCGCCGGAGACGGCCAGGCCGTTCTGGAAGGCGGTGAACTGTCGTCCGCCCGCGTAGAAGTCGGCGGCGTCCTTGGTCTGGCGGCCCGCCCAGACGGTGATGACGAGGGTCGCGGCGACGAACACCGCGAAGAGGGTGATGATCAGCGGCCGGTGCTCGCTGGCCTCACCGGCGGCGAGCACGGTCGTCTGTACGGGGCTCATGCGTCGCCCTCCAGCCGGGACTTGATCGCTTCGCCCTTGGGGTCGAGCTTCGCGGCGGCGTACCGCGAGTACCACCAGGCGATGAGGAACGTGGTGAGGAACTGGGCGAGCCCGAGGACCAGGGCGACGTTGATGTTGCCGACCACCTGAGTGCCCATGAAGTCGCCCGCGTAGTTCGAGAGCAGGACGTACAGCAGGTACCAGGCGATGAAGGCGACGGTCAGCGGGAAGGCGAAAGAGCGGTGCGCGCGGCGCAGTTCGGCGAATTCGGCGCTCTCCTGCACCTCGACGAACTGCTCGGTCGAGGGCAGCCGGGGATCGGCCTTCGAAGGGGGCGGTGCGTCGGTGGCCACGAAGTCTCCTCGCGTTGCGGGTGCGGTTACGACGGCGGACGGGGGCGAGTCTGGGCTCGCGGACGGGGACGGCTGGGGTGCGGACATACGGTTGCGACCTCACAGTGACCTGGATCACGTGACCGGGAGCGACGGGTCTGCTCCCGTGCGTGATCCAACAGGGGGCTCGATCGTCCTCGGGCTCCCTGCTCAAGGTCACGGCGCCACGCGTGGACCGGTTCAACTCCCCCGACTTCTTTCGGAAGTCATCTCCGGAAGTCATTGCTGGCCAGCTGGGACGGGAGATAGCTTCGGCCTGCAGTACTCGGCATGCACCTGCCGAAGCGCCACCCGCACCAGCCTCAGCACCATCACGCACCTGCCCGAGCACCACCTGTGTTCGGGCGGCTTTCGTTTCCGGATGATGTGGAGATCCCATGGCTCATCTGCGTTCCAGACGTCGCCTCGCCCTCGCGGTGCCGGTCGTCCTGTCCCTGACCGCCTCGCTCGGATTCCTGCCGGGCGCCGCGTCGGCGGCCCCGCTGACCGCGTCCGCCACGACGAGCGCGGACGGCCCCAACCTCGCGTACGTGGTCAACACCAGGACGGACCACCGCACCATCGAGTCGGTGGAGAAGGCGATCTCCGCGGCGGGCGGCACCGTCGTCATCGCCTACGAGAAGATCGGCGTGATCGTCGTCCATTCCGCCAACCCGGACTTCGGCAAGCGGATCCGCGCCGTGCGCGGGGTGCAGTCGGCGGGCGCGACCCGGACCGCGCCGCTGACGGCCGCGGGGACGACGGACGAGGGCGCGGCGCAGATGCTGTCCGCCGCCGAGGCTTCCAAGGTCTCCAGGGCCGCCGCCGCGGGCGAGGAGCCCCTGGAAGCCGACCAGTGGGACCTGCGCGCGATCGGCGCCGACAAGGCCGCGAAGACCAACCCGGGCAGCAAGAGCGTGACGGTCGCCGTGATCGACGTCGGCGTCGACGACACCCACCCGGACATCGCCCCGAACTTCTCCCCCTCGCAGTCCGCGAACTGTGTGGGCGGCAAGCCGGACACCACGTACGGCGCGTGGCGCCCCGTGGACGCCGACCACTACCACGGCACCCATGTCGCCGGGGAGATAGCCGCTGCCCGCAACGGCGTCGGTGTCGCGGGTGTGGCGCCCGGTGTGAAGGTCTCGGGCATCACCGTGGCCGAGCCGGACGCGGGCCAGCTCTTCTATCCGGAGAGCGTCGTCTGCGCCTTCGTCTTCGCCGCCGACCACGGCGTGGAGATCACCAACAACAGCTACTACGTGGACCCGTGGCTCTACAACTGCCTCGACGACCCTGACCAGAGGGCCATCGTCGACGCCGTCAACCGGGCCCAGCTGTACGCCCAGAAGAAGGGCACCCTCAACGTCGCCGCGGCGGGCAACTCCAACGACGACCTCGACTCGAACGCCCTCGTCGACGCCTCCAGCCCCGACGACTCGACCGCCGTGACCCGCACGGTCGACCCGCACAAGTGCTTCGACGTACCGACCCAGCTGCCGGGTGTCGTCACAGTCGCCTCGACCGGCGTCACCGGTGCCAAGTCGTACTTCTCCAGTTACGGCAAGGGCGTCATCGATGTCGCCGCGCCGGGCGGCGACAAGTACCAGATCCCGGACACGCCGTCGAAGAACGGCCGCATCCTGTCGACGATGCCGAACAACCAGTACGGCTTCCTGCAGGGCACGTCGATGGCGACGCCGCATGTCGCGGGTGTGGCCGCACTGCTGAAGTCCAAATACTCCTGGGCCTCGCCGGCCCAGCTCCAGGCGCTCCTCAAGGCCGAGGCGGACAACCCCGGTTGCCCGACCGCCCCGTACGACGGGGACGGCGACGGCGTCGTGGACGCCACCTGCGTGGGCGGCAAGCACGTGAACGGCTTCTACGGAGCCGGGATCGTCAACGCGCTGCGCGCGGTCAAGTAGGTCCGGTCAAGCAAGTCCGACCGGACGTCACATGAGCTTCCGCACGGCTCGTACCGCTCGTACCGCGAATGAACTGGAGACTCCATGACCGCGCCTCGCAAGCGCTCCCGTCGCGCCATAGCCCTCCCGCTCGGGATGGCCACGGCGACGGCCCTCGCCTTCCTGCCGAACGTGAGCGCCTCGGCGGCCGACACCGACAGCTCCGCCGCGCAGACCGCCACGGCGACGACGGCGGACGCGACCGCCCTCAGCTATGTCGTCAACGTCCGCCCCGGGCACGGGACTTCCTCCTCCGTGAAGAAGGCCATCGCCAAGGCGGGCGGCACGATAGTGACGTCGTACGACCGGATCGGCGTGATCGTCGTGCACTCCTCGAACGCCGACTTCGCCAAGACGATCCGCGGCGTACGCGGCGTGCAGTCGGCCGGCAACACGCGCAACGCGCCGCTGCCCGCGCAGTCGACCACCGATATGGGCGCGCCCCAGGTGCTCACCGCGGCGCAGGAGAAGGCCGCGAGCGCCGAGGCCGCCGCCGGGCAGGACCCACTCGAGTCTCTCCAGTGGGACCTGCCCGCCATCAAGGCGGACAAGGCGCACGAGAAGACCCTCGGCAGCAGCAAGGTGACGGTCGCCGTGATCGACACCGGTGTCGACGACACGCACCCCGACATCGCGCCGAACTTCGACCGCGACGCCTCGGTCAACTGTGTGACGGGCAAGCCGGACACCACCGACGGGGCCTGGCGGCCGACCGCCGCGGAGAGCCCGCACGGCACGCATGTCGCGGGCGAGATCGCGGGCGCCAAGAACGGCGTCGGCATCACCGGAGTCGCGCCCGGCGTGAAGGTCGCCGGTATCAAGGTGGCCACGACGGCCGGTTACTTCTACACCGAGGCCGTCGTCTGCGGTTTCGTGTGGGCCGCCGAGCACCACGTCGACGTGACCAACAACAGCTATTACACCGACCCCTGGTACTTCAACTGCAAGGACGACCCGGACCAGAAGGCCCTGGTCGACGCGATCACCCGCGCCTCGCAGTACGCCGAGCACAAGGGCACGGTCAACGTCGCGGCGGCGGGCAACGAGAACTACGACCTGGCCGCCGACTCGATCACCGACCCGGTCTCCCCGAACGACGGCACGCCCTCGGACCGGGTGATCGACCCCTCCAAGTGCTACGACATCCCCACCCAGTTGCCGGGTGTGGTCACCGTGGCCGCGACGGGCGCCAAGGGCATCAAGTCGTCCTTCTCCAACCACGGCCTGGGCGTCATCGACGTCGCCGCGCCCGGCGGCGACTCGACGCGCTACCAGACCCCGGCACCCCCCGCCACCAGCGGCCTGATCCTCGGCCCGCTGCCCGGCGGCACCTGGGGCTACATGGCCGGCACATCGATGGCGTCCCCGCACGTCGCCGGTGTCGCCGCCCTCATCAAGTCGACCCACCCGCACGCCTCCGCCGCCCTGGTGAAGGCTCTGCTGTACGCGGAGGCCGACGCCACGCCGTGCACCGACCCCTACGACATCGACGGCGACGGCAAGGTCGACGCGGTGTGCGAGGGCACGAAGAACCACAACGGTTTCTACGGCTGGGGCACCGTCAACGCGTTGAAGGCGGTCACGAAGTGACCGCGTGAGCGAAGGGGGCCGGGCGGTTGCCCCGGCCCCCTTTCCCCTGTTGATCCAGTACACCCTGCATAGTGCCGTCATGACTCGTACGGACTTCGCGTGGGCCGCTCTGGGCGGCGACCCCGCACTCGTCTCACACATCTCGGCCGTCGCACGGGAGGGAGTGCTGCCCGCACGGCTGCCGGTGCGCGGGACGGCCCGGGCGTGTGTCGCTGCCTGCGCCCTCGCCGGGGCCGAGCTGACCGCGGGCCGCACCGGAGGGAAGGTGCCCGAGGTACGCGTCGACGACGGGGCTGTCGCCACCGCCTTCCACAGTGAACGGCACCTGCGCGTCGACGGTCGTGAGCCGGTCAACTTCGCCCCGCTGTCCCGGTTCTGGCGGACGGCGGACGGCTGGGTCCGCACCCACGCGAACTATCCGCACCATCAAAAGCGGCTGCTGGGCGCGCTGGGTGTGCCGGAGGGCCGGGGCTCCCTCACCGAAGTGGTCGCCGAGGTGCTCGCCGAGCGGTCGGCCATCGAGGTGGAGGAGACGGTGTACGCGGCCGGCGGGCTCGCGATCGCCCTGCGCACGCCCGGCGGGTGGGCGGCGCACCCACAGGGGCGGGCGGTCGCCGCACACCCGCTGGTGGCCCGCGAGCGGCTGGACACGGCACCCGTACGACGGCTCGCCCCGCTCGCCGGGGATCCGCTGCTGCCCGCCGCGGGCGTCCGCGTGCTGGACCTCACCCGGGTCATCGCGGGCCCGGTGGCCACCCGCACGCTCGCCCTCCTCGGCGCGGACGTCCTGCGGATCGACAGCCCGCGCCTGCCCGAAATCGACGACCAGCACGCCGACCTGGACTTCGGGAAGCGGTCCGCCACGCTCGACCTGGCGACGCGCGGGGATCGCTCGGCCTTCGAGGAGTTGCTCGCCGAGGCCGATGTCGTCGTCACCGGGTACCGGCCCGGCGCACTGGACCGGTTCGGGCTCTCCCCGGGGGCGCTGGCCGAGCGGCGGCCCGGTCTGGTGGTGGCGCAGTTGTCGGCGTGGGGCGACTACGGGCCGTGGTCCGGGCGGCGGGGCTTCGACAGTCTGGTGCAGGTCGCCACCGGGATCGCGCAGATCGAGCGGTCCGCGGAGCGGCCGGGTGCGCTGCCCGCGCAGGCCCTCGACCACGGCACGGGGTACCTGCTGGCCGCCGCGGTGCTCCGGTCGCTCACCGAGCAGACTCGGGAGGGCGGGACGCGGCTCGTCCGGCTGGCGCTCGCGCGGACGGCCGCGTGGCTGATGGAGGGGCCGCCGCACCTGGAGAGGGAGCCCGCCGACGCCTCGTACGAACCGGGCCCCTGGCTCGCCGAGACCGACAGCGACCTGGGCTGGCTCAGGTACGCGCGGTCGCCCGTCTCCTTCGCCGGCGGGCCCGCCGACTGGGCCCGCCCGCCCGGGCGTTGGGGGGCGGACCCGGCCCGGTGGGCGTGAGCGAGGCGTCGGCCGGAAACGTACCTATGGGCGGAATGCCGAACCACCGCTTGTTTCCCTGTACTTGCCCGGTTCTGTGCCGACTGGTGAAGATCTTGGGGTGACCTTGATACGACCGACAGCCGAGGCAGCGGGCGCGAGTGGTCCGGCGCGGCGCCCCGCCGCCGGACGCGCCGTCGCCCTGCTCGTCCTGGTGGCCGTGGCCGCCCTGATCCCGCTGCTCGGTCCGCGCTCCGCGCTGGACGGCACCGGCGAGGCGGCCGCCCCCGGCGTCGGCGGCATCGCCCTGCTGCGCGCGGCCCTGTTCGCGGCGCTGTGCGTCCCCGTGGGTGAACTGTTCGCGGCCCGGCTGGCCCGCCGGGTGCCGGGCGCGCCGCTGGAGCAAGCGCCCCGCAGCTGGGCGCCCTACGCCGCGGCGGTCGGGTTCGTCGCCGCGCTGGGGCTCGCCTCGGTGGTGGCCACCGGCAATCTGCTGCCGCACCACCTCTCCGACATGGACGTCGGCGGGCTCTACCAGAGTCGGGACGGCAAGCTCGCGCTCCTGGAGGTCAACGCGTTCCTGGCCGCCGGACTCTGTGCGCTCTCACGAAGACCGGCCGCCCAGGTGTGGCCGCTGGCCGCGCTGGCCCTCGCGGAGGCGCTGCGCGCCCACCCGGCGCCGGAGCACGGCCCGCTCGTCGGCTCCGGTCTGACGCTCGTTCACGTGACCTGCGCGGCCCTGTGGACGGGCGGCCTGCTGCACGTGCTGCGGATGCTGCGCGCCTGGCGTGCCTCTTCGGAGGCGGCGGATGCGGCCGGAGCGGCCCTCCTGGGCCTCTACGCGCGCGTGGCCGCCGTCCTGTTCGCGGCGCTCACCGCGACGGGCGTGTGGAGCGCACTGCGCCGCATGCCGCCCGGCACCGTCCTGGACCAGCTGACGGCGACGTCGTACGGGCGCACCCTGCTCGCCAAGCTGGTCCTGGTGACCGCCGTCGCCGTGCTGGCGCTGCTCGCGCGGCTGCGGCTGCGCCGGGCCGCCGACCGGCTCGGCGCCTGTGTGCCCGCGCGCGCGGAGGTGGTGGCACTGGGCCTGGTCGTGGCGGTGTCGGGGCTGCTGACGGCGCTGCCGCTGCCGATCAGATGGTCATGAGCCGTTGGTGACGAGCACCTTGAGGGCGGTGCGCTCGTCCATCGCCTTGTAGCCCTCGGGCACGCCTTCCAGACCGACGGTCATGTCGAAGACGGGCGACGGGTCGATGGTGCCGTTCAGGATGTCGGGCAGCAGCTCCGGGATGTACGCCCGCACCGGCGCCACACCGCCGCGCAGCGCGACGTTCCGGTCGAACATCACGCTCAGGTCGAGGCCCGTGCCGCTGCCGTGCGGCACGCCGACGAAGCCGATGGCGCCGCCGTCGCGGGTGATGTTCACGGCCGTCCGCATGGACTGCTCGGTGCCGACCGCCTCCACGACGGCGTGCGCGCCCTGGCCGCGGGTCAGCTCGCGGACGGCCTCGACGGCCTCCTCGCCGCGTGCGGCGACGACGTCCGTGGCACCGAAGTCGAGCGCGATGTCCGTACGTGCCCGGTGGCGTCCGAGCGCGATGATCCGCTCGGCGCCGAGCCGCTTGGCGGCCAGCACGGCGCACAGCCCGACGGCGCCGTCCCCGACGACCGCGACGGTGGCGCCCTTGCGGGCTCCCGCGCCGAGGGCCGCGTGGTGACCGGTGCCCATGACGTCGGAGAGCGTCAGCAGGGCCGACAGCAGGTGGTCGTCGGAGGCCGCCTCCTTGGGCAGCTGTACGAGGGTGCCGTCGGCGAAGGGGACACGCACGGCCTCGCCCTGACCGCCGTCGTAGCCGACCGCGCCCCAGAAGCCGCCGTGCTCGCAGGAGGTGGTGAGGCCCTCGCGGCAGTAGTCGCAGACGCCGTCCGACCACATGAAGGGCGCGACGACCAGGTCGCCGCGGCGGACGCCGGTCACCTCGGAGCCGGTCTCCTCGACGATGCCGAGGAACTCGTGCCCGATCCGCTGCCCCGCCTGCCGTGCCGCCTCGCCCCGGTAGGCCCACAGGTCGCTGCCGCAGATGCAGGACCGCAGCACCCGCACGACCGCGTCGGTGGGCAGTTGCACCAGGGGCTCGGGGACGTCCTCCACGCGCATGTCGTACGGGGCGTGGATGGTGGTGGCGCGCATGACGAGGATCCTTCTCGGCCGATCGGCTGGGTGAGATGCGCTCAGGGGGTGGTTGAGCGCATCTCACCGTACGCCGCCCTGGCCGCGCCGTGCGCGCCGAGGGTGCCCTGCGCTCCGCTCACCAGCAGGAACTGGGCGGCGGCATAGGTCAGCATGATCCAGAAGTCCGGCCTCGGGAGCTGCGGCCAGTCGGCGACGCCGGTGGCGATGAGGGTGTCGGACAGCAGGAAGAGCGCCCCGCCCGCGCCCGCGACGGGCCCGAGCCGGGTGCTCGCGGCCGCCATCGCGGTCAGCAGCAGGCTGTAGCCCGCGACGGGGATACGGAGGCCCGCGGGCAGATCGGGCCACAGGAGGGTGACGGTGACGACGAGGGCGAGGACGTACGCGCCGCCGATCCAGGCCGAGGGCCCACGCACATGTGCAGGGCGATGCGGCGCATCCGGCCTTCTGAAGAGCAGGAGATAGCAGACGTGACCGGCCGCGAAGGAGGCCATTCCCACGAGGAAGGCCGGGTCGGCGTCGGACAGCAGCAGTACGTCGCCGCCCCAGCCGCAGAGCAGGGCGGCCACCAGGAGCCGCGGTCCGCCGCGTACGACCGCGTGGGCGGCGAGCAGGGGCATCAGAAGCGGCTTGGCGACCAGGTGCCCGGGGGTGAACCCGACGGCCAGGGAAACGAGGTCCACGGCAGCGGCCACGCCGAAGGAGACGAGCAGCACGCGCGCGTGCCGTGGGCTCACGCGACGGGCTCCGTGACCGGCTTGTGCCCCGCGGACTTCGGCGCCGGCTGCCAGCCGGGCCCGCCGAAGACCCGCCCCGCCCGTTCGCGCCAGCCGGTCGCCGCCTTCAGGTCCCTGGCGATGGCGGCGTACTCGTGGGTGGCGACGCGCAGGGGGTTGTACGTGGCGATGTTCTTGGTGAGCCCGTAGACGGGCCGCTCGGTCTCCGCGACGAAGGACCCGAAGAGCCGGTCCCAGACGATGAGGATCCCGCCGAAGTTGCGGTCCAGATAACCGCCCTGGGAGGCATGGTGGACCCGGTGGTGGGAGGGCGTGTTGAGCACGAACTCGAACCAACGGGGCATCTTGTCTATCCGCTCCGTGTGGATCCAGAACTGGTAGACGAGGTTCGCCGACGAGCAGAACGCCAGCGCGGCGGGGTGCACGCCGAGGGCGATCAGCGGCACGTAGAAGGGCCAGACCGTCCAGGTCGTCCAGGGCTGGCGCAGCGCGGTGGTGAGGTTGAACCTCCGGCTGGAGTGGTGGACCACGTGGCAGGCCCACAGGACGCGGATGACGTGGTGCCCTCGGTGCGACCAGTAGTAGAAGAAGTCCTGCCCCAGCAGCATCAGCGGAACGGTCCACCACAGGACGGGCACGCGCAGCGGCGTCAGTTCGTAGATCGCCGTGTAGATCGCGACGATCGGGATCTTCCACAGGAAGTCGAAGACGAGGCTCCCGAGCCCCATGCCGACGCTCGTCGCGGCGTCCTTCGCCTCGTACCCCGCGGCATCGTCGTCCGGATGAATCCTGACACTCACCACCTCGATCACGGTGAGCAGCACAAAGGCGGGTATCGACCACAGCACGACATCGGGCAGGTTCGGCATGGATGCACCGTAGAACCGCAGCTCGGCCGCGGCTAGACGTTGTTACCCACAAGTATTACCGAGGGTACGCGCTTGCTTATTGGTGATCTCCGCCAAGAACGCCGACAGGTCCGGACCGATGCTCGTCAGATGTTCGCCCGGCGCTCGTCACACCCCGGCCGCCCCCAACAGCACCCCCGCCGCATAGGTGACCCCCATCGCCAGCGCGCCCCCGCCCACGTTCCGCAGTACCGCGCGGCCCGGGTTCGCCGAGCCCAGGCGGGCGCTCAGCCAGCCGGTGAGGACCAGGGCGGCCAGTACCGAGAGCACGGTGACGCCCAGGCGCCAGGCCGCCGGTGGCAGGACGATGGCGAGGAGGGGGAGGAGAGCGCCCACGGTGAAGGAGAGGAAGCTCGCCCAGGCCGCGTGCCAGGGGTTGGTGAGGTCGTCGGGGTCGATGCCGAGTTCCACGCGTGCGTGGGCCTTCAGGGCGTCGCGTTCCGTGAGCTGCTCGGCCGCCTCGCGGGCCACCTCGCGGGTCAGGCCGCGCTGCTCCAGGAGTTCGGTCAGCTCCTCGAGTTCGGCATCCGGCTGTTCGCGCAGTTCGCGTCGCTCCAGCGCCAGGGCGGCCTTCTCGGAGTCCAGTTGGGTGGAGACCGAGACGTACTCGCCCGCCGCCATCGACATGGAGCCGGCCAGCAGCCCCGCGAGGCCCGCCGTGAGCAGCGCGGAGCGGTCGTCCGTGGCGCCGGCCACGCCGACGACGAGGCCGGCGGTGGAGACGATGCCGTCGTTGGCGCCCAGCACCGCGGCCCGCAGCCAGTTCAGGCGGGAGCCGAGGGTGCCTGCGTGGGCCTCGTCGTGCGTGGGTACCGTCACACGGGGAGGATGCCACCTGGCGCGTCACCAGACCCGTACTGACGCTCCCCGCGCGAACACCGGACTCGTCGCGTCCGCCGGGGGCCGCGTGAGTGGTACGGCCAGTTCCGCCACGGTCGGTCCCACCTTCGCCGCGTGGGCATCCAGGGCGTCGAGGTCGAAGCCGTACACCCGGGCGGCGTTCCCGCCGACCATCGCGGCGACCTCCTCGCGCGGCACGCCCGCGTACGCGCAGCGCAGGCCCTCCCGGGAGTAGGGGTAGGTGCCCTCGTCGTGCGGGTAGTCGCTGCCCCACATGATCTTGTCGACGCCGATCCGCGCCCGCAGCGGCACCTCGTGCGGGCGCATGAAGCTCGCGCCGACGAAGCAGTTGTCCCGCCAGACGTCCGAGGGGCCCTTGCCCATCGCCTCGGCGAGTCCCGCGCCGAACTTCGACTCCGCCGTCGACCTCTTCGCCCTCTTCGTCGCCGCCGCCGACAGCCTCCCGTGGTAGTAGTCCAGCATGTCGAGCACCCCGGGGATCCAGCCCGAGCCCTGCTCGGTCAGCACCAGTCTCAGGCCGGGGTGGCGGCGGAAGGCGCCGCCGAAGATGAGGTGCCAGAGCGCGCGGTGGGAGAACCAGGTCGTCTCGACCATGAAGACCGCGCGGGCCGCCGGTTCCTCGCCCAGTGGCGGCGACGCCGAGCCCGCGTGGTGGTTCACGGGGACGCCCAGCTCCTCGCAGACCGCCCAGATCGGGTCGTACGTCGACGAGTACAGCTCGGGCAGTCCCGAGCCCGGTGGGGTGCCGGGGAGCAGCAGACCGCCCCTGAGGCCCGCCCGGGAGGCCCACCTGATCTCCTTCACCGCCTCCTCCACGTCGTTCAGCAGGATCTGGAAGACACCCGCGCGGCGGCCCGGCGCGGCCGCGCAGAAGTCCGCGAGCCAGCGGTTGTGGGCGCGCAGGCCCGCCCAGCGTCGTTCGAACTCCTCGGCGGTGGGGGCCGGCGCCATCAGGGCGGCCGACGGGAAGAAGGGCGGGATGGTGTTGGGGAACACCACCTCCGCGACGATGCCGTCCTCCTCCAGCTCCGCCAGGCGCCGTGCGGAGTTCCAGTTCTTGTCGGCGGTGTCGGCGAGCAGGTCCTCGTACGGATTGACGTACGTGGCCGCCCACGCGTCGAACGCCTCGTGGTGTTCCTTCGCCAGGTAGGGCCGGTAGTCCAGGAGGTCCGCTCCGGCGTGGCAGTCCGCCGAGATCACGGTGTAGCGGTCGCTCACGGGGTCGTTCGTGGGGGCGCTCACGGCGTCGCCCCCAGGACCGGGAAGTCGTGGTCGGTCAGCCAGTGGCGGCCCACCTCGCGCGAGCGTGCCCAGGACGCCGCCACGGCCGCCTGGTCGTCGCTCTGACCGAGGTCGGCCGGGGTCGGGCCGATGCGCCGGGCGAGCGGGGTGAGCCGCTCGACGTCGAAGCCGAAGACCTCGGCGGCCGCGAGGCCGAGCATGCGGCGGGTCTCCGCGACCGGGATGTCGTGGAAGGTGCGTCGCAGCCACGCGCGGGTGTCGGGCCAGGTTCCCTCGGGGTGCGGGAAGTCGCTGCCCCAGAGGATGTTGTCGACGCCGATCTCGTAGCGCTGCGCGAGTTCGCGGCGCTTGGTGTTCGTCGCGCAGATGAAGAGCTGTCGGTCGAGGTACTCGTGCGGGGGCCGCTTCAGCTCGGCGAAGGGCGACAGTTTCTTGCCGCCGTGCGCGCCCAGGTAGAGGCGGTCCATGAACCAGAGGAGGTTCGGCAGCCACCAGCAGCCCGACTCGGCCACCCCGAACCTCAGCCCCGGGTGTCGTTCGAAGACGCCCGACCAGAGCAGGAACCACAGGGGGCGCGCGGGCCACCAGGTGACTTCGGAGACGTAGATCCCCAGGTGGTCGCCGTACTCGTGGCGCGGCGCCGCGCCGGAATGCGTGACCACCGGCATCCCGCACTCGGCTGCGGCCGCCCACACGGGGTCGTAACGGCGGTCGTGGTAGGGCTCCTTGTCGACCCACATGGCGGGGATCATCAGGGCGCCGAGTCCCGACTCCTTGGCGCGGTACACCTCGGCGACGACCGCGTCGGGGGCCGCCGTGATCGGCAACAGGGCGACCCCGCAGTGCCGTTCGGGGTTCTGCCCGACGAACTCCGCCAGCCAGCGGTTGTGGGCCTGCGCGCCCGCCATGCCGAGCTGCGGGTCGTGGTCGCCGGAGAGGCCGAGGCCCACGCCGAAAGGAGCCGCCGTGCGGCTGTCCACGGCGTCGGCGTCCGGGAAGACCACCTCCCCCGCCACACCGTCGCCGTCCAGCTCCTTGAGGCGCTGCGCGGTGTCCCAACCGCCGCGCAGGCCCTCCTCGTTGTCCTGGAACCAGCGGTCCGCGAACGCCTCGTTGCGGATGCCGAGCCGGTTCATCTCCTCGCGGCGCCGGCCCTGGCCCGCGAGGAACTCGTCGAAATCCCGGTGGAACCGGGAGTCCAGGTAGGGCCGGTACTCCTCGGTGGGGAGCCCGGCGTGGCAGTCGGAGGAGATGATCAGATAGGGGTCCGGGTCGGTCATCGCCCGCCTCCTCAGTCCAGGATGAAGTGCTCTAGGTACGACGGGTCGGCCCGGTCGAGCATCGACTGCGACCTCGCCCGGATCTGCCGGTCGCTGTGCTCGCTCGCGGGCAGCAGCCAGAACCGGCCCTCCCGGATGCCGTCCGCCACCAGGTCGGCGACCTCCTCCACCGGCGTGAACCGCACCGCCTGCCCCGCCTCCTTCATCGCGGCCTCCCACTGGTCGAGGCTGCGGTACGGGGTCTTCCTGGGGCGCTGTTTCGCGTAGCGCTCGGGTCGGTTGCGGTGCGACTCCCACAGGCCGGTACGGAGCATGTGGGGCCCGGGGAAGAGCACGGACGCCCCCACGCGCGCGTGCTCCGCTTTCAAATGCGCGTACAGGGACTCGGTCATCGTCACGACAGCCGCCTTGGTGACGGCGTACACGGAAGCGGTCGGCAGCGGGGCGATCCCGCCGTCGCCGGACGAGGTGTTGACGACGTGGCCCGGCTCTCCCCCGGCGATCATCCGCGGCACGAAGGCCTGGACGCCGTGGAAGACGCCCCAGACGTTGACGGCGAAGGCCCACTGCCAGTCGTTCGGATCGTGCTCCCACATGCGGCCCTCGGCGCCGGAGCCGACCCCCGCGTTGTTGCACAGGACATGCACGGCGCCGTACTTCTCGTACGTCTCGGCGGCGAGCGCGTCGAGCTGTTCGCGCTCCGAGACGTCCACCACGCGCGCGTGCGCCTCCGCCCCGTCCTCCCGCAGCGTGGCGGCGGCCTTCTCCAGGGCGCCCTCCTCGACGTCCGCGAGGACCACCTTCAGACCGTCCGCCGCGAACCGGCGCGCCATCGCGAGCCCGATACCGCTCGCCGCGCCGGTGACGACGGCGACCTGCCCCGCCCGGAGATCCATCAGGCGCTCCCTTCCGGCGGCCCGTCGAGGATCTGCCGCGGATCGTCGTAGCGCTGGTGGATGTACGGCAACAGGGCCTGGGCGCTGACGCGTTCGACCACCCGGCCCGTCTGGTCGGTGGTCTTCTCGCCGAGGGTGATCTCGACCAGTTCGCGTACGGGGAGGTCGGCGACCGGGTCGTACATCGACTCGCGCAGCACGACGTCCCCGGTGACGCGCTCCAGCCTGCGCACCTTCTCGTTGCGTACGCAGTGCACGAGCACGGGGTCGGCGTCGAAGCCCGAACCGTCCACCGCGGGAAGGAACTTGAAGTAGAAGTCGGTCTTCCGGGCGGGTTCGGGCAGCGGCAGGTCACCGCTCACCGCGCCGCGCACCTCGACGAACGCGATGCCGTGCCGGGCGAGTGCGGCCCGTACGACGAGGCCGTCGCGTTCCACGGTGACCTCGCCGAGCTTCTTGGGCTCCCCGAAGACCTCGCGGCCGCCGATGAGCGCCCGCTCGTGGGTCATCGGCATGACCAGCGGGTACCAGCCCTCGACGCCGTCGTGCGTCGCGGCGACGGCGAACGAGCCCGCGCCGAGCGGATATCCCGGCAGGTCCACCTTGCTGATGTTCACCCGGACCAGGGGGCGCCCGGTGGGTTTGAGCGGGGGTGGCAGGACCGCCGCGACCGCGTCCGGATCACTCTCCCAGACGGCCACCACACCGGTGGACCAGATGTCGGGGAGCTTGGCGCTCGCGGTGCGCGCGGCGGCGATCTCCGCCTCGGTCCGTGCGCCGTACCTCACTCGTGCCATGTCCGTACCGCCCTTCGTAGGCGCTACCTGCTGGGGCGCGGAGCACGCTTGCAGGACACCGTCGAAAGGTCCATAGCCATGCGTCAGCCAGGCGCCCGGGGGCGCCCGCCGGGCCGGACCAACCGGTGACCCGCGCCACAGAAGGCACCCCTGTCCCCAGCTGACCGCGTCAACTCCGGGGGCCGGACCGTCCGTCGGTTCCTGGAAGGTGGGGGCCGGACTGTCAGTCAGGGCCCGTATCCTCAGTGACCATGCTCGAAGACCTGACGACCGCAGCGTCACCAGCCCCCTGGCCGGCCGCGTATCCGCAGGGGTACGCGGTCGTCGACGTGGAGACCACCGGCCTGGCCCGCGACGACCGGATAATCTCGGCCGCCGTCTACCGGCTGGACGCGCGCGGCGAGGTCGAGGACCACTGGTACACGATGGTCAACCCGGAGCGGGACCCGGGCCCGGTCTGGATCCACGGTCTGACGACCGAGGTGCTCGAAGGTGCCCCGCTCTTCCAGGACATCGCCGAGGAGTTCTCCGACCGGCTCGCCGACCGGGTGCTCGTGGCGCACAACGCGGTCTTCGACTGGTCGATGATCGCGCGGGAGTACGCGCGCGCGGAGCGTGAGGCGCCGGTGCGTCAGCGGCTGTGCACCATCGCGCTGTCCAAGGAACTGGGCCTGCCGTTGCCCAACCACAAGCTGGAGTCGCTGGCCGCGCACTTCGGTGTCGTACAGCAGCGGGCGCACCACGCGCTGGACGACGCGCGCGTGCTGGCCGAGGCGTTCCGGCCGAGCCTGCGGGCCGCCGCGCGGGACGGCATCCGGCTGCCGCTCCTGGAGTGCCGGCCGCTCAAGGAGTGGTCCGAGAGCCCCGCGGCACCGCGGATCGGACGGCAGTCCGGTTCCGGTGGTCCGTCGTCCGGAGGCTACTCGTCCGGTGGCTACCCGTCCGGGAGTTGGCGTCCCTCACGCAAACGCCCCGCATGCCCCTATCCCAACCCGGGTCGCTACGAAGCGGACAAACCACTCAAGCAGGGTATGCGGGTCGCTTTCTCCGGGGACACGTCCGTCGACCGCGAGCTGCTGGAGGACCGTGCCGTCGAGGCCGGCCTGCATGTCGCGACGAGTCTGTCCCGGCTGACCAGCCTGCTCGTCACCAACGATCCGGACTCCAGTACGTCCAAGGTGGTCAAGGCCAAACAGTTCGGGACACCGGTGATCGACGAGGCGGCGTTCGGCCAGCTGCTGCGGGACGTGGCACCGGCCTCGGAGAAGTGAACCCGAGGGGCTGAAGAGGGGCCGGGGTCGCTGACGGACGTACGGGTGATTGCCGGGCGACTCGCCCGGCGCCCGCTCGCCCGCGCCGCGTCGGCACCTCACCCTGTGGCGCATGGCGAGATGCGAAGTGTGCGGCAACGACTACGGCATGACCTTCGAGGTGCACGCGCAGGGCGCGGTGCACGTCTTCGACTGTTTCTCCTGCGCGATCCACCGGATGGCCCCCATCTGCGAGCACTGTCGCGTGCAGATCATCGGCCAGGGCGTCGAGGTCGAGGGTCACTGGTTCTGCGGCGCGCACTGCGCCCGCGCGGAGGGCAAGGTGGGCATCATCGACAAGGTCTGAGAGCCGAGCGGAACGGTCCGAGAGCACACGTTCCCCTCGTGGCGACGCACACCCCCCTGAATACGCCCCACGACCGAGTTGTACGGTCGTGGGGTGTACCGCTTCCTGTTGTCCCGGCAGTGGGTGATTCTCACCCTCGTGGCCCTCCTGCTCATCCCCACGATGATCAAGCTGGGCTTCTGGCAGCTGCACCGCCATGAGCACAAGGTCGCGCTCAACAAGGTGATCTCGCAGTCGCTGACGGCCACGCCGGTGCCCGCCGAGTCGGTCACCGCGCCGGGGCAGCACGTCAAGCACGCGGACCTGTACCGTCGGGTGACCGCGAAGGGCACCTTCGACACCGCGCACGAGGTCGTCGTGCGGCGCCGCACCAACGCCGACGGCGAGGTCGGCTACCACGTCCTGACCCCCTTCGACCTGGACGACGGCCGGGTGCTCATCGTCAACCGGGGCTGGATCGACTCGGACGGCTCGCAGACCGCGTTCCCGAAGATCCCGGCGCCCGCGAAGGGCGAGATCACCGTCACCGGGCGGCTGATGCCCGACGAGACGACCGGCGACAGCGGCATCAAGAACATCCAGGGCCTGCCCGACCGCCAGGTCATGCTGATCAACAGCGAGCAGCAGGCCAAGAGCCTCGGCAAGCAGGTCCTCGGCGGGTACATCGAGCAGACGGCGCCCGCGCCCAAGGGCGACTCCCCTGAACTGATCCCCGATCCCGAGCACAACGACATCGGTCCGCACATGGCGTACGCGATCCAGTGGTGGCTCTTCTCCGCGGGCGTGCCCGTGGGCTGGCTGATCCTGGTCCGCCGGGAGCGCCGCGACCGGGCCGAGGCCGCCGCCTCCGCGTCCGCGCCGGAAGCGGCCACGGTGGCCGCCTGACCCCTGGCCCGCCGCGCCGCGCGCCCGCACTTCCTCGGCCGGTGTCACCCGGTCGGCCCCCGACCCGATTGGCCCCGGCCTTCGCCGGGAACTCGCCCCACGTGCACCCACGTATCGAGGACTACGCGCTCATCGGGGACGAACAGACCGCCGCGCTCGTGAGCCGGGACGGGTCCGTCGACTGGCTCTGTCTGCCACGGTTCGACTCGGCCGCCTGCTTCGCCGCGATTCTCGGCGACGAGAACCACGGCCGCTGGCGGATCTCACCCACGGGGGCGGGCCCCTGCACCCGGCGGGCGTACCGGCAGGACACGCTGGTCCTCGACTCCGAATGGGAGACCGACGAGGGCGCGGTCCGCGTGACCGACTTCATGCCGCAGCGCGAGCACGCCCCCGATCTGATCCGCGTCGTCGAAGGGCTCAGCGGCCGGGTGACGGTACACAGCACCCTGCAACTGCGCTTCGACTACGGCTCCGTCGTGCCGTGGGTGCGCAGGGCGGACGGCCAGCGGGTGGCGGTCGCGGGGCCGGACTCGGTGTGGCTGCGCAGCGAACCCGCGGTACGCACCTGGGGCAAGGACTTCCGTACCCACTCGGAGTTCACCGTGGAGGCGGGCGAGAAGGTCGCCTTCGTCCTGACCTGGCATCCCTCGCACCAGTCGCGCCCGCCGCTCGTCGACCCGTACGAGGCACTGCGCTCCAGCGTCGAGGACTGGCAGGCGTGGGCGGCGCGCTGCCGTTACGACGGTCCGCACCGCGACGCCGTCGTGCGCTCCCTGATCACCCTGAAGGCCCTCACCTTCGCCCCGACCGGCGGCATCGTCGCCGCCCCCACCACCTCGCTCCCGGAGGAACTCGGCGGCGTCCGCAACTGGGACTACCGCTACTGCTGGCTGCGCGACTCGACCCTCACCCTGGGCGCGCTCCTGTCGGCCGGGTACCACGAGGAGGCCGAGGCCTGGCGCGACTGGCTGCTGCGCGCGGTCGCGGGCGACCCCGCGGACCTGCAGATCATGTACGGCCTCTCCGGTGAGCGACGGCTGCCCGAGTTCGAGCTGTCGTGGCTGCCCGGCTTCGGGGGCTCGTACCCGGTCCGGATCGGCAACGAGGCCGTGAAACAGCTCCAACTGGACGTGTACGGCGAGGTCATCGACTCGCTCTCGCTGGCCCGGCGCTCGGGCCTGCCGTCCAAGCCGCACATGTGGCGCCTGCAGTGCGCCCTGATGGAGTTCCTGCGGACCGCCTGGCGCCAGCCGGACGAGGGAATCTGGGAGGTGCGCGGCCCACGCC
The DNA here is from genome assembly GCF_055656965.1 of Streptomyces sp. NPDC111656. NCBI lineage: Bacteria > Bacillati > Actinomycetota > Actinomycetes > Kitasatosporales > Streptomycetaceae > Streptomyces > Streptomyces sp. NPDC111656. The sequence goes on from NZ_JBVKCA010000005.1 coordinate 50,650, forward strand.
GGCACTTCGTGTACTCGAAGGTGATGGCGTGGGTGGCGGCCGACCGCGCCGTCCGGGCGCTGGAGAGCGAACCGGAGCTCGTCGGCGACCTGGAGGGCTGGCGCGCGATGCGCGACGAGGTGCACAAGGAGGTGTGCCAGTACGGCTTCGACAGCGATCGCAACACCTTCACGCAGTCCTACGGGTCACGCGAACTGGACGCGTCACTGCTGCTCATCCCCCGGGTCGGTTTCCTGCCGCCCGACGATCCCAGGGTCGTCGGCACCATCGACGCGGTGCGCGCCGAGCTCGAACGCGACGGCTTCCTGCTGCGCCGCTACAGCGACGAGGGCGTCGACGTCGACGGGCTGCCGGGCGGCGAGGGCACCTTCCTCGTCTGCTCGTTCTGGCTCGCGGACGCGCTGCACATGACGGGCCGTACGAAGGAGGCCCGCGAGCTGTTCGAACGGCTGATCGGCCTGGCCAACGATGTGGGGTTGCTGTCCGAGGAGTACGACCCGGTCGCGCGCCGCCAGCTCGGCAACTTCCCCCAGGCGTTCAGCCACCTCGGTCTGGTGGGGACCGCCTTCAACCTGTTCGGTGAAGCGCATCCGGGAGGAGCCGAGCAGACCGGATAGGGGAGGATGGGGGCCATGGATCTTGGACTGAAGGACCGTGTGTACGTCGTCACGGGAGCCACTCGTGGCCTGGGCAACGCCACCGCGCGCGAGCTCACCGCCGACGGCGCGAAGGTGATCGTCACGGGCCGCGGCGAGCAGGCCGCCGCCGACGCGGCGTCCGCGCTCGGCCCGAACGCGGTCGGGGTGGCCGCCGACAACGCCGACCCGGGGACCCCGGACCGGCTGATCGCGGCGGCCCACGAGCACTTCGGCGGCTTCGACGGCATCCTGATCAGCGTCGGCGGCCCGCCGCCCGGGTTCGTCGCGGACAACACGGACGAGCAGTGGACGGCCGCCTTCGAGTCCGTCTTCCTGGGCGCGGTCCGGCTGGCCCGCGCGGCCGCCGCGGAGCTCGGCGAGGGCGGCGTCATCGGCTTCGTGCTCTCCGGCTCGGTGTACGAGCCGATCCCGGGCCTGACCATCTCCAACGGTCTGCGCCCCGGTCTCGCGGGCTTCGCCAAGTCCCTCGCCGACGAACTGGGCCCGCGCGGCATCCGTGTCGTGGGGCTGCTCCCGGCCCGCATCGACACGGACCGCCTGCGCGAGCTCGACGGTCTCTCCGCCGACCCGGAGGCCACGCGCGCGGCCAACGAGGCGCGGATTCCGCTGCGCCGCTACGGCGCCCCGGAGGAGTTCGGCCGCACGGCGGCGTTCCTGCTCTCGCCCGCCGCGTCGTATCTGACGGGCATCATGGTGCCGGTGGACGGCGGCATGCGGAGCGGGTTCTGAGTCCGCTCCGGCGCCGCCTGGGGAACTAACTCACTCTCTCGGCCCGGTGCTTGACCCCGCGGAGGCGTACCTCCGCGGGGAGCGCGGCGAGGCCCGCGGAGTCCCGGGCGTGCGCCAGGGCCTCCGTCGTCAGCAGGTGCAGCGCCTGCCCGGGGTCGACATGCGGTACCAGCAGGAGCTGGACCCGGGTCCCGGGAGCGGCGCGCCGCCCGGTCAGCTGGACCTCGGCCCGTTCGACGCCGTCCAACCGTCCCGCCTCGGCGGCCAGTACGCCTTCCAGGGCCCGCCCGCGCAGCAGCGCCCCTTCGCCGTCGCCGGTGTCGACGAGCACCTCCGCGAGCCGACGCCGCCGCAGTACGGCCGACAGCCACCACAGGCTGAGCAGGACGACGACCGCGAGAACGGCGATGACGGTCGGCCACCACCAGCCCTGGTCCCGCCACCGGGTCCGTTCGGCGGCGCTCAGCAGCACGTCGCGGCGCCCGTCGTGGATCCACCAGGAGGGCGGCCGCACGCCCAGTCCGACGGCGAGCACGGAGCCGCCGAGGACCAGCAGCGCGAGCCCGACGATGCCCAGCAGGACACGGTTGACGATCCTGAGCACCGCCCTCACCCCTTCCGGCCCGGACGCGCGACATGCACCGACAGGGCGGGCGACCTGACGAGCCCGAGTCCTCGGATGCCGTCGGCGAGCGTGGCGTCCAGGTCGGCCCGTACGTCGTCGAGCGCGCGGAAGTGCGAGACCGCCCGTACGTCGACCTTCCTGCGCCTCATCCGTACCCGGACCGACCGCACCCCGGAGACCTCCATGGCCCGGTCGCGCAGCGCCGTCGCGGCGGCGCCCCGGTGCAGCCCGGCCCGTACGTCGCGATGGGTGCGCCGCATCGGCAGGAGGTCGCGCAGCCCCGGCGTCACCGCGAGGAGGATCAGCCAGAGTCCGAGGGCCGCGGCGAGGCCGGCGCCGACGAGCAACCAGGTGTCGTCGAGGGGCCGTTCGGCGAGCTGCCGGGCGAGGGACCTGCGCCAGTGCGAGGCGGGCCGGTGGGCACGTACGGCCGCGACGTCGTACAGCAGGGCGCCCGCACCCACGAGGACCAGCAGCGCGACGATCCCCGCGGGGACGCGGCGCGCCGACCAGAACCGACCCTGCCCCCCGTTCGCGTCGTCGACGGCGGGCGGCGGGTCGTAGTCGGCCGCGGAGGCGGACTGGTCGAGTTCGTCCTCGGCCGGTGTGCCCGCGTCCGACTTCTCCAGGACGGGCATGCGTCGGGTGGTGTTCTCGGAGCCCTGGGGCTCGCTCATCGCGTCCTCCCCTGTGCCGCGGCGGTCGCCGGAACCAGGTGCAGCCGCTCGACGTGGACCGTCACCTCCGGCACTTCCATCCCCGTCAACGCGTCTACCCGCTCGGCGACATGACGACGCACCGCGTTGCAGCGGGCGCCGATGTCGGAGGGGTACCCGAGTTCGAGGTGGACGCGGACGTGGGCGCTTTGGTGGTGGACGACGACCGTCGCGTGCGGGGGTACGGCGTCCGGGGGCAGCGGGTCCAGGGCCTCGAGGGCGGCCTGCGCGGCGATCTTCGCCACGACCCGGTCGGCGATCCGGGTCGCGCCGCGCTCGGCCGCCTCGACGGCCGTCGGGGGCCGTCGGATGTCGCCGAGCGGGCCGGTCACGGGCGTCACCGCCGCCGGTCGTCGCGGGGACGGAAGAAGTCACCGAGATCCAGGTCCCCTTCGAGGAACCGTCCGACGACGAACCCGACGGCACCCAGGGCGGCCACGAGCAGAAAGGCCCCGAAGCCCCCGAAGTACCCGGCGAAGCCCAGCGCCATTCCGGCGATCATGCCGATCACGGCCAAGCTCATGGTGCGCTCCTCAGCGGTTCGACGGCCGGGGTGTCGTGGGCCGTTGCGCGGCCGGCCCGGTCACTGGAGCCGCGCCTCCGGCTCCTCGTCTTCTTCCTCGGGAAGCTTCACATCACTCACCGCGATGTTGACCTCGACGACCTCGAGTCCCGTCATGCGCTCCACGGCCGCGATGACGTTCTCGCGCACGGCGCGGGCGACGTCCGCGATCGACACGCCGTACTCGACGACGATCTCCAGGTCGAGCGCGGTCTGGAGCTCCCCGACCTCGGCCTTGACGCCGCGCGAGACGGATTTCGACCCCCCTGGCACTCGGTCGCGCACGGCCCCGAAGGTCCGGCTCAGCCCACTGCCCATCGCATGGACACCGAGCACGTCCCGGGCGGCGAGCCCGGCGATCTTCTCCACCACACCGTCGGCGATCGTGGTCCGCCCCCGGGTCGCGGGATCACCGCCGCCGCGCTTGGTGACGCCGGGTTTGCGGCTCTGGGGGGCTTCCTTCTCGCTCCCGGGGCCGTCCGTCCGGTTCTGCTCCGTCATGTCGGTCATCGCCGTACGTCCCTTTCGGTCGTCCTCCTTGCCCACAGTAGGTGCGGTTGCGGGCTCGCGCGCCAGGGATGCGGCAGGCTGGGGCAATGACCGCGGACCGATGGACACAGGCAGTGCGGCGGCAGCTCGGGCTCGGGCGCCTGCTCCCGCTCGGGCATCCGCGCGACGGCGCCTGGATCGCCGAGGAGGCGGCCGACGCGTTCCTGCGGCGCGCTGCGGCCGACGTGCCCGCCGTCCGCCTCGGCACGCTCCGGATCACCCTCGCGGACCCGGACCTGGCCCACGAACCCGTCGTACCGCCGCCGCCCAGCGCGCTGCCGCCCGGCCCCCTGCGCATCGTCGCGGAGTTCACGGCCGGGGCGGATCCGACGGCCCCCGGCGTCGAGCCGCTTCCCACGACCGCGGCCCGCCTGCGCGTGGCCCTGGCCGAGGCGGCCGAACCCCTCGGCCTGACGGTCACGGAGGTCGACCTCAAGGTGACGGAGCTGGGGGACGTCTCCGCGCCGCCGACCGCCGTACGCCCCGCCGCCCCGCCTCCGGCCGCCGTACCGACGACCCCCGACGAGGCCCGGGCGGCCATCGCCGCCCTTTCCGTGCCGGGGGTACTCCACCTGACGGACGTCCTGGGCCGTCCGGTGCACATCGAGAACGTCCCCGGCAAGGATCCCGCCCTCGCCCGCCGCCACGTCCGCGTCGAACTGGCGGTCGCGGCAACGGAGCGAACGGTGGACGTGGCAAGAGCCGTCAGAGCGGCGGTCGCGGACGCCTTGCCGGACACCCCGTCAGTGACGGCCCTGGTGACGTCCGTCGAGTAGAGCGCCCCAGGGGCACGGGGAACCGCGCGACCAGCCCCCCACCGCCCCGGCAGCCGAAAGACGACCTCACTCCCCCAAGCCGGCGAGGTCCCGCAGCCGCCGGGCCTGAGCCGCGCGCTCGGCGACCCGCTGCTCCTCGTATGTGCGCTCCTGCGCCCCTCGCAGCAACGCCTTGGTCTCGACGACCGCGTCCCGAGGCGCGGCCAGCACCGCACCGGCGAGGTCCCGCACGGCATCCTCGAGCTGGTCGACGGGCACCGCGAGATTGGCGAGCCCCGTGCGCTCGGCCTCCTCGGCCGACACGAAGCGACCCGTGGCGCAGATCTCCAGCGCACGGGCGTATCCGACCAGGCTCACCAGCGGATGCGTTCCCGTCAGGTCGGGAACGAGCCCGAGGCTGGTCTCGCGCATGGCGAACTGCACGTCGTCCGCGACGACGCGCAGGTCACAGGCGAGCGCCAGCTGGAAACCCGCACCGATGGCGTGCCCCTGCACGGCGGCGATGGACACGACGTCGCTGCGCCGCCACCAGGTGAACGCCTCCTGGTACTCGGCGATGGTCGCGTCGAGCTCGGCGTCGGCCCCGCGCGCGAGGTCGATGAACGACGGCTCGCCGTCGAACCCCTCGGGCGTGAACGCCTTCCGGTCGAGCCCGGCCGAGAACGACTGGCCCTCGGCACGCAACACGACCACACGGACAGTGCCCGGCAGCGACCGCCCGGCCTCCGTCAACGCCCGCCACAGAGCAGGACTTTGGGCGTTGCGCTTGGCCGGATTGGTCAGCGTCACCGTGGCGATCGCGTCGTCGACGGTGAGCCGTACGCCGTCCTTGTCGAGTACGGGGTCAAGATCGTTGTCGAGCGAAGCCATGGGCTGCCTCCGATGGGTGCGGTCGGATCAGACGCGTACCTCGTGAAGGACACGAGGACACACCTAAGTGACTGCACAGTAACCACCCGGTCGATCACCCGACCGACCGGGTGGCCACCACCGAAGCCGATGGGGACGCCCGGCCTCAGGCCGAGGCGGCCTTCTTGCCCCGCGTCGCTCCGCCACGCCCTCGCAGCGTGACACCCGACTCGCTGAGCATCCGGTGCACGAAGCCATACGAACGGCCGGTTTCTTCGGCCAGCGCTCGAATGCTCGCACCGGAGTCGTACTTCTTCTTCAGGTCTGCCGCGAGCTTGTCGCGCGCGGCGCCGGTTACCCGGCTGCCCTTCTTCAGAGTCTCGGCCACCCGTGCCTCCTCGTGGGAAGTGCGCTCTGGACTTCTCATGATCACCCCTCAAGGGCTTCATGGCCACCCATTCGGCAAGGTCCGTGAGACACGGTTTTGACGACAGGAGCCCGTCCTCACAACTGGAATCACAGGGTCCGCACTGCTCTGTCCGTACGACCGAACGGGTTCTTCCGTGAAATGCCAGGTCAGCGACGCAAGACGGCCGAGCCCTTGGGAACAAAGGACTCGGCCGCGAAATGAATGTAGGACACACCTCGGTACGAGGAGATCTCACACAGATGATGGATCACGGATCGGCCGAATGATCCATACGCAGTGGATCAGTCATTCGATCACGTCGTGCTGACGGCGGCCCCGGGGCGGTCCGGGAGGCCGTACGAGGGCTCAGGCGAGGGCGACAAGGTCCGCGTAGTCGGAGCCCCACAGGTCCTCGACGCCGTCCGGCAGCAGAATGATCCGCTCGGGCTGGAGCGCCTCGACGGCGCCCTCGTCGTGGGTGACGAGGACGACGGCGCCCTTGTAGGTGCGCAGCGCGCCGAGGATCTCCTCGCGGCTGGCCGGGTCCAGGTTGTTCGTCGGCTCGTCGAGGAGGAGGACGTTCGCCGAGGAGACCACGAGGGTCGCGAGCGCGAGCCGGGTCTTCTCGCCACCGGAGAGAACGCCGGCCGGCTTGTCGACGTCGTCGCCGGAGAACAGGAACGAGCCGAGCGTCTTGCGGACCTCGACCAGATCCAGGTCGGGGGCGGCGGAACGCATGTTCTCCAGGACCGTGCGCTCGGGGTCGAGGGTCTCGTGCTCCTGCGCGTAGTACCCGAGCTTGAGGCCGTGGCCCTCTATGACCTCGCCGGTGTCGGGCTGCTCGGCGCCGCCGAGCAGCTTCAGCAGGGTCGTCTTGCCGGCGCCGTTGAGGCCCAGGATGACCACGCGCGAGCCCTTGTCGATGGCCAGGTCGACATCGGTGAAGATCTCCAGCGAGCCGTACGACTTCGACAGGCCCTCGGCCATCAGCGGGGTCTTGCCGCAGGGCGCGGGCTCCGGGAAGCGCAGCTTGGCGACCTTGTCGGAGACGCGGACCGCCTCGAGGCCGGCCAGCAGCTTGTCGGCGCGCTTGGCCATGTTCTGCGCGGCCACCGTCTTGGTGGCCTTGGCGCGCATCTTGTCCGCCTGCGAGTTCAGCGCGGCGGCCTTCTTCTCGGCGTTCTGCCGCTCGCGCTTGCGGCGCTTCTCGTCGGCCTCGCGCTGCTGCTGGTAGAGCTTCCAGCCCATGTTGTAGACATCGATCTGGGCGCGGTTGGCGTCCAGGTAGAAGACCTTGTTGACGACCGTCTCGACGAGGTCGACGTCGTGGGAGATCACGATGAAGCCGCCGCGGTAGGTCTTCAGATAGTCGCGCAGCCAGACGATCGAGTCGGCGTCGAGGTGGTTGGTCGGCTCGTCGAGCAGAAGCGTGTCGGCGTCCGAGAACAGAATGCGGGCCAGCTCGACACGGCGGCGCTGACCGCCGGAGAGCGTGTGCAGGGGCTGGCCGAGCACACGGTCGGGCAGGTTGAGCGCGGCGGCGATGGTGGCGGCCTCGGCCTCGGCGGAGTACCCGCCCTTGGTGAGGAACTCGGTCTCCTGGCGCTCGTACTGCCGCATGGCCTTCTCGCGGGTGGCGCCCGAGCCGTTGGCGATGCGCTGTTCGTTCTCCCGCATCTTGCGGATCAGGGTGTCCAGGCCGCGCGCGGAGAGGATGCGGTCGGTGGCGAGGACGTCGAGGTCACCGGTCCGGGGGTCCTGGGGCAGATAGCCGACCTCGCCGGAGCGGGCGACGGTGCCGGAGGCCGGGATGCCCTCGCCGGCCAGGACCTTCGTCAGGGTCGTCTTGCCCGCGCCGTTGCGGCCGACCAGGCCGATGCGGTCGCCCTTGGTGATGCGGAAGGTGGCGGACTCGATGAGGATGCGGGCGCCGGCGCGCAGCTCGATACCGGAGGCGGAGATCACGGACAGACTCCAGGGCAGGGTGGTTGGCGGGGTGGACGGCTGAGGACGTTCCCGCCGTCTAATGCGCGAGGAGAATGGCCATGGGCCCCAGTCTAACGGGGCCGTGCAACCACTTTCCCTGGGTGAACGTGTTCCGCACTGTGACGCTCGCCCTGCCACACGTCGCCCAGCGGTGTGCGGTGCGGGGTGACTCTGCCCAGGTCGTCGACGGCGACGAGCTCGGTGGTCCAGCTGTCGCCGGGGGCGCAGGGCTGCGCGATCAGGAGCGCCTCGCCGTGACGCAGCGCACGTTCGGGGGCGAAGGAGCAGCCGTACCGGGCGGGCAGCGTCCAGCGCAGGTCGCCGTCGGCGATGCGGTAGGCGGCGACGCGCCGCGGGGTGATGACGGCGAGCATGCGGGTGCCCAGGGGCCGCAGCACCCCGCGCGCCCCGTGGTCCGCGAGCCACCCGGCGGCCCCGGGAAGGGCCCGGTGCCAGCGCACGGCGCTGCCGTCGCCGCGCGCGGTGTCGGTGACCAGTCCGTCGTCCCACAGCGCGATCGCGTCCCCGCGCGCGGGGAGCACGGCCACCGGACGGCGGCCCTCGCGCGCGTAGGTCCAGCGGGGGTGGCCGGTCGTCCCGTCGTAGGCCTCGACGGCCGCCTTCGTGGCGCGCAGCGGGGGCTGTCGTGTCCCGTGCCCGTGCGCCACGCGCGTGTGGGCGATGAGACGGTCCCCGTAGGGCGCGGGACGCGCTTCGTGGGCCGCGGTGAGCAGCAGGGCGACGGCGACGGGGAGCAGGGTGCGGGCGGCGCGGCCGCAGGCGGCGGGGAGACGGAGCCGGGGGGCCGGGGGGTCCGTGGTCGCCGGGGCGGACTGTTCCGCCTCCGCCGCCTCGACCGGCACAGCCATCACCTCGCCCCCATCGGCACCACGCGCCGCCTCTAGGACCTGTCCGGCCGTCCAGGCGCACGGATCAGGCGCAGAGCGTAGGCGTGGGCGGTGGGAACACCCGTCGGGACACGGCGGGCGGCGGGGGCGTGTCGCCCGTTCGGCCCTCCGCCCGGCGCCGGACCCGTGCGGGCGTACGAGGATGGCGCCACGGAGCGACGTACGCCGAGGTGCGAAGCCGTACGCAGAGGGTGGTGTGCCCATGCAGTTCGACGACGACGCCGACCTGGACACCTCCGACGTGCAGGATGTGCGCGGCAGTCGGATCCCTGGGGGCAGGGCGACCGTCGGGGGTGGCATCGCGGGTCTGATCGCCCTGATCCTCGGACTGTTCTTCGGCGTCGGGCCCGATCAGCTCGGGCTGTCCTCCGGCAACGACCAGCCCGCGGTGACCACTTCCTCGCTCGACCAGATCAAGCAGACCTGCCGGAAGGGGCGGGACGCGAACGCCAGGGAGGACTGCCGGATGGTGGCGGTGGTCAACAGCGTGCAGGACTTCTGGGCGCAGGAGTTCGCGCGGCGCGGCGGTACGTACACGCGCTCGCCGACCGTCTTCTTCAGCGGGCGGGTGAACACCGCGTGCGGCACCGCGACCTCGGCGGTCGGGCCCTTCTACTGTCCCGGTGACCGCAAGGTCTATCTGGACCTGGGCTTCTTCGACGACCTGCGGACCAAGTTCGGCTCCAGCGGCGGGCCGTTCGCGCAGGCGTACGTGGTGGCGCACGAGTACGGGCACCACGTGCAGGACCTGATGGGGACGCTGGGCAGGGCCCAGAGCGGTGTCACGGGCGCGAACAGCAACTCGGTGAAGGTGGAGCTGCAGGCGGACTGCTACGCCGGGGTGTGGGCGCACCACGCGACGACGACGAAGGATCCGTCGACGGGCAGGCCGTTGATCAAGAACCTCACTCCGGCCGACATCCGGGACGGACTGGACGCGGCGGCCGCCGTCGGCGACGACCGGATCCAGCGGGAGTTCCAGGGCCGGGTGACCCCGGAGACGTGGACGCACGGCTCGTCCGCGCAGCGGCAGCAGTGGTTCTACCAGGGCTATCGCACCGGCGACATGGCGCAGTGCAACACCTTCCGCTGAGAGTTCGGACGGGGCGAAGAGAAGTCCGCGGATGCGGCGTGTTCCGGGCGGCGTCGGCTCTCCGGGGCGTTGTCAGTGGCCGGTGCAAGACTGGGCAGCGGGTGATATTCCGGCCCAGCAGGACGAGTTCCGGTGGGAGTGATCGGCATGGCAGGTACGGACGGCGGGCGCCCGAGCATCTACCCGACGCTGCTGTACGCGGACGCGAAGGCGGCGATCAGGCAGCTGACGGAGGCCTTCGGCTTCTCGGAGGCCTCGGTGTACGAGAGTGAGGACGGCACGGTGATGCACGCCGAGTTGGTCCAGGGCAACGGCGCGGTGATGCTCGGCTCCAAGGGCCGCGGTGGCGTCTTCGACGGCGCGATGAAGGACGCGGGCCCCGCGGGGGTGTACGTGGTCGTGGACGACGTCGACGCGCACCACCAGCGCGCCGTGGACCACGGCGCGGAGATCCTTATGCCCCCGACCGACCAGGACTACGGCTCGCGGGACTACCTGGCCCGGGACGCCGAGGGCAACATCTGGAGCTTCGGCACGTACGCCCCGGAGATACGGGGCTGACCCCGGAGGTGCGGGGTGCGGGGGTGCGGGGTGCGGGGTGCGGGGCTGATCCGCCGGACAGGGCCTAGCTGCCTCCGGTGTGGACCTGGAAGGCGGCGCGGCGTACGGCCTTGGCGAGGGCCGGGTCCGGGTGGGCGGCGGCGAGCGCGACCAGGACCTGGACGGTGCGGGGATGCCCGACGGCGCGCACCTCGTCGAGGAGCGTGGGCACGGTGGGCTGTACCGCGGATTCCAGATGGCGCACGAGAAGCGGCGCCTCACCGTGGTCGGCGACGGCGGCGGCGGTGTCGACCCAGAGCCAGGTGGACTCTTCGCGGGTGAGGACCTCGTGGGCGTCCTCCGGGTCGTGGCCGTCGTGCTCGGCGAGCCACAGCAGGGCGTAGGGGCGCAGCCAGGACTCGTCGGCCACGGCGCGTACGTCGGGCTCGGCGGGGGCGCCGACCACGCGCAGCGCCTCGAAGGCGAGGCCGCGGGTGAGGGCGTCCTCGCCGCGGGCGGCTTCGAGGAGTTCGGTGACGGCGCCGCCGACGGGGCGCGCGGCGAGCCAGGCGCGGTACTCGGCGCGGGCCGCGTTCGGGCGCAGCTGGGCGCAGCCGCGGAGCATGTCCGAGGCGGGCTGCTCGATGTTCCCGGCGGGGCTCTGCGCGGCGACGCAGATCTGCTCCAGCTTGACCCAGACCGCCCAGCTGCCGAGCGGGGTGAGCGTGGCCTGCCCGTCGGCGCAGGTGAGCGCGCCGACGGAGGCGAGCGCGTGCAGGGCCCAGTCGAGGAGGGGCTCGAGGGGGGTGTCCGCGATCTCGGCGGCCTCCGGGACGGGCTCCGGCTGGGGGCCGTAGGGGATCTCGCAGCGCTCGGTGCGCAGTTCGGTGACGCGCTGTTCGAGCAGGTCGAGGAGCTGCTCCATGGGGACGGGCCCGGCGGAGAGCTGGAGGAAGGAGAGCACTTGGGGCATCGCGGAGACGACCTCGGCGACGGCGGACGCCTCGCGGTCGGCCGGCTCGGGGTGGGCGAGCGACCAGGCGTCGAAGAGGGCGACCCAGCCGCGCAGGACGGCGCTGTCGTCGCGGTTCCAGGCGCGCAGTCGCCAGCCGGGGCGGGCGATGTCGCCGTGCACCTCGACGAGGCCGGCGAGGCGTGCGGTGTCCCAGTCCGCGCGGACCTGAGCCGGGGTCAGACCCAACTCCTCGGCGGCCCGTTCCGCGGTCGCGTCGGCGAGGGTGCCCTTGCCGTCGGGGGTCGCGCCGTCGCTCCCGGGGCCGAGCGAGGCGTCGGCCCAGCGGGCGACACGGGCCGCGGCGGCGAGGCCGGTCCGGGCCATGCGGGCCAGTTCCGCGGGGGGCGGGGTGCCCTCGGGGGGCCGGGGTGCGGGTCGGCGCGAGCTGCGCTGGGTCACCGCTCGGGGGGCGGAAGCCAGGGGGCGCGAGCGGACGAGTCGGAGCCTGGAGTCGCGCGGGTTACGGGACGTCACGGGTGCAGTCTTCCGGTTGACGGTCCGAAAACCCAAACGGAATGTCACAGCAGGCGACAGGGGTGGCCAATGGACGGGGTTCCGAGGGGGCTCGACACGTGTGAGCGAAGCCTTGCACGAGTTGACCGGGGCCCAACCGGAAGCCTTGGAGGACGGCTCCACCAGGGGGCTGTGCGGGGTGGCTCCGCCGGGGCGTGCGGGCCATGGTGGTGCGGGCGGGAGCGGTCTGGGTGGGGTCTCCGCGCGGAGGCGTCGTAGGGAGGGGTGGCTACATGAGAGGGGTGAGGAAGCGGCGTAGGGCCTCCTCGTAGTGGGGGGCGGCGTTCCACATGGCGCCGTGGGAGGCGTTCGGGACCGTGTGCAGGGTGACCAGGTCCGGGCGGCGCTCGGCGAGGCGGCGCGAGGGGCCCCAGGGGGCGATGGTGTCGTCCGGGCCGTGCACGATCAGGGTCGGGACCTTGAGCTGGCCGGGGTCGGCGGCCTCCTGGATGCGGTCGCCGTGCAGGCCGGTGCGGCCCTGCGCGGCACGGACCGCGAGGGGCAGCAGGGCGCTGGGCGTGTGGCGGGCCGAGGCGAGGGCGCGCAGCGTGGCTCCCCAGTCGAGGACGGGCGAGTCCAGGATCAGCCCGGAGATCCGCTCGCGCAGGGCGGAGTGCGCCGCGGTGCGCAGGGCCATGGTGGCGCCGATGGACCAGCCGTACAGGACGACCTGGTCGGCGCCGTAGCGCACGGCGTAGCGCACGGCGGCGTCCAGGTCGCGCCACTCGGTCTCGCCCAGGTGGCTGAGGCCGTCCGGGGAGCGGGGTGCGCCGAGGTCGCCGCGGTAGGCGAGGTCGAGCACGGGCAGCTGGTTGCGGTGCAGGAACTCCATCACGTTCATGGGGTGCTCGCGGGTGGTGCCGAGCCCGTGCGTCGTGATCACCCAGGTGTCGCGGGTGCCGGGCACGAACCAGGCGGGCAGCGGGCCGAGCTCGCCGGGGACGTCCACGTCGGCGTGGTCGAGGCCGAGGGCGCTGCTGGGGTTGCCGATGTACAGGTTCGGGGTGAGCCATGCCTTGTCACCGGGCTCCAGGGTGCCGTGGGTGACGCGTTCGAGGCGGCGTACGACCGTGTCGGCGGTGTGGTGTACGTCGTCCAGGACGGGACCGACGACCGCATGGGAGCCGTCGCCCGTGAGGCCGTACCGTCCCGGGCGCAGGGAGGCCAGGTCGCGGGTGAGCGTGATCCGGCCCGCGGCCGTGGAGTGCACGGTGAGCCGAGGCTCGGTGGGCAGCGGCCTGCCGGGCGGCGCCTTCAGAGCGGCGTCGCTGGCGAACCGGCCCGCCGCCACGGAGGCTGCGCCCGCGGCCAGGGCTACGGAGACGGCCGCAGCCGTCGCTTTGACAGTACGCACGGGTTCAGTCTCCCGGCGCGGCCCCCGGTCGGCCAGCCGGAGCGGGCGGTGGACTCCCGCCTTGGGGTGCGCGGGCTCGTTCTCAGGCGCTGCGCGCGCACCGGCACCGCCGGGTCGGTACAACCCGCACCGCCAGGTCCGGTGCCACCGGACCGCCAGGTCGGTACGCCGCGCCGCCAGGTCGGTACGCCGCGCCGCCAGGTCGGTACGCCGCGCCGGATCAGCGGGGCCCGGGCCCGCCGCCCTGCCCGTAGCGCCCCAGCCGTTCCCCCGCCTCGTCCACCTGTTCCGGCGAGAGCAGCGTCGGGGACAGGCCGGGCACGGACGACGCCAGGAGCCAGACGCGGGACATCCATTCCAGTTGGGCGGTGCGGTCGAACGCCTGGGACAGCGAGGCTCCGTAGGCGATGGTGCCGTGGTTCTGGAGGAGGCAGGCCGTGCGGCCGGTGAGGGCCCGGAGCATGTTCTCGGCCAACTCAGGGGTGCCGTAGGTCGCATAGGGGGCAACTCGGACCGGTCCGCCGAGGGCGCCCGCCATGTAGTGGATCAGGGGGAGTTCGGAGACGAGGGTCGATACGGCCGTCGCGTGCGCGGCGTGGGTGTGGACGACGGCCCGCGCGTCGGTGGCGCGGTGGATCGCGAGGTGCATCGGCAGTTCGCTCGTCGCGGCGAGCGAACCGAGCACCTGCCGGCCCTCGAGGTCCACACCGACGGCGTCTTCGGGCCTCAGCCGGTCGTAGGGCACTCCGGTCGGTGTGACCAGGACCATGTCGCCGACCCGGACGGAGACGTTGCCCGACGTACCGACGACCAGACCGTCGGCCACCGTCCGGCGGGCCGTCGCGACGAGCTCGCCCCACGCGGCCGCGACCTCCCGCTCGCGCGTGCCCGGCGCGCTCTCTCCCACGTCCCGCACTTCCCGTGCGTCCCGCCGCTGCTCAGCCATGTGGCGATCCTGCCAGGCAGGGACGTCAACCCATGGTCGGTGAGGGCACTTTAGGGCGGAAGGCAAGCGTCCGTAAGGGGACATAGCGGCACATATCTCCCCCTCGGGGTGATTGGCTGGCGCTCGACGGGCTTTCAACGATCTTCCAATAGCCTCTGGGGGATTTGTCACGCACGTCGCCATTCCGGGGGGACATATGGCCCGTGACCACAAACCACTTCTTCGCCGCGCCCGCGTCCTCGCGGCGACGGCCGCCGTGGCGGCGCTCACCGCCGCGGGGACCGTCGTCGCCGGGACCCCGGTCGCCGCGGCGGCCAAACCCAGAGGCCACGACGTCTCCTCGCACCAGAAGAACGTCGACTGGCAGAGCGCGAAGGCGAAGGGCGCCCGGTTCGTCTACGTGAAGGCGACCGAGTCCCACACGTACCGCAATCCGTACTTCGGCCGGCAGTACGACGGAGCGCGCGACGCGGGGATCCTCCGCGGCGCCTACCACTTCGCGGTGCCGGACAAGTCGTCCGGCGCCACCCAGGCCGCGTACTTCGTGCGCAACGGCGGCGCCTGGCGCGCGGACGGCCGGACGCTGCCGCCCGCGCTCGACATGGAGTACAACCCCTACGACAAGAAGCACAAGTGCTACGGCCTGAGCAAGGCCAGGATCGTGAGCTGGATCCGGGCGTTCAGCGACGAACTCGAACGGGAGACCGGCCGCCGTCCCGTCATCTACACGACCACCCACTGGTGGAACACCTGCACCGGCGGCAGCGACGCCTTCGCCACGAACCACGCCCTCTGGCTGGCCCGCTACGACTCCGCGGACACGGGCGCGTTGCCGGCCGGCTGGTCGACGTGGACGTTCTGGCAGTACGACAACAGCGGCACGCTCCCGGGTGACCAGAATCTCTTCAACGGATCCATGGCCCGGCTCAGGCAGTTCGCCGCGGGCTAGAAGCCCTCGAACACTGCCCCGGCGGAACCCGAAATTCCGCCTCCGTTCGAACATCTGGTGAAAAGTCAGGCCGCCCCTCCCGCACACTGGTCATTACAAACGGAGGGGCGGTCCACCGTTCGAGACACTCCAGCGCCCGCCCCAGTTCACTTTCCGTTCACTCAGGTTGCCTACGGTCCACCTGCCACTGACGTCAAACAGAAGCCTGGGTAAATGGAACACATCACGCTCCTCCTCGGAATCGTGATCGTCACCGCTCTCGTGTTCGATTTCACGAACGGTTTCCACGACACTGCCAACGCGATGGCGACCACCATCTCGACCGGCGCTCTGAAGCCCAAGACGGCGGTGGCCATGTCCGCCGTGCTGAACCTCGTCGGCGCGTTCCTCTCCGTCGAGGTCGCCAAGACGATCTCCGGCGGGATCATCAACGAAGAGGGCATACGCGTCCAAGTGATCTTCGCGGCGCTCGTCGGCGCCATCCTCTGGAATCTGCTGACCTGGCTTCTGGGTCTGCCCTCCAGTTCCTCCCACGCACTGTTCGGCGGTCTGATCGGCGCCGCGGTCATGTCGGCCGGCTGGTCGTCGGTGAACGGCTCGACCGTCGTCACCAAGGTGCTCATCCCCGCGGTCGCCGCGCCCATCGTGGCCGGACTCGCCGCGATGCTGGCCACCCGGCTGACCTACCGGATCGGCAACCGCGCCGACGAGAAGGCGACCGCCAAGGGCTACCGCGCCGGCCAGATCGCCTCCGCCGGCCTGGTCTCCCTGGCGCACGGCACGAACGACGCCCAGAAGACGATGGGCATCATCACCCTCGCCCTGGTCACCGGCGGCGTCATCGCCCCGGGCTCGAACCCCCCGCTGTGGGTCATCGTCTCGGCCGGTACGGCCATCGCGCTCGGCACCTACCTGGGCGGCTGGCGCATCATCCGCACCATGGGCAAGGGCCTCACGGACCTCGCGCCGCCGCAGGGCTTCGCCGCCCAGACCAGCGCCGCGACGGCCATCCTGGCCTCCTCGCACATCGGCTTCTCCCTCTCCACCACCCAGGTCTGCTCCGGCGCCGTGATGGGCTCGGGCCTCGGCCGCAAGGGCGGCGTGGTCCGCTGGTCGACCGCGACCCGGATGTTCGTCGCCTGGGGCCTGACCCTGCCGGCCGCCGGTCTGGCCGGTGCCTCCGCCGAGTTCCTCACCAAGCAGGGCACTTGGGGCATCGTCCTCACCGGCGCGCTGCTCGTCGCCGGGGCCGGCACCATCTGGAAGCTCTCCCGCCGCCAGCCGGTCACCGTCGACAACGTCAACGACGTCCACGACGCCGACGCCGAGCCCGCGGGCGTCGTCACCACCGCGATCGCCGCCGTCACCCCGCCGCCCGCGGGCCCCGTCACCGGCGACCTGTCCGGCGACCTGAAGACCACCATCCCGTCCCCGGACGCGGAGCCCACCCGCCCGGCCACGGTGTAAGGACAGAACAGCATGCACATCGACTGGGCAGCCCTCGGCTCCGTCTTCGGAGTCAGCCTCGTGACCACCGTCGGCCTCGTCGGCCTCTTCACCCTCGGCATCGTCGGCCTCTCCAAGCGCGAGTCCGCGTCCGCCCAGGGCGGCTCCGCGACCCTCGCGGTCACCGGCGCGTACGTCTGCTTCGCGGCGTGCGCCGCGGCGGTGGCGTACGGCATCTTCCTGATCGTCGGCAAGTAACCCAAAACGGGCAGCACTTCGCGTGGGGTGCGGGACGGATCACCGTCCCGCACCCCACCTGTATGTGGGCCTTCGCACACTCTCCCCGCGCAGGTCAACGGCAAGTTGACGGGTCTTCCAACCCGTGGTGGACTGCCGGAGCCAAGTACGGCGACAGAAGAGGAAGCCGGTGTGAATCCGGCGCGGTCCCGCCACTGTGACCGGGGAAGGAACTCCCCGGGAGCCAGGAACTCTCCCCGCCGGTCTCGTCGAACCAGGGCGCGGACACCCTGAGTGAGGACATAACGCCATGCGCGGCTGCCCAAGTGCCCTGCGAGCGACGGTTCCACCCGACCTGACGGTCGGCTGACCCCGTGCGTGCCGATCGCGTCTTCGCGTACGGCGCCGCCGCCGGCCTCCTCGGTGACCTGCTGCTCGGCGATCCCCGCCGGGGGCATCCGGTCGCCGCGTTCGGGCGGAGCGCGGCAGCCGTGGAGCGGGTGCTGTGGCGGGACCACCGCGGGTGGGGCGCGCTGCACACCGCCGTGTGCGTGGGAGGTGCCGCCGGACTCGCCGCCGTCGCTTCCCGTGCCGTACGCCCCTCACGTGCCGCGTCCCTCGCGCTGACGGCCGCCGCCACCTGGGCCGTCGTCGGGGGCACCACGCTCGGGCGGGAGGCCCGGGCGATCGGTGACGCCCTCGCGGACGGGGAGATCGAGACGGCCCGGGAGCGGCTGCCGCATCTGTGCGGGCGGGATCCCCAGGCCCTCGGCGCCGACGGCATCGCGCGCGCCGTCGTCGAGTCCGTCGCCGAGAACACCTCCGACGCCGTGGTGGGCGCCCTGGTGTGGGGTGCCGTGGGCGGAGCCCCGGGGCTCGTGGGCTTTCGGGCCGTCAACACCCTTGACGCCATGGTCGGTCACAGGTCGCCCAGGTACCGGCGGTACGGATGGGCCTCGGCCCGGCTCGACGACGTCGCCGGATGGCCGGGGGCTCGTCTCACCGCCGTGCTCGCCGCCCTCGCGGGTGACAGTCCACGAGGGGCCCTGCGAGCCTGGCGCGCCGACGCCGTCAAGCATCCGAGCCCCAACGCCGGGCCCGTGGAAGCCTCGTTCGCGGGGGCGCTCGGGGTGCGCCTGGGCGGCACCCTCTCCTACGGCGGGCGCGTCGAGCACCGGCCCGAACTCAACGGCGCCGGACGCGCCGTGCACGTCGACGACATCGAGCGGGCCGTACGGCTGTCACGGCGTGTCGGCTGGCTCGCCCTCGGCGTGAGCGCCGGCGGACGGCTGCTCGTACAGAGGCTTCTCAGGAAGGGGCGTACGTCATGAGCGGCGGGCTGCTCGTCGCCGGGACCACCTCCGACGCGGGCAAGAGCGTCGTGACCGCCGGGATCTGCCGGTGGCTGGTGCGCCACGGCGTCAAGGTCGCGCCCTTCAAGGCGCAGAACATGTCCCTGAACTCGTTCGTGACGCGCGAGGGCGCCGAGATCGGGCGCGCGCAGGCCATGCAGGCGCAGGCCGCCCGGGTGGAGCCGACCGCGCTCATGAACCCCGTGCTGCTCAAGCCGGGCAGCGACCGGAGCAGTCAGGTCGTCCTCATGGGAAAGCCCGTGGGCGAGATGACCGCCCGTGGCTACCACGGCGGGCGGCAGGAAGCCCTCCTCACCACGGTGCTGGACTGTCTCGCCGAGTTGCGGGGCACGTATGACGCGGTGATCTGTGAGGGGGCCGGCAGTCCTGCCGAGATCAATCTGCGGCGGACCGACATCGTGAACATGGGGATCGCGCGCAATGCGCGGCTGCCCGTGCTCGTCGTCGGCGACATCGACCGCGGGGGTGTGTTCGCCTCGTTCTTCGGGACGGTCGCGCTGCTGTCGCGGGAGGACCAGGAGTTCGTCGCCGGGTTCCTCGTCAACAAGTTCAGGGGGGACGTCTCCCTGCTGGAGCCGGGGCTCGACATGCTCCACGGCCTCACCGGGCGGCGTACGTACGGCGTCCTGCCCTTCCGACACGGCCTCGGCATCGACGAGGAGGACGGGCTGCGGGTGTCGTTGCGGGGAGCGGTCCGGGAGTCCCGAGTGACCTCCCCCGTCGGCGAGGACGTGCTGCGCGTCGCCGTCTGCGCGATCCCGCTGATGTCCAACTTCACGGACGTGGACGCGCTGGCCGCCGAGCCGGGTGTCGTCGTGCGGTTCGTGGACCGGGCCGAGGAGCTGGCCGACGCCGACCTCGTCGTCGTCCCCGGGACCCGGGGGACGGTGAAGGCGCTGGAGTGGCTGCGTGAGCGCGGACTCGCGGACGCCCTCCTGCGCAGAGCCGCCGAGGGGCGGCCCGTGCTGGGCATCTGCGGCGGTTTCCAGGTCCTCGGCGAGCACATCGAGGACGAGGTCGAGTCGCGCGCCGGTCGGGTCGAGGGGCTCGGACTCCTGCCGGTCCGGGTGCGGTTCGCACGCGAGAAGACCCTGACCCGGCCCGTCGGGGAGGCGCTCGGCGAGCACGTCGAGGGCTACGAGATCCATCACGGCGTCGCCGATGTGACGGGCGGTGAGCCCTTCTTGGACGGCTGCCGGGTCGGCGCCGTCTGGGGCACGCACTGGCACGGCTCGCTGGAGTCGGACGGCTTCCGGCGCGCCTTCCTGCGCGAGGTGGCGGCCGCCGCGGGCCGTCGTTTCGTGCCGGCCGCCGACACGTCGTTCGCGGCGCTGCGCGAGGAACAGCTCGACCGGCTCGGCGATCTGATCGAGGAACACGCGGACACGGACGCGCTGTTGCGGCTCATCGAGTCGGGCGCGCCGCAAGGACTGCCTTTCATTCCACCGGGAGCGCCCGCATGAGCACAGTGTTGTTGTTGTCGACCGCCGACACCGATCTGCTGGCGGCGCGTGCCTCCGGCGCCCCGTACCGGATCGGCAACCCCACCCGGGTGGATGTCGAGGGCGAACTGCCGTCCCTCGTCGAGGGTGCGGACATCGCCGTCGTACGACTCCTGGGCGGCAAGCGTGCCTGGGAGGAGGGCCTGCGGAAGCTGAAGGCCTCGGGCATCCCCACCGTGCTGCTCGGCGGGGAGTCCGTACCCGACGCCGAACTGATGGCGGAGTCGTCGGTGCCCGCCGGTGTCGTCGCCGAGGCGCTGCGCTACCTGGTCGAGGGCGGCCCGGACAACCTCACCGAGCTGGCCCGGTTCCTGTCCGACACCGTGCTGCTGACGGGTGAGGGCTTCGAGGAGCCGCGGAAGATGCCGGAGTACGGCGTCCACGGCGAGCGCGCGTCTCTCGAGGGCCGCCCGACCGTCGGCGTGCTCTTCTACCGGGCCCACCAGCTGTCCGGCAACACCGCGTTCGTGGACACGCTGTGCGACGCGATCGAGGCGCGCGGCGCCAACGCGCTCGCCGTGTACTGCGGTTCGCTGCGCGGCGCGGACGCGGGCCTGTACGAGATCCTCGGCACGGCGGACACGCTGGTCGCCACCGTGCTCGCGGCGGGCGGCACACACGCCTCGGAGGCGTCCGCGGGCGGCGACGAGGAGGCCTGGGACATCGGCGCGCTCGCCGACCTGAACGTGCCCGTGCTGCAAGGGCTCTGCCTGACCTCGTCCAGGAGTGCCTGGGACGCGTCGGACGCCGCCCTCTCCCCCATGGACGCGGCGATGCAGGTCGCGATCCCCGAGTTCGACGGCCGTCTGATCACCGTCCCCTTCTCCTTCAAGGAGCAGGGGCCCGACGAGGTGCCGGTCTACGTCGCCGACCCCGAGCGGGCCGCCCGCGTCGCCGGAATCGCCGTACGGCACGCCCGGCTGAAGCACAAGCCGAACGCCGACAAGAAGCTCGCGCTCGTCTTCACCGCCTATCCGACCAAGCACTCCCGCGTCGGCAACGCGGTCGGCCTCGACACGCCCGCCTCGGCGGTACGGGTGCTCGACGCGCTGCGGGACGCCGGGTACGTCGTCGAGGGACACCCCGACAACGGCGACGAGTTGATCCACCGGCTCATCAACGCCGGTGGCCACGACGTCGAGTGGCTCACGGAGGAGCAGCTGGCCGCCGCGCCCGCACGGGTGCCGCTGGCCGACTACCGGGCCTGGTTCGACAAGCTGGACCCGGAACTCAAGCGAGGCATGCTGGACGCGTGGGGCGAGCCGCCCGGTTCCCTCTACGTCGACGGCGACGACATCGTGCTCGCGTCCCTGCAGTTCGGGAACGTCGTCGTGATGATCCAGCCGCCGCGCGGCTTCGGCGAGAACCCGATCGCGATCTACCACGACCCGGACATGCCGCCGTCGCACCACTACATGGCGGCCTACCGCTGGCTCGAGAACAGCTTCGGCGCGGACGCCGTCGTGCACATGGGCAAGCACGGCACGATGGAGTGGCTGCCGGGCAAGGGCCTCGGGCTCAGCGGCGGCTGCGCGCCGGACGCCGTCCTCGGTGAACTCCCGCTCATCTACCCCTTCATCGTCAACGACCCCGGCGAGGGCACCCAGGCCAAGCGGCGCGGCCACGCCACGGTCGTCGATCACCTCGTACCGCCGATGGCCCGCGCCGACACCTACGGCGACCTGGCCAAGCTGGAGCAGCTCCTCGACGAGTACGCGCTCGTGTCCGACCTGGACCCGACGAAGGCCCCGGCCGTCCGCGCGCAGATCTGGACGCTGGTCAAGGCGGCCGAACTCCACCACGACCTGCATGTGGAGGACCAGCCGGACGACGCGGCGTTCGACGAGTTCGTCATGCACATCGACGGCTATCTGTGCGAGATCAAGGACGTGCAGATCCGCGACGGTCTGCACATCCTCGGCGGCGGCCCGGAGGCCGAGCCGCGCGTCAACCTCGTGCTGGCCGTGCTGCGTGCCTCCCAGGTGTGGGGCGGCACCGCGAACGCGCTGCCGGGGCTGCGGGCCTGCCTCGCCGAGTACTTCGGCCTGGTCGAGAAGGAACTGCTCGCCGAGCCGGGCGCGCCGGTGAAGGTGCCGGTCGAGCTGACGGACCTCGTCGAGGGCCCGGCGCGGACCGGAGCCGATGCCATCGACCTGCTGGAGCAGCTGTGCCGCCGGATGGCGGAGGGCATGGAGGAGCGCGGCTGGGTGACGTCCGAGAGCACCGCTCTCGTACGGGAAGTGCTGGGCGTCGAACTCCCCGACGCCGTCGCGGTGCTGGAGTTCGCCTGCCGTGAGGTCGTGCCGCGCCTGGCCCGGACGACGGACGAGATCACC
This sequence comes from Streptomyces sp. NPDC111656, assembly GCF_055656965.1. Taxonomy (NCBI): domain Bacteria; kingdom Bacillati; phylum Actinomycetota; class Actinomycetes; order Kitasatosporales; family Streptomycetaceae; genus Streptomyces; species Streptomyces sp. NPDC111656. The sequence goes on from NZ_JBVKCA010000005.1 coordinate 72,722, forward strand.
CACATCCTGCGCGCCCTGGACGGCGGTTACGTCCCCGCGGGCCCGTCGGGCTCACCGACCCGCGGGCTGGTGAACGTCCTGCCGACCGGCCGCAACTTCTACTCCGTCGACCCCAAGGCGATCCCGTCCAGGCTTAGTTGGGAGGTCGGGCAGTCGCTCGCCGACTCCCTGGTGCAGCGGTACCTGCAGGACACGGGCGAGTACCCGAAGTCCGTCGGTCTGACGGTCTGGGGCACGTCCGCGATGCGCACCCAGGGCGACGACATCGCCGAGATCCTCGCGCTGCTCGGCTGCCGCCCGGTCTGGGACGACGCCTCGCGCCGCGTGACCGGTTTCGACGTGGTGGGCCTGGAGGAGCTGGGCCGGCCGCGCATCGACGTCACGGTCCGCATCTCCGGCTTCTTCCGGGACGCGTTCCCGCACGTCGTGGGCCTGATCGACGACGCGGTGCGCGCGGTGGCCGAGCTGGACGAGCCCGCCGACCGCAACTACGTGCGCGCGCACGCCGACGAGGACACCGCCGAGCACGGCGACCGGCGCCGGGCCACCTCCCGCATCTTCGGCTCCAAGCCGGGCGCGTACGGCGCCGGTCTCCTCCCCCTGATCGACGCCCGCAACTGGCGCTCCGACGCCGACCTCGCCGAGGTGTACGCGGTGTGGGGCGGCTACGCGTACGGGCGCGGGCTCGACGGGCGGGCGGCGCGCGGGGACATGGAGATCGCGTTCCGGCGCATCGCCGTCGCCGCGAAGAACGTCGACACCCGTGAGCACGACCTCGTCGACGCCGACGACTACTTCCAGTACCACGGCGGCATGGTCGCGATGGTCCGCCACCTGACGGGCGCGAGCCCGGAGGCGTACGTCGGCGACTCGGCCGTACCCGACCAGGTGAAGACCCGCACGCTGGGCGAGGAGACCCACCGCGTCTTCCGCGCCCGGGTCGTCAACCCGCGCTGGATGGCCGCCATGCGACGGCACGGCTACAAGGGCGCCTTCGAAATGGCGGCGACCGTCGACTACCTCTTCGGCTACGACGCCACGGCCGGGGTCGTGGACGACTGGATGTACGAGAAGCTCAGCGCGGAGTACGTCTTCGACGCGGAGAACCGGGACTTCATGAAGAAGTCCAACCCGTGGGCGCTGCGCGGCATCACGGAACGGCTCCTCGAGGCCGCCGACCGGGGGCTGTGGGCCGAGCCGGACGCGGACACGCTGGAGCGGCTGCGTGCCACCTATCTGGAGCTCGAAGGCGACTTGGAGGGCGACGACCAGTGAGTACCCCGTTCCCGTTCACGGCCGTGGTCGGCCAGGACGACCTGCGGCTCGCGCTGCTGCTGAACGCCGTGTCGCCCGCCGTGGGCGGTGTGCTCGTCCGCGGTGAGAAGGGCACGGCCAAGTCCACGGCCGTTCGTGCCCTGTCGGCGCTCATGCCGGGGGTGGATGTCGTCGCCGGGTGCCGGTTCTCGTGCGATCCGGCCGGGCCCGACCCGGCCTGTCCCGACGGTCCGCACGAGCCGGGCGCCTTCGAGACCCGGCCGGCCCGCATGGTCGAGCTGCCCGTCGGCGCGTCCGAGGACCGGCTCGTGGGCGCGCTCGACATCGAGCGGGCGCTCGCGGAGGGCGTGAAGGCCTTCGAGCCGGGGCTGCTGGCCGACGCGCACCGCGGGATCCTGTACGTCGACGAGGTCAACCTCCTCCACGACCACCTGGTCGACCTGCTGCTGGACGCCGCCGCCATGGGCGCCTCGTACGTCGAGCGCGAGGGTGTCTCCGTACGGCACGCGGCACGCTTCCTGCTCGTGGGGACCATGAACCCCGAAGAGGGCGAGCTGCGGCCGCAGTTGCTCGACCGGTTCGGGCTGACCGTCGAGGTGGCCGCCTCCCGGGAGCCCGATCAGCGGGTCGAGGTCGTGCGTCGCAGGCTCGCCTACGACGACGACCCGACGGGCTTCGCGGCGCGCTGGGCCGACGAGGAGTCCGCCGTACGGGCCCGGATCGTGGCGGCGCGGCAGCTGCTGCCGTCCGTGCGGCTCGGGGACCCGGCGCTGCGGCAGATCGCGGCGACCTGCGCGGCCTTCGAGGTGGACGGCATGCGGGCCGACATCGTCATGGCACGGACCGCGACCGCGCTCGCCGCGTGGGCGGGACGGACCGAAGTGCTGGCGGAGGACGTACGTCAGGCCGCGCTGCTCGCGCTGCCGCACCGGCGGCGGCGCAACCCCTTCGACGCGCCGGGGCTCGACGAGGACAAGCTCGACGAGACGCTGGAGGAGTTCGGGGGATCGGACGAGGGTTCTTCCGAGGAGGGTCCCTCCGACGACGACCCGGACGGGGACCCGGATCCGGACGGGCCCGGTGGGGGTGGGCAGCCGCCTCAGGACGGGCCGGACGGCGACTCCCCCGCCGGTGACGTCCCGGCGCAGGGCGAGCCCTCGGACGACGGGCGGACGCCGGTCGCACAGGGCGCCGGTGAGCAGTCCCCCGTACGGGCCGCCGAACCCTTTCGCACGAAGGTGCTGAGCGTGCCGGGGCTCGGCGAGGGCGCGGCCGGGCGGCGTTCGCGGGCGCGGACCGAGCACGGGCGGACCACCGGGTCGCGGCGGCCCCGAGGCGCGCTCACCAAGCTGCACCTGGCGGCGACCGTGCAGGCGGCGGCGCCCCACCAGCGGGCGCGGGGGCGGTCGGGGCGCGGTCTCGTCGTACGGCGGGACGATCTGCGCCAGGCCACCCGGGAGGGGCGTGAGGGCAACCTCGTGCTGTTCGTGGTGGACGCCTCCGGGTCGATGGCGGCGCGGCAGCGGATGAGTGCCGTCAAGGGCGCGGTGCTGTCACTGCTGCTCGACGCGTACCAGCGGCGGGACAAGGTGGGGCTCGTGACCTTCCGGGGGTCCTCGGCCGACGTGGCGTTGCCGCCCACCTCGTCCGTGGACGCGGCCGCCGCCCGCCTCGAATCGCTGCCCACGGGCGGGCGGACGCCGCTGGCGGCCGGGCTGCTGCGCGCGCACGACGTGCTGCGGGTCGAGCGGCTGCGGGACGCCGCCCGGCGGCCGTTGGTCGTCGTGGTGACCGACGGGCGGGCCACCGGCGGCCCCGAGCCCGTCGCGATCGCCGAACGGGCGGCGCGGCTGTTCGCGGCCGACCAGGTCGCCTCCGTGGTCGTCGACTGCGAGGCGGGGCCCGTGCGGCTCGGACTCGCGGGGCGACTCGCGGGTGAACTGGGCGGCACGGCGGTGACGTTGGACGAGTTGCGGGCCGACGCGATCGCCGGGCTCGTGCGCGATGTGCAGGGGACTTCGAGGAGGGCCGCGTAATGCCGCAGGGGCAGCCGAGTGTCGTACCGGAGGATGGGCTGACGACGCGTCAGCGCCGCAACCGGCCGCTGGTCGTGGTGCACACGGGGATCGGGAAGGGCAAGTCCACCGCCGCCTTCGGGCTGGCGCTGCGCGCCTGGAACCAGGGGTGGCCCATCGGGGTGTTCCAGTTCGTCAAGTCGGCGAAGTGGAAGGTCGGCGAGGAGAACGCGCTGCGTGTGCTCGGCGCCTGTGGCGAGGGCGGGTCCGTCGACTGGCACAAGATGGGCGAAGGGTGGTCGTGGGTGCAGCGCGACTCCCAGATGGACAACGAGGAGAAGGCCCGCGAGGGCTGGGAGCAGGTCAAGCGGGACCTCGCCGCCGAGACGTACAAGCTGTATGTGCTGGACGAGTTCGCCTACCCCATGCACTGGGGCTGGGTGGACGTCGACGAGGTCGTCGCCGTGCTGCGGGACCGGCCCGGGACCCAGCATGTCGTGATCACCGGGCGCAACGCTCCCGAGAAGCTCGTCGAGTTCGCGGATCTCGTGACGGACATGTCCAAGGTCAAGCATCCGATGGACGCCGGCCAGAAGGGCCAGAGGGGCATCGAGTGGTGATTTCCGTCCCTCGGCTGGTCATCGCCGCGCCCTCGTCCGGGAGCGGCAAGACCACCGTTGCCACGGGGTTGATGGCGGCCTTCGCCTCACGGGGGCTCGCCGTGTCCCCGCACAAGGTGGGGCCCGACTACATCGACCCCGGGTACCACGCGCTCGCCACCGGGCGCGTGGGGCGGAATCTCGACGCGTATCTGTGCGGTACGGAGTTGATCGCGCCGCTGTTCGCGCACGGGGCGCACGGGTGTGATCTCGCGGTCGTCGAAGGCGTGATGGGGCTGTACGACGGGGCCGCCGGGGAGGGTGAGCTCGCGTCCACGGCACAGGTGGCGAAGTTGCTGCGGGCGCCGGTGGTGCTGGTCGTCGACGCGTCGTCGCAGTCCCGGTCCGTGGCCGCGCTGGTGCACGGGTTCGCTTCCTGGGATCCCGAGGTGCGGGTCGCGGGGGTGATCCTCAACAAGGTGGGGTCGTCGCGGCATGAGGAGATGCTGCGGGAGGCTCTGGACGAGTCCGGGGTGCCGGTGCTGGGGTGCCTGCGGCGGGCCGCGCAGGTGGACACGCCCGCTCGGCATCTGGGGCTGGTTCCTGTCGCCGAGCGGCGCTCGGATGCCGTGGACGCCGTGGGGGCGATGGCCGAGCAGGTGCGGCACGGGTGTGATCTGGACGCGCTGTACGCGTTGGCGCGTGGTGCGGGTGAGTTGTCAGGTGCGGCTTGGGACGCGGCTGAGGTGGTCCCTTCTTCACCCCCCCGCCATCGGCCTGAACGGCCTCGTCCTCAAACGCCGGACGGGCTGAAAGATCGCGGGACCGGGCTGCGTGCGGCGCCCCGAATCGCCGTCGCCGGTGGGGCCGCCTTCACCTTCTCCTACGCCGAGCATGCCGAGTTGCTGACCGCCGCGGGAGCGGAAGTCGTCACCTTCGACCCCTTGCGGGACGAACAACTGCCGGACGGTACCGGCGGGTTGGTCATCGGTGGGGGGTTTCCCGAGGTGTACGCGCCCGAGCTGTCCGCCAACGAGCCGTTGCGCAAGGCCGTGGCCGAGCTGGCGTTCGGCGGGGCGCCCGTCGCCGCCGAGTGTGCCGGGCTGCTGTATCTCTCGCGCGAGCTCGACGGGCAGCCCATGTGCGGCGTGCTCGACGTCTCGGCCCGGATGAGCGAGCGGCTCACCCTGGGCTATCGGGACGCCGTGGCCGTGAGTGACAGCGCGCTCGCCGTCGCCGGGACGCGGATGCGGGGGCACGAGTTCCACCGGACCGTCGTCGAGCCGGGCGCCGGGGCGGCTCCCGCCTGGGGGGTGCGCGCCCCTGAGCGGCGCGTCGAAGGTTTCGTACAACAAGGTGTGCACGCGAGTTATCTGCACACGCACTGGGCGTCACAGCCCGGTGTCGCCCGTCGGTTCGTGGAGAGGTGCCGGACGTCATGAGCAGCAAGCTGATCGGAATCGGGGTCGGTCCCGGTGACCCGGAGCTGGTGACCGTCAAGGGCGTCAACGCGCTGCGTGCCGCCGAGGTCGTGGTCGTGCCGGTGATGGCCGCGCCCGATGGCAAGGACGGCGGAGAGCCGGGCCGCGCGGAGGCCACCGTCCTGCACTACGTGCCCGAGGAGAAGGTCCTCCGCGTCGTGTTCGCGCTCAACGAGCGGACCGACCGGGGGCGGCGCGAGGCCGCCTGGGACGCCGCGGGCACGCGGGTCGCGGAGCTGCTCCGGCGGCACGCGTCCGTCGCCTTCGCGACCATCGGCGATCCGAACGTGTACTCGACCTTCACCTATCTCGCGCAGACCATCGGGGAGCTGGTGCCCGGCACGGTCGTCGAGACCGTGCCCGGTATCACCGCCATGCAGGATCTGGCGGCGCGGTCCGGGGCCGTGCTCACGGAAGGGACCGAGCCGCTCACCCTCGTGCCGGTGACCGCCGGGGCCGCCGTGCTCAAGGACGCCCTCAACGGGCCCGGGACCGTCGTCGCGTACAAGTTCGGGCGGCAGGCGCACGAGGTCGCGGAGGCGCTGCGGGTGACGGGGCGGCTCGACGACGCCGTGTGGGGGTCCGCGCTCGGGCTTGAGGGCGAGTCCATCCGGCCCGCCGCCGACCTCGACGGCGAACCGCTGCCCTACCTGTCCACCCTCATCGCGCCCGCCCGACGCGACGGCACACGCGGCGGGAAACTGTGAGCCTCGGAAGATCACCCGCTTCCGGCGAGACCCACCACCAGCCAGATGAACCCCGCGCCCGCGATCGTGCACAGCAGGGTCGAGCGGGCCGGGTGCTCGTGGTGCGCCTCGGGGAGGATCTCGGCGGCGGCCAGGTACAGCAGTACGCCGCCGAAGAGGCCGAGATAGCAGCCGAGCGCTTTCTCCGGGATGGTGAAGAACAGGGTCGAGGCGGCACCGATCACCGGGGCCACCGCGTCCGCGCACAGCATCGTGATCGCCTTGCGGCGCGCGTTCCCGTACAGGCTCGTGATCGTGTACGTGTTGAAGCCGTCCGCGAAGTCGTGGGCGATCACCGCGAGCGCGACCGCAAGCCCCATACCGCCGCCGACCTGGAAGGCGGCGCCGATCGCGACGCCGTCCATGGCGCTGTGCCCGACCATCGCCGCGGCGGCCGTCAGGCCCACCTCGGGCGCGCGTCCGTCGTGCTCCTCGCCGCCGTGCGCGGCCTGCCGGGCGGCCAGCAGACGTTCCACCAAATGGGCCAACAGGAACCCGGCGACGAACAGCAGCAGGGCCGCCGGTACGCCGAACACCTCCTCACCCGCCGCGCTCAGCGCCTCCGGGAGCAGATCCAGGCCGACCACGCCGAGCATCAGCCCGCCCGCCAGGCCCAGCACCAGGTGGCGGCGGTCGGTGACCCGCTGTGCCGTCCAGCCGCCGGCCAGCGTCATCAGGAACGCGCCGAGCGCGACGAAGACCGCCATGAGCCCTTCGTATCCGATCGCACCCCGTTCGCGCACATCCAGCGACCACCTCGCGCCCACTGACGCGCCCACCGACTTCTCGCAGCACCCGATTCATCCGTAGGAGAGGACCGATTCCCATGGCCGATGCCCCCACCGGCAAGGTGACCATCGTCGGGGCAGGGCCCGGCGCCGCCGACCTGCTGACGTTCCGCGCCGCGCGCGCCATCGCCGAGGCCGACGTCGTGATCTGGGCGGCCAGCCTGGTGCAGGCCGAGGTCCTCGAGCACGCGCGCGAGGGGGCGGAGATCCTGGACTCGGCGACGATGTCCCTGGAGGACGTCGTGGCCGTGTACGAGCGGGCGGCGGCCGACGGGCTGAAGGTGGCCCGCATCCACTCCGGCGACCCGGCCCTGTGGGGCGGTACGCAGGAGCAGCTGGACCGGTGTGCGGACATCGGCGTCGAGACCGAGATCATTCCCGGCGTCTCCTCCTTCTCCGCCGTGGCCGCGCTCGCCCAGCGCGAGCTGACGATCCCCGAGGTCGCGCAGTCCGTGATCCTCACCCGGCTCGGCGGCGGCAAGACGCCCATGCCGCCCGGCGAGGAGGTGCGGGAGTTCGCGCGGCACGGCACGACCATGGCGCTGTTCCTGTCGGCCGCCCGCAGCGGACAGCTCGTACGAGAGCTGCTGGAGGGCGGCTATCCGACGTCCACGCCGGTCGTCGTCGCCTACCAGGCGACCTGGCCGGAGGAACTGATCGTGAAGTGCACCATCGAGACGCTGGAGGAGACCGTCAAGGAGCACAAACTCTGGAAGCACACCCTCTTCCTGGTCGGCCCCGCCCTCGACGCGAGCGGCACCCGCTCGCACCTCTACCACCCCGGTCACTTCCACGGCTTCCGCAGGGCCGATCCGCAGGCGCGCGCGGAGCTGCGCGCGGCCCGCAAGGGCAGTCCCTCGTGATCACCGTCTTCGGTACGGGGACGGGGGCACCCCTTTCCACGGACGCCTCGGACGCGCTGGCCGAGGCCGGGCTCGTCGTGGGCGCCCGCCGCCATCTGGCGGCCGCGCGGCTGCCGGACGCGGTGGAACGGATCGTCCTCGGGCCGCTCGCGCCCGCCCTCGACGCGATCGAGGGATGCCTGGAAAAGGAGCGGCACGTCGTCGTGCTCGCCTCCGGTGACCCCGGGTTCTTCGGGATCGTGCGGGCGCTGGCCGAGCGGTTCGGGGCCGAGCGGCTGGACGTGCGGCCCGGTGTCTCGTCCGTCGCGACCGCCTTCGCGCGGCTCGCACTGCCCTGGGACGACGCGGTGGTGGTGAGCGCCCACGGGCGCGCGCTGCGCACGGCCGTCCAGGTCTGCCGCTCCCACCCGAAGGTGGCGGTGCTGACCGGCCCCGGCTCCGGGCCCGCCGAACTGGGCGCCGCCCTCGCCCACCACTGCGCCGGGCGCGTCCTCGTCGTGGCGAGCGCCCTCGGCGACCCCGCACACGAGCGTGTCGAGCGGGTCACCCCGGCACAGGCCGCGGGCCGTGACTGGGGTACGGCGGTGAGTGTCGTCCTGTGCCTCGACGAGCCGCGGGCCCTCGCCCCCGTGCGGACGGTCGCCGGTCCCGCGGCCGGACCCGACCGGTGGGCCCTGGACGAGCGCGAGTTCGCCCACCGCGACTCGATGATCAGCAAGTTCGAGGTGCGGGCGCTGGCGCTGGCCCGGCTCGGGCCGCGCCTGGGCGAGCTGGTCTGGGACGTCGGCGCGGGCTCCGGGTCCGTCGCCGTCGAGTGCGCGCGGTTCGGGGCCGCCGTCACCGCGATCGAGACGACACCGGACGGCTGCGACCGGATCCTCGCCAACGCCGAGGCGCACGGCGTCGACGTCCGGGTGGTGCACGGGGCGGCGCCGACCGTGCTGTCCGACCTGGACGATCCGGACGCCGTGTTCATCGGCGGCGGGGGGCGCGAGCTGCCCGCCATCGTGACCGTCTGCGCACGGCGGGCCCGGCGGGCCGTCGTCGTCGCCATGGCCGCGCTCGACCGGGTGCCGGCGGCCCGGGAGGCGCTCACCGCCGCCGGGTTCGACTGCGACGGCGTACTGCTGCAGTCCTCCCGGCTCGCGCCGCTGCCGGGGAACGTCACCCGGCTCGCGGCCACCAACCCCGTTTTTCTGCTGTGGGGCGTCCGGCCTCCGGCGCGTACCGAAGGAGTCCTCCAGTGATCGGCCTGATTTCCGCCACGGCGGCGGGCGCGGCGGCCCGTGACCGGCTGGCCGCGGCCTGGCCCACCCGTACGCGGGTGTACGACGGGTCCGTCGGAGCCGAGTCCGTCGGGGACGCCGTGCGGCGGGCCTTCGCGGAGTGCGACCAGTTGGTGTGCTTCCTCGCCACGGGCGCGGTGGTGCGGCTGATCGCGCCGCTGCTGGGCGACAAGACGTCCGACCCGGGGGTCGTGTGCGTGGACGAGGGCGGCCGGTACGCCGTGTCGCTCGTCGGCGGTCACGGCGGCGGCGCCAATGAACTCGCCCGCGAGGTGGGCGAGTTGCTCGGGGCCGAGCCGGTGGTGACGACGGCGACGGACGCGGTCGGAATGCCGGGACTCGACACGCTCGGCTTCCCCGTGGAGGGGGAGGTCGCCGCGGTCACCCGGGCGCTGCTCGACGGCGAACCCGTCGCCCTGCGCGCCGACTTGGCGTGGCCGTTGCCGCCCCTGCCGGTCGCGACGGAGGGCGCCTACGGCATTCGGGTCACCGACCGGGCCGTGGCGCCCGGCGAGCGCGAGGTGCTGCTGCGTCCGCCCTCCCTCGTGGTGGGGGTCGGGGCGTCCAAGGGCGCTCCGGTGGCGGAGATCCTCGGCCTCGTCGAGGACGTACTCCGTGACGCCGGGCTGTCCGCGAAGTCCGTCGCGGAGCTGGCCACGGTCGACGCCAAGGCCGAGGAGCCCGGCATCGTCGAGGCCGCCGGACGGCTCGGCGTGCCCGTGGTGACGTACACCGCCGAGGAGTTGGCGGCGGTGGACGTGCCGAACCCCTCGGACGCACCGCTCACCGCTGTCGGCACCCCGTCCGTGGCGGAGGCCGCCGCCCTCGTGGGCGGCGGTGAACTCCTCGTACCCAAGCGGAAGTCGACGCGTGCGGACGGGCGGCCCGCGATGGCCACCTGTGCCGTCGTGCGCCGCGTGGCGCGCGGGCGGCTCGCGGTGGTCGGGCTCGGGCCCGGCGCCCGTGACCTGCTCACGCCGCGGGCGAAGGAGGAGCTGCGGCGGGCGTCCGTGCTCGTCGGGCTCGACCAGTACGTCGACCAGATCCGCGATCTGCTGCGGCCCGGCACCCGGATCCTGGAGTCCGGGCTCGGCGCCGAGGAGGAGCGGGCGCGCACCGCGGTCGCCGAGGCACGGCGCGGGCAGGCCGTCGCGCTGATCGGCAGCGGGGACGCGGGCGTGTACGCGATGGCGTCACCGGCGCTGGCCGAGGCGTCCGACGACATCGACGTGGTGGGGGTGCCGGGCGTGACCGCGGCGCTCGCGGCCGGGGCGATCCTGGGCGCGCCGCTGGGCCACGACCACGTGTCGATCAGCCTCTCCGACCTGCACACGCCGTGGGAGGTCATCGAGCGCCGGGTGCGGGCCGCCGCGGCGGCGGACATCGTCGTGACCTTCTACAACCCGCGAAGCCGGGGCCGCGACTGGCAGCTCCCGAAGGCGCTCGCGATCCTCGCCGAGCACCGGGAGCCGACGACGCCGGTCGGGGTCGTCCGCAACGCCTCCCGGCCGGACGAGTCGAGCCGGGTGACGTCGCTGGGGTCCCTGGATCCGGCGATCGTCGACATGATGACCGTCGTGACCGTGGGCAACACGGCGACGCGGGAGGTCGCGGGGCGCATGGTGACGCCCCGCGGCTACCGCTGGCAGGAGGACCCCAAATGAGCCTAGTGAGCCAGGTGTTCCCGGAGAACCGGGTCGTGCACCCCATCGAGCAGGAGTCCTTCCGGCGGCTGCGTGCCCGTCTGGACACCTCGCACTTCCCGCCGCTGACGCGGGCGGTCGTGGAGCGGGTCATCCACTCCGCGGCCGACCTCGACTACGCGGACGACCTCGTCACCGGCGAGGGCGCCCTGGCGAAGGCGCACGCGGCGCTGCACGCCGGGGCGCCGGTCGTGGTGGACGTGGAGATGGTCGCGGCGGGCATCACGCGCCGCGACACCGTCTGCCGCCTCAAGGACGCCAAGTCCGGCCCGGGGCTGACCCGTTCGGCCCACGCGATCCGGCTCGCGTACGAGGACGTCGGGCCCGGCGCGCTCTGGGTGATCGGCTGTGCGCCGACCGCCCTGGAGGAGCTGCTGACCCTCGACGCCGACCCGGCGCTCGTCATCGGTCTGCCCGTCGGCTTCGTCGGCGCTGCCGAGTCCAAGGCCGCGCTGCGCGACAGCGGACTGCCCGCCGTCAGCAACGTGTCCGAGAAGGGCGGCTCGGCGGTCGCCGCCGCCGCGCTCAACGCCCTGCTGTACCACCCCGCAACCAAGGAGTTCTCGTGACCACCCCGCCCCCCGCCCTGCTCATCGCCGGACACGGCACCCGGGACGCGGCCGGAGCCGAGGCCTTCCGCGATTTCGTACGGCAGTTGGGGCACCGTCACCCCGAACTGCCCGTCGCCGGAGGGTTCATCGAACTGTCGCCGCCGCCGCTGGGTGACGCCGTGACCGAACTGGTCGAGCAGGGGGTACGCCGGTTCGCCGCCGTGCCGCTCATGCTGGTGTCCGCCGGGCACGCCAAGGGGGACATCCCGGCGGCGCTGGCCCGCGAGAAGGAGCGGCACCCCGGGATCTCGTACACCTACGGGCGTCCGCTGGGCCCGCACCCGTCGCTGCTCGCGGTGCTCGAGCGGCGGCTGGACGAGGCGCTCGGCGGCACGGTCCGTACGCCGGAGGACCGGTCCGACGTCACCGTGCTGCTCGTCGGGCGCGGCTCCACCGACCCGGACGCCAACGCCGAGGTGCACAAGGCGGCGCGGCTGCTGTGGGAGGGGCGCGGGTACGCGGGCGTCGAGACGGCGTTCGTGTCGCTGGCGGCGCCGGACGTCCCGTCGGGCCTGGACCGCTGTGTGAAACTGGGCGCGCGCAGGATCGTCGTACTCCCCTACTTCCTCTTCACGGGCATCCTCCCGGACCGGGTGCGGCAGCAGACCGAGGGCTGGGCGGCCGCGCACCCGGACGTCGAGGTGCGGTCGGCCGCGGTCATCGGCCCCGAGCCGGAGCTGCTCGACCTGGTCATGGAGCGGTACCGGGAGGCCGTCAAGGGCGACCTGCGGATGAACTGCGACTCCTGCGTCTACCGCATCGCGCTGCCCGGCTTCGAGGACAAGGTGGGCCTCCCCCAGCAGCCGCACTTCCACCCGGACGACGACGGGCACCACCACGACGGACATCACCACGGGCACCACCACGGCGGGCACGCGCATGCGCACTGAGGGCGCGTACGGGGGCGACGCGCACGATCTGCGGCACCACGGGGACGCCGAGGTGCGGGACGATGGCTCGGCACTCACCGATCTCGCCGTGAACGTCCGTGCGGACACGCCTCCGGCGTGGTTGCGCGAGCACGTCGCCGCGTCGCTGAACGGCCTCGCGGCCTACCCGGACGGGCGGGCCGCGCGCGCCGCGGTGGCGGCGCGGCACGGGGTGCCGGTGGAGCGGGTGCTCCTGACGGCGGGCGCGGCGGAGGCGTTCGTACTTCTGGCCCGTGCCCTGAAGGTTCGTCAGCCGGTCGTGGTCCACCCGCAGTTCACGGAACCGGAGGCGGCGCTGCGGGACGCCGGCCACACGGTCGACCGGGTGCTGTTGCGTGAGTCGGACGGCTTTCGGCTGGACCCCGCGGCCGTGCCCGAGGACGCGGACCTCGTCGTGATCGGCAACCCGACCAATCCGACGTCCGTGCTGCACCCGGCGGCCTCGATCGCCGCGCTCGCGCGGCCCGGGCGGACGTTGGTGGTCGACGAGGCGTTCATGGACGCGGTGCCGGGTGAGCGGGAGGCGCTGGCCGGGCGGACGGACATCCCCGGGCTTGTCGTGCTGCGCAGCCTCACGAAGACGTGGGGGCTGGCGGGGTTGCGGATCGGGTACGTCCTGGCCGCGCCCGACACGGTCCGCGAGCTGGCCCGTGCGCAGCCGCTCTGGCCCGTCTCCACGCCCGCCCTCGCGGCGGCCGAGGTGTGCGTGTCGCCGCGGGCGCTCGCCGAGGCCGCCCACGCGGCTCGGCGGATCGCCTCCGACCGGGCCCATCTCGTCGCGGGGCTCCGGGAGTTCGAGCCCGACGGGTTGCGGGTCGTCGAACCCGCCGAGGGTCCGTTCGTGCTGATTCGGTTGCCTCGGGCGGTGGTGGTGCGGCGTCAGTTGCGGGGGCTGGGGTTCGCGGTGCGGCGTGGGGACACGTTTCCGGGGCTGGGGGACGACTGGCTCCGCCTGGCCGTACGCGACCGGGCCACCGTCAATGGATTCCTCCAAGCGTTGGATCGGGCGATGGTGGTCGCTGGGCGATGAGGGACGGGTGTGGCAAGGACCTCTCTCGCCCCCGCCGCCCCTACCCGCCCCATCCTCAACCTGGGGGCTCCGCCCCCAGACCCCCGGGTGGGTTCTTCGACTGCGGGTGGTGGGGGCTGGTCGCGCAGTTCCCCGCGCCCCTGAAGGCGCGCTGCGCGCATCTTCAGCCCGTCCGGCGTTTGAGGACGAGGCCGTTCAGGCCGATCGGGGGTTTGGGGGCGGAGCCCCCAAGTAGGGATGGGACGGGTAGGGGCGGCGGGGGCGAGAACAGGTCGGGGTCAGGAGCGGCGACGGCGCCCCAGGGCGACGGCCGCCCCGCCCGCCGCCAGGAGCACGACCGCCGCACCCACCACGAACGGAGTGGTCGACGTGCCGCCGGTCTCCGCGAGGCCCGACTCCGCCGGTGCCCCCTGGGGCTTGATGTCAGGGGCGGAAACTGAGGCAGGGGCAGAGACAGGCGCCGCAGCCGGGGTCTCGCAGGTGACGGACCCCAAGGTCAGGGTGCCTTCCACATCCGCCACGTTCAGCTTCAACGGGTTGACGGAGACCTTGAGTTCGAGCGCGGACGCGGCCGCCGTACGGGACGTGGTCCGCGTCCTGGAGAAGTCGATCCGGACCTCACCGACCCCCGGCACCTTCACCTCCGTCGGGCCGCCCACCGTCAACGTCACCTTCTTGCCGAGGACGGTCACCCCGCCCAGGAGGGTGGCGGAAGCCACGGGTTTGCGACCCGCCTCACAGGTCGCCTTCGAGGTCACCTGCCCTACCTCGATGAGGGACAGCAATGGCAGCCCGGGGACATGGATCCGCGCATGGGTGAGGTTCGTGGACGCCTCGGCCCCCGACGCGGACACCGTCGCCTTCGCGGAGGCGACATCCGCCCGCAACACACTGAACGGCTGCCCACCGTCGACCCCGTCCAGCCTCGCCGTCAGCGCGGTCCGCTCGGCGCTCTGCGGCGCCCGCACCTCGTTGAGGGAGACCGCGAGCGGGACGTTCACGGTCTTGTTGAGCAGGGACACGTCGAGCCCGGTGCGCAGCACGACGGCGCTCGCGCGACCATGGTCGGCGTCGGCGCTCGCGTGCGCGGAACCCGCACCGGCCAGCGCCACCGGGCCGGCGGCGAGGACCGTGGCAGCCGCGGTGGCGGTGAGACGGCGTGCGGGCATGCGGAAGTTGGTGTTGGCGTTCACGGGTGGGACCCCCAGGAGAGAACCGCTTGGGACCCGGCAAGAATTACGCACCGAGAGTGAACAGTCAGCAACCCGACGTGACTTCACTCCAACGTGGGGTTTCCGGGAGTTCGTTCGAATCTCCCGACATCGCTGGGCACGGATGTTCCCCGCCGTCACCCACTCAACAGCCCCGTCCCGAACACGCCGGTCGACGCTCCGGAGCGCGCACGGTGGTGCGTAACGAGGCGCCCGGCGAAAGCGTAACGCTCCGTCAACCGGACGATCTCTCCCCTGCTAGGCCCTGTCGTCACATTCCCGTCTGCCCCGCGACGCCATGCATGCGCCCCCAAGTTCGCGGCTTCGCTCGAGCAGGGGGGACCCCCATGACGCCGCGGGGCCCGCCCTCCGGGCGGACGACGGGAATGTGACGACAGGACCTAGCCCACGACCCGCCCGTCGAGCACCACCCGGCGCGGAGCCGCCAGCACCCGTACGTCCGCGCGCGGATCCCCCTCGTACACCACGAGGTCGGCGGGCGCGCCCTCGTCGAGTCCCGGCCGCCCGAGCCACCGCCGGGCGCCCCAGGTCGTCGCGGACAGCGCCTCGACCGGCGGGATGCCCGCGGTGACGAGTTCGGCGACCTCGCCGGCCACCAGTCCGTGGGCCAGCGAACCGCCCGCGTCGGTGCCGACGTAGACCGGGACTCCGGCGTCGTAGGCGGCGCGCACGGTGTCGTAGCGGCGTTCGTGCAGTGCCCGCATGTGCGCCGACCAGCGCGGGAACTTCGTCTCCCCCCCGGCGGCGAGCTGCGGGAAGGTGGCGATGTTGACGAGCGTGGGGACGATCGCGACCCCTCGGGAGGCGAAGAGGGGGATCGTCTCCTCGGTCAGGCCGGTCGCGTGCTCGACGCAGTCGATGCCTGCCTCGACCAGGTCCCTGAGCGAGTCCTCCGCGAAGCAGTGGGCGGTCACCCGTGCGCCGAGGCGGTGCGCCTCGGCGATCGCCGCCGCGGCGGCCTCACGCGGCCAGCAGGCGCCGAGGTCGCCTGTCTCGCGGTCGATCCAGTCGCCGACCAGTTTCACCCAGCCGTCGCCGCGCCGGGCCTCCTGGGCGACGTACGCGACCAGGTCCTCCGGTTCGATCTCGTGCGCGTAGTTGCGGATGTAGCGGCGGGTGCGGGCGATGTGCCGGCCCGCGCGGATGATCTTCGGGAGGTCCGCGCGGTCGTCGATCCAGCGGGTGTCGGAGGGCGAGCCCGCGTCCCGGATGAGCAGGGTGCCGGCCTCGCGGTCGGTGAGCGCCTGCTTCTCGGAGACGTCGTCGGGGACGGGCCCGTGGGCGTCGAGGCCGACGTGGCAGTGCGCGTCGACGAGACCGGGGAGAGCCCAGCCCTCGACGGTACGGATGTCACGGGCGCCGGGTCGCTCGTACGAGATCCGGCCGCCTACGACCCACAGTTCGTCCCGGACGTCGTCGGGCCCGACGAGCACCCGCCCCTTCACGTGCAGCACCGCGCGATCGCTCATGCACCGCACCTTAATTCGTGCCGCACGGCGAGGTGCTACAGCCCCTTTTCCCTCTCCTCCACGTCCTCCTCGACCTCCGCCATCGCCGGGTCAAGGAGCCGGGACAGGAAGTGGCGGGTGCGCTCGTGGCTCGGGTTGCCGATGACCTGCGCAGGGGCGCCGTCCTCGACGATCACGCCGCCGTCCATGAAGACGACCCGGTCGGCGACCTCGCGCGCGAAACTCATCTCGTGGGTGACGACCATCATCGTCATGCCCTCGTGGGCGAGCCTGCGCATGACGGCGAGCACGTCGCCGACGAGCTCCGGGTCGAGCGCCGAGGTCGGCTCGTCGAAGAGCATCACCTCGGGCCCCATGGCGAGCGCGCGGGCGATCGCGACGCGCTGCTGCTGGCCGCCGGAGAGGGAGGAGGGGTAGGCGTCCGCCTTCTCGGACAGGCCCACCCGCTCCAGGTTCTCGGCGGCGACCTTGGCCGCCTCCTCCTTGTCCCGCTTCAGCACCCGGCGCTGCGGGAGCGTGAGGTTCTCGGTCACCGACAGGTGCGGGAAGAGGTTGAACTGCTGGAAGACCATGCCGATCCGGCGGCGTACGGCGTCGATGTCGACGTCGGGGTGCGTGACCTCGGTACCGCCGACGAAGACCTGCCCCTTGGTGGGTTCCTCCAGGAGGTTCACGCAGCGGAGCAGGGTGGACTTGCCGGAGCCGGAGGGGCCGATGACGCAGACGACCTCGCCCTGTCCGATCCTCAGGTCGATACCGCGCAGGACGTCGTTGTCGCCGAAGGACTTGTGGAGGTCCCGGACGTCGATCTCGGGAGTGCCGGTGCTGGAACTACTGCTGTTGCTGGTGCTGGTCACTTGGTGGCCTCCCCGGCCTTGGCCTCCAGGCGGCGTACGACGAATCCGAGCGGCACGGTGACGAGCAGGTAGCACAGGCCCGCGACCAGGATCGGTGTGGAGTTGGCGGTCTGGCTCGCCAGGTCGCGCCCGAACTTGGTGAGTTCGCGTTCCTCCAGGGTGACCCCGAGGAACAGCACCAGCGAGGAGTCCTTGAAGAGGAGGACGAGCTCGTTGGTGAGCGGCGGGATCACGATGCGGAACGCCTGCGGGATGATGATCGAGACCATGGCCCGCGCGTGCGAGAAGCCCAGCGAGCGGGCCGCCTCCATCTGCCCCTTGGGCACCGCCTGGATGCCCGCGCGGATCGTCTCGGCCATGTACGCGGCCGAGACCAGGCCGAGCGCGAGCGCCACCTTGCCGTACGTACCGCCGGGGATCTCCGTGCCCGGGAACGCCAAGGGCACGGCGACACCCACGAAGACGAAGATCAGCAGGGCGGGCAGGCCGCGGAAGATCTCGATGTAGATACCGGCGAGCCAGCGGTAGGGGCCCACCGGGGACAGCCGCATCAGGGCGATGACCAGGCCGAGCACGAGACCGACGACGAAGCCGGACATCGTGTAGAGCACGGTGTTCTTCAGCGCCAGTGTGATGACGTCCGGGAACATCTGCTTGACCAGGTCCCACTGCGCGAACTGGTTCTTCAGACGTCCCCAGTCCGCCGCGACCGCGAAGGCGATCACGGCGGCGACGAAGACGACGTACTGCGCGCCGCGCGAGAGGGCGCGCTTCTGGCGCCGGGTCAGGCCGGACTTTCGGGGCTGGAGGGTTGCGTCGGCATCGCTCATGAGGCGGACGGGGAGGCGGTGGCCGCGGACGCCGAGTACGGGCCGATCCACTTCTCGTAGAGCTTCTTGTACGTGCCGTCGGCCTTGGCCTGCTTGATCGTCTTGTTGATCTCGGCGAGAAGCTTGGTGTTGCCCTTCTTGACCGTGAAGCCGTACTGCTCACCGGTGTTGAGGTTGTCGACCACCTTGAAGGCGTCGGCGTTGGCCTTGTCCTTCAGCCAGCCCTGGACGACCGGGTAGTCGATGATGACGGCCTGGACCTGGCCGGTGCGCAGGCCGTTCAGGACCGCGTCGGAGGACTCGAAGGAGACCGAGTCGAAGCCCTGCTTCGCCGCGTACTCCTCGCCCGTGGTCTGCGCCTGGGCGCCGAGCTTCTTGCCCTTGGCCTTGACGTCGGCGAGGGAGTTGACGCCGCTCTTCTTGTCGACCAGGACGGCCTGGGTGGCGTCGAAGTACGGGTCGGAGAAGTCGACGTTCTTCTTGCGTTCCGGGGTGATCGTCATGCCGGCCGCGGCGAGGTCGCACTGGCCGGAGTTGAGGAACGCGCCCGTCTTGAAGTTCTCGAAGGGCGTGTCGACGATGGCCTGCTTCACGCCGAGGTCTCCCGCGACCAGGTCGATCAGCGCGACGTCGAAGCCCTGCACCTTGCCGTTGATCTCCGACTGGAACGGCGGGTACGGAAGGTGGGTGCAGGTCGTGACCTGGCCCGCCTTGACCAGGGGAACGCCCTTGGCACTGCTCTGGCCGCCTCCGCCGCCCGAGGAACAGCCGGCCACGAGCAGCAGCCCGGCCGTGGCGGTGGTGGCGGCCAGAATGCGCGTCCGGCGTCCGAGGACCGAGTTCACGGAGACCTCCTGTGGGGGGAATGAAGGATTCCGATTATAAGGAAAGGTTTGACTCACTCAAATCAATCCGATGCCTGTTGCGCCGTTCGGCCTCGGAAGTCATGCCTCACGGGGCCGTCCGGCCCTACGACCTGGGGGTGTGCGCCCGTACGGCCGAGGATCGCCGCGGACGCGACAAGGACGCCGGATACGCTCGGGGCTGCGCATTGGAACCCGTGAGCGAAGAGAGCACCGCCGTGACCCATCCCTTCCTGGACCTCGCCCCGCTGAGCGCCGCACACTTCGCGGCGATCGAGGACCGCGTGGCGCGGCTGCTCTCCACCGAGCAGGACGTCGTGATCATGCAGGGCGAGGCGCTGCTGCCCCTGGAAGGTGCCATTCGCGCCACGGCCGGGCCCGGCACCACCGCGCTCAACGTGATCACCGGGCCGTACGGACAGACCTTCGGGGACTGGCTGCGGGACTGCGGGGCGACGGTGATCGATCTCGCGGTGCCGTTCCACACGGCGGTGACGGCCGCACAGGTACGTGACGCCTTTGCCGAACATCCGGCGATCGACTTCGTCTCGCTGGTGCACGCGGAGGCGGCGACGGGCAACACGAACCCCGTCGCGGAGATCGGCGAGGTGGTGCGTGCGCACGGCGCGCTGTTCTACCTCGACGCCGTCGCCTCGATCGGCGCGGAGCCGGTGCTGCCGGACGCGTGGGGAGTCGACCTGTGCGTGATCGGGGCGCAGAAGGCGATGGGCGGGCCGGCCGGGGTGTCGGCCGTGTCCGTGAGCGAGCGGGCGTGGGCGCGGATGGCCGCCAATCCCGGGGCGCCGCGTCGGTCCTATCTCTCCCTGCTGGACTGGAAGGAGCGGTGGGTCGACGGCGGGCGCAAGACGCTGCTGCACGCGCCGGCGCAGCTGGAGATGCTGGCGCTGGAGGCGTGTGTCGAGCGGATCGAGGCGGAGGGGCTCGACGCGGTGATGCGCCGCCATGCCCTGGCGGCGGCGGCCACGCGGGCGGGGGCGGTCGCTCTCGGGGGCGAGCTGGAGCCGTATGTGTACGAGGCGGGGGACGCGGCGCCGGTCGCCACGACGTTGCGGGCGCCGTCCGGGGTCGATGCGGGGGTGCTGGTCGCGAAGGCGTTGGCCGCGGATCCGGCGTTGCCGTTGGTCGCGGGTGGGGGTGCGCTGGCGAAGGAGATGATCCGGGTGAACCACTACGGTCCCGATGCGACGCCGGGGGTCGTGCATTCCTGCCTCGCGGCGCTGGGGGCGGCGATGGCCGAGTCCGGCCTCACGACCGACCTGGAAGCGGCACGCCGCGCGACGACGAAGGCGTGGTCCTAGCCCCGAACCTGGGGCTCCGCCCCGGACCTCGGGCGGGTGTGTCGGCTGCGGGCGGGTGGGGGCTGGTCGCGCAGTTCCCCGCGCCCCTAAAAGCCACCACCTCGTCCGGCGCGCGAGGACGAGGCCGATGGGGCGCCGAGGCGGAGCCCCGGCGTGTTCTCCCACGGACTTACCTGGGCCTAATCGTGCATCAATTGACGAGGCGCTCGCCATGCTTATTCTTGCATTAACTCGAAGATGAGCTTCCCGCATTCTCCTGCCCGCTTTCCCGGCCGCTAAACGCAAAGATTTCGCGAACGCCAACCGACGTAATTCGGGCACGTCTCGTGGCCATTACGTGTCTGTGACGCACTCCACAACGCGTCCAATTCCTCCCCTAATTTCCGGGCAAACCGTCCCTTTACACCACCCGCAGCACCCTGTGCTCACGGGCGCGTGATAACACAACGGCGCGTCGTACGTAACCCCGGACGACGATGCAATTTGAGATTTCCATCGGTAAATTCAATCCGCATGACCGCCGCACAAGCAGACCTGCAAGCGGAATTTCTGGAAATGCCGGAGGGCCTTCGGATCGACCGTCCGAAGGTGGCGGACGGAGCCGCGCTCTGGCATATCGCCAAGGACTCCGGAACCCTCGACCTGAACTCCTCGTACAGCTATCTGCTGTGGTGCCGTGACTTCGCCGGCACGTCGGCGGTGGCGCGCGACGCGGACGGCGTGCCCGTCGGCTTCGTCACCGGGTACGTCCGGCCCGAGCACCCGGGCACCCTGCTCGTGTGGCAGGTGGCCGTCGACGCCGCCCACCGCGGACGCGGACTGGCCGCGGCCCTGCTCGACGGGCTGACCGCGCGGGTCGCGGAGCAGCGGACGATCACCGCCGTCGAGACCACGATCACGCCCGGCAACACCGCCTCCGAGCGCCTGTTCACCTCGTACGCGCGACGCCACGGCGCGCGTGTCGAGCACGAAGTGCTGTTCGAGGCCGGTCAGTTCCCCGACGGACCGCACGACCCCGAAGTCCTCTACCGGATCGGTCCGCTCCCCGGCTGACCCCGGACCGGCCCCCGGCCGACCCGGACATCCCCCTGGCTTCCCCCCTGACTTCCTCTCCCCCCCCACGCACCGAGGAGCGATTCGCCGTGAGCATCATCCAGCCCGACCTGAGCGTCTTCGAGACCCTGGAGTCGGAGGTGCGCAGCTACTGCCGCAGCTGGCCCACCGTCTTCGACCGGGCCCGGGGCAGCCGGATGTTCGACGAGGACGGGCACGAGTACCTCGACTTCTTCGCCGGTGCGGGGTCCCTGAACTACGGGCACAACAACCCCGTACTCAAACGGGCCCTCATCGACTACCTGGAGCGCGACGGCGTCACCCACGGTCTCGACATGTCGACGACCGCCAAACGCGCCTTCCTGGAGGCCTTCCAGAACCTCGTCCTACGGCCGCGCGACCTGCCGTACAAGGTCATGTTCCCGGGCCCGACGGGCACCAACGCCGTCGAGTCCGCGCTGAAGCTGGCGCGGAAGGTGAAGGGGCGCGAGGCGATCGTGTCCTTCACCAACGCCTTCCACGGGATGTCGCTGGGCTCGCTGGCCGTGACCGGGAACGCCTTCAAGCGGGCCGGTGCCGGGATTCCGCTCGTGCACGGGACCCCGATGCCGTTCGACAACTACTTCGACGGCCAGGTACCGGACTTCCTCTGGTTCGAGCGGCTGCTCGAGGACCAGGGGTCGGGGCTCAACCAGCCCGCCGCGGTCATCGTCGAGACCGTGCAGGGCGAGGGCGGCATCAACGTCGCCCGGCCCGAGTGGCTGCGCGCTCTCGCCGACCTGTGCCGGCGGCGCGACATGCTGCTCATCGTCGACGACATCCAGATGGGCTGCGGGCGGACGGGAGCGTTCTTCTCCTTCGAGGAGGCGGGGATCGTGCCCGACATCGTGACCGTGTCCAAGTCCATCAGCGGGTACGGGCTGCCCATGTCACTGTGCCTGTTCAAGCCCGAACTGGACATCTGGGAGCCGGGCGAGCACAACGGCACGTTCCGCGGCAACAACCCCGCGTTCGTCACCGCCGCCGCGGCCCTGGAGACGTACTGGTCCGACGGGTCCGCCATGGAGAAGCAGACCCGTGCCCGCGGCGAGCAGATCGAGCAGGCCCTGATCTCCCTCACCGAGGAGAACCTCGCCGACGTGAAGGAGTACCGGGGGCGCGGTCTCGTCTGGGGCCTCGAGTTCAACGAGAAGGAGCGTGCGGGGCGCGTCGCGCAGCGCGCCTTCGAACTCGGGCTGCTCATCGAGACCTCGGGCCCGGAGAGCGAGGTCGTGAAGCTCCTCCCCGCGCTCACCATCACCCCCGACGAGCTCGACGAGGGTCTTCGCACCCTCGCCCGCGCCGTACGCGAAACCGTCTGACAGAAAGGCACGGCACCACCGTGATAGTCCGTTCGTTCAAGGACATCGAAGGCACCGACCGGCATGTGAAGGCCGCGACGGGTACCTGGGAGAGCAAGCGCATCGTCCTCGCCAAGGAGAAGGTCGGCTTCTCCCTCCACGAGACGGTCCTGTACGCGGGTACGGAGACGTCGATGTGGTACGCGAACCACATCGAGGCCGTGCTCTGCGTGGCGGGCGAGGCCGAGCTGACCAACGACGAGACCGGTGAGACGCACTGGATCACGCCGGGCACGATGTACCTGCTCGACGGCCACGAGCGCCACACCATGCGCCCCAAGACCGACTTCCGGTGCGTCTGCGTCTTCAATCCGCCCGTCACCGGACGGGAGGACCACGACGAGAACGGCGTCTACCCGCTGCTCACCGAACCCGAGGAGGTCTGAAGCCCCATGACCACGACCAGCACGACCACCGTCACCGATCTCTACCCCAGCCGCGGCGCCACCGAGGTGTCCGTCCCCCGCCAGGACCCGGTCGTCTGGGGCGCGCCCGGTACGCCGGGGCCGTTCTCCGTGCCCGACCTCCAGGCGTACGAGCGTGACGGCTTCCTCGCCCTCGAGGAGCTGATCGGCGAGGACGACGTCGCCCTCTACCGGGCCGAGTTGGAGCGGCTGGTCACCGATCCGGTGATCCGCGCCGACGAGCGCTCGATCGTCGAGCCCGCCACGCAGGAGATCCGGTCCGTCTTCGAGGTGCACCGGATCAGCGAGGTCTTCGCCGCGCTCGTACGCGACGAGCGGGTCGTCGGGCGGGCCCGGCAGATCCTCGGCTCGGACGTCTACGTCCACCAGTCGCGGATCAACGTCAAGCCGGGCTTCGGGGCCGGCGGGTTCTACTGGCACTCGGACTTCGAGACCTGGCACGCCGAGGACGGGCTTGCGAACATGCGGACCGTGTCCGTGTCGATCGCGCTGACCGAGAACCACGACACCAACGGCGGCCTCATGATCATGCCGGGGTCGCACAAGACGTTCCTCGGCTGTGCCGGGGCCACCCCGCGGGACAACTACAAGAAGTCGCTCCA
The DNA here is from genome assembly GCF_055656965.1 of Streptomyces sp. NPDC111656. Classification (NCBI taxonomy): domain Bacteria; kingdom Bacillati; phylum Actinomycetota; class Actinomycetes; order Kitasatosporales; family Streptomycetaceae; genus Streptomyces; species Streptomyces sp. NPDC111656. Next base: position 96,098 of record NZ_JBVKCA010000005.1, read on the forward strand.
GATGCAGGACGCGGGCACCCCGTCCGACGAGGCGCTGACCCGCTTCGCCGACCGGCACGGCATCAAGCTCTTCACGGGCCGGGCCGGTTCGGCGACCTGGTTCGACTGCAACTGCATGCACGGCTCCGGGGACAACATCACCCCGTTCCCGCGCAGCAACGTCTTCATCGTGTTCAACAGCGTGGAGAACGCGGCGGTGGAGCCGTTCGCCGCGCCGGTCCGCAGGCCCGAGTTCATCGGCGCCCGTGATTTCTCGCCCGTGAAGTGACCGCGGGCGTGAAGTGACCGCGCGCGTGACGTAGCCACGAGCGTGAAGGAGCCCCCGCCGGGGTCAGCCGGACAGGACGTCCAGCAGTCGGTCGACGTCGGCGGGGGTGTTGTACAGGTGGAAGGCCGCGCGCAGGTTGCCCGCCCGGTCGGAGACCTCCACCCCGGCCTCGCTCAGCTCCTGCTGCCGCCGGCCGAGTCCGGGCACGGACACGATCGGCGAGGCGGGGGCGGACACCGGTGCGTGGCCGAGCCCCTGGAGCCCGGCGCGGAAACGGTCGGCGAGGGCGAGGTCATGGGCGCGTACGTTCGCCACGCCCAGTTCCTCGACGAGCGCGAGCGAGTGCCGGGCGCCCGCGTACGAGAAGAGACTGGGGCTCTCGTCGAACCGCCGCGCCGAGTGGGCGAGTTCCGCCACCGGGCCGTAGCAGCTGTCCCAGGGCGCCTCACCCGCGACCCAGCCGGCGAACACCGGAGTGAGCCCGCCGAGGTCCTCCGGAACGACCAGGAAGGCCACGCCCCGAGGGCAGACGAGCCACTTGAAGGCGACCGAGGAGACGAAGTCGTACGCGTCGGCCTCCATCGGCAGCCAGCCGGCGGCCTGGGAGACATCGACGTACGTACGCGCCCCGTGCTCGCGCGCGGCCCGGGCGATGCCCGCCAGATCGACGATCCGCCCGTCCGCGGACTGCGCGGCGCTGACCGCGACGAGCGCGGTGCCGGGGCGTACGGACTCGGCGATCCGCTCCAGCGGTACGGCGCGCAGCTTGAGGTCGCCACGGACGTGGAAGGGGTTCACGACGGAGCTGAAGTCGTCCTCCGCGGTGAGGACTTCGGCGCCCGGCGGCAGCGAGGCGGCGATCAGTCCGCTGTAGACGGCGACCGAGGCCCCGGCCGCCACCCGGCCCGCGGGGACCCCGGCCAGCCGGGCGAAGGCGGCGCGGGACGCCTCCACGTCGTCGAACATGTCGGACGGCCGTCCGTCGGCGACGGACTCGACCGCGGCGCGCATGGCGTCGACCGTGCGCGCCGGCAGGAGTCCGCAGCTCGCGGTATTCAGATAGGTGTTCTTCGGGGCGAACTCGGCTCGTACGAGGCTCTCGAAGGTCTCCATGGGACCACTGTGCGGCCCCGAGCACCTCTCGTCCATTACGGAGTTCTGCGTGGTTCCGGTAAGGACTGCTTATACGTCCGCCCCGACCTGCGCTTTCACCGCCGGGCCGGACGGGCTCACGGCTGCGGTACGGCGCATCCGTCCGGGCCGCAGGCCTCCGCGTCGGCGGCACCGTCCTGGATCAGCTTCAGCGGCGGGCGCTCGCCCCACGCCTGGGTCAGGGCCTGCGCGAAGACCTCGGCGGGCTGGGCGCCGGAGACGCCGTACTTGCGGTCCAGGACGAAGAACGGCACACCGTTCGCGCCGAGCTCGGCGGCCTCGCGCTCGTCGGCGCGCACCTCGTCGGCGTACGCCTTCGGGTCGGCCAGCACCTCGCGGGACGCGTCGGCGTCGAGCCCGGCGGCGACGGCCAGCTCGACGAGTCGCTCGTCGTCGTTGAAGACGGTCCGCTCCTCGGCGAAGTTCGCCTTGTACAGCAGGCCTATCAGCTCGTCCTGGCGGCCCCGCTCCTTGGCGAAGTGCAGGAGGCGGTGCATGTCGAAGGTGTTGCCGTGGTCGCGGTCCCGGGTGCGGTAGGCCAGGCCCTCGGCGGCTGCCTGCGCGCCCAGGTTCTCCTCGCCGGCCTGCGCCTGTGCCTCGCTCATGCCGTACTTCTTGGTCAGCATCTTGAGCACGGGCTGGATGTCGCCCTTGGCCCGACCGGGGTCCAGCTCGAAGGAGCGGTGCACGACCTCGACCTCGTCACGGTGCGGGAAGGCGTCCAGCGCCTTCTCGAAGCGGGCCTTGCCCACGTAGCACCAGGGACAGGCGATATCCGACCAGATCTCGACGCGCATGTCTTCGGCTCTCTCCAGGTCGTACGAATACGGGCCCCTCCGGGGGCAGGAGTACGTGAACGTTCAAACGGCCGAGTTCATTCCCCGGTGACGGCGTAGCGCAGGAAGAGGTGGTGATCGTCTTCGGCGGGCGGGTTCTCCGGGTCCGGGACCCAGCCCTGGTGGGCGTAGAAGGCCTGGGCGCGGGCGTTGTCGACGTGCACGTCGAGGGTGGCCGTGTGCTTGCCGTCGGCCCGCCACTGTTCGAGGCAGGCCGTGTGCAGTGCCGTGCCGATGCCTTCGCGCCAGCGGTCGGGGGCGACGTGGAACTGGAAGAGCGTCACGGTGTCGGCGGGGGCGCCCTCCGCGGTACGGAAGGAGGCGATGCCCACGAGGCGCCCGTCGCGCACCGCGCACAGGACGTGGCCGTCGGGGCGCTCGATGGCACCGCGCCAGCGTTCGAGCCAGTCGAGGCCGTCTTCCGGCAGGCCGTCCGGGTAGTAGGACGCGCGGGCGCGGACGTGGAGGTCGGCGATGGTGGCGGCCTCGCTGGGCAACGCGGTTCTGATGACGAGGGGGCCCGTGGTGCGGGGTGTGCTGATCATGCAGCGGAGGACGTGCGGGAGGGGGGCCACGGTTCCCGCTGCGCGGCCGACCCCCCACCCACGGTCAGCTGCCGTCTCTCAGGTCCTTGGGCCAGTTCGGGCGGAACTCGATGCCGTCGTACGTCACCACGCACCCCTCCCCCATCGGCGACTGCGTCATGAAGCCGACGAGCGCGGCGGACGTCTCCTTCTCCTCACCCAGGGTGAAGAGCCGGATGAAGGTCCAGCGCTTGCCGTCGCGGGAGGCGTGGAAGGCGAAGGCCCGACCCGTGCGGCTGATCCGCAACCAGACGGAACTGCCGTCCACGGTGAAGGAGTTGGCGTCGTCGGAGTGCCCCCGGGTGACCACCGTGCAGACGGTGGGCACGTCCGGGGAGTACTCCAGGCAGAGCTTCGCCCAGGCCCGCTCCCCCACATGGACGTAGAGCACCCCCGCGTCGAAGGCCGCGCCGAAGCCGACCGTGACGCGGGCGATCAGCTGGAAGTCCCCCTCCGGCGCCCCGAGGAGGCGGGGCGCGTCGGAGGCGGGGTCCAGTGCCTCGTCGGTGGGCGGTACGAAACGGTCCTGGCGGGGGCCGGCCCAGCCGGTGAGGATCCCGTCCTCGTGCGACCAGTGCCCATCAGGCCCGTAGGTGCGGAGGGGAAAGGGAAGTTCGGGGAGTTCGACGTCCATTCACCCATCCTCTCAGGCCAAGTACCGCGCCCCCGAAGGGGCGCGGGGAACTGCGCGATCAACCACAGCGAACCCGCAGCCCGCGAACAACCACAACCCCGACGGCGCCACCCGCGGAGCGCTACCGCTCCAGGTGACCGTCGTAGCGTCGAGGCAGCCCCAGCGGGTTGTCGTCCCGCAGCTCCGGCGGCAGCAACGCCTCCGGCGCGTTCTGGTACGCCACCGGCCGCAGCCAGCGCTCGATCGCCGTACCGCCGACCGACGTCGAGGTCGACGTCGTCGCCGGGTAGGGACCGCCGTGGTGCTGGGCGGGGGCGACGGCGACACCGGTGGGCCAGCCGTTGACCAGGACGCGCCCGGCGAGCGGCGTCAGCTCGGCGAGGATCTCCGCGCCGCGGCCCTCGCCCGCCGCCTCCTCCGTCGACAACTGCACGGTCGCGGTGAGGTTGCCCGGAAGGCGGGAGAGGACCGCGCTGGCCTCGGACTCGTCCTCGTAGCGGGCGACGACCGTGAGCGGGCCGAAGCACTCCTCCAGGAGCAGGTCGTGCTCGCCCTCGGTGGCGAGCTTCTGCGCGGGCACGGTCAGGAAGCCGGGGCTCACGGTGTGCTCGCCGCCCGAGCCCGGGGTCACCGGGGTCTCGACGCCGGGGAGCCCGGCGCGCTCGGCGACACCCGCGATGAAGTTGTCGCGCATGCGGTGGTCCAGGAGGACGCCCGCGTCGGTGTCGCTGACGGCGTCGGTCAGGGACTTCACCAGGCGGTCGCCCGCCGCGCCCGCGGGCGCCAGGACCAGGCCCGGCTTCACGCAGAACTGGCCGACGCCCAGCGTCATCGAGCCCGCGAGCCCGGTGCCGATCTCCTCGGCGCGCTCGGCCGCCGCGGCCTCGGTGATCACGACGGGGTTGAGGGAGCCCAGCTCGCCGTGGAAGGGGATCGGCGCGGGACGCGCGGCCGCCGCGTCGAACAGGGCCCGGCCGCCGCGCACGGAGCCGGTGAACCCGGCCGCCGAGACCAGCGGGTGCTTGACGAGTTCGACGCCCGCCTCGAAGCCGTGCACGAGGCCGACGACACCGCGCGGGATGTCGTGCCGGGCGGCGGCCCGGCGCAGTACGGCCGCGACCAGCTCGGAGAGCGCCGGGTGGTCGGGGTGAGCCTTGACCACGACCGGGCAGCCGGCCGCCAGCGCGCTCGCGGTGTCGCCGCCGGCGACGGAGAAGGCGAAGGGGAAGTTGGAGGCGGAGTAGACGGCGACGACACCCAGCGGCACCTTGTAGCGGCGCAGGTCCGGGATCGGCGGGGTCGCCGTGCCGTCGGGGTGGTTGATGACGACGTCGAGGAAGGCGCCCTCGTCGACGATGCCGCCGAAGGCCCGCAGCTGGTAGCAGGTGCGGGCGAGTTCGCCGGTGAGCCGGACCGGGCCGAGCGCGGTCTCCGCGTCGGCGGCCTCGACGAGCTGTTCCCTGGCCGCTTCGAGCAGGTCGGCGGCGGTCCTCAGGAAGGCCGCGCGCACGGTGCGGTCGACGAGGGCTCCCCGGGCGGCGTGCGCGGCGCGGACGGCCTCGTCGACCTCCTGGGCCGTGGCCTCCACCGCAACCTGCTCGCGCTGCTTCCCGGTACGGGGGTCGACACTCCAGACTGGTGCTGCTGCCACCGCGGGTCCCTCCAGATGTAATGCCGCAGTTCTTGTCTCACCCACCAGCGGTGTTCGATATACTGAACGCTGTCTCTGATGGTGAATATGATGCGGAGACTATTTCCCGTCGAACGAGGGGGTCAAGGGCGATGTCGGCAGGCGAGACAGGCGGCGGAGCGCAGGTCAAGTCCGCGGTACGGACCGTGGAATTGCTCGAGTACTTCGCGGGCCGGCCCGGTATGCACTCCCTGGCCGCGGTCCAGGAGGCCGTCGGTTATCCGAAATCCAGCCTCTACATGCTGCTGCGCACCCTCGTGGAGCTCGGCTGGGTCGAGACGGACGCGACGGGCACGCGGTACGGCATCGGCGTACGGGCGCTGCTGGTCGGCACCTCGTACATCGACGGCGACGAGGTGGTCGCCGCGGCCCGCCCGACCCTGGACCGGCTCTCCGACGACACCACGGAGACCATCCACCTGGCGCGCCTGGACGGCACGAACGTCGTGTACCTGGCCACCCGCCAGTCGCAGCACTACCTGCGCCCCTTCACCCGGGTGGGCCGCCGGCTCCCCGCGCACTCGACCTCGCTCGGCAAGGCGCTGCTCGCCACCCACACCGACGAGCAGGTCCGCAAGATGCTGCCCGAGACGCTCCCCGCGCTGACCGAACACACGATCACCGACCGGGAGAAGCTCATCGAGGAGCTGCACCAGGTCCGGGAGCAGGGCTTCGCCGTGGACCGTGAGGAGAACACGCTGGGGCTGCGCTGCTTCGGCGTCGCGATCCCCTACCGCACCCCCGCCCGGGACGCGATCAGCTGCTCGGTCCCGGTGGCCCGGCTCACCCCCGCGCACGAGCAGATGGTCAAGGACGCCCTGTTCGACGCCCGCGACCGGCTGACGCTCGCCACTCGGAGGCTCTGAACCATGGAGATCGCACTCCGCCCGGTCCACGACAGCGATCTGCCGGTCTTCTACCGGCAGATGAACGACCCCGAGTCCCTCCGGATGGCCGCGTTCACCCCCAGGGACCCGGCCGACCGTGACGCCTTCGACGCCCACTGGAAGCGTGTCCGCGCCTCGTCCGCCGTACTGCGCACGATCCTCGCGGACGGCGATGTCGTGGGCAGCGCCGCGGTGTACGGGGAGCCCGGCGAACGCGAGGTCACCTACTGGATCGACCGGGCGTACTGGGGCCGGGGCATCGCGACGGCCGCGCTGCGGGACCTGCTGGCCGAGGTGCCCGAACGCCCGCTGCACGCGCGGGCGGCGGCCGACAACGCCGGGTCGCGGCGGGTCCTGGAGAAGTGCGGGTTCCGCGTCACCGCGAACGACCGGGGGTACGCGCACGCGCGCGGCGAGGACACGGACGAGGTCGTGCTCACCCTGAAGGGCTGAGCCGGACTTCATGTGAGCCCGACTTCATGAACAGCGCATGAGAAATACGGGCGGAAGGGAACGATTCACTCCCTTCCGCTCGTCCTTCTGAGCGGGATGAACAAGACGATCAGGCGTGCCGCCGTCTTCACTCTGCTGCTCGTGCTCTCCCTGCTGATCAGGGCGACCTGGGTGCAGTTCTACGACGGCAAGGCACTCGCGGACAACAAGAGCAACCGACGGAACGCGATCGAGCAGTACGCGAACCCGCTCGGGAACATCATCGTGGCCGGCCGGGCGATCACCGGCTCCGCGCAGACGAAGGGCAGCGATCTCAAGTACAAGCGGACGTACACGGACGGCAGCCTGTACGCGGCGGTCACGGGCTACAGCTCCCAGGTGTTCGGGGCGACCCAGCTGGAGGGCGTCTACAAGGGACTGCTCGACGGTACGGACAACCAGCTGAAGAACCCCCTCGACACGGTCACCAACAAGCGCGCCAACCCTGGTGACGTGATCACGACCATCGACCCGGACGTGCAGAAGGCGGCGTACGCGGCGCTCGGCAGCAAGAAGGGCGGGGCCGTCGCGATTGACTCGACGAACGGCAAGATCCTCGCGGTCGTCTCCACTCCGTCGTACGACCCCACACAGCTCACCACCGGTGACTCCGCCGCCTGGACGAAGCTGACGAAGGACGCGGACAAGCCGATGACCAACCGGGCGCTGCGCCAGCCGCTGCCCCCGGGGTCGACGTTCAAGCTGGTGGTCGCGGCGGCGGCGCTGGAGGACGGGCTGTACAAGAACGTGGACACCCGCACGGACAGCCCGAACCCGTACACGCTGCCGAACACGAAGACCGACCTGTCGAACGAGAGCGCCTCCGCGCCCTGCAAGGACGCCTCGATCCGGGTGGCGCTCCAGTACTCGTGCAACAACGTCTTCGCGAAGATGGCCGTCGACCTCGGGCAGGACAAGGTCAAGGCGATGGCGGAGAAGTTCGGCTTCAACGACAGCTCGCAGGACGTGCCGGTGCGGGCGTACCCGAGCGTCTATCCCTCGGACATGGACGAGTCGTCCACGGCGCTGACCGGCATCGGCCAGTTCGACGTCACCGCGACCCCGCTGCAGATGGCCATGGTGTCGGCCGCCATCGCCAACGGCGGCAAGCTGGTCTCGCCGCACATGGTGTCGCAGACCAGTGACGCGAGCGGCAATGTGGTGAAGGACTACGACGACAGCACCGAGACCAGGGAGATCGTCAGCTCGACCACCGCCGAGCAGCTCCAGTCCGCGATGCAGACGGTCGTCACCGAGGGCACGGGCACGAACGCGAAGATCTCCGGCGCGACCGTGGGCGGCAAGACGGGTACGGCCCAGCACGGCGAGAAGAACAGCAAGACGCCGTACGCCTGGTTCACGTCGTACGCGAAGTCCGACGCGAACGGCAAGGAGGTCGCCGTGGCGGTCATCGTCGAGCAGTCCGACGCGGCGAGGTCCGAGGTCAGCGGCAACGGCCTGGCGGCGCCCGTGGCCAAGGCCATGATGCGGGCGGCGCTGAAGAACTGACGCGCCGCGCACGACGGAGGGCCGCCCCGCACCCCTGGGGGCGGCCCTTCCTTCGTACGGTCACTTCACACCCGTACGGGTCACTTCACGCCGAACAGCTGCCTCACCGGATCGATCGCGAAGTACACCAGGAACAGCGCCGACACGGCCCACAGCAGCCAGTGGACCTCGCGGATCTTGCCGAGCACCGCCTTGATCACGACGTAGGCGACGAAGCCGGCCCCGATGCCGTTGGTGATCGAGTAGGTGAACGGCATCGCCGCGATGGTCAGGAACGCGGGGATCGCGATCTCGTAGCTGTCCCATTCGATGTGCTTGACCTGCGTCATCATCAAGAAGCCGACCGCGATCAGAGCGGGGGCCGCCGCCTGGAGCGGGACGATGGTGAGCAGCGGGGTGAGGAACAGGGCGAGGGCGAACATGCCGCCGGTGATCAGGTTCGAGAAGCCGGTGCGCGAGCCCTCGCCGACGCCGGCCGCGGACTCGATGTAGGCGGTGTTGGAGGAGGCGGAGGCCGCGCCGCCCGCGACGGCCGCGGCGCCGTCGATGAACAGCACCCGGCCGATGCCGGGCACCTTGCCCTCCTCGTCGAGAAGTCCGGCCTCGGCGCTGATGCCGACGATCGTGCCCATGGCGTCGAAGAAGTCCGACAGGATCAGGGTGAAGATCAGCAGGACGACGGTCAGGGCGCCGGTCTCGCCGAAGCCGCCGAACAGACTGAAGTGTCCGACGAGACCGAAGTCCGGGGTGGCCACCACGTCGGAGGGGATCTTCGGCGTGGTCAGGCCCCAACTCTTGACGTCGGCGGCCGAGTTGATGATCACGGCGACCACGGTCATCGTCACGATGCTGATCAGGATGGCGCCCTTGACCTTGCGTGCCATCAGTCCGATGGTGAGCAGCACGCCGAGACAGAAGACCAGCACGGGCCAGCCGGTCAGCGAACCGGTCGCGCCCAACTGCACCGGCACGGTGGTGTTCGCGACGTCCGGGATGCGGCTGACGAAACCGGCGTCCACGAAGCCGATGAAGGCGATGAAGAGTCCGATGCCCACACCGATGGCGTGCTTCAGCGGTTGCGGGATGGCGTTCATGACGGCTTCACGCAGTCCGGTGAGGACCAGTACGCAGATGATCACGCCTTCGATGACCACCAGGCCCATCGCGTCGGGCCAGCTCATCAGCGGGGCGATCTGGAAGGCGACGACGGCGTTCAGGCCGAGGCCCGCGGCGATCGCGAGGGGCAGATTGCCGCCCACGCCCATGATGACGGTCATCACCGCGGCCACCAGGGCGGTGGCCGTGACGAGTTGGCCGCTGTCGAGCTGGTGGCCGAACTTGTCCTTGGCGCTGCCGAGGATGATCGGGTTCAGGACAAGGATGTAGGCCATGGTGAAGAACGTGGCGAATCCGCCGCGTATCTCCTGGCCGAAGGTGGAGCCCCGTTCGGAGATTCTGAAGAACCGGTCGACGCTGTTCGCCGCTGGTGGCGCGGCACTTGGCCGGTCGGCCACCTGCTGGGTTTCGGACATGGCTGATACTCCTTGTGGCCTGCGTGCCGGGTGGGCGGATGCTGGCTGGATTGTTCCCGCGTTGAACCGCTTTCAGGTTTTCGCCGTGTTACGGAATCGAGTTCGGCCCGCCATACGCTGTTCGAAGCCCTGTACGCATCGCTGGTACGCTCACGCATCTCGCCCCACAGGGGCACCATTCCTTCACGGGTGGCGCACGGGGGCCGTATACGCACGCACCCGCACCGGTTGCTCACAAGCCGCAGCAAGGAGAGGTAGCCGTGGGCACTGTCGTCGACGACGCAGCCTCCGTGGAGTTCCACGCCTTCTTCGAGCGGCACCACGCCGAACTCGCCCGCTTCGCCCATCTGTTGACCGGCGAGGCGGACGCCGCCGACGATCTGGCGGCCGACGCGCTGCTCGCGCTGTGGCACCGCTGGGACCGGGTGCGCGCGGCCGACCACCCGGTGGCGTACGCCCGCGGTGTCGTCGCGAACCTGGCCCGCACCCGGATCCGCAGCGCGGTGCGCGAGCGCAGACGGATCACACTGTTCTGGTCGCAGCGCGAGGACAAGACCGAGAACCCCGACATAGCGGGGAAGATCGACGTCCAGGAGGCGCTGCGCCGACTGCCGTTCCGTAAGCGCGCATGTGTCGTGCTTCGGCACGCTTTCGACCTCTCGGAGAAGGACACGGCGCTCGCCCTCGGTGTTTCCGTGGGTACGGTTAAGTCCCAGACGTCGAAGGGCATGGCCGAACTGAAGCGGCTCCTCGGCACCGAAGAGGCCCCGATGCGGGTGCACGCAGGTGTGCTGCCCACGGGTGGAGCCGGAGGAAGGGCCCGATGAGGAAGGCGCAGGACGTGCACGACGAGCTGCGCGCCAGGCTGCACGAGGCGGCCGAGGCGCACGAGCCCGACCGCGCGCGCATCCTGGCCCGGGTCGAGCGCGGGATGTCCGGCGCCGCCGAGCGTCGTCCCCGGCGCGCGGCGCGTCCGCCGGTGCTCGGCTGGGGACGGATCGTCGGGGCCACGGCCGCGGTGGCGGGCGTCCTCGCGGTCGGTGGTTACTGGGTGGCCGCGGCGGTGCAGGAGAACCACCCGCCGCAGCAGACGGTCGCGGTCTCGCCGACCCCGGTCGCCTCCCCGGACGCGACGAGCCGCGCGCCCGTCGTGCCGCACCCCTCGCACACCTCGGGTGCCTCGAAGCCGTCCGGGAAGGCGAGCGCCTCCCCCTCGGCCGCGCGCTCCTCGCCCGCCGCGCCCAAGGCACCCGCCGCGGGCAACCAGGACGGCTCGCTGTGGTCCGACGGCTCGGTCGATCCGCACAGCAACGACTTCTGGGCGCAGAGCAATGTGACCCTGAAGAACGCCGACAAACTCACCTCGCTCACCGTCGAGTTGAAGATCAAGCAGACCGGCGGGGTCGGCGACGCGGGCTCCTGGCGCTCGGCACCCGAGAGCGACTTCACGACGACGGTCACCGAGAAGGACGGCTTCCTCGTCTACACCTGGGTGCTCAAGGACGGCCACACCCTCGCGGCCGGCCAGTGGGTCTTCGCGGGCCAGTACAACCACACCCGCGGCGGCCGGGACGCCAAGGACGACCGCTACTCGGCGGACGCGAGGAGCGCGGACAGGTCGCTGTCGGTGGCGGGCGACTTCGCCGCCGCGAGCGGCACCGACGGCGACTCGTAGAAAATCCCCTCGAAAAAACCTGCGGACGGCGGCAACCCTTTCCTCACCTGCGGCGACCAGGAGACGAACACGTCCCCTCCCGCAAGGAAATCCGCTTCATGACTGCACGAGTTGAACAGCGCGTCCGGCACCGTCGCCGCCTCACCGGGCGGCGGTCCGTGATCGGTGGGGTCGCCGCACTCGGCATCACCGGGGCCGCGCTCGTCACGACGTCGATGCTGAGCACCGCGGGCGCGAGCTCCGTCTGGCCGACGGCCAAGGGCAGCAAGGCCGTCTCGAAGACGATCTCGGTCTCGGGCACCTACGACGGCAAGCTGACGAAGTTCTTCGGCAGTGGTTCCCTCGGCACCTCCGACCAGTCGGAGAGCCAGGGCCCGATCTTCGAGCTCAAGGACGGCGCGGTCCTCAAGAACGTCATCATCGGCACCCCGGCGGCCGACGGCGTGCACTGCCTGGGCAGCTGCACGCTGCAGAACGTGTGGTGGCTGGACGTCGGCGAGGACGCGGCCACCTTCAAGGGCAAGGCGTCGTCCGCGAAGTACAACGTGATCGGCGGTGGCGCGCGGCAGGCCTCCGACAAGGTGTTCCAGTTCAACGGCGCCGGCAAGCTCTCCATCACCGGCTTCCACGTGGAGAACTTCGGCAAGCTGGCGCGCTCGTGCGGCAACTGCAAGACGCAAGTCAAGCGCACGATCGTGCTCAGCGACATCGACGCGACCGCCCCGGGCAAGGCGCTGGTCGGCATCAACTCCAACTTCGGCGACACGGCGACCCTGTCGAAGATCCGTGTCACCGGCGACACCAAGAAGAAGCTCAAGACCTGCGTGCGTTTCAAGGGCAACAGCAGCGGCAAGGAGCCCACCGAACTCGGCACCGGCGCGGATGGAACCTTCTGCAGGTTCACGTCATCTGACATCACGTACAAGTAAGGGATCTGCTGGCCTGAGCCCCCCTCGGAGCCAGTCAGAGGAACGCCCCCGCCGGTGACGACCGGCGGGGGCGTTCACTTTCCCTCGTACGTCAGTACGCGGGTACGTCAGTTCATGGTCGAGCCGATGGTCGTCGAGCCCGTCGTCAGGAACGTGGTCGCCGGCAGCGAGCCGCTCGACGAACGCGCCCCGTAGGCCGTGGTCGCGTCCGTCGACCTGAAGGACGGTGTCGAGGTGCCGCTGTCCCAGTTGTTGGCCGCGGAGACCGTGGCGGAACCGAGCTTGTCCAGGCCGCCCTTGTTGCCCACCGCGAGGTTCCTGGCGAGCCGCGCCTTGCCCGTCGCGAAGAAGAAGCCCGCGTCGGTGTTGGCGTAGGCGGTGTTGCGGTTGAGCACGATGGCCCCGGTGTTGGAGTTCTCGGTGAAGCCGTTGCCCGCGTTGTCCCAGGCGGCGTCGTTGTTCACGACGTGGGCGACCGAGGCCCCGCCGCCGCCGAGCTTGAAACCGTTGCCGTTGCCCTCGAAGGCGGAGTCGTTCCAGCGGTTCTTGCCGTTCCCGTACGACCACGAGTGCTCGATGGTGATCGGCGAGGAGAACTGCCAGAGGTCGAGGCCGTCGTCCGCGTTGTTGTAGAGGCGCGCGCCGGTGACCTTGTTGCCGGTGCCGGAGCCGAACTTGATGGCGATGCCGTCGGCGTTCTGCCCGTGGTTCGCGGCGTCGTAGTTGCCGTAACTGTCCAGGTTCTGCACGAGGTTGTCGGTCGTGCCGTCGCCGCGCAGCGTGAAGCCCGAGTCGCCGTTGTTCGCGGTGACGAGGTTCTTGAAGACGCCGCCGACGGAGGAGGTGGCGACGAAGCCCTGGGCGGGCGAGTTCTGCCAGGTGATGTTCTGGACGGTCCAGTAGTCGCCGTAGATCCCCGCCAGCCAGGAACCGGCGGCCAGCTTGGAACCGTCGATCTTCACCTTCTCGCTGCCGTAGGCGGTGAGCGTGATCCGCGTGGAACCGGTGCCGTTCGCCGTCGACTTCAGCGTGGCCGTCGGGTAGTACGTGCCGCCACGCACCTGGATGGTCGTACCCGCGGCGGCATCGGCGACGGCCGTCTGGAGCTGCGCGGTGGTGGAGACGGTGACCGTGGTGGTGGCGGCCTGCGCCGAGCCGTTGTTCGCGAGGCCGAGGTAGACGCCACCCGCCCCCGCGGCGACGGCCACCGCCGCGGCGATCGAGAGCGTACGGGTCCTGCGGTGGCGTCCGGTGCTCAGAAGCACGGAGCGTTCCTTTCCTAGGGGGACGGGAGACGAAGCGGGCCGGAGGGGCCGCCCCGGCCCGCTTCTGCTCCCTGGTCGCCGCGGTGGCGGGAAACGTTGCCGAGGGCTCGCGAAAAAGGTCGAAACTTTCGCTGGCTGTCGTGCCGCTTTCATCAATTGACGCGCTGTCCCCCGCTGGCAACACTCCGAGAGCGTTTCCCCCACAGAATCCACCAGACTCCGACAGGATGTGTCATGCGACGCCGCACCGCCCGCGCGCTCCTGATCCCCGTCCTCGCGCTCCTCCTGGGCCTGCTGGCCGCCCCACCGAGCCCCGCGTCACCGTCACCTTCGGGAGCACCGCACGTGAACGAACCGAAGTACGCCGGGTATCTCTTCGCCTACTTCACCGGCGAGGGCACGGCCGACGGCGAGCAGATCCGCTACGCCCTGAGCCGCGGCAACGACCCGTTGCACTGGCGGGAGTTGAACGCCGGCAATCCCGTCCTGACCTCCACCATCGGCGAGAAGGGGCTGCGCGACCCGTTCGTGATCCGCTCCCCCAAGGGCGACAAGTTCTTCCTCATCGCCACCGACCTGAAGATGTACCAGAACTCCAGCGGCAGCTGGGACTACGTGCAGCGGCACGGCAGCAGGTCCATCATGATCTGGGAGTCCACCGACCTGGTGCACTGGACCGACCAGCGCCTGGTGAAGGTGGCCCCCGACAACGCGGGCAACACCTGGGCGCCGGAGGCCTATTGGGACGACTCGCTCGGTGAGTACGTCGTCTTCTGGGCGTCCAAGCTGTACGCCGACGACGACCCGGACCACACCGGATCGACGTACAACAAGATGCTGTACGCCACCACGAAGGACTTCCGCACCTTCAGCGAGCCGAAGGTCTGGGACGACCCGGGCTACTCGGTGATCGACTCGACGGTCATCAAGAACAAGGGCAGCTACTACCGCTACACCAAGGACGAGCGCGATCCCAGCTCCTCCAGCCCCTGCTCGAAGTTCATCACCGGCGAGAAGTCGACGTCGCTGACGGACACCGCGTACGACTTCGTCTCGGACTGCATCGGCAGCGGCTCGATCGACCGCGGCGAGGGCCCGACGGTCTTCAAGTCCAACACCGAGAACAAGTGGTACCTGTTCATCGACGAGTACGGCAGCCGCGGTTACGTCCCCTTCGAGACGACCGACCTCGACTCGGGCAAATGGACGATGTCGACGAACTACCAGCTGCCCGCGAGCCCCCGGCACGGCACGGTGATGCCGGTGACGCGGGCGGAGTACGACCGGCTGCTGGCCGCCTACCCGGTGACCGGCACGTCGGTCGTGGACGCGACCGCGAAGGGCCTCAGCGGGTATGCGATCGTCACCGAGTCGGCCTCGAAGGTCGTCCTGCCCATGAAGCCGGACACGGACCTCAGGCACCTGGCCCCGGCCCTCGCGGTCGGCGCGGGCGCGAAGGTCAGCCCGGCCTCGGGCACACCCCGGGACTTCCGCACCCCGCGCACCTACACCGTGACGGCCCCGGACGGGACGAGCCGGACCTGGACGGTCGAGGCGGTACCCACCCGCAGCCCGGTCCTCCCCGGCCTCAACGCCGACCCGGACGTCCATTACCTGGACGGCCAGTACTGGATCTATCCGACGACGGACGGCTACGCGGGCTGGAGCGGGACGAGCTTCAAGGCGTACTCGTCGAAGGACCTGGTCCACTGGAAGGACCACGGTGTGATCCTGGACCTCGGATCCGATGTGTCCTGGGCGGACAAGAACGCCTGGGCCCCGGCGATCGCCGAACGCGACGGCAAGTACTACTTCTACTTCTGTGCGGAGCAGCAGATCGGCGTGGCGGTGGCCGACTCCCCGGCCGGTCCCTTCAAGGACGCGCTGGGCAAGCCCCTGGTGGCCAAGGGCCTGTTGACGGGCCAGATGATCGACCCGGCGGTGTTCACGGACGACGACGGCCAGTCGTATCTGTACTGGGGCAACGGCCACGGATACATGGTGCCGCTGAACGCCGACATGGTGTCGTTCGACGCCTCGCAGGTGCGGGACATCACGCAGCCCGACTTCCGTGAGGGATCCTTCGTCGTCAAGCGGCACGGCACGTACTACTTCATGTGGTCCGAGGACGACACCCGAAGCGAGAACTACCACGTCGCCTACGCCACCGGACCGTCCCCGCTCGGTCCGTGGACCAAGCGGGGCACGATCCTGTCCAAGCGCCCGGAGTACGGCATCAAGGGCACCGGACACCACTCCGTGGTGAACGTTCCCGGCACCGACGACTGGTACATCGTCTACCACCGGTTCGCCCTGAACGGCCCCGGGAAGGCGGGCGGGGACGGCACGCACCGGGAGACCACCATCGACCGCATGGAGTTCGCGGCCGACGGAACGATCGAGCCGGTGGTGCCGACCCTGGAGTCGATCCGCCCCGTACGGACCGAGTCCTGAGTACTAGCTGACGAAGTACGTCGGGTTCGGGAGCTTGAACGTCTTGTCGGCGTAGCCTCCGTCGAGGTCGGAGTACTGGTCACCGAAGTTGGCGACGATGTCGTACCCGAGGGACTCGATGTGCTTACGGGTGCCGGACTTGTACTGCACGGTGGTGCAGTTCCAGGCGGCGGCCGTGGCACAGGCGCTCAGATAGGCCGGCGGGTTGGCCGCGTCCTTGAGGAACATGTGGGCGGCGTCGAGGTTGATGTCGGCGCCGACCTTCTTCAGGTTCGTGACCGCGTCGACGCGCTGCGACTCCTTCAGGCCCGAGTTGTAGAAGACCTCGACGCCCCTGGACTTGGCGTACGCGACGAGTTCGGGGGTGCCGAAGACGGCCGGACGGTCGGCCTGGGCCACGTACGCGGCCCAGGAGGCCGAGTTGTACGTGTAGTTGGTCTTCTTCTCGTAGTCGAGGGAGAGCAGCAGCGTGTCGTCGATGTCGAAGACGACCGCGGGCTTCTCGCCCCGGTGCTTCGCCTTGTGCGCAGCCCTGTCGATGTAGCGCTTGGCGTCCGACTCCAGTCGCGACAGGTCCTTGGCGTACCGGCTGTCCTTGGACGCCTGGTACACGCCGTTGCTGTCGAGCGTGGCGCCGTAGTAGGTGTCGATGTCCTTGACCAGGAGCCCGATGTTGTAGGGCTCGTGGGTCGAGTTGGCCGTCGACTGGCCGGCCGTGGCGACGCCCGTGCCGTAGAGGGCTCCGCCGGCGACGGCACAAGCGGCCGCGATGGCTGCCGCTCTGAGGGACTTCCGCATGGATTCTCCGGATCTGGGTGATGGGTGACCAGGTCATTCCGCACCAGGTCAGGGACTGTCTACGCGCATCACGCGCGCCACGCGGGAGGCTTTATCGGATCGAGACCTCACCCGTGGGCGGCGTCCCCCTGGATGCATTGCCCGCAGGTGGCGTCCGCTTGACCTTCCCTTGAACCGGTTCTCCTAGGGTCGGAACGCACATGCGAACGATGCGTCAGACGGGGAGAGCCGCATGGGTGATGGCAACGGCGACGGCATGGTCCTGCACATCCACACCGCCGATCTGAAGCGCGCGGCGCCGGACTTCCACGAAGGGGCCAAGAACCTCAGCAAGGCACTCACCACCCTCGTCACCACCCTGGACAGCCTGGGAAAACCCTGGGGCGACGACAAACAGGGCAAGGAGTTCGGGGACGCCTACTCACCGCAGCAGAAGAAGATAGAGAGCGCGGCGGGCACCCTCGTCCTCGGCCTGGTGAGCATCCACGAGGCCATGAACGACCTGGCGGACGGCACCGTCGACAACGACCAGCTGATCGCGGGAATGTTCACCGAGGTGAAGACCGGCGGGACCGACAAGGCGGGGAGCGACGGTTCCGGTGAGCGTTGAGGACGAGGCCAAGAAAATCCTGCTGAAGCTCGGCCTGTGGTGGCCGGACGCCAACTCCGGTTCGCTGCGGGCCGCGGCGACCGCCTGGCGCACCTTCGCCGACGCGGTCGACGACGTACGGGGACCGGTGCACACGAGTGCGTCCTCCCTCATCCACCACAACACCGGCGAGTCGATCGACGCGTTCGAGAAGTTCTGGAACCGCTACGCCAAGGGCAAGGACGCCGGCTGGCTCAGCGACCTGTCGGAGTCCTCCCGGGGGATGGCGAAGGCCCTGGACAAGTTCGCGGACGCCATCGACGACGCCATCAACAAACTCTGGACGCAGATCGGCATCGACGCCGCCGTGATCGCGGGCGGGGTGGCGCTGGCCTTCTTCACGGCGGGCCTCGCCTCCGGAGCCGCCGTCGCGGCGGCCGACGCCATCATCGAGTTCGGCGCCACCATGGGCATCGCGGTCTCCACCACCGTCGCGGAGATAGCGGCGGGCACCCTGGTCGCGGCGGCCTTCGGCGGTATCGAGTCGGTCACCGTCGATCTCGCCGTGGCCCAGCCCCTGAAGATGGTCACCGGTCTGCAGCAGGGCTTCAGCCTGGACGAGGTCAACCAGGCCGCCAAGGACGGCATGATCTTCGGCGGCGCGCTGGGCGCGGGCGGCGGCGTACTGAAGGCGGGCATGGAGGGCGCGTTCAGCGACACCACCCCTCTCCTGCTGCGCCCGCCGTCCCTCCGCCCCGACCTGGTCGAGCTCGGACCCGCCGCGCGCAACGCGGAGCGCACGCCGTGCGTCGGCGAGCCGATCGACGTGGCGACGGGCGCCATGCTGATGTCCCAGACCGACCTGACACTGCCGGCCTCCCTCCCCCTCCTCTTCCAGCGCACCCACCTCTCCTCCTACCGGGGCGGGGTCTGTTTCGGCCCGACCTGGATCTCCACCCTCGACGAGTGCGTGCAGATCGACGGCGAAGGGGTCGTCTTCGCGGCGGCGGACGGCATGCGGCTCGTCTATCCCGTGCCGGAGCCGGATGTGCCGACCCTCCCTCTGAAGGGCGCGCGCTGGCCACTGCGCTGGGACGGCAAGCCCGACGGCGTCATGACCATCACCGACCCCGCCACCGGAGTCGTCCGCACCTTCAGCACCCCCTTCTCCTCGGGCTCCTTCGGCGTCTTCCATCTGCCCCTGGACTCCTGGAGCGACCGAAACGGCGCTCGCATCGACGTCGAGCGCGACGACGAGGGCATCCCGTTCGGCATCCGCCACTCCGGCGGCTACTACCTGGCCGTCGACACCCAGGGCCCCCGCGTCACCGCCCTGCGCCTGCTCGACGAACCGCCCTCCCGCTACGGCCCCGACGGCCCGGTGGGCGAGGGCACGCTCGTCGTGCGGTACGGCTACGACCCGTCCGGCAACCTCACCGAGGTCATCAACTCCAGCGGTGAGCCGCTCCGGTTCACCTACGACGACCAGGGCCGGATGACGCGCTGGACCGACCGCAACGGAACCTGGTTCTCCTACGTCCACGACGAACGCGGCCGCGTCGTCCGCACCGAGGGCGTCGAGGGCATCCTGTCGGGCACCCTGACGTACGACGAGGCGGCGGCCACGACGACGTACACCGATTCACTCGGCCGCGTCTCCACGCACCGCTACAACGCGGCGGGGCTGGTCGAGGAAGAAGTCGACCCCCTCGGCCACATCACCCGCACCCAGTGGGACGACCGGGGCGAGAAGCCGCTGGCGGTCACGGATCCACTGGGGCGTACCACGCGCTATGCCTACGACGAGTCAGGGAAGCTCGCCGAACTCACGCTCCCCGACGGATCGGTGACAAGAGCCGCACACGACGCGGCAGGGCGTCCTACACAGGTCGAAGAGGCCGGCGGAGCAATCTGGCGGCACACGCACGACGATCGCGGCAACCTGCTCACCACCGTCGATCCACTGGGGGCACAGACCAGCTGCGTCTATGACGCGTCGGGCCATCTGACGGCCGTCACGGACGCCCTCGGCCACACACGGGGCGTCATACCCAACGCGGCCGGGCTGCCGGTCGCCCTGGTCGATGAGCTCGGGCACACGACATCGGTGCGCCGAGACGTCTTCGGCCGCGTCGTGGAGGTCACCGACCCGCTCGGCCACACCACCCGCACCGGCTGGACGGTCGAGGGCAAACCCGAGTGGCGCGAGTACCCGGACGGCACGCGTGAGACCTGGAGCTGGGACGGTGAAGGCAATCTCCTCTCCCACACCGATCCGGCGGGCAACACCACCCTGCACACCGCCGCCGCTTTCGACGTTCCCGCGTCCCGGACAGACCCCGACGGCGCTACCTACACGTTCGGCCACGACACCGAGCTGCGCCTGACCACCGTCACCAACCCGCAGGGGCTGACGTGGTCGTATGCCTATGACGCGGTGGGCCGGCTCGTATCGGAAACCGACTTCAACGGCCGCACTCTCGCTTACACGTACGACGCGGTGGGCGGCCTGCTCGCGCGCACCAACGGCGCGAACGAGACGCTGTACCTCACCCGGGACGCACTGGGCAGAGTCGCCGAGCAGCGTGACGCACAGACCGACGGCGTCACCCGGTACGTGTACGGACCCGGGGGGCTGCTGGCACGTGCGACCGACTCGGACGCGGACGTCGCCATCGAGCGGGACGTGCTCGGACGCGTGCTCATCGAAAGCGTGAACGGCCGTGCAACCAGCTATGCCTACGATGCCGTAGGACGCCGCGTCCAGCGTCTGACGGCCTCCGGCCTCGCCTCGGAGTGGACCTACGATCCGGTCGGCCGTCCGCTCCAGCTCGGCTCGGACGCGGGCTCACTGGCCTTCTCCTACGACGCGGCAGGGCGTGAGACGCAGCGACGCGTCGGTGAAGACGTGACGCTCGACCAGTCCTGGGACTCGACGGGCCGTCTCACGGCCCAGTCCCTGACATCAGGCACGACCACCGAGGCCGCCCGCCTCCTGCAACACCGCAGCTACGCCTACCGGGCCGACGGCTATGTCACCGAGATCCGCGAACTGGCCTCGGGCACCTCTCGCTTCGAACTGGACGGCAAAGGCCGGGCCACCGGCGTACGGGCACACGGCTGGACCGAGACCTATGCCTACGACACGGCAGGCAACCTCGTCCATGCCGTCGCCCCGGCCCATCAGGCAGTCGGCGAGCGCGAGTTCGAAGGCACACTCGTCCGCCGCGCAGGCCGCACGACATACCGGCACGACGCGCAGGGCCGTCTGATCCGCAGGACCCGCAAACTCCTCGACGGCCGGACCCGTTCATGGACCTACACCTGGGACGCGCGGGACCGGATGACCGAAGCGGTCACGCCCGGCGGCGAGGTGTGGCGCTACACGTACGACCCGCTCGGGCGCCGCATCTCCAAGTACCGTGTGGAGGCCGACGGTTCGCCGGAGGACCGCACGGACTTCACCTGGGACGGCACGCGCCTCGCCGAACAGACCGGCCCCCTCGGCAGGGTCACCACCTGGGAGTACGCTCCTGGCAGCCACCGTCCCCTCACTCAGACGGACCACCGGCCGCGAACCCGTACCCCGGGTGCTTCCTTCCTCGCCCAACTGGCTGACGATACGACAGCCGACCGCACCACTCGCTTCCACGCCGTCGTCACGGGCCCGGTCGGCACGCCGGCGGAACTGGTCACGCCCGACGGCCAAGTGGTCTGGCAGCGACGCACCACACTATGGGGTACGGACCTTCCCGCCCCGACGGACGAGACACCGCCGGTGGAGTGCCCGCTCCGCTTCCCCGGGCAGTACGAGGACGCCGAGAGCGGCCTCCACTACAACTGCTTCCGCTCCTACGATCCGGAGACGGCCCGGTACGTCAGCCCCGATCCACTGGGGCTTGAACCGGCGGACAACCATCACGGTTATGTACACGCGCCCCTCACCTGGGAAGATCCGCTGGGGCTGTCGCCGTGCAACTACAGCACCGACGATCTCTACAAAGAAGCCACCACCATCAAGAAGGGGCAGCTCTCCCCAGCCGGGCGCGCATTGCAGAAACACGGCGATCCCAGTCCGGGGAACCTCGCCAAACGCGGACAGGCGCACGTTGATCTATACAATTTCGGCAAGGTCACCAACAGTGAGCGGACACAGATTGCCGATGAAATGATTCAGGACATCCTCACCGACCCGACGGTGGTGGAGAAAGTAAACACCTCAGCATCCGCCCAATACGGGGGCATTACCCGGGACTTCAAGGTACCCGGCGGCTGGGGCGCTCGGTGGAGCTGGCGAAACGGCCAGCTCACGTTCGAAGGATTCCTGTGATGGCCGAGACGGAAAACGACGGATTGCAGTATCGGCCGGAAATCTTCAACGTCGACGGAGCGCTGCGCGACGTATGCGTCCTCGATGCGACGCCGGAGAACTGGCAGGGGATGATCGAAGGGCTCGCGCGCGTCCCCTGGCCCGCCGTTTTCACCTGGACGCTCTCCGATTCGACCGACAGCGCGACACCCAGCGCTCGTGAGGTGTGGTCGCGGCTCGAAAACGACCCGGAGGAATCCGTCAGCCTCGCCGTCCAGGTGGGAGGCGTCTGGTTCACTTGCTACTTCTTCGACATCGACGAGATCGAATTCACCTTCGACCCCGCCGATGTCGTCGATGCGGAGTCCTTCTCAGCGGTGCGTGAATTCGTTTGCTGGCTGGGGGATTCGACGGGACGGCAGGTGATTGTCACCATGGAGGGGAACGACCACGGTTCCATGCCCCGATTGCTTCACTATTCGCCGCGTCGACCGGCGTGAGCGGCCCATGACCGGTCGAAGTCCGGCAGGGAAGATGCGAAATTATTTCTTTGAAGGGGTCCGAAACATTGGCTGATGGGTTCAAGCTCGCCGCGGGGTCGCACGGCCCCTCGCCGGTCGTCCTCGCCGTGTTCCTGCTGGGTGGCCTGGTCGCCCTCTGGTGCGGAGTGAGTTGGGCGTTCGACGCGCGGGGGATCACCACCCGGCGCTCCGAGCGGATACGCCGTAAGAATGAGGAGAGCTGGGCGGCGATGGGGCGCCTGGGTGGGTCGCCCACCCTTTTCGCGACCCCGGGCTATCTCCGGTTCCTGGGTGCGCTGATGGCGTTCGCCGGTGTGATCCTGTGCGTGGTGGCGTACGCCCTGTGGCACTTGGGCTGAGTGGGCGCCGACGTACGTACGGGAAGCGGTCGGCCGTGCCGCCTCCCGCACGGAGCGCCTGCTGAGGACTAGTTCATCGTGGCGCCGATCGTCGTGCTCCCCGTCGTCAGGAACGTCGTCGCGGGCAGCGAGCCGTCGGACTTGCGGGCGTTGTACGTCGTCGACGCGTCCGTGGAGACGAAGGACGGGGTGGAGACGCCCGAGTCCCAGTTGTTGCCGGCGGACGTGACCGAGGACCCCTTGGAGACCGCCGCGCTGCCGTTGCTCACCGCCAGGTTCTTGCCGAGCTTCGCGGAGCTGGTCGCGAAGTAGTAGCCGTACTTGCCGTTGGCGTACGTGGTGGTGCGGTTGATGACGATCGCGCCGGTGTTGGAGTTCTCGGTGAAGCCGTTGCCCGCGTCGTCCCAGGCGGCGGAGTTGTTGACGACGTGCGCGACGACCTCGCCGTCGCCGCCCAGCTTGTAGCCGTTGCCGTCGCCCGCGAAGGCCGAGTCGCCCCAACGGTTCTTGCCGTTGCCGAAGGACCAGGTGTGCTCGACGGTGACGGGCGACGAGAAGGACCAGAAGTCGATGCCGTCGTCCGAGTTGTTGTACAGGCGGGCGCCGGTGATCAGATTGCCGGTGCCGGAGCCGAACTTCACGGCGACGCCGTCCGCGTTCTCGCCATGGGTGGCGGCGTCGTAGTTGCCGTACGAGTCGATGTTCTTGACCGTGTTGTTGACGGTGCCGTCACCCGTGAGCGTGAAGCCGGAGTCACCGCCGTTGATGGTCTTGATGTCGTTCCAGTTCGTGCCGGTGCAGGACTGGCAGACGACCGCGCTGTCCGGGGAGTTCTGGAAGGTGAGGTGGGAGACGTTCCAGTAGTCGGCGGTCAGCTTGAAGATCCAGTCGCCGGCGGGCAGCGACGAGCCGTCGATCTTCACCGTCTCCGAGCCGTACGCCTGGAGGGTGACAGGGCTCGACGAGGTGCCGTTGGCCGTCGACTGGAGGGTGGCCGTCGGGTAGTACGTGCCGGCGCGCACCTGGATGACGGTGCCGGCGGTGGCGTTCTTGATGGCGCTGGTGAGGTCGGCCGTGGTGCTGACGACGACGGTCGCCGCCTGGGCCTGGGTGGGCAGGACGGCGAGTCCGGCGCCGAGCGCCAAGGTGGCGCCGAGGGCGAGAGCGGTTCGACGAGACATGGAGTGCGGTCCTTTCGTCGATACGGTGGGGGACTGCTTCGGTGCTTTCTCCGGGGCGCCCTTCGGGGACATCACGGGCACCAGTCGCCCAGATACGCCGCACGCGTGTGCGACACGGCTTCCGTGTCCGTGAGCTGGGGACGGTTCTCCGGCACGGTGATCTCCGCGCCGGGACCGGTGTTGCGGTACTCGCGAAAGCGCATGGACTGCCAGGGGTAGGCCTCGCGCATGTCGACGTAGGGCGCCACCGCGTCGATGCCGGGGCCGAGTTCCGTCTCCCGTACGACCAGGGACGGCCACGCCGTCGTCTCGTACGACGGCACCCACGGCCGCGCGATCTTGTACGCACCGTCCTGCGCACCCGAGGTGACCCGGCCGCGCAGGGCCAGGAAACCGTGCGGGTTGGCGCGGGCCGTGGAGGGCGCGAAGACCATCCCCTCGGGCTTGAAGGCGACGTCGCGGTCGAGGGTGTGGAAGTGGCAGCGTTCGAAGACGGCGGTGGCCCGCCCGAAGACGAAGTCGACGTCGCCCTCGATGTAGCACTCGCGGTAGTACTGGCGGTCGAAGGCGGTCAGGGCCGTCGTATCCGCGAACAGGGTGTCCTGGTGTGCCAGCAGGCGGACATGGGTGAAGGACGAGCGGTCCCCGGTGACGTACGCCGCCACCGCCTGCGTCCCGGTGATGTCCGGGTGGTCGGCGCGCAGCCAGTCGTTGGCGAGCGTCAGCCCGTGCACGGTGAGCCCGGGCGCCGCCGAGGTGAAGGTGGCGGAGCCCGCGGTGCCGTACGTTCCGGAGCCGTCCGGCTTCTGCGTGCCGCCCGCGCGGTCGAAGACGATGACGGCGTCGCGCGGGTCGCGGGTGGCGCCGAGCAGCGTCAGGCCGGCCTTGTCGGCGGGGATGTTCACGACCTCGCGGTACGTGCCCGGGTGCACGACGATCGTCCAGCCGGCGCCCGTCACCGCGTCGACGGCGGCCTGGACGGAGTCACCGGGGCGCACGTGCAGCGCGCGGCGCCCGCCCGCGAAGGCGGGAGTCGCGCCGAGGACGCCGAGCGCACCGGCCGTGGCGAGAAAGGCGCGTCGGCGCATCTCAGCACCCCTTCCACGGTGTCCAGTCGCCGAGATACGCCTCCCGGGTCGCCGACTCGGCCTCCCCGGGGCTCAGTTGGGGACGGTTCTCCGGGACGCTGATGACCGCGCCTGGCCCCGTGTTCCGGTACTCGGCGAAGCGCTGGCTCTGCCACGGGTAGGCGTCCGCCATGTTGGTGTAGGGCGCGACCGCGTCGATCCCGGCGGCGAGGCGGGTGTCGCGGACGGTCAGCATGGGCCGGGCGGTGGTGTCCGAGCCGGGCACCCAGGGGCGGGCGAGCTTGTAGTACGCGTCCGGGGCCGCGCTGCTGACACGGCCGTGGGTGACCAGGTAGCCGCGCGGGTTGGCGAGCGCGGTGGAGGGGGCGAAGACGAAGCCGTACGGGGCGGTCGCCAGGTCCGTGCGGCTCAGGGTGCGGAAGTGGCAGCGCTCGAAGACGGCGGTCGCCCGGCCGAAGACGAAGTCCACGTCACCTTCGACGTAACAGTCGCGGTAGTACTGGCGGGCGAAGGTGCCGAGCGCGATCGAGTCGGCGTACAGCGTGTCCTGGTGGCCCAGGAACCGGCACCCCACGAAGGCCGAGCGGTCGCCCTGCACCTTGACGGCGACCGCCTGGGTGCCGGTGATCTCGGGGTGGTCGGCGCGCAGGAAGTCGTTGGCGAAGGTGATCGAACGGGCGGTGAACCCGTCGGCCTGCACGGTGGTGGTGGCCGACCCGGTGGTCCCGTAGGTGCCGCCGCCGGGCTTCGGGGTGCCGTTGGCGTTGTCGTACACGACGACGACGTCACGCGGGTCCCCGGAGGCGCCGATCCAGGTCATCTCCGTACGGTCGACACCGACGGCGACCGTCTCGCGGTACGCGCCCGGCGCGACGACCAGCGTGTATCCGGCCCCGCTCACCGCGCTGACGGCGGCCTGGACGGTGGTGTGGTCGCCGAGGCCGCCGGGGTGGACGTACAGGGTCCGCTCGGTGAGCCGGGCGGACGGCGAACCGTAGCGCCCGAAGGGGGAGCGCCCCTGGGCCCGCGCGGGGGCCGCGAGACCGAGCGCCAGAGCGGCTCCGGCACCGGCGGCGAGGAAGGTTCTGCGACTGGGGGTGGTGCGGGAGAGCATGACGATGCTCCTTCGCTGTGCGGCGGCTCAAGAGCCCCGCGGGCTCCGCGGGGAAAGGGGCCGGAGCGGCGCGCCCTGGGTGATGGGCGGGTGCGGAGCCGCTCCGGCCTGACCAGGAGACGGGTCGCTGGTGGGTCGGTCGGGCGTGGGTCCGGCGAAGGTCCGACGTGGGTCAGCAGCTCTTTCCGGCGCCCGCGCCGCGGTCGACGATCCGGGGCACCGCCCGCGGCGGGTCGACCTCGGTGCGCAGGGTCGGCGTCCATCCGGCCCCGGACTGCAGCGTCTCCGCCGGGATCTCCGCGTTGTGCACGGCGATCAGGTCGGTGGCCGCCCCGTTGACGTAGTTGTCCGCGGCGGTGAGCGGCGCCTCCTTCCACTTCTTCAGGACGGTCGCCGCGCTGACCCCGGCGGGCAGCGTGAACGCGTTGTGCTCGGCGACGAGTTGGGACTCCATGCCGATGCCGTAGCTGTAGGAGTAGCCGTCGCCCGCGACGAAGTGGTTGTTGTACGAGTCGACCTGGCCGAAGCGGACGCGCGGCGCGCGCTCGACGAGGTTCGAGAACAGATTGTGGTGGAAGGTGACCTTGAGGTGGCCCCGGTCGACCGCCGCGGTGGACGCGCTGTCGCTGTTGCCGATGAGGATCGTCTTGTCGTGGTCGGCGAAGACGTTCCAGGAGGCCGTCACGTAGTCCGCGCCCTTGACGATGTCCAGCTCGCCGTCGTGCTGCTCGAAGATCCGGCCGAAGTACGTGGGCAGCGTGCTGTCGGGGTGGTCCCCGTCGGTGAAGGTGTTGTGGTCCAGCCAGACGTGCGTGGAGCCGTACACCACCGCGCCGTCGTACTCGGAGTTCCAGTTGCCGACGGAGGTGTCGGTCGGGTCCCACTGCGGGAAGCAGTCGAGCGGGCTCTCGAAGGTGAGGTTGCGGACGATGACGTTGTCCACGGCCTTGATCTGGAGGCTGGCGCCCTTGAACCCCGCGCCCTTGCCGAGACCGACGAGGGTGGTGTTGGCGGGGATCTCCGCCTTGATGGCGGTGTCCTGGTTGGCGGCGGAGGCACGGCGCAGGCCTTCGGGGCTGTCGTCCGGCTCGGCGTCCAGGTTGGTGCCGTATCCCCAGTTCTCCGGCGAGTACTTCTGCAGATAGGCGTCGAAGTCGTAGCCCGGCGCGGCGAAGGAGTCGCAGCCCTCGGCGTTGGCGTCGATCGTGCCCTTCACCCGGATGATCTTCGGGGCGGTGCCGCCGCTCTTCAGCGCGGCCTTGAACTCGGCCCAGGTGGTGACGGTGTACACGTGCGCGGCGTCGGCCGCCGCGCCGCCGGAGGTCCCCATGCCCTCGGAGCCCCAGCCGTCACCGGCGGCGAGGGTCCCTCGGCCGACGTCGCCCGTCCGGGTCTGGGCCTGGGCGGTGGTGCCGGTGACGGCGAGGGCCAGGGCGGTGCAACCGACCAGCAGGGCCGTCGTCGCCGGGCCTGTCATGGCATGAGCATGCCATCTCTGTGTGTTCACTGTGCTGCTCTCCTTCTGGCGGAGGTTCTGTGGAAGGGGGTTACGCGGTCGCGGCCGGCCAGGTGATCCAGGACTCGGGTACTTCCTCGTCCAGCCGGCGCACGTCCCGGTGTGCCAGCACCCGGCGGTGCAGCAGCTCGGCCGCGACGAGACGGGCCACGGCGATCGCACCCGGCGGGTTGAAGTGGGTGTTGTCCTGCTCGGTCGCGGTCCAGTTGAAGTACTTCTTGGTCTCCTCGACACCGAGCCGCTGCCACAGGGCGATCGACAGGGCCTGGATGTCGAGCAGCGCCACGCGCTCCTCCTCGGCGAGGGCGCGCATCGCCGCCGGGTAGTCGCCGTGGGTCGGTACGGCGTTGCCGTCCGCGTCGAACTTTCTGCGCTCCACGGAGGTGGCGAGCACCGGCCGCGCGCCACGGGCCCGCGCCCCGTCGACGTACTGCCGCAGGTAGTCCTGGTACGTCGTCCAGGGTTCGGTGTAGCGCGTCGGGTCGGCGCTCTTCTCGTCGTTGTGCCCGAACTGGACGAGCAGGAAGTCGCCGGGCCGGATCGCCTCGAGAACGACCTCGAGCCGTCCCTCGTCGACGAAACTCTTCGAACTCCGCCCGTTCACGGCGTGGTTGGCGACTTCCAGCTGCTCCCGCAGAAAGAACGGAAGCGCCATGCCCCAGCCGGTCTCCGGCGCGGCGTCGACGTACTTCTGAGCAGCGGTGGAGTCACCCGCGACATAGAGGGTGCGGCAACGCTGGGCGGCCTGTGCGGTACCGGTTGCCACGAGGGCGCCGGGAACGACGGCAAGAGCCGCCGAGGTGACCTGTCTACGCGTAAGGGACACGAACGTGTGCCTTTCAGCAGGGGGAGGGGCCCGCACCCCTGTCTTTGGGGGCGCGGGGAACTGCGCGACCAGCCACAACGGCCCCGCAGCCAGAAACCGACCGGACCACCCGAGTTGTCAGTGATTCGCCTTCCAGTCCGCCTGCGCCTTGTTCAACTGATCGGCCAGCGTGTCCAGGAACTGCTTCGCGCTCATCTTCCCGAGCAACAGCTTCTGGAAGTTCGGCTCGTTGTCGGACTTGGAGATCGTGTTCCAGTCCGGCAGGTAGTACGGCAGCTGCACGATCTTGGTGCCGGCCCCGTTCAGCGCCTCGGCGGCCAGCTTGGTGGGCTCTGCCTTCTGGATCCACGCGTCCTTCGCGGCGTCGGTGTTCGCCGGGACCTGTCCCGCCGACTCGTTGAACTTGGAGTTCTCCGCCGCCGAGAGGGCGAACTCGATGAACTTCCAGGCGGCCGACTTGTTCTTGCTGGACTTGAACAGGCTCATCCCGTCGACCGGGTTGGACACCTGCACGCGTGTGCCGTCGTCCTGCGTCGGGTTCGGGATGCCGCGGAACTTCTCCGCGCCCAGCGCCTTCACGTGGTCCTGGTAGGAGCCGAGGTTGTGGCTGAGCATGCCGATGGTGCCGCTGTCCCACTGGGCGACCATCTTGGTGAAGTCGTTGTTGACGTCGGCGGACGGGGTGTCCTTCTTGTACAGGGCGATGTACTTCTCGAGGGCGGCGACGTTCTTCGGGTCGTTGACGGTGGTCTTGTCGCCGTTCCAGAACGAGGTGATGCCGGTCTGGCCGTACACCGCGTCGAGGGCCGGCGCGATGGCGCCCTCGCCGCCCCGGATGGTGAAGCCGAACTTGTTCTTGCCCTCGTCGGTGAGCTTGTCGGCGGCGTCGTAGAACTTCGACCAGGTGGTCGGGGCGTCCACTCCCGCCGCCTTGAACAGGTCCGTCCGGTACCACAGCGTGCCGTTGTTGGCGGAGGTCGGCACCTGGTACAGGGCGTCACCGCCGCCCGCGGACCGGCTGACGTCGAGCAGGTTCTGGCTCAGCTTGCCGTTCAGTGAGCTCCCCTTGAGCCGGCTGTCCAGCGGCTCAAGCGCTCCCTGGACGGCGACCTCGGCGAGCATCGCGGTACCCACACCGCCGACGTCGGGCAGGCCGCCGCCCTGGATGGCGGTGTCGTACTTCGACTGGGCGCTCGCCGCCGGGATGCCGACGTACTTGACCTTGATGTCCGGGTACTTCTTCTCGAAGTCCGCGATGATCTGCTTCCAGATGTCGGTGCGGACACCGCCGTTGTTGTCCCAGAAGGTGATCTCGCCCTTGCCCGAGCCCTCGGTGCCCTTGTCGCCCGCCGCTCCGCTGCCGTTGTCGCCGCAGGCGGTGGCGGTGAGCGCGAGCACGGAGCCCAGGGCGACGACCGTCGCGGCACGCCCGGTTCTGTGGATGTTGATCTTCATTGATCGGCTCTCTTCTTCTGGATCCAACGGGGTGGTGGGGTCTTGTCAGCGGAAGGAACTGGTGATGCGGAACTGCGTGAACGAGGCCGCGCCGGCGTGTCCCCCGCCGACGGGCGCGAGTGCGAAAAGTCCGAGCAGGGCGCCGACCCAGCGCCAGGGGGTGGCGGCGAAGACCTGGCCGGAGGGCTGCCGGCCACCCCCGACGTCGTACGAGAACCGGCAGCGCGCCCCCGCCCCGCTCTCGATCCACAGCCGGGCCCGCCCCTCGGGCGCCTCTCGCGGATGTGCGGCGTCGCGCTCCCTCTCGGCAACCGATTCGGCGAACCGGTGTACGAGCCGTACCGACCCGTCCGCCTCCCGCTGGAGCCCGATCCAGCTGAAGGCGTCCCCGAGCACCGCGAGTCCCGCCCGCGCCCCCGGCTCCTCGCTGTCGAGGCGCAGCTCCACCTCGACGGTGGCGGGGGTGCCGGGTAACCGCTGGGTGAGGACGTTCGGCAGTCCGCGCAGGTCGTGCGCGTCCACCGTCCGTACGCAGCTCAGCCGCAGTCCGTCCGCCGAGTGCTGGGTGGCCCAGCCGTCATGGGGGTTGGCTGTCCACTGCCACTGCCGTCCGAACCGGCCGCCGGGGAAGTCGTCGTCCGTGGCGGGCGCGGAGGGCGGCTGCGGCGGCAGTCGCGGCTTCCGGTGTACGGCGACGGGGACACCCTTGTCACCGAGCACCGGCCAGCTGTCGTCGCCCCAGCGCATCGGCTGGAGGTGGACGACCCGCCCGTAGGGCCCGCGTTGCTGGAAGTGTGCGAACCAGTCCTCGCCGGCCCCCGTGCGCACCCAGCCGCCCTGGTGGGGGCCGTTGACCTCGGTGTCCCCCTGTTCCAGCACCACCCGCTCCTCGTAGGGGCCGAAGAAGCCGCGCGAGCGGAAGGCGCCCTGCCAGCCGGTCTCCACTCCCCCGGCGGGTGCGAAGATCCAGAACCAGCCGTCGTGCCGGTAGGCCTTGGGCCCTTCGAGGGTGAACCAGCCCGGGATCCGGTCCGCGTCGATGATCACCTTGCCCTCGTCGAGCA
The DNA here is from genome assembly GCF_055656965.1 of Streptomyces sp. NPDC111656. Lineage (NCBI taxonomy): Bacteria > Bacillati > Actinomycetota > Actinomycetes > Kitasatosporales > Streptomycetaceae > Streptomyces > Streptomyces sp. NPDC111656. Next base: position 126,825 of record NZ_JBVKCA010000005.1, read on the forward strand.
GTCCGGTGCCGTCGGGGCGCATACGGTGGCCGGTGAGCCGGTTCTTCACGCCCGCGCGGGACTTGGCCCAGGCGTGCACGAGATACGCCTCGCCGGTCTCCTCGTCCCACAGCGGGCAGGCGTCGATGAGTCCCTTGCCCTCCTTGACCAGGTGCGGCCGGGTCCAGGGACCGCGGATCTCCGGGGCGTTGACCTGGAAGATGCCGTGGTCGGGGTCGCCCCAGAAGATCCAGAAGCGGTCGTCGTGGTGCCGCAGGGACGGCGCCCACACCCCGCAGTCGTGCCTGGGCTTCCTGAAATCCCTCGCGGGCTCGAGGAGTTGGAGGGCGTGTCCGACGAGCGTCCAGTTGACCAGGTCGCGGGAGTGCAGGAGCGGCAGGCCGGGCACGCGACCGAAGCTGGAGGCGGTGAGGTAGAAGTCGTCGCCCACGCACACAAGGTCGGGGTCGGACCAGTCGGCGTCGAGGACGGGGTTGCGATAGGTGCCGTCGCCGAGGTCGGCGGAGGTCAGCGCCATCAGGGGCTCACCGCCTTGCGTACCAGCGCCGCGGCCTCGCTTCTGCCGAGGGTGCCGTCCGCGACGACGGTGACGACCCGGCGTACGACGGTCTCCCCGGGCGGGATCGGCAGCCGTTCGGTGTGCGCGAGGGAGGAGCCGACGCCCGGGTACTCGGCGGTGCGCACGAACCACGGGTCGCGGCGGGTCGCCGCGGTGGCCCCGGCGAAGACGAGGGTCCAGCCCGCGCCCACGAGGGCGAGCCAGTCGGCGGGGGCCCCGTGGACCGCCTCCTCGCCCTCGGCGTCGGCGGTGAACACGCGCGGCGCCCGTGCTTCCTTGCGGGCCCGCCAGAAGAAGCCGCCGTAGGCCGCTCCGGGGCGCCCGTTGGTGGCCGGGCTGCCGATCGAGAGGGGGTGCGTGGTCGTGTTGGTGAGGGAGAAGGTGAAGTCCAACGCCCAGGCGGAGTCGGTGAGTTCGGTGACGGCGACCGTGCGGCGCTCGCGCAGCAGCTCGCCGCCCGCGGCCACCCAGCGCAGCTCCGCCACGAAGCCGTCGGGGTCGCGCAGCTGGAAACCGGAGTGCCGCTGGGCGCCGTGGTTGGCCAGCTCGGTGGGTCCCTGGTCGCGGACGTAGGTGCGGCCGCCCCAGAAGTTGTGCCCCTCGACGTCGGGAACGGCGACACCGACGCCGAGGTGGTGGGTGTGGTCGGCGGGGCTGAGTTCGGTGACGGCCGTGCCCGCCAGGGTGGTGACCGGGTGGAGGTAGGGGCGCGGCGAGAAGCGGGGCGCGAGTTCGGGCCGGGTGACGTACCGGCCGACCGGGCGGCCCGCGACTCGCAGGACGAGCGAGTCGGTGCTCTGCGCGTGGTTCATGGGGTGCTCACCTCGCTTCCCACCTTGTTCGCGGCCTCGTTGGCGGCCTTGTTCGCGGCCTCGTCGACGGCCTTGTTCGCGGCCTCATTCACGGCCTTGTTCGGGACGTCGCTTCGAACGTCGTTCGGGACCTGGTGCGGCCGGGCCCAGGGGGCGCCGAGCTCGGAGTAGAGGGCGAGGGTGTCGGCGGCGGCCGCGACGAGTCCTTCGATGCCGGGCACGACCCGGCGGCCTTCCTCGGGGAGCAGCTCCCAGGCGTCGGCGGGCAGCGCGAGCGGGTCCGGCGCCTGCCGGATCGCCTCCACCACCTTCATGAAGGCACCCGTCGCGTCCGGCGCGACCAGCAGTTCGGCGCCCTCCGTCAGATGCGCGACCAGGTTCTCCAGCAGGTCCGTACGGCCGTACTCGATCTCCTCGGGGCCGTGCCCCGACCGCTGCACCAACACGCGGTCCTGCTTGTACCAGAAGGTGATCCGGCCGCTGCCGCCGTGCACCAGGACGTACGGTTCGTCGGGCCGCTCGGCACAGAGCGTGGCGGCGACGGTGACCCGGCCCCGCGGGGTGGTGATCCGTACGCAGGACGTGTCGTCCGACTCGATGTCGTTGGCGTGCAGCAGCTCGGTCTCGATCGCGGTGACGTCCTCGGCGCGGGTGGACCCGTTGAGCGCGAGGGCGGTGGCGACGGCGTGCGCGAGGGGGTTGGTGAGCGCCCCGTCGATCACGTCCACACCGTTCAGACGGCGCTTGCCCGCCCACGGCGCCCGCCGGTAGTACGCCTCGTCGCGTGCCCAGGCGCCCGCCCCGCCGATCCCGGCCACCTGGCCGATCACACCCTGCGCGATCAGCTTCCGGATCGCGGGCACGGCCTGCGAGCCGAGCGACTGGAAGCCGATCTGGCAGACGACCCCGGCCGCGGCGACCCCGTCGGCCATCCGGCGGAACTCCGCGTACGACGGCGCGGGCGGCTTCTCCAGGAGCAGGTGTACGCCCTTGCCCGCGGCGATCAGCGCGAGGTCGGTGTGAGTGGGGATGGGGGTGCAGATCACGGCGATCGCGGCGCCGGTGGAGTCGAGGAGGGCGCCGAAGTCGGCCGACTGCTCGACGGTCCGCCCGTTCAGTTCCTCCGCACTGAGCGGGGTCAGCTCGCAGATGCCCGCCAGCCGTACGAGCCCCATGTCCTGGAGCCGGCGGATGTTCTCCAGGTGCCAACGGCCGTGGCCGCGCGCACCCGCGAGAACGACGGGCAGCGGCAGTTTTCCGGTGGGCGTGCTCGACGGGAATTCCTCGGCGGGCCTCATCCCTTCACCGCCCCTGCGCTGAAGCCGGTGATCAGCCACTTCTGGATGAAGGCGAAGACGATGACGACGGGGACGGCCGCGATGATGCCGCCCGCGGCGAGCGCGCCCAGGTCGACGCTGTCGGAGCTCATCAGCGTGTTGAGGCCGACGGGGATGGTCTGCTTGCTCTGGTCGCTGAGGAACATCAGGGCGAACAGGAAGTGGTTCCAAGCGTGCACGAAGGCGAAGGAGCCGACGGCGATCAGCCCGGGCCGCAGCAGGGGCAGGACGACGATCCGGAAGGCGGTGAAGCGGTCGCAGCCGTCGACCCAGGCGGCCTCTTCGAGCGAGTACGGGACGTTCCTGATGAACCCGCTGATGAGGATCATCGACAGCGGCAGCTGGAAGACCGTCTCGGCGATGATGACGCTGCCCAGCGAGTTGATCATCTGGAGCTTGGCGAAGATCTGGAAGAGCGGGACCAGGAGCAGCGCGCCCGGCACGAACTGGGAGCAGAGCAGCGCCAGCATGAAGCCGCGCTTGATCCTGAAGTCGAAGCGGGCCAGGGCGTAGCCGCCGGCGAGGGCGACGAGGGTCGTCATCACCAGGGTGGCGACGGCGATGAGCACGCTGTTCTGGAAGTAGGTCCCGAAGCTGCGGTCGTTCCACACCTTGTCGAAGTGGTCGAAGGTCATGGGCCACGGCACGAGCGAGGTCGAACCGGCCGGGCGGAGCGCGAAGAGCAGGATCCAGTAGAAGGGGATCAGGGTGAAGAGGAGGTAGAGGGAGAGCGGGAGGTAGATGTGCCATCGTGGGACCTCGTCCCAGGCGCGGCGCTTCTTTCCCGGGCGCTGCCGGGGCTCCTCGGCGGGCGGGGCGGGCGCCGCGGGGGCGCTGATCGTGGCGTCCTTGGTGATCACTTGTCCCCGCCTCCGAACTTGCTCAGTCGCAGATAGACGACCGAACAGAACAGCAGAATCACGAACGCGACCGTGGTGAGGGCGGACGCGTAGCCGAAGTTGTGGGCGTCGACGCTGGTGTTGGCGATGTAGAGCGGGAGGGTCGTCGTCTCGCCCGCGGGACCACCGCCCGTCAGCGTGTAGAGCAGGTCGACGTTGTTGAACTCCCACACCGCGCGCAGCAGCGTGGACAGGATGATGGCGTCCTTCAGGTGCGGCAGCGTGATGTGCAGGAACTGCTTGAAGCGGCTGGCGCCGTCGACCTCGGCGGCCTCGTACAGGTCCTTGGAGACGGACTGGAGGTCGGCGAGGATCAGGATCGCGAAGAAGGGGACACCGCGCCACAGGTCGGCGACCACGGCCGCCGGGAAGACGGTGGAGGTGTCCGACAGCCAGCTGGTGCCGTACTGGCCGATGCCCGCGTCGGCCAGGTAACGGGTGATGCCGGTCTGGGAGTTGTAGAGCAGCACCCAGATCGCGGAGGTCAGCACGCCGGAGACGGCCCAGGGCGAGAAGACCAGTGCGCGGCCGACGGCCCGTCCCACGAAGGTCTGGTTGACGATCAGCGCGAGCGCGAGCCCGAAGAGCAGTTGCAGGCCGACCTCGACGAAGACCCACTTGGCGCTGAAGGTGAGTGTGTCCCAGAACTGGGGGTCGCTGGTGAACGCGTGGGTGAAGTTGTCGAAGCCCGCGAAGCCGTTGCGCCACGGTTTGGTGGGGTTGTAGTTCTGCAGGCTGTAGTAGAAGACGCTGATGACCGGGTAGGCGATGAAGCCCAGCATCAGCAGGCCCGCCGGGGCGATCAGCAGATACGGGAGCTTGCGGGGCGTCGCCGAGCCACGGCGCCGCCGGGGTGGCGCGGGCTGTTTCGCCACGACTGCGGCTTGGGCCATGACTGTTCTCCGTTCTGGCGGGTGCCGTGGAACGCTTGCCGTACGGACAGGAAGCGCTTGCTACGTACACATGGGTGAAGCGCTTGCCGTCCACCGTTCGAGATGTCGATCAGATGCTGTTCGGATGTTGGTCGTTGGCGCTCGGGGGAGAGTGGCCCTCGCGGGCACGCTCAGCCCGCGTACGGGTCCGGCACCTTCCCCGGCCGGGCCAGGAACGCGAAGTCGCAGCCGGTGTCCGCCTGGGTGATCTGCTCGTTGTAGAGCGCCCCGTACCCGCGCTCGTACCGTTCGGGCGGCGCCGTCCACTCCGCCCTGCGCCGCTCCAACTCCTCGTCGTCCACGTTGAGCTGGAGCGACCGTGCCTCGACGTCGAGGGTGATCGTGTCCCCGGTGCGTACCAGGGCGAGGGGGCCGCCGATGTGCGACTCGGGCGCCACGTGCAGCACACAGGCGCCGTAACTCGTGCCGCTCATCCGGGCGTCGGAGATCCGTAGCATGTCCCGTACACCCTGCTTCAGCAGGTGGTCGGGGATGGGCAGCATGCCGTACTCCGGCATGCCGGGACCGCCCTTGGGCCCGGAGCCCCGCAGCACCAGCACGCTGTCGGCCGTGATGCCGAGCGACGGGTCGTTGATGGTCCGCTGCATGGTCCTGTAGTCGTCGAAGACGACCGCGGGACCGGTGTGCTTGAGCAGCTGCGGCTCGGCGGCGATGTGCTTGATGACGGCGCCGTCGGGGCAGAGGTTGCCGCGCAGTACGGCGACTCCGCCCTCGGCCGCGACCGGGTTGTGCCGGGTGCGGATGACGTCGTCGTCGTGTACCTGGGCGCCGGCCAGCTGCTCGCGCAGGCTGTCGTACGACACCGTCGGCCGGTCCAGGTGCAGCAGATCGGTGATCCGCGACAGGAACCCGGGCAGACCGCCGGCGAAATGGAAGTCCTCCATGAGGTACTTCTGGCCGCCGGGCCGGACGTTCGCGAGCACCGGCACGGTCCGCGCGATCCGGTCGAAGTCGTCGAGCGTGAGGGTGACGCCCGCGCGGCCCGCCATGGCGATCAGATGGATCACGGCGTTGGTGGAGCCGCCGAGCCCGAGGACGGTCGTCACCGCGTCCTCGAACGCGTCCGCGGTGAGGATGTCGGACAGCTTCCGGTCCTGGCGGACGAGTTCGACGATCCTCAGGCCCGCCGCGGCCGCCATCCGGTCGTGCCCGGAGTCGACGGCGGGGATGCTGGACGCGCCGGGCACGGTCACCCCGAGCGCCTCGGCGGCGGCCGTCAGCGTGGACGCCGTACCCATGGTCATGCAGTGCCCCGGGGACCGCGCGAGCCCGCTCTCCAGCTCGGTCATCTCGCAGTCGCCGATGAGTCCGGCGCGCTTGTCGTCCCAGTACTTCCACATGTCGGTGCCGGAACCGAGGACCTCGCCCCGCCAGTGACCGGGCAGCATGGGCCCGGCGGGCACGAAGACGGCCGGCAGGTCGACGGACGCGGCGCCCATGAGCAGGGCGGGCGTGGACTTGTCGCAACCGCCCATCAGCACCGCGCCGTCGACGGGATACGAGCGCAGCAGTTCCTCGGTCTCCATCGCCAGCAGGTTGCGGTAGAGCATCGGGGTCGGCTTCTGGAAGGTCTCACTGAGGGTGGAGACCGGGAATTCGAGCGGGAAACCCCCGGCCTGCCACACTCCCCGCTTCACGGCCTGCGCGCGGTCGCGCAGATGGACGTGACAGGGGTTGATGTCGGACCAGGTGTTCAGGATCGCGATGACCGGCTTGCCGAGGTGCTCCTCGGGCAGGTAGCCGAGCTGGCGGGTGCGGGCCCGGTGGCTGAAGGAGCGCAGACCCGACGAGACGCCGCTGCCGTACCACTGATGGCTCCGGAGCTCCTCGGGGCGCTTCGGCTCTTTTCTTCCCTGGCTCATATGGACCACCCCGCGGCGATGGCGGCGACTTCCGCGCGCTCGGACTCGGGCAGTTCCCTGCTCGGCGGGCGGACCTCGCGGCGGCACAGGCCGAGCGAGGCGAGGGCCTCCTTGACCACGGTGACGTTGTTGGCGGAGGTGTTCGCCGCGCGCAGTTCCTCGAAGCGGCGGATCTGCTCCCAGACCTTCATGGCGGCCGGGTAGTCACCGGCTCGAAGGGCTTCGATCATGTTCAGGGAGACGGCCGGGGCGACGTTCACGAGGCCCGAGGTGAAGCCCGTGGCACCGGCCGAGAAGTAGGACGGGGCGTACGGTTCGGCGAGACCCGCGACCCACACGAACCGGTCGAGCCCCGCGTCCCGGGCGAAGGCGGCGAAGCGGGCCGCGTCCGGGACGGCGTACTTCACGCCGATCACGTTCGGGCAGACGTCGGCGAGGTCGGCGAGCCGGGCGCCGGGCAGCACCGGGTTGCGGATGTAGGGCACGACGCCCAGCTCCGGCACGGCCTCGGCGATGGCCCGGTGGTAGTCGACCCAGCCGCCCTCCGAGACGTAGGGGTGCACGGGCTGATGGACCATCACCATCTGCGCCCCGAGCTCCCGGGCCTGCCGGGCGGAGGCGACGGCGGTCGGCACGTCGTGTCCGACGCCGACCAGGACGGCGGCGCGATCGCCGGCCTCGTCGATCGTCAACTCGGTGACTAGGTTCCGCTCTTCGGGGGTCAGGGCGTAGAACTCACCGGTGTTGCCGTTCGGTGTGAGGGTGCGGATGCCGCCGTCGAGCAGCCGACGCAGCAGGGCCCGGTGGGTGTCGCCGTCGATCGTCCCGTCCTCCGTGAAGGGGGTCACGGGGATCGCCACGACCTCGGCGAGCGCCGCCCGCTGGGTCTCGTACGTCGCTGTCATTCCTGTCCAACCTCTTCCTGGGTCTCGGGGAAGGCCCGTCGCACGAACGACTCGATGTGGGCGTGCAGCGCGCGGGCCGCGCCGTCGGCGTCACCGTCCAGCGCGAGGCGCAGGATCTCCCGGTGCTCGCTGGCCTCGCGCTCCCAGGACGGGTCGGCGGCCCAGGCGACCGCCGACACGAGAGCGGCCTGGTCACGCACTTCGTCGAGCATCCGGCCGAGCAGCGGGTTTCCGCAGGAGACGTACAGGGCGCGGTGGAACTCCCGGTTGGAGAGCGAGCGTTCGGCGGTGTCGGAGGCTTCGTCGGCGCGGGTCAGCGCGTCGCGCGCGGCGTCGAGCGACGCCTGGCGCCGTACGGTCCGTCGCAGCGCCTCCGGCTCCAGCAGCAGCCGCACGTCGTACACCTCGCGCGCCATGTCCGCGTCCACCATGCGTACCGTGACGCCCTTGTACTGGTTCATCACGACGAGTCCGGTACCGGCCAGGGTCTTGAGCGCCTCGCGCACGGGGGTCTTCGACACCCCGAACTGCGCGGCGAGCTCGGTCTCGACCAGGGCCTGTCCCGGGGTCAACTGCCCGGTGAGGATGCGGTGTTTGATCCCCTCCAGCACGAATTGCGTGCGGGACGGGATCGGAATGGGCACAGAGGTCATGCGCGCCTCTCGGATCTGTATCTGATCTCGTGTATCGCGTCTCATATATGACGTACGAAGTACGACGCGTTGAAGGTAGGAGCGCAGCCGTGTTTCGTCAACGCTTCAGACAAAAGAACTTGGAGTGACCAAGGAGGTCCGGGACGCCGGACGATCCCTGCGCGATGTTCGCCTTCGCGATGCAGCGTCCCGTGAGCACTCGACATGAGGGCCGTACGCCTCGATGTCGCACTCGATCAGATCACACACAGCCCCTCCGGAGTCCGTATGCTTCTGCAACTCGGCCGGGCTACGGCTTCCAGCCGGGGTCGCGGCCGCGGCGGCGAGGAAGCCGTACGCAGCCCGCAGCGCGACCTCGTCGGGCTCGTACTCCTGGCCGGTGGCCCGGGCCAGGTCCCAGCCGTGCACGACCAGTTCGTCGGCGGCCACGGCCCCGGCGACCGCACCCGACAGCGTCACCCCGCCCGCACAGGTCTCGGTCCACGCGGCCGGGTCGCGCCAGGCCTCGGCGAGCTCGTCGAGCACCTTCGGCAGGGTCTCGCGCCGGTCGGGCCCGATGTCCGGCACCTCAAAGGGCCTGCGGCCCGAGGTCGAAGAGATAGGTCAGGTGCCCGATCCCGGACCGCCCTCCTTAGCACCACGATCACCTGCCATGACATGGACGGTGACGCGTGTTCTGGGCGACCGCAACGCGGGGTTGTACCTTGCCGGAGTGGTGGTCTCGGGCTTCGGCTCGTCGGCGATGTGGCTGGTGTCGGGCATCTGGGTCAAGGACCTGACGGGCTCGAACGGTCTGGCGGCCCTGTGCGTGTTCGCCCTCTGGGCCCCCACGCTCGTCGGCCCCGTCCTCGGCGTGCTCGCGGACCGCGTCCGCCGCCGGCCGCTCCTGATCGCCATGAACCTGGCCCTGGCCGCGCTCCTGCCGACGCTGTTCGCCGTGACCACCCGGGACCGCCTGTGGATCCTCTTCACGGTGCTTTTGCTCTACGGGGCGGCGGGCGTCGTCCATGACGCGGCGGAGTCGGCGCTCATGGCCATGGCCGTCGACAGGCACCTCCTCGGCGACTTCAACGGCCTGCGCATGACGGCGGGCGAGGGCATGAAGCTGCTGGCTCCGCCGGCCGGGGCGGGCCTGTACGCGGCGTACGGCGGTGCGAGGGTGGCCGTCCTGGACGCCGTGGCATTCGCCCTCGCGGCCGGGCTGTACGCGCTGCTGCGGGTCCGCGAGGCCCCGCCGGTCCCGGATCCCTCGGCCTGGCGGGCCCGGACCGCCGCGGGCATCCGCCACCTCCGGCATCACCCGGAACTCCGGCCACTGATCCTGGGCGCGGCCACGACCATGCTCTTCGCGGGCCTCAACGGCGCCACGGTCTACGCCGTCGCCGAGGGTCTTGGCCACTCCCCCGCGTACGTCGGCCTCCTCTACGTAGCCCAGGGCGTCGGCTCGGTGCTGATCGGCCTGGTCTCGGGTCCCCTGCTGCGCCGACTGGGCGAGCGCCGCTTCGCCGCGTACGGCATCGCCCTCACAGCGGTCGCGGTCGCGCTGCGCGCGGTCCCGTCCGACGCGGTGGCCCTGGTCTGCGGCGCGGCGATCGGCTTCGGCCTCCCCTGCGTCCTGATCGCCGCGTACACCGCCGTCCAGCGCGAGACTCCGGCCCCGCTCCTCGGGCGCATCTCCGCCACCGCGAACACCCTGATGTACGCCCCGAACGCGCTCGGGCTGGCCGTCGGCGCGGGCCTGATCGAACTGGTCGACTACCGGCCCCTGCTCCTGGCCCTCGGGCTGACCCGCCTCCTGACGCTGCCCCCACTCCTCGAACGCCGGACGACCCGAGGCTCATAGGGCCCCGGGATCCGGACTCAGGCCGACCCCGTCAACACCGTCCGCACGGCATCCAGATCCCCGTCCGAGGCCAACCCCGCGTGATACAGCCGCAGTTCGCTCGCGCCCGCCGCAGCCGCCCGGGCCGCGTCGTCCGCCAAGGTGCCCGGGCTGCCTCCCATCCCCGACACGACCGTGAAGTTGGCGGCCAGTACGGCCGCGTCCCGCCCCTGTTCCGCGAACGGCGTCAGCGGGCCCACCCCACCCGTGCACGGCACCACCACCCCGTCCGCCACGGACAGGATGTGCCCGGGATCGACCCCGGCGTTCGCCCCGCAGTGGTACGACACGGGATCGGCGTGCAGCAACACCTGGAAGCCGGCCGGCGCGGCCGCCCGCACCGCCGCGACCACCGTCTCCTGGAGCGAACGGGCCACGCCCTCACGCCACGCGCGCGTGGCGGCCGCCGTCTCACCCCCGAGCAGCTTCTCGACCAACGGCCAGCCGCCCTCCGACGGCGCCTCCCCCCGCCACACCGGCTCCAGCGCCTCCCGGACGGCCGACGCCAGATCGTCCGCGTCGAGCCCGCATCCCCCGTACCCCGCCCGGCAGGCCGCGCAGAAGCAGAGCGACATCAGGTACTGGCCGGTGTCCCCGAGTCCCACCCCGCCGATCTTGTCGTGCGCGTGCAGATGCGCAAGGCCGTACCAGCCGAGCGATTCCAGCTCCGTCCCCCGTGCCCCGGGCCGCACCGCCGCCTCCACCGCGAGGTCGACGAGGTACGCCCGTGTGCCGGCCTGCGCGATGCACGGCGCCCACGCATAGCGGTCCCCGTAGGCGTTGACGACGGAGGTGGACGGATGCTCGGCACCCATGCGGGAGTTGTGCGCGAGGACCACCCAGGTGTGGACGTCGAGGCCGGCCTCCGCGAGCGCGCCGGCCGCCTCCCCGAAGGCGTCCCCGGGCGCCCACTCCCCGGCGGCGTACGGCCGCAGCGCGCGGCCCTCCCACCGTGCGTCGTCGACGGGGTACAGGACGGCGGCGTGCGTGGCCGTCACGATCCGGTGCCGGGGGTGGCGCGGGGTCAGCGCGCGCGTGGAGTGGTACGCGGAGGCGAGCGTCGCCTGCCGCACCCCGAGCCCGGCGATCCGCTCGGCCGCCCCCGGGTCCCCGACGACGTCCCACGGATAGACGAAAGCGGACGCCTTCACTCGCCCTCCCCCGGCCGTCCTTCTCCCTCAGGTCCCTCGAGCGCTCCCTCGGGCCCCTCGGTCGGCTGCAGCAGCGCGTACCCCCGCTCGATCAGCTGCGCGAGCTGCTTCACATGGTCCTCGGTCGGCTCGTGCAGCGGCGGCCGTACCTCGCCCACGTCCAGCCCCCGCAGCCGCACCCCCGCCTTGACCAGGGAGACCGCGTATCCGCGGCCCTGGGCCCGCAGGTCGACGAAGGGGCGGTAGAAGCCGTCCAGCAGCCGGTTCGCCGTCTCGTCGTCGCCCGTGTTGAACGCCGCGTGGAACGCCAGGGCGATCTCGGGTGCGAAGCAGAAGACCGCCGACGAGTACAGCGTGATGCCGATGCCCCGGTACGCCAGCCCCGTCAGCTCGGCGGTCGGCAGCCCGTTGAAGTACAGGAAGTCACCGGGGACCTCGCTGCGCACCGCGCTCACGATCCGCTGCATCAGGTCGAGGTCGCCCACCCCGTCCTTGAAGCCGATGATCCCTTCGGTGCGGGCGAGGTCGACCACGGTCTCGGGCGTGAACACGGCGTTGTCGCGCTGGTAGACCACGATGTCCAGCGAGGTGGCGGCGGCGAGTTCCCGGTAGTGCCGCAGGAGCCCCTCCTGCCCCGCCACCACCAGATACGGCGGCATCGCGAGCAGCCCGTCGGCCCCGGCCTCCTCGGCGAGGCGTGCGAACCGTACGGCCAGCGCGGTCCCGTACCCGGCGCCCGCGACGACCGGAACCCGCCCGGCCGTCTCCTCCACCGCCGCCCGCACGCAGTCCTGGAACTCCTCGGGCGTGAGCGCGTGGAACTCCCCGGTGCCGCAGCAGGCGAAGACGGCGGCGGCACCGGCCTCGACGCCGCGCCGCACGTGCGCGCGGTAGGTGTCGAGATCGAGGGCACCGTCGGGGCCGTACGCCGTGACGGGGAAGAACAGCGGCCCGCTGGGGACGCTGAGCCGAGCGGCAAGGGGGGCTGACGTCACGGACTCTCCCTGGGGCAGGTGCTCACGCACACGACAGCGGGTGCATGTTTCTGATCCATGTCCATATTTCTGAACGCCACCACGCTAAAGCGCCACCTTGGGGCCGGTCAAGCGCGCAAACCCGCGACACAGCAGCGGATTCGCCACCTCCGCGCGACACTTGACGCGGCAGGTCGGGGCTCCTTAGCGTGTCCATGGATGTGAATGCCGTACACGAATACGGCCACTCACGTGGCCGTGAGGAGAAACCCGCATGCCCGCTCCCCGCACCGTTCTGCTCACCGGCGCCGCCGGCGGACTCGGCACCCTGATGCGGGGGGTTTTGCCGGACTACGGCTACGAGCTGCGTCTCCTCGACCTGCTGCCCGTCGAGGGCGAGCCGGACGCGCTCACCGCGGACCTCGCGGACAAGGCCGCCCTGCGCGAGGCCGTGCGGGGCGTCGACGCGATCATCCACCTCGCGGGGATCTCCCTGGAAGCCTCCTTCGACAAGATCCTCAAGGCGAACATCGAGGGGACGTACAACCTGTACGAGGCGGCCCGCGAAGAGGGCGTACGACGCATCGTCTTCGCCTCCTCCAACCACGCCGTCGGCTTCACCCCGCGCCCCCGGGGCGAGGCCCCCTTCGACGACAGCGCCCTGATCCCGATCGACACCCCGCACCGCCCGGACACCTTCTACGGGCTCTCCAAGTCCTTCGGCGAGGACCTGGCGCAGTTCTACTGGGACAAGCACGGTCTGGAGACGGTCTCGGTCCGCATCGGCTCCTGCTTCGCGGAGCCCACCAGCGTGCGCATGCTCTCCGTCTGGATGAGCCCCGAGGACGGCGCCCGCCTCTTCCACGCGGCGCTCACCGCCGAGGACGTACGGCACACGGTCGTCTACGGCTCCTCGGCCAACACCCGGCTGTGGTGGGACCTCTCGACGGCCCGGGCGCTGGGCTACGAGCCGCGCGACGACTCCGAGCCGTACGCCGAGAAGCTCATCGCCGAACAGGGCGAGCTCGACCCGGCCAACCCGGACCACACCCACCTGGGTGGCCACTTCACGACGCATCCGCCGATCTGGCCGTACTGACGACCGGACGACGGCCGTAGCGACGACCGGGCGGCCGGAAGACGACCGTGCGGCGAGGGCGCGAGAGGGTGGGCGGGCACCGAACGGGCCCGCCCACCGCCATGTTCGGGCACCAACCCTGCCCGATCCCACCCCGCCCACCGCTGCGCCCCAGGTCCGGCACGGGCGCCCGCCCCGCCAAACGGTCACAGCCGGGCACCATCGGTCACGCAACAGGCCTGGTCAGTGCCGCGCACCCGCTGTAGAACTTCCCCCAAGGCCCACACCGGGCCCGAACGGGCAGTACGCACAGGACGCAGGGAGCAGGTGTCGGCCATGACCGCGGAAGAACGTCAGCGGGAGATCGTCAGGGCCGCCCGCCGTACCGGCGCGGTCGACGTCACCGCGCTCGCCGCCGAACTGGGCGTCGCCAAGGAGACCGTGCGGCGCGACCTGCGCGCCCTGGAGGACCACGGCCTGGTCCGCCGCACCCACGGCGGCGCCTACCCCGTGGAGAGCGCCGGATTCGAGACGACGCTCGCCTTCCGCGCCACCAGCCACGTACCCGAGAAGCGCCGGATCGCGAGCGCCGCGGCCGAGCTGCTCGGGGACGCCGAGACCGTGTTCATCGACGAGGGGTTCACCCCGCAGCTCATCGCCGAGGCACTCCCCAAGGACCGGCCACTGACCGTGGTCACCGCCTCCCTGGCCACGGCGGGCGCGCTCGCCGAGGCCGACCACACCAGCGTCCTGCTGCTCGGCGGCCGGGTCCGCCCCGGCACGCTCGCGACCGTGGACCACTGGACGACGAAGATGCTCGCCGGCTTCGTCATCGACCTGGCGTACATCGGCGCCAACGGCATCTCCCGCGAACACGGCCTCACCACCCCCGACCCGGCGGTCAGCGAGGTCAAGGCCCAGGCGATCAGGGCCTCCCGGCGCACGGTCTTCGCGGGCGTGCACACCAAGTTCGGGGCGGTCAGCTTCTGCCGCTTCGCGGAGATCACCGCCCTGGAAGCGATCGTCACGAGCACGCTGCTTCCGACGTCGGAAGCACACCGGTACTCCTTGCAAGGCCCCCAGGTCATCCGAGTCTGAAAACCCAACTCACCCACTACAAGGGCATAGTCACACCCAAGAACGCCCTTTATCTCCCTATACGTCCAGGAGCGATCCATGCGAACCCAGAGCCGACGGAGGCCGCGCGCACTAGCCGCGGTCGCCGCAGGGACGCTGCTCGCCCCGCTGCTCTCCGGCTGTTGGGTCGGAGCGGGCGGGTCGGGGTCGGGCGGCGACTCCATCAACGTCCTGATGGTCAACAACCCGCAGATGGTGGAGCTGCAGAAGCTCACCAAGGCGCACTTCACCAAGGAGAGCGGCATCAAGGTGAACTTCACCGTGCTGCCGGAGAACGACGTCCGCGACAAGATCAGCCAGGACTTCGCCAACCAGGCCGGCCAGTACGACGTCGCCACTCTCTCCAACTACGAGATACCGATCTACGCCCGCAACGGCTGGCTGCACGACATGGACTCCTACGTCCGCCAGGACAGCGGCTACGACGAGCAGGACATCCTCGCCCCCATGCGGCAGTCCCTGACGGCCGCCGACGGCAAGCTCTACGGGCAGCCGTTCTACGGCGAGTCGTCCTTCCTGATGTACCGCAAGGACGTCTTCGCCCAGAAGGGCCTGACGATGCCCGACCACCCCACCTGGGAGCAGGTGGGACAGCTCGCGGCGGAGGCCGACGGCGCCCAGTCCGGCATGAAGGGCATCTGTCTGCGCGGCCTGCCCGGCTGGGGCGAGGTCATGGCGCCCCTCACCACCGTCGTGAACACCTTCGGCGGCACCTGGTTCGACAAGGACTGGAAGGCCCGTCTCGACTCACCCGAGTTCGAGAAGGCGACGAAGTTCTACGTGGACCTCGTACGGGGGCACGGCGAGTCCGGCGCCGCCCAGTCCGGCTTCGCCGAGTGCCTCAACAACATGACCCAGGGCAAGACCGCCATGTGGTACGACGCCACCTCCGCGGCGGGCTCCCTCGAGGCGTCCGACTCCCCGGTCAAGGGCAAGATCGGCTACGTACCCGCGCCCGTCGAGAAGACCAAGTCCTCCGGCTGGCTCTACACCTGGGCCTGGGGGCTGCAGAAGGCCTCCCACAACTCCGACAAGGCCTGGAAGTTCATCTCCTGGGCCTCGAGCAAGCAGTACGAGCAGCTGGTCGGGGACACGATCGGCTGGTCCAACGTGCCGGCGGGCAAGCGCGCCTCCACCTACACGAACTCCGCGTACACCAAGGAGGCCGCCGCCTTCCAGGAGATGACCCGCGAAGCCATCGAGGGCGCCCGGCCGCGCGACCCGGGCGTGCAGCCGCGCCCCGCGCCCGGCATCCAGTTCGTCGGCATCCCCGAGTTCACCGACCTCGGCACCAAGGTCTCGCAGGAGATCAGCGCGGCCATCGCCGGACGCCAGTCCGTCGACTCGGCCCTGAAGAAGTCCCAGAAACTCGCCGAGAAGATCTCCAAGGAGTACGAGGGACGATGACCGCCACGACAACGGCCCCCGTGGCCGCCACTCCCGTACGCACCCTGGGAAAGCCGTCCAACCGGCTGCGCGCCTGGGCCACCCGCGCCCCGCTGCTCCCCGCCCTGATCTTCATGGTCGCCGTGACCCAGCTCCCCTTCGTGGCCACGCTGGTGATCTCCTTCTTCGACTGGAACGCGCTCTACCCCAAGGCCCGCCACTTCACCGGCCTCTCCAACTACTCGGACGTCCTGACCGACCCCGACCTGCGCCACTCCGTCTGGACGACGATCCTCCTGACGGCGGCCGTGGTCGTCGCCAGCCTGGTCATCGGCCTGGGTCTGGCCCTGCTCCTGGACCGCAAGTTCCGCGGCCGGGGCATCGTCAGAACGCTCCTCATCGCCCCCTTCCTCGTGGTCCCGGTGGCCGCGGCCCTGCTCTGGAAGCACGTGCTCTACAACCCGGAGTACGGGCTGCTCAACGGACTGCTGCACTACGTGGGCGGGCCCCAGCCGGACTGGATCTCGGGCACCCCGCTGCTGGCGGTCGAGGCCTCCCTGGTCTGGCAGTGGACGCCGTTCATGATGCTGATCCTGCTGGCCGGCCTGCAGAGCCGCGACCACCAGCAGGTCGAGGCCGCCCGGGTGGACGGCGCGAGCGACTGGCAGGTCTTCCGCCACCTCACCCTCCCCCACCTGCGCCGCTACCTCGAACTGGGCGCGCTGCTGGGCTCGATCTACATCGTCCAGAACTTCGACGCGGTCTTCACTCTCACGTCCGGCGGCCTGGGGACGGCGAACCTCCCCTACACCGTCTACCAGAGCTTCTACCAGGCCCACGAGAACGGCCTCGCCTCCGCCGCGGGCGTCCTGGTCGTCATCGGTTCGATCATCATCGCGACCTTCGCGCTGCGCGTGGTCTCGTCCCTGTTCCGCGAGGAGGTGTCCCGCGCATGAGCGCCACCACGATCCGCGTACGACCCAGGCGTGCCCGGGGAACGGGCCTGGGCCTGCTGGCCTGGCTGCTCGGTGTGATGTTCTTCCTGCCCATCGCGTGGATGGCCCTGACGTCGTTCCACTCGGAGTCGGACGCGGCGACCAACCCGCCGTCCTTCGGCGCCGCCCTCACCCTCGACGGCTACCGGGACTTCTTCGGCACGGGCGGCGGCGCGAGCCCCTGGCCCGCGCTGCTCAACTCGACGGTGGCCTCGGTGGTCTCCACCCTCTGCGTCCTCCTGCTGGCCTTCCCGGCGGCGTACGCACTCTCCATCCGCCCGGTGAAGAAGTGGACGGACGTCCTGTTCTTCTTCCTCTCCACCAAGATGCTGCCGGTGGTGGCGGGCCTCCTCCCGATCTACCTCTTCGCGAAGAACACCGGAATGCTGGACAACATCTGGCTCCTGGTCATCCTCTACACCTCCATGAACCTGCCGATCGCGGTGTGGATGATGCAGTCGTTCCTCGCCGAGGTACCGGTGGCGGTGATCGAGGCGGCCCAGATCGACGGCGCGAAACTGCCGACGATCCTGGCCCGAGTCGTCGCCCCCATAGCCCTCCCCGGCATCGCGGCCACGGCCCTGATCTGCTTCATCTTCAGCTGGAACGAACTGCTGTTCGCCCGCGTGCTGACCGGTGTGGTCGCCGAGACGGCCCCCGTCTTCCTGACCGGCTTCATCACCAGCCAGGGTCTGTTCCTGGCCAAGGTGTGCGCCGCGTCGCTCGTCATCTCCCTGCCGGTGCTCGCCGCGGGGTTCGCCGCCCAGGACAAACTGGTCCAGGGCCTGTCCTTGGGAGCCGTCAAATGAAGGCCGCCGTCATCGAGTCCGTGGGCCGCGCCGTCGTCACCGAGGTCCCGGACCCGACGCCGGGCCCCCGCGAGGTCGTCGTCGAGGTCGCCGCCTGCGGCCTGTGCGGCACGGACCTGCACATCCTCCAGGGCGAGTTCGCGCCGAAGCTGCCGATCGTGCCCGGGCACGAGTTCGCGGGCGAGGTGGTCGGGGTCGGCGCCCAGGTCACGGAGATCTCGATCGGCGACCGCGTGGCGGTGGACCCCTCCCTCTACTGCCACGAGTGCCGCTACTGCCGCACGGGCCACAACAATCTCTGCGAACGCTGGGCCGCGATCGGCGTCACCACGGCGGGCGGGGCCGCGCAGTACGCGGTGGCCCCGGTGGCGAACTGCGTGAAGCTGCCCGAGCACGTACGCACCCAGGACGCGGCGTTGGTGGAGCCGCTGTCGTGCGCGGTGCGCGGCTACGACGTCCTGCGGTCACGCCTGGGAGCCCATGTCCTGATCTACGGCTCCGGGACGATGGGCCTGATGATGCTGGAGCTGGCCAAGCGGACCGGCGCGGCGAGCGTGGACGTGGTGGACCTGAACGCGGCCCGACTGGAGACGGCACGCACGCTCGGTGTCTCGGGGTCGGCGGCGAACGCGGACGAGCTGGACCGGCCGCAGGGCTGGGACGTCGTCGTCGACGCGACCGGCAACGCGGCGGCCATCCAGGACGGCCTGGACCGGGTGGCCAAGGCGGGCACGTTCCTCCAGTTCGGGGTCGCCGACTACGCCACCCGCGTGACGATCGACCCGTACCGCATCTACAACCAGGAGATCACCATCACCGGCTCGATGGCGGTGCTGCACAGCTTCGAGCGGGCGGCGGAGCTGTTCGCGAACGGCGTGCTCGACCCGGAGATCTTCATCAGCGACCGGATCGAGCTGGAGCGTTATCCGCAGGCGCTGGAGCAGTTCGCGGCCGGGGTGGGCAGGAAGATCGTGGTGGTTCCGTAGTCCGCGGGAGGGGTTTCGAGCCGGGGATTTCAAGGCTGGGCCAATTGGCCCATTGGTAAGGGAACGGCAAAATGGTCTCGCTCGTTCACGAGGCATGACAGCTATGACCCCCGGCTCGAACATCCCTCTCTCCGCCGCGCGCGTGACGGTGGACGTCGCCGCCCCCGTGCGGCTCGACGTATCGGGCCTGCTGCTCACCGCCGACGGCAAGGTGCGCTCCGACGACGACTTCATCTTCTACAACCAGCCGACGGGCCCGGGCGTGACGTACCGCTCGGGCGGCGGTGCGGCTCCCGACGCGATCACCGTCGACACCGGCGCCGTCCCGCCGGGCATCGAGAAGATCGTGGTCACCGCGAGCCCGGACGCCGCGGGCCAGACCTTCCAGGGCATCGAACCGACGGCCACGATCCGCAACGCGGACGACAACAGCGTCCTGGGCTCGTTCACGCCCCCGCAGCTCGGCACCGAGACGGCACTGGTGGTCGTGGAGATCTATCTCCGCAACGGCGCCTGGAAGGCCCGCGCGGTCGGCCAGGGGTACGCGAACGGCCTCGCGGGCATCGCCACGGACTTCGGCGTCTCGGTGGAGGAACCCGCCCCGGCGCCGGCCCCTGTCGCCGCGCCCGCCCCGCCGGTGCAGGCCCCGGTGGCGCCGGTGGCCCCGCCGGTCGCGGTGACTCCCGCACCGCCCGCCGCACCCCCGGCCCCGCCCGCCGCACCGCCGATCGGCGCCGGAAAGATCAACCTCGACAAGGGCCGCGTCAGCCTCCAGAAGAACCAGACCGTCTCCCTGGTCAAGGGCGGCCGCCCGCTGCTCTCCCAGGTCAAGATGGGCCTCGGCTGGGAGCCGGCGTACCGCGGCAAGGACATCGACCTGGACGCCTCGGTCATCGCGTACGGCCCCCAGCGCAACCACATCGACAGCTGCTACTTCGGCAAGCTGTCCATCATCAACGGCGCGATCAAGCACTCCGGCGACAACCTCACGGGCGAGGGCGGCGGTGACGACGAGGTGATCGTGGTCGACCTCGGCCGCCTCCCCCAGGACGTCACCGGCCTGGTCTTCACGGTCAACTCCTTCTCCGGCCAGAAGTTCACCGAGGTCGCCAAGGCGTACTGCCGCCTGCTGGACGCCGCCACCGGCGAGGAGCTGGTCCGCTTCGACCTCACCAGCGCCGAGGCCCAGACCGGCGTGATGATGGCCAAGATGATCAAGCAGTTCTCCGGCGAGTGGGAGATGACGGCGATGGGCGACTTCGTGAAGTCCCGCACGGTCCGCGGCATGGTGAAGCCCGCGGCCCAGTCCCTCTGACCCGCGGCCGCCCACCCTCCGAAGGGGCCGTGGCGGTACGTCGCAAGCCCGTCGCTCACGTTCGGATCGAGCAGCGGCTCCCTTGCCCGGCCCACGTCTGATCCAGCGGCGACGGGCTCGACGTACCGGCACGGCCCCGCCCCACCACAGCCGGACGGCGCACCACCAGCAGACAACACACCGCCGGACAGCACCCCGCCGCTACGGCCGCAGCCCGTCCGTCAGCAGGGACAGATACCGGCGGATCTGCTTGCCCTGGCCGTTCGCCAGCTCCGAGGCCGTGGCAACCCCGTGGGCCAACCGCAGTACCTCGATCGGCTCGATGTCCTGACGGAGGGTCCCCTCCCGCTGCGCCGCCTCGACCAGCCGCTGCGCCGCCCCCTTCATGGAAGTGCCGCAGGCCGTGAGCGCGGCCCTGCTGCCGTCCGTGACGGCCGAGCCCAGCAGCGCCTTCATTCCGCGCACCTGGATCGTGCCGACGCACAGCTCGTAGAGCCATTCCGCCAGCGCCTCACCCGGGGGCAGCTCCTTCGCGATCTCGTCGGCCCGCGCTCCGAGCGCCTCGATCCGGTCGACGTACGCCGCCTCCAGCAGCGCCTGCCGCGTCGGGAAGTGCCGGTACAGCGTGCCGGACCCGACGCCCGCCCGCTTGGCGATGTCGTCGAGCGACGCCCCTTCCCCGTGCTCGGCGAACGCCTCGGCCGCCACCTTCAGCAACCGCTCGTAGTTGCGCCGAGCGTCCGCGCGCATGGGCTTGACCTGCGTCATTCAGATACTCCTTGCGAACCGGGGACCCCCTCCGTATCTTAGCGAGGGTTAAACGGAGACAGTCCCCGCTTATCTCGCGGGCAGTCCGTGCTGCCCGTGTGCACCTTCGTCCGGGGACGCCAGACCGGGAGAACACCGTGTCCACCTCGTCTACCCCGTCCGCACCGCCCACCACCACCGACGCTCTCTCCGCACCACCCCAACCCGCCAGGCTCGGCGCGGTCCTGTTCGTCATCGTTACCGCCTACCTGATGGTCGGCGTGGACTCCACCGTCGTCAATGTCGCACTGCCCGACCTCCAGAAGGACCTCCACTTCAGCCCGACCGGACTGTCCTGGGTGCTCAACGCGTACACCCTCACCTTCGGCGGCCTGCTCCTGCTCGGCGGCCGGGTCGGCGACATCGCGGGCCGCCGCCGCACCCTGACCATCGGCGTCCTTCTCTTCGCCGGATCCTCCCTGCTCGGCGGTCTCGCCACCGAAAGCGCCTGGCTGCTCACCGCCCGCGCCCTCCAGGGCGTCGGCGCCGCCCTCACCGCGCCCAGCACCCTCGCGCTGATCACCACGAACTTCCCCGACGGCCCGCGCCGCCACCACGCCCTGGGCATCTACGCGTCGATGGCGGGCATCGGCGCCTCCATCGGCCTCGTCCTCGGTGGCATGCTCACCTCCTGGGCGTCCTGGCGCTGGGCCCTGCTGATCAACGTACCGATCGGCATCGCGGTCGCCGTCGCCCTGCCCCGCTTCGTCACCGAGACCCCGCGCCACGCGGGCCGGTTCGACGCGGCGGGGGCACTCGCCGGCACGGCCGGGACGACCTCGCTGGTGTACGCGTTCATCCGGGTCTCGGAGGAGGGCTGGACCGACACCCAGGCGCTGCTGGGCTTCAGTTCGGCGGCGGCGCTGCTGGTCGGCTTCACACTGATCGAGTCACGCGCGGACCAGCCGATCATGCCGCTGCGCCTGTTCGCGAGCCGCAACCGCGCGGGCGGCTACGCGGGCGTACTGCTGCTGCCCGCGGGCATGTTCGGCGCGTTCTACTTCCTCACCCTGATCTGCCAGCAGGTCCTGGGGTACAGCCCGCTCCGCGCGGGGTTCGCCTTCCTGCCCATGACCCTGGCGATGTTCACGGTCGTACGCTTCGTGCCCCGGCTGCTCGCGCGGCTCGGCGCCAAGCCGGTGCTGCTCACCGGCATGGCCCTGCTCGTCGTCGCGGGCGCGTGGCTGTGGCGGCTGCGACCCGACGACGGCTACCTCACCGGCCTGTTCGGCCCGCTGGTACTGATGGGCGTCGGCGTCGGCCTGAGTTTCATGCCGCTCAACGCGACGATCCTCGCGGGCATCGAGCCACGGGAGGCCGGCGCCGCCTCCGGCCTGCTGCAGACCCTGCAGTGGCTCGGCGGCACCCTCGGCCTCTCCATCCTGGTCACGGTCTTCGGCACGGCGGCCCGGCACGCGCACGGCTCCCCGTCCGACATCCTCACCGAGGGTGCGGCCCGCGCGTTCGGCATCGGCTCGCTGATCGCGCTGACCGCCCTGCTGGTGTCGGCGTTCGTGATCACCGACACCAGGCCGAAGCACACCAACTGAAGAAACCCACCACCTAGAACAGCGCGCTGTACGCGTTCAGCGCCGGCTGTCCGCCCAGATGGGCATAGAGCACCGTGGACTCCCGCCCGATCTCCCCCCGCGCCACCAGATCCACCATCCCGGCCATCGACTTGCCCTCGTAGACGGGGTCGGTGACCATCCCCTCGGTGCGGGCCGCGAGCCGCATCGCCTCCAGCGTGGCCTCGTCCGGAATCCCGTATGTGCCCGCGTGGTACCGCTCGTCCAGCTCGACGTCCGCCTCCGTCAACTCCTTCCGTACGCCGATGAGCTGCCCGGTACCGTGGGCGATCCGCGCGATCTGCTCCCGGGTGCGGGCGGGTGCCGCCGACGCGTCGATCCCGAGCACGCGCCGCGGCCGCCCGCCCGCCTCCTCCAGGGCCGCGAACCCGGCGACCATGCCCGCCTGGGTCGACCCGGTCACCGAGCAGACCACGACGGTGTCGAAGAAGACGCCCAACTCCGCCTCCTGCTCGGCCACTTCATAGGCCCACCCGGCGAACCCCAGGCCTCCCAGCGGATGGTCCGACGCCCCCGCCGGAATGGCGTACGGCTTGCCGCCGCCCTCCTCGACCTCCCGCAGCGCCTGCTCCCAGCTCTCCTTGAAACCGATCCCGAACCCGGCCCGCACGAGCCGTACGTCGGCCCCGGCGAGGCGGCTGATGAGGATGTTGCCGACCTTGTCGTACACGGAGTCGGGCCACTCCACCCAACTCTCCTGCACGAGCACGCACTTGAGCCCCGCGCGGGCGGCGACGGCCGCGACCTGGCGGGTGTGGTTGGACTGCACGCCACCGATCGAGACAAGGGTGTCGCAGCCCTGGGCGAGCGCATCGGCGACGAGGTACTCCAGCTTGCGGGTCTTGTTCCCTCCGTAGGCGACACCGGAGTTGCAGTCCTCCCGCTTGGCCCACAAAGAGGCACCGCCGAGGTGCTTCGTCAGGCGCTCCAGCGGATGCACGGGCGAGGGCCCGAAGAGCAGGGGGTAACGCTCGTACGAGGAAAGGGACATGGGTCCTCCCGCATCAGGGTTCGACATCGGCCAGGTCTTCGAGAGCGCCCCAGATCTCCGCGGTGACGCGGACGGCGGCGGCCACGTCCCGTTCGGCGCAGGCGTCGATCAGCTCGTCGTGCAGGCCCGCCGAACGGCAGTTGCCGCCCTCACCGAAGCGGCGCCGTTCCAGACGGCGGATCAGCGGGGTGTAGCGGGCGACGGTGGCGGCGGCGGCACGGTTGCCGCTCACCCGCACCAGCACGTCGTGCAACTCGTCGTCGGCCGTCAGAGCAGCGTCCACGTCACCGGCGCGCACAGCGTCCGCGAAGCGCACGTTGGCCTCGCGCATCACCTCGATGTGCGGCGCTTCCAGCCGGGGGACCGCCGTGCGCGCGATCAGCTCGTGCATGGCGCCGACCACGGCCGCGGCGTCCCGCACATCGGCGGTGACCAGGGGGGTCACCCGCGTGTAGCTCTGCGGCTTGGACTCCAGCAGCCCCTCGTCGACCAGCCGGGAGAAGGCCTCGCGCACCGGCGCCCGCGACAGCCCGAGCAGCTCGGCGAGCCCGGCGTCGCGCACCACCGCGCCCGGTGCGAGCTCACCGGCCACGATGGCGTCCCGAATCGCTTCGTACGCGCGGTCCCTCAGCAGGGTCCGACGCACGGGTCGTATCGCCTCCATGAACTGAAATGTTAGATATCAGTTCCTGTTCCGCACAAGAGTGCGGCCCGTACCGAAGTACGGGCCGCACTCACGCGCGATCGGTCATCCGGCCCACGGCCAGTCGGCGTCGCGCGCCGACTCCAGCAGGGGAACCATCCGGAAAGCAGCGTCCGAGAGGCCCCCGAAGGTGTGCCGGTCGGCCTTCCCGGAGGGGCCGTGGCCCGCCCGGTAGCCCTCCAGGTTCCAGGTGTAGACCGGGACGTGCGCCGGGACCTGCTCGGTCGGGTCGCCGTAGTGGCTGTAGGCGGCCTGCTCGTCGGTGACGATGAGCACCCGGTCGTGCGTCCTGTAGTGCGCGCGCACCGCCTCGCTCGTGTTGGTGCCGCCGAGGTCACCGAAGCGCTCCAGCACCTTCAGCACCGACTCGCCCTTCTTGAACGTCACCCGGTTGCTGCTCGTGCCGAACTCGACGAGATCCGCGTCCGCCGCCCGCAGCGCGAGCGCCGTGCCGAAGATCGCCGCCGCGTCGGCCCGGTTGAGCTCCGAGCGCTCCGACAGCCGCGAGTAGAACATCGAGCCGGACCGGTCGACGAGCACGAGCGTGCGTCCGGGCAGCGCGGGCACGTTCGCCAGCGAGTGGCCGAGCGCCTGCTCCAGCGGGTACGCCCAGCGCAGCGAGGGCGCGTGCTGGTACGCGGCGAGGTAGCGGAAGGGGAACTGCCGCGAGCGCGCCACCTCCGCCGGGTCACTGATCCTGGCGGCGACCTGAGCCGCCACCTCGTCGCTCACTCCCGCCTCGTCGAAGTTGCGCAGGTTGCGTACGAGCGCCATCGCGCCCATGGACGGGATGACGGCCTCCCAGGCCACCTTGTCCATCGGGCCCTGGAGCCAGCCGGCCAGCGCCTCCCACGTCATCCCCGCCTCCGCGAGGCGCCGCGCACCGTGCGCGCCGGTCACGACCTTGCGCCGCTTGGCGGGCCGCAGCGCCATCAGGTCGCGGTGGGCCACCACGGCGGGCAGCGACTTGGGCACCACGGCCGTGTCCGGGTGGTGACGCCGGTCGAGGGCGTACTGGAACAGGTCGCCCTGCCACGGCTTCGCCGGATCGGGCGCAGCGTGCACCAGGTTGAGGATGTCGCCGAAGCGGTAGCCCTTGGCCGCCGTGTCGTACTTCAGCAGCGACTTCTCGCCGTAGAGCCGGCGTACGGCGTCGGCGATGCCCCGCTTGACGGGCTTGGGCACGTTGCGGCCGTACCGGGAGGTCCAGTAGGCGAGCAGCTCGCCGGGCTCGTCCGGGCGGCGCAGCACGGAGGCGATGACCTGGCGGTTGGCCGGGCCGTCGGTGACGCCCGCGTCGAGGCGTGCCTTCACGTACTCGGCGGCGCCCACGAGCGAGGCCGTCCGCAGGTTGCCCTCGCCGCGCAGCCAGCCCAGCAGGGCGGCCGTCCACGAGGGGTCGGCGACGGCGAGCTCACGCACGAGCGCGGCGAACCGGTCGTCGCGGGCATCTCCGGTCTCGTAGAAGGTGTTCTGCGAGACGAAGTTGGCGATGGCCAACAGGAAGAGCTCGGAGCGCGCGTCGCGCTCCTGGCCGCGGCCACCCTGGTGGGTGCGCAGCACGCGGCCGGTGGACGTCACGCGAGAGGTCGGCTGTGCCTTCGCCGCACGGGTGTTGAAGCGTGCCATGGTGAATTCCCCCGAATTCATGAGTATTTCGGAGGAAGGCACAGCAAATGGAGGGTGTCCGAGATCAGGAGTCGGCGACGGTTCCTATTCACCCGGCGCGTCTACCAGTTCCGCCACATCGACCCGGAGTCGATGACGGGATTCGAACCCGCAACATACCGTGTCCCGAAGTATCCGCTGCCTGCGCACCGGGCACCCACCATGAGCTGCGCCTCCCGAGGTCAAGTCGGCGGCGGCGTGGATTCTTTGAAAGAGAAGTAGCCGCAGCCTGCGCACCGGGAGGTGCATGAAGTTGTGGTGTCCAGAGTTCAAGGCCGGCGGAACCGACGTAGGTGCTCTAACCCCTGAGCTACACCGGCGCGTTGTACCGGTGGCGGGACTCGAACCCGCGGCCGCCCCATTATCAGTGGAAGTAGGTCCTGCCTTCGCACCTGGACGTGCACCACTTTAGGAGGGCGGCCGCGGTTCGAGCCATTGAATTAACTACCCGCGCTTCTGCCGCTTCCAGGGCCCTGTGATGGCGAGCATGATGCCCGGGTCCTGGATGTTGGCGAAGAGGGTCCTGCCGTCGGGTGAGAAGGTGACGCCGGTGAACTCGCTGTAGGCCGGCTCGGTCTCGGTCCCGATGTTCAGTTCGTTGCGGGCGATCGGGTAGGTACGGCCGCTGTCGGTGGCACCGAAGAGGTGCTGGACGCCCTCGCCGTCCTCGGCGATGACGAGGCCGCCGTAGGGGGAGACGGTGATGTTGTCGGGGCCGTCGAAGGCGCCGTCCTTGGACGGGTCGGGGTTCACGCCGAGCAGGACCTTGAGGGTCAGGGTGCGGCGCTTGGGGTCGTAGAACCAGACGGCGCCGTCGTGCTGGACGGGGCTCTCCTCGCGGGCGTACGAGGAGACGATGTACGTGCCGCCGTCGGCCCACCACATGCCTTCGAGCTTGCGGGCGCGGGTGACCTGGCCGTCGGTGAACTGCTTGCGGACGGAGACGGTCTTCGCGTCACGGTCCGGGACGTCGACCCAGTCCACGCCGTACACCGTGCCGATCTTGGTGGCGCGGGAGAGGTCGTCGATGAACCGGCCGCCGGAGTCGAAGCACTTGAAGGCCTGGAGGGCGCCGGCGTCGGCGGCGAGGGTGGCGAGCTGTCCGTGGCCGTGCTCGAAGCCCTGCGGGGGCGTCCAGCGGTAGAGGAGGCCGTTGGGGCCCGAGGCGTCCTCGGTGAGGTAGAGGCGGCCGCGCTTGGGGTCGACGACGACGGCCTCGTGGGCGTACCGGCCGAGAGCCTTGATCGGCTTGGGGTTCCGGTTGCGGCGGCGGTCGGCGGGGTCGACCTCGAAGACGTAGCCGTGGTCCTTGGTCATGCCGTTCTGGCCGGCCTTGTCCTCGGTCTCCTCGCAGGTGAGCCAGGTGCCCCAAGGGGTGTTGCCGCCCGCGCAGTTGGTGGAGGTGCCCGCGACGCCGACCCACTCGGCGACCTTGTCGTGGCGCACCTCGACGACCGTGCAGCCGCCGGACGCGGCCGGGTCGTAGACCAGGCCCTCGGTGAGCGGCACGGGGTACTTCCAGTTGGCGCGGGGGCCCTTGAGCTCGTGGTTGTTGACGAGGAGGGTGGCGCCGCGCGGCCCGTCGAAGGTGGAGGTGCCGTCGTGGTTGGACGGCGTGGACTCACCCGAGTCCAGCTTGGTACGGCCGCTGTAGGTGATGACGCGGTAGGAGAACCCGGCGGGCAGCGCGAGCAGGCCCTTCGGGTCCGGGACCAGCGGTCCGTAGCCGACTCCGCCGTGCCGGTCCGTCGGCTTGCCGTCCTCCCCCACGCTCTCGGTGTCGGTGGACGCGAGGGCGTGCGGAGCGGTGGCGAGGGCGCCGACACTGCCGGCCAGGACGATACCGGCGCCGGTCAGCGCGGATCGACCGGCGAAGTCCCTGCGGGTGAGCGACATGGGTGTCTCCCGTGACGGTGAAGGATGACCGTGGAGGGTGGCCGAGGGCATTGCGGCCACACGGTCCCGCCCACGCCTGAACGCCGGTTGAACACCGGGCGACTTCACCGCACTCGGTTCCATGAATCCGTAAGGACCCGGCCACAGGGACCAAAAGTCCTCCGGACGGGGGACCGGGGAGAGCCCTCCGGAGCCGGGAACGAGCGCCGCTCCCGGGGCCGGGGGACGGGGGAAGCCCCCGGGGCCGGGGAACGGGCGCTCCTCCCAGGGCCGAGGAACGAGCGACACCCCACCGGAGCCGAGGAAGAGGCGAAGCCCCCCGCAGGCCAGAGACCCGCGCCCCTCCGAGGCTGGAGAACGGGCGAAGCCCACCAGGTCGAGGAACGGGTGAAGCCCTACCGGGGCCGAGGAACGAGCGCCCCCCCTCGGAGCCGGAGAACGGGCGAAGCCCACCGGGGCCGAGGAACGAGCGCCCCGTCAGAGCCGAGGAACGAGCGCCCGCTCGGGGCCGGGAGCACGGGAAGCCCCTCGACCGGTCCCGGCCCGCTCAACCCCCTTGTTGTGAACGTGCCTTGAAGGCGGCCTTGCGGGCCTCCTTGGCGACCTTCTTGTCGGGGTGGAGGCGGCCCATCGCCTCCAGGACGTCCGGGGTGGCCGGATGGTCGACACGCCAGGCCGCGGCGAAGAAACCGCCGTGCTGCTGGGCGAGGCCCTCGACCAGTCCCTGCAGCTCGGCGGAGTTGCCCTCGGCGGCGAGCTGCGCGGCGATCGTGTCGATGGTGAGCCAGAAGATCATCGCCTCGGACGGCGGGGGCACGTCGGCAGCGCCGTGTTCGGAGAGCCACACCCGGGCGAGTCCGCCCAGTTCGGCGTCGTCGAGGACCTCGCGCAGCGCGGGCTCGGCCTCCAGGCCGACCAGCGAGAGCGCCTGCTGACAGTGCAGCCGGCGCAGCGGCGCCCCGGCGTCGCCACCGCGCGCCGCGGCGAGCAACTCCCGTGCGGCGGCCAGGGGTTCACGCCGAGCGAGCCACTGCTCGGTCTCGGCCCGGGCGGCGGTCGGCGGGAAGTCCGCGGTGCCGTCCAGCAGCGCGTCCGCGCCCTTGTCCGCCAGGTCGCCCACCGCGGGGGCGGAGAGGCCGGACTCCAGCAGCCGCGCCCGCAGCCCGTACAGGCCGAGCGGTGTCAGCCGTACCATTCCGTACCGCGACACGTCGGCCTCGTCGGCGGCGGCCGAGGACTCCTCGTCGGTGTCCGCCATCAGTGTCTCGTCGACCGGCTGGAAGTCGACGAGGCCGACGGGTTCGAGCAGCCGGAACTGGTCGTCGAGCCGCATCATCGCGTCCGACACCTGCTCCAGTACGTCGTTGGTCGGCTCCCCCATGTCGTCGGGCACGATCATGGACGCGGCGAGAGCCGGCAGCGGCACCGGGCTTTCGCCGGCCCCGCCCTCGCTCACGGTCAGCAGGTACAGATTGCCGAGCACTCCGTCCAGGAACTCGGCCTCGGCCTCGGGGTCCCAGTCCAGCGAGGAGAAGTCGATCTCCCCGCCGCCGTCCATCGCGTCGACGAGGTCGTCGAGGTCGGGCACGCTCGCGTCGGCCAGTACGGTCTCCAGGGCGGTGCGCCACACCCCGAGGACGTCCCGCGGCGCTCCGGAGGTGAGCAGCGCGAGGTCCGCGCCCGCGGCGACCGTGCCCTCCTCCTCGTCCACGATCTCGACGAGCCCCGTGTCGACGGCCACCCGCCAGGCCTCACTGGCCGTCGCCGCCGCGTCGTCGCCGGTGAGCCCGAGCGCGTCGGCCGCCCCGGGAAGCTGTTCCTCGACGAGTTCGCCCCCGGCGCCGACCCGCGTGTCCGGGCCGGCCCAGCGGGCCAGCCGTGCGGCGCGGGAGAGCAGCGGTGTGGCGAGCGCGTCCCGCGCCAGTTCCGCTTCGGAAGTCAGCCGCACCGGCGGCAAGGGGGAGCTCTCTGACATCGGCTGGGTTCTCCTCCGAACAATCAGGACCCGAACAGCGGGATCGAACGGCCCGAACGAGCGGAACCGGGCGACCCGACCGGCGGGACCGACCAAGCATGACAAGCAGGAAACGCAGTACAAGCATGGCGAGCGGAACAAGCGTGACATCCACCGGGGTCCGGCAGCGCACCCACCGGGCCCGGCAGCGCACCCCCGGATCCGGCGGCACACCACACCCACCGGGGCCCGGCAACGCATCACCCGACCCAGGCAGGACACCCACCGGAGCCCGGCAACGCGCATCCGCCCGACCCGGCAGAACGCCCACCAGAGCCCCGCTGGACGCCCACCGAGTCCATAAGGACATCGCCCCGCAGGACATCCGGCGCGCCCTCGCACCGCCCCCGGACCCGAGGGTCCGGACGCCACGCCGGAAAGCCGCGTCGACGGCTCAGCCTAGACGGATTTCCACCCATGCCGCCCGGTTCATGTCCCTGTCAGGAGTTGTACATCACTCCATCCTTGACAACTCCCCTTCCCACACACGAGATTGACGCGCGTAGAAGTTCAGAGGGGCACCTGTCTCACCAGCTTCTACGCGCGTCACCGACCCGCACACAGGTCGCGCTACCCCTACACGTTCCACCCTCGTCCCGGCGCTCATGTACGTCCCCGGAGGGATTCCCTTGCCGAGCAAGAGAACCGCGCGCATCGGCGCGCTGACCGTAGCCGCGGTCTGTTCCACCGTCTCCGCCGTGGTGCTGACCGCACCCGCCCACGCGGACACCGTCCACATCCACGACATCCAGGGCACCACCCGGACGTCCCCCTACGCGGGCCAGAAGGTCACGGACGTGGCGGGCATCGTCACGGCCCTGCGGACCTACGGCTCGTCCCGGGGTTTCTGGATCCAGGACCCGACCCCGGACACCGACCCGGCCACCAGTGAGGGCGTCTTCGTCTTCACCAGCTCCACCCCGAAGGTCGCCGTCGGCGACTCGGTCACCGTCACGGGCACCGTCTCGGAGTACGTGCCCGGCGGCGCCTCCTCCGGCAACCAGTCGCTGACGGAGATCACCAAGCCGACGATCACGGTGCTGTCGTCCGGCAACGCGGTCCCCGCGCCCACGGTCGTCAACAGCCGTTCCGTGCCGGCCGCCTACACCCCCGCCGGTGACACGGCCGCGAGCGGTTCGATCAACGCGCTCACCCTGCAGCCGACGAAGTACGCCCTGGACTACTACGAGTCCCTCGAGGGCATGAACGTCCAGGTCGCCGACACCCGCGTGGTCACCGCCACCGACCCGTACAGCGAGCTGTGGGTCACGGTGAAGCCGCACGAGAACGTCACCCGCCGCGGCGGCACGATCTACGGCGCGTACACCTCGCAGAACAGCGGACGCCTGCAGATCCAGTCCCTCGGTTCGACCGCCGACTTCCCCGTCGCGAACGTCGGCGACAAGCTCGCCGGCACCACCGCGGGCCCGCTCGACTACAACCAGTTCGGCGGCTACACGCTCGTCGCGAGCCAGTTGGGCACCCTGGAGAAGGGCGACCTGAAGCGCGAGACGACCCGCAAGCAGTCGCGCGGCGAGCTGGCCGTGGCGACGTACAACGTCGAGAACCTGGACCCGGGCGACGGCACGTTCGCCGCCCACGCGGCCGCGATCGTGAACAACCTGCAGTCGCCCGACATCGTGTCCCTGGAGGAGATCCAGGACAACAACGGCGCGACGGACGACGGCACGGTCGCCGCCGACCAGACGGTCACCAAGCTGATCGACGCGATCGTCGCGGCGGGCGGCCCGAAGTACGACTGGCGTTCCATAGACCCGGTCAACGACAAGGACGGCGGCGAGCCCGGCGGCAACATCCGCCAGGTCTTCCTGTTCAACCCGGAGCGGGTCTCCTTCACGGACCGCGCGGGCGGCGACTCGACGACCGCCGTCGGTGTCACCAAGGTGCACGGCAAGGCCCAGCTGACGGCCTCCCCCGGCCGGATCGACCCGGCCAACACGGCCTGGACGTCCAGCCGCAAGCCGCTGGCCGGTGAGTTCGTCTTCCGTGGCAAGACGGTCTTCGTGATCGCCAACCACCTCAACTCCAAGGGCGGTGACCAGGGGCTGACCGCGCAGTACCAGCCCCCGGCCCGCAGCTCGGAGACCCAGCGTCATCTGCAGGCGACGGCGGTGAACTCCTTCGTCAACGAGATCCTCAAGGCGCAGAAGAACGCCGACGTGCTCGCCCTCGGCGACATGAACGACTTCGAGTTCTCGGACACCACCAAGATCCTCGAGGGTGACGGCGAGCTCTGGTCGGCGATCAAGTCGCTGCCGAAGAGCGAGCGTTACACGTACGACTACCAGGGCAACCAGCAGGTCCTGGACCAGATCCTGGTCAGCCCGTCGATTCGCAAGGGCTGCGACTTCGACTACGACAGCGTGCACGTCAACTCGGAGTTCTCCGACCAGATCAGCGACCACGACCCGCAGGTACTGCGGTTCCGGCCGTAGGCCTGTAGGGGCTGTGGATGAGGCCACAGCCCCGAGAAGGGAAGAGCCCGGCCCCGTCGTCCGGGGGGCCGGGCTCTTCCCTTCCCTTGCCCGATGTCAGGCGGCGAACGTCTCGTTCAGCCAGCCCTTCCAGGCGGTCTCGTTGCGCTTGGCGTCGGCGCCGGACGCGAAGTCGTGGACGCTCATGCCGACGGGGGCACCCCAGTGGTTGCGCCCGAAGAAGCGGATGAGGGCGTCGTCGGTGCGCAGCCCGATGAAGTACGGGTTGCGGTAGTCGACCACGGCCTCGAGGAGCTGCCCCTCGGGTCCCCGGGCCTGCACCCGCGCGCCCTCGGCCGTGTCGTCCGCGAGGCCGAGCGCCCGCCCGACGGCGGCGAAGGCGTCGGACGCCGTGGACGCGCCGGGCCCGTCGAAGGTGGCGAAGGCGACCGGGCGACCCGCGAAGTGCGTCACGTACTGGCGCAGGGTGTGCAGATAGAAGTCCGTGTGCTTGCTCGCGCCGTCGTACTGGTTGTCCCAGTCCTCGACGAAGATTCCGCTGTGCACGTACCGCACCCAGGACCGGCGGCCGTCGTCACGCGACTCGATGGTCTCGTCGATCTGGTTGAGGGTCTGCTGGGAGATGCCCTCGACGTCCTCGACCAGGCTGGTGAGGCGGTGCGGCGGGTCCCAGTTGGTGAGCGTGGAGCCGAAGGGCCCGGTCCCGCCCTGGCGCGGCTCGAACTCCATCGGCCACAGCCAGCCGCCGGTACCGGTGGTGATCGCCTCCCACATCTGCTCCGGGGTGGCGTCGACCTCGAACTCGCGGGCGATCTCGAATTCCTTGGACATGGTGATGGTTCTCCTGTGGTTCAGTCCTGGCCGGGCGGGGTCGAGTCCACCGCGAGGGCGGCCTCCGGCGTCGCGGCGGCCCCCGCCTCGACGGTGACTTCCGGGGTGACGGTGCCTTCCGGCTTGGCGATGGCCTCCGGCTTGGCGGTGACCTCCGGCTTGGCGATGGCTTCCGGCTTGGCGATGACTTCCGGCTTGAGCGTCGGGTGGACGGCGACGACGATCCGGTGGTCGCGCCCGCCCTCCGCGTTCCCGTCGTGGTACTTGCGGATGAGCGCGCCGACCCCTTGCGTCAACTCCTCGATGAACGCGGCGCGGTCGGCGGCGGAGGCGAAGGTCACCTCACCGTCGAGCGCGTAGGTGGCGAGCCGCTTGCGGGCCTTCGCCGCGCCGGTGATCAGTGCCCCCACGTCCCGGACCAGCCGGGCACCGACGGCGAGCAGCCAGCGGGCCGAGAGCTGGTCCCGAAAGCGGTCGGGGTCGGGCTGCACGGCGGCGAGGGCGAGCGGCGAGATGACGTACGACGATGCCGTCGCGCGCATCAGCCGCTCGGTGACATTGCCCTTGCGGCGCTCGCCCGCGAGCTCGACCAGGCCGTGCCGCTCCAGCGCCTTCAGGTGATAGTTCACCTTCTGCCGCGGCAGTCCGACCTTTCCGGCCAGCATGGCGGCCGACGCGGGCCCGGCGGCCAGCTCGGCCAGCAGCCGGGCCCGTATGGGGTCAAGCGAGACGGCGGCTGCCTCGGCGTCCTCGATCACGGTCACGTCCAACATGACCCCACCGTCTCACCGAACACTTTTTTTGTCCAGACGGGTCAAGTTGTCGGGGAATCGGAGGAGGGGACTCAGCCCTGGGGCCCACCCCGGTCGAGACGTGCCAGCTGGGCCTGGAACCAGTCCAGCCGGGCCTGCAACAGTGCCGCCTCGGCCACGAGTTCGGACACCCCGAGCCCGGCGGGCAGATCTCCGACCGCGGCCCCGCTCCCGGCGCGGACCCGCAGCCCGTCACCGGCCAGCCGCGCGAACCCCGCCAACGACAGGGACGTACGACCGCGTACGCAGCCCGCGCAGGCCGCCGCGAGGGCGCGCCAGCCGGAGCGCCCCCAGCCCGCGTCCGCGAGCGCGGCGGCCACCGCGCCGCAGGCGCAGGGACCGACCGTCGCGCTCCGCACCCGCTGGCGGGCGTAGCGGAACCCCTGTTCGAAGCGGATGTAGGCGCCGAGGACGGAGATCTCCAGGAGAACGGCCGCCCGGTGCTCGGCGGTGCAGAGCATGGCCTCGGCCGTGGCCGAGTCGTGCACGCAGTGGAAGCCGCAGTCGCAGCGGCGGTGCGGCGCCCGGTGCCGCAGCCCGTAGACGCAGCGCGCCTCGTCCAGCACTCCGTACGGCACCGCGCCGCCCAGTGAGACGCCGGTGAACCCGGCCCGGGTGCCGTCCTGGGACAGCACCGGGTGGGCGATCTTGTATCCGGTCGGCGGCTCCGTCGGGCGTTCCTCGGGGAGCCGCAGCCTCATCGGGCGACCGGGACCTCTTCGGGCACGGACGCCTCCAGCTCCTCGATCTTCTCGGGGAGTTCCTCGGGAAGTTGGAGATTGTCTTCGTCCGCGCGAGTCCGCTCCTGCGCGACTCCGGTGGCGAGTGCCTTGCCCAGCCTCATGACGCCTCCCGCGATCTGCCGTCGACTTCCGTCCCCGCCATGGTGACCCATGAGGGGCCGGGTTGGCACCAGGGCCTCGCGAAAGCGGCTACCTGGTAGCAATGCTTCCCTTTATCTCGTAGAAGAATTAAGTGGAGCTTCACAGTGGAGCTGCCGAGACTAGCTCGTATGACGACCTCAGCCCCCTCCGCCTCTACCTCTTCCCCCACTCCTCCCTTCGGCCGTGCGCTCTGCGCGATGGTCACGCCCTTCACCGAGGCGGGCGCGCTCGACCTCGACGGGGCGGGGCGGCTCGCCGACCGGCTGGTCCACGCGGGCTGCGACGGCCTGGTCCTGTCCGGCACCACGGGCGAGTCGCCGACCACGACCGACGCCGAGAAGTCCGCGCTCGTACGCGCCGTGCGCGAGGCGGTCGGCGACCGGGCCGTGATCGTCGCGGGCGTCGGCACCGCCGACACAAGGCACACCGTCGAACTGGCCCTGGCGGCCGAAAAGGCGGGCGCGGACGGCCTGTTGGTCGTGACGCCGTACTACAGCAGGCCTCCGCAGGACGCCGTCGAGGCCCACTTCCGCGAGATCGCCGACGCCACCGGACTGCCGCTCACGCTGTACGACATTCCCGGCCGCACCGGCACCCGCATCGAGCCCGATACCCTGATCCGGCTCGCCGAGCACCCCCGGATCGTCGCCGTCAAGGACTGCGCGTACGACCTCCTCGGCACCCAGAAGGTGCTGGCCCGCACGGAGTTGGCGTACTACGCGGGCTGCGACGAGCAGGTGCTCGCGCTGCGGGCGGTCGGCGGGACCGGATACATCAGCACGGTGGCGAACGCCGCCCCGGGCGCCTTCCGCGCGATCCTCGACGCGTTCGAGGCGGGGGACACGGCGGAGGCGGCCCGTCGGCAACAACGCGCCGTCCCGCTCATCGAGTTGATGATGTCGTCGGGCCTGCCCGGCACGGTCACGGCCAAGGCCCTGCTCGGCCGGCTCGGCCTGCCCGCGGGTCCGGTCCGCCCGCCGCTGCGGCCCGCCGGCCGCGAGGTGACCGACGGACTGCTGGCGGCGTACGAGGAGTTGGCGGCCGCCTGAAGTACGACCGTCTTCAACAGCATGGACGACCGATTCGCCACGAACTCCCGGAAGCTCTTCCGCGCTTCGGCATCCATGATCAATTCCACAGCGGACGAGCAAGAGAAAAGGCAAGGAGGTGATGACCCACTCCTTGCCACTCTCAACTTATAGCGCACCGGGGGGCTTGCGGCAAGGCCCCCGTCGTGCCGCAGAATCTCCGGCCGAGGCCGGAATCTGCGGAAACGGGGAGTCGCGAAGTGCGTGTGCTGTTGTCGGCGTGGGGATCGCGCGGGGGCGTCGAACCGCTGGCGGGACTCGCGGTGGGGTCGCGGGAACTCGGCGCGGAGGTGCGGGTGTGCGCGCCGCCGGACGAGGAGTTCGTGACGCTGCCGGCGACCGGCCTGACGCCGGCCGGCGCGCGCTCCTTGCCCGCAGCTGGGCCGACCTGGTCCCGATCGACGACGTCGATGACTGTTTCGTCGGCGAGATCAACCAGCAGGTGTTGTTCGGCCGGGTGGCCGCCGTCGTGCACCACGGTGGCGCGGGCACCACGACGACGGCCGCCCGGGTCGCCGAGTTGGGCATCGGCGCGGCCCACGACGGTCCGACTCCGACCGTCGCGTCCCTGTCGGCCGCGCTCGGGACGGCCCTGGCCCCCGGGACTCGCGCCCGAGCGAGGGCCGTGGCCGCCACGATCCGCACCGACGGGGCGACGGTGGCCGCGAAGCTTCTCCTCGACATGATCGACATGACTGGCATGGCTGGCATGACCGGCATGACCGGCCGGGAGAAGCCGCGCATGTCCGCATGAGTCACACGGGACCGTCCCCATCAGGACCCCGCACACGAGAACCCGCACACGCCGGTCCGGACGCCTTGCCGCGCGCAAGGGTCACGAGCGACCTCACCTTCGCAGCATTCGGAGCCAACGACGTGAACCCCCTGACCACCAGCGCGTTCGACCTTCCCGACCGTCTCTCCGCCAAGGCCGACCCGACACTGATCGCCGGCGACGAGCAGCACTTCGCGGCCCTCGCGGAGTGCCTGGAGCAGTCGATCGCCGAGCTGACCGAACGCCTCGACGCCGCGCGCAGGGCGCCCGGCGCGCTCGGCCAACAGGCGATGGACCGGGACATCGAGATCCACCGGCTGACCGCTCGCCTGCGCGCGCTGCGCCGCTTCGGTCTGGACCTGTGCCTGGGGCACATGGTCGGCGCGGACGGCCCCGAGCCCGTGTACGTCGGACGACTCGGCCTGACGGACAGCACGGGTCGTCGGCTGCTGCTCGACTGGCGCTCCCCCGCCGCCGAGCCGTTCTTCGGAGCCACCCACGCCAACCCGATGGGGCTGGCGAGCCGCCGCAGGTATCGCTGGACCCGCGGCCGGATCGGCGACTACTGGGACGAGGTGTTCACGTCGGACGGGTTCGCCGGGCACGCCGCGCTCGACGACCAGTCCGCCTTCATCGCCGGCCTGGGCGGCGACCGGTCGGGGCGGATGCGCGACGTGCTCGGCACCATCCAGGCCGACCAGGACGCCATCATCCGCGCGGGATCACGCGGCGCTCTCGTCGTCGACGGCGGCCCGGGTACGGGCAAGACGGTCGTCGCGCTGCACCGCTCCGCCTACCTCCTCCACTCAGACCCGCGCCTCGGTCACCGCCGGGGCGGCGTGCTGTTCGTCGGTCCGCACCGGCCCTACCTGGCCTACGTCGCCGACGTCCTGCCCAGCCTCGGAGAGGAGGGCGTGCAGACGTGCGTCCTGCGAGACCTCGTCGCCGAGGGGGCCGCGGCGACGACCGAGGCCGACCCGGACGTGGCCGCCCTGAAGTCGTCCGCGAACCTGGTGAAGGCGATCGAGGCGGCCGTCAGGTTCTACGAGGAGCCGCCCGCCAAGGGGATGACGGTCACGACCCACTGGTCCGACATCTGGCTGAGCGCCGATGACTGGGCCATGGCGTTCGAAGCGGCGGAACCCGGTACTCCGCACAACGAGGCCCGCGACCAGGTCTGGGAGGAGCTGCTCACCATCCTGGTGGACAAGCACGACGACGCCTCGGCGCATGACGACGACGTCTCGGCCGACCTGCTCCGCACGTCGCTGCAGCGCAGCAGGGAGCTGCTGCTGGCCTTCAACCGCGCCTGGCCGCTGCTCGAAGCGGCCGACCTCGTCTCGGATCTGTGGTCGGTACCCGCCTACCTGCGCAAGTGCGCACCCTGGCTCGGCCCCGACGAGGTCCAAAAGCTGCAGCGCGAGGACGCCCAGGCCTGGACGGTGTCCGACCTGCCGCTCCTGGACGCGGCACGGCAGCGGCTCGGCGACCCGGAGGCGGCGCGACGCAGGCGTCGCAACGAAGCGGCCGTGGCCGCCGAACGCGCGCGCAGGGCCGACGTCATCGACAGCCTGCTGCAGAACGTCGTGATCGACGAGAGCGAGGGCGCGCTGGGCATGCTGCACGGACAGGACCTGCGGGACACCCTGGTCGACGAGAGCGCGCTGCCCGGCACCGAACCGGACCTGCTGGCGGGCCCGTTCGCGCACATCGTCGTGGACGAGGCCCAGGAGCTGACCGACGCGGAGTGGCAGATGCTGCTGTTGCGGTGCCCGTCCCGGAGCTTCACCATCGTCGGGGACCGCGCCCAGGCCAGGCACGGGTTCACGGAGTCATGGCGGGAACGGCTCGAGCGGATCGGGCTCGACCGGATCGAGTCGGCCTCCTTGAGCATCAACTACCGGACGCCGGAGGAAATCATGGCGGAGGCCGAGCCGGTCATCCGGGCCGTGCTCCCGGACGCCAATGTGCCGACCTCCATCCGCGGCGGCAGCGTTCCCGTCGTCCACGGATCCGCCGCGGATCTGGGCTCGATCCTCGACACCTGGCTCGCCACGCACGCCGACGGGATCGCCTGCGTCATCGGCGATCCCTCGTTCCGGACGACGTCCCGCATCCGTTCGCTGACCCCGGAGCTGTCGAAGGGGCTCGAGTTCGACCTGGTCGTCCTCATCGACCCGGAGGCGTTCGGCGAGGGCATCGAAGGAGCGGTCGACCGCTATGTCGCGATGACCCGAGCGACCCGGCAACTCGTCATCCTCACGAGCTGACGATGCGTAGGTTGCTTCGACACCGACGGTCGACAGGGCGCGCCGGCCGAGCTCGAGGGCTACTCGGCGGGCAGGGTCTCCCGCATCGCCCTTGCGGTGGCGGCCGGGTCGTAGCCCTCGGGGACGCCTTCGACCAGAATGATCTCGCCCTCGATGTGCCGCGACCGCAGCGGCGCGATCTCCTGGTACGCGGGTGAGTCCCACCAGGCCCGCGCTTCGGCGACCCCCGGGAACCCGATCACGACGACGTGCCCGGGCCAACGGCCCTCCTTCACCTCGTGCTGCGCGGCGTGCACGAGAAAGCGTCCGCCGTACGGCTCGAAGGTGGTGGGTATGCGTTCCATGTACTCGGCGATCTCCGGGTGCGGAGCGGCCTCTTGCAGGTGGGCGATGGCGTAGGCGGGCATGGTGTCCTTCCGGTCGGTCGAACTCCGTACGCTGGAAGCCTGGCATGCGGACGCACCCCGGTCGATGACCTGAGAGGTAAGCGGACCCCGCCCGCAGCGCGGAAGGGAACGCGGGCGTCGGCGTATTCCCACGGCTACCCGGGTCCGGTTGCGCGCTCTTGCGAACTGGTGCGGCGCAGCCGATAGGCTCGGCCCATGACGTCACATCAGGCGGATGCCGCGTAGGTCCCCGCGCGAGCTGCGGGCCACCGTGCCCGACGGGCGAAGCGATGGTGTCGCGAGCACGCTGCTCATCGGCGCGTGTCCTGGGCCGCCGGCGTGTGCCGCCGTGCACACGTGCCTCTTCGTCGACGGCCTCGACCTGATCGCGCGCAGCGACAGCAGAATGGCCGGCCTCGATCCGAGGCGACTGCTCCGTCCGGGCGGACCGCTCTGTCCGACGGATACGCCGTGCAACGTGCATGTGGCAGCCCAGGAGCAGCCCGAGCCGGGGCCGGACAGGCTGACCGTCCGGGTCCGGCTCCGGGGCGAGACGGTCGTCTGGTCCGACCTGATGTACCCGGGCCTCGATGGCACGGTGATCGAGGAGGCTCACTTCCGCCTGGAGCAGTACCTGGGCGAGATCGAGCGCGCATACGCGGCGTTGAAGGATCAGCTGGTGAGCCGCTCCGGCACTGCTGAGATCAAGCCGGCACAGACATGAAGCCGCCGCGGACCGTGCCCAAGGACAGCAGGACGGACCAGTCGAGTATGTCGGGCAACCGGTCCAAAGACAGGACCACGGCTCCACCGGCCCG
Source organism: Streptomyces sp. NPDC111656 (assembly GCF_055656965.1). NCBI lineage: Bacteria > Bacillati > Actinomycetota > Actinomycetes > Kitasatosporales > Streptomycetaceae > Streptomyces > Streptomyces sp. NPDC111656. Next base: position 166,506 of record NZ_JBVKCA010000005.1, read on the forward strand.
CTCGGCGTCCTCGCACCAGTCGGCCATGTCGCCGGATGCCCCGGCGTCGTCGGCCCCGCCGACCACCGGCGCGGCAAGAGCGGGGACGACGAGCCCGTGGTCCCCGGGTCCGTCCACGACACACAGAGTGAGTCGGGGGACGATGCCCCAACCCTCGCACCGGGGCACCGCCCCGTCGGGCGCGGCCAAGAGGGGTAGGGCGTCGTGGACAGGCGCGTCGGCCAGCAGGAGCACGGGCGTGGCGCCACGGACGAAGAGAGTGTTCTCGGGATTCAGCAGCATCGGAACACTCTCGCAGCGTGGGGAGTAGGCGTGGCGGACGGATGTCTGGAGTGGCAGCGAGCGCCCTCCCGGCCGTCCTGGGGCCGTGGAAGGGCGCTCGATGGTCACCTACGTCGACAGCCGCCGACAGCCTCCGACAGCTCGGCGGCTGGTCAGGGCGTTCGTCGAGGAGGCGGCCGCGGGTCACGGCCACCCGTGATCAGTTGTGGCTGTGCAGAATCTCGTTCAGGCCGCCCCACACCGCGTTGTTCGGCCGCGCCTCGACGGTTCCGGTCACCGAGTTGCGGCGGAAGAGGATGTTCGACGCACCGGACAGCTCGCGTGCCTTGACGATCTGCCCGTCGGGCATGGTCACGCGGGTGCCCGCGGTGACGTACAGCCCCGCCTCGACCACGCACTCGTCGCCGAGGGCGATACCGACGCCCGCCTCGGCGCCGATCAGGCAGCGCTCGCCGATGGTGATGCGGACGTTGCCACCGCCGGACAGGGTGCCCATGGTGGAGGCGCCGCCGCCGATGTCGGAGCCGTCGCCGACCACGACGCCGGCCGAGATGCGGCCCTCGACCATCGACGTGCCGAGCGTGCCCGCGTTGAAGTTCACGAAGCCCTCGTGCATGACGGTGGTGCCCTCGGCGAGGTGCGCGCCGAGCCGGACGCGGTCGGCGTCGGCGATCCGGACGCCCTTGGGGGCGACGTAGTCCGTCATGCGCGGGAACTTGTCGATGGACGTCACCTGGAGGTGCAGGCCCTCGGCGCGGGCGTTGAGGCGCACCTTCTCGACGTCGTCCACGGCGACCGGGCCGATCGAGGTCCAGGCGACGTTGGCGAGGTGACCGAAGATGCCGTCGAGGCTCTGGCCGTGCGGCTTCACGAGGCGGTGCGAGAGCAGGTGCAGACGCAGGTAGGTGTCGTGCGCGTCGATCGGCTTCTCGTCCAGTGAGGCGATGACCGTGCGGACCGCGACCACTTCGACGCCCCGGCGGGCGTCGGTCCCGATGGCTTTGGCGGCGCCTTCGCCGAGCAGCTCGACGGCACGCTCGGCGGACAGCCGCTCGGTGCCGGCCGGGCCGGGTTCGGCGGACAGCTCGGGCGCGGGGAACCAGGTGTCGAGGACGGTGCCGTCGGCCGTGAGGGTGGCGAGGCCGGCGGCGACGGCGCCGGTGGTGCGAGTAGCAGTCGTGTCGGTCATGGGTGAAACCTAACGCGGCCCGGGGCGCGCGAGCGAACCGGTCCACCCGCCATCTCACGTGCCGGGCGCCCCGTACGCCCCTGTGCGGGACGCACGGCAGGACCCCGCCCCCGCACCCCGCGCGTCCCCTCGCGCCGAGCCCTCCCCCTCAGCCGATCACCCGCCCCAACACCTCCCGCGCGTACCCCTCGTCGTACGAGGCCCCCGTCAGCAGCACCTGCAGACAGATCCCGTCCACCAGCGCCACCAGCGCCCTCGCGGTGACGGGGTCGGTACGGCGGGCGAGGGGTTCGGCGAGGTCCTGGACCCATTCGGCGGCGACGGGCCGCAGGGCGGGGCGGCGCAGCGCCGCGAGGTAGAGCTCGTACTCCAGCTCCACCCCCGTACGGTCGCCCGCGAGCCACTCCCCCATCAGTCCGGCGAGTTCGCCGGCGAGGTCGGCCCCGGGGTCCTCCAGCGCGCCGCGCGCGGCGATCACCTTGGCGAAGCCCTCGTTCGCCTGGCGCAGCGCGGCGACCATGAGCTCGTCGAGGGTCTTGAAGTGGTACGTGGTGGAGCCGAGCGGCACATCGGCCTCGGCGGCGACGGTGCGATGGCTCAGTCCGGCGAGTCCCTTGGCGCCCACGACCCGGATCGCCGCGTCGATGATCCGCTGCCGCCGCTCGGGGTCGTAGCGGCGCGCCGCCATCAGTGGGCCCCGCCGAGGTTCAGCACCACGACACCGCCGATGATCAGCAGTATCCCGGCGACCTTGGTGAAGCTGAGTGCCTCGCCGAGGAACACCATGCCGATCGCGGCGATGACGGCGGTGCCGGCGCCGGCCCAGATCGCGTAGGCCGTGCCGACCTGGACGGTCTTGAGGCACTGCGCGAGCAGCACGAAGGCGATGACGTATCCGAGGACGGTCACCAGCGAGGGCCAGAGCCTGCTGAAGCCCTCGCTGTACTTCATGGCGGTCGTGGCGGCCACCTCGGAGGCGATGGCTCCGGCGAGCAGTGCGTATCCCATGTGTACGAGTGTACGCATCGATGCGTACGCGCGTACACAAGGAGCGCGAGCCCCTCGCCACAGCTCACCCCACAGCCGGCCGGCAGGCCACCGGCCCCGGTTCGCGCACCCGCGCCAGGAGGTCGAGCGTCCGCCGCTTGGCGTGGGCGGCCCGGCGCAGTACCTCCACCCGCCGGTAGCGCAGCAGTTCGGCGGGGTCGGGGCGGACGGCTCCGGCGAGTTCATAGCCGTACGAGGTCAGCCGTTCGCCCAATACGGCCTCGCTCAGCCGTATTTGATCGGGCGTCAGTCTGGTGGTCCAGGTGCCCGCCCGGGAGGTGTCCAGTGCGCCGTGGGTGCGCCGGTGCCAGGTCTTGCGGGCGGGTACGGCCAGGCCGGCGACGCGGTGCGGCTCGGTCATCCCGGGGGCGTACTCCTCTCCCAGAAACCCGCACACGCCCCGGAGTTGACCCGCGGGATCGGCCACGAGGTCCTCGAAGCGAAGTGGGTACCAGCTGTCCGGGCCCAGTTCGCGCGCGTACTTGCGGGTGGTGTCCACGACCTGTGCCCAGGTGGCCACGGCCTCATGGAATCCCCGGTGCCACCAGGGCATCCGGAGCAGCGAGGCGACGCAGTCCCGGCCGTCCCGTACGAGGTGGACGAACTGCGCGTCGGGGAACAGTCGCAGGATCTCCGCCACGTGCAGGGCGTACGCGGGCCGCTTGTCGCCCCAGCGCACCTTGCCGTGCTCCTCGGCGTACGCCCGGAGCGCGATCCCGAGCGCCGAACCGAGGGTCGGCGGCCCGTCGGTGATCCGCTCGGCCACGCGACCGGCGTCCAGCCCGAGCTCGTGGAAGCGGGTCTCCTTGCGGCCGGTGATCCAGCGCGCGAGCCCGGCCCGGTTGTCGCGCTCCGCCAGATCGCCGAACGCCAGCCGTCCTTCGTAGGCGGGGAGCACGAAGCGTGTTTCGGGCGGCAGGGCGATCCGTGGATGCGCGTGCAGCATCAGTTGGAGAAGCGTGGTTCCCGAGCGGGGGCAGCCGAGGACGAACACCGGGCGCGTGGGGGCGGGTTGCACAGAAGCGGACACGACCTCACGCTGTCGCGCCCCGATGAGCCCGGACTTGGATCACACTGAGAATGCAATGTGAAGCCACCACGCCCATGAAATCCCATGAACCCCCATGAATCCCCGTGGGGCCACCAGGATCAGCGGGGAAACGGCTGCTCAGAAGTCACCAAGTCCACTACTGTTTCACCAGTCGCGCACCGGGTCTCCACGGCTACCGCCGTTCCGTGTGCCTGCGCCCCCTCTTGTGCTGAGACCAGTAGACGAATCCGCGTGCGCCTTGGGCGACGCTGGAGGAACGCGCATGCCAGAAACAACGCCAGAGCCCGAACTCGAGCCCGGACCCGACCAGGCCGTGCCCACTTCGGAGGAACCCGCCTGGCGCCCCACCCCCCAAGGCACTCCCTATCCCGCGGAACTGCCTCCCTTCGTCGAGCCGCCGGTGCCCTGGGAGTCCGGGGAGTTCCCGGACGAGGGACGGCTGCCCGGAACCCGACGGCTGTGGATGGCCGGCGGACTCGCGGTGGCGGTGCTCATCGCCACCGCGACCGCCATCGCCGTACTGGACAGCAACACTGACGCCGCGTCGAAGAACCGGGCGAACCACACCGCCTCCGACACCGACGTCCCGTTCATACCCGGCTTCTCCGCCTCGGCCGACGGCAGCACCACGGCCCCGGCAGGCAAGAACGCCCTGTCCTCCCCGCGGCACTCCGACTCCACCTCCACCGCGTCGGACTCGGCCTCGCCAGGGCCCTCGGAACAGGGGTCCGACGACAAGCCGGTCACCGGCACCCCCGAGCCGTCGAAGACCGCCTCGTCCAGCAAGCCTCCCGAGTCCAAGCCCGTCTCCTCGCGGAAGTCGGTCCAGTCGGTCAACTACCCGAACCGCTACTGGCATCTGAGCAACGGCTTCGTACGGCTCGACCCGGTGGATTCGGGCAGTTCGGGCTCGACCAAGCGGGACGCCAGCTTCAAGGTGGTGGCGGGACTCGGCAACGCCAACTGCTACTCCTTCGCCACCGCCGACGGCGCCTATCTGCGCCACCGCAACTTCTCTCTGCGCGCCGACCGCAACGACGGCTCCGACCTCTTCCGGAAGGACGCCACCTTCTGCCCCCGGACGTCCCCGTACACGGGCGCCGTCATGCTGGAGTCGATCAACTACCCGGGCCGCTATCTGCGCCACCGCAACTTCCAGCTCCGCCTGGACAGAGACGACAACAGTCGGCTCTTCCGCTCGGACTCGGCGTTCCGTGTGGTGGACGGCTGGTCCTGAGCGCAGGAACACCTGTGGCCCCCGGCGAACTGCCGGGGGCCACAGACGTGTGCGCAGGTGTGCGCGGACTCAGACGTTGAACCCGAGCGCCCGAAGCTGCTCACGCCCGTCGTCCGTGATCTTGTCCGGGCCCCACGGCGGCATCCAGACCCAGTTGATGCGCAGTTCGTTGACGATGCCGTCCGTGGCGGACTTGGCCTGGTCCTCGATGACGTCGGTGAGCGGGCAGGCCGCGGACGTCAGGGTCATGTCGATCGTCGCGATGTTCGCGTCGTCGATGTGGATGCCGTAGATCAGGCCGAGGTTGACGACGTCGATGCCCAGTTCGGGGTCGACGACGTCGTACAGCGCCTCACGGACTTCTTCCTCCGAGGCCGGCTTCATCGTCAGGGTCTCGTTCTCGCTCATGCCGTCTTCCTCTCGGCGCTCTCGCCCAGAGCCTGGGCCGTCGCGTCCTTCCACGCCATCCAGCTCAGGAGGGCGCACTTGACCCGGGCCGGGTACTTGGAGACACCGGCGAACGCGACCGCGTCCTCCAGCACCTCCTCCATCGCGTCGTCGGGCTCGATCCTGCCCTTGGACTGCATCAGCTCCAGGAAGGTCTCCTGGATCTTCTGACCCTCGGACACGTCCTTGCCGACGAGGAGCTCGTTCAGCACGGACGCCGAGGCCTGGCTGATGGAGCAGCCCTGCCCCTCGTACGAGATGTCCGCGATCTGCTCGCCGTCGTACTTCACCCGCAGCGTGATCTCGTCGCCGCACGTCGGGTTGACGTGGTGCACCTCGGCATCGCCATCCCGCAAGCCTCGCCCATGGGGGTGCTTGTAGTGGTCCAGGATGACTTCCTGGTACATCGAATCAAGCTTCACGTCTCAGCCAGCCCCTCAGCCGAAGAAGTTCCGGACGTGCTCCAGGCCGTCCACCAGCGCGTCGATCTCGGCCGGCGTGGAGTACAGATAGAACGACGCTCGCGTGGTCGCAGGAATTCCGTACCTCAGGCAGACCGGGCGTGCGCAGTGGTGTCCGACCCGGACCGCGATGCCCTGCTCGTCCAGGACCTGGCCCACGTCGTGCGGGTGGATGTCACCCAGGGTGAACGAGATCGCGGCGCCGCGGTCCTCGGCCGTGGTCGGGCCGATGATCCGCAGGTCGGGGACCTCGCCGAGCCGCTTCACCGCGTACTCGGTGAGCGCGTGCTCGTGGGCGAGGATCTTGTCCATGCCGATCGCGTTCAGGTAGTCGATCGCCGCGCCGAGACCGACCGCCTGCGCGATCGGCGGGGTGCCCGCCTCGAACTTGTGCGGCGCCGGGGCGTACGTCGACGAGTGCATCGACACCGTCTCGATCATCTCGCCGCCGCCGAGGAACGGGGGCAGGTCCTCCAGGAGCTCCTGGCGGCCCCACAGCACGCCGATGCCCGTCGGGCCGCACATCTTGTGGCCGGTGAAGGCCACGAAGTCGGCCTGGAGGGCCTGGACGTCCAGCGGCATGTGCGGCGCGGCCTGCGACGCGTCGATGCAGACCAGCGCGCCGACCTCCTGGGCGCGGCGCACTATCGCCTCGACCGGGTTCACGGTGCCCAGGATGTTCGACACCAGCACGAAGGAGACGATCTTCGTCTTCTCGGTGATGATCTCGTTGATGTTCGACAGGTCGAGGCGGCCGTCGTCGGTGAGACCGAACCACTTCAGCTTCGCGCCCGTGCGCTGCGCCAGCAGCTGCCACGGCACGATGTTGGAGTGGTGCTCCATCTCGGTGATGACGATCTCGGTCTCGTGGTCGACCCGGTAGGGCTCGTCGGCCCAGCCGAGCATGTTGGCCACGAGGTTGAGCGACTCGGAGGCGTTCTTGGTGAAGATCACCTCGTCGCGGCTCGGCGCGTTGATGAACGCGGCGACCTTGTCGCGCGCGCCCTCGTACAGCGCCGTGGCCTCCTCGGCGAGCACATGCACACCGCGGTGGACGTTGGCGTTGTAGCGCTCGTAGTACTCACTCAGGGCGTCCAGCACCTGGCGCGGCTTCTGCGAGGTCGCCGCGTTGTCCAGGTACACGAGCTTCCTGCCGTCGTGGACCTGACGGTCCAGGATGGGGAAGTCCTTGCGGATCGCCTCGGTGTCGAGGAGGCCCGGCAGCTGTGTCACGCGGATGCGCCACCCTTCATGTCGACTTCATGCTTCGCATAAGCCTCGTAGCCCTCGTTCTCCAGCTTGTCGGCGAGCTCGGCGCCGCCGGACTCGACGATGCGGCCGCCGGAGAAGACGTGGACGAAGTCGGGCTTGATGTAGCGCAGGATGCGCGTGTAGTGCGTGATCAGCAGGGTGCCGACCTCACCGGTCTCGCGGACGCGGTTGACACCCTCGGAGACGACGCGCAGGGCGTCGACGTCCAGGCCGGAGTCGGTCTCGTCGAGGATCGCGATCTTCGGCTTGAGCAGCTCCAGCTGGAGGATCTCGTGGCGCTTCTTCTCACCGCCGGAGAAGCCCTCGTTCACGTTGCGCTCGGCGAAGGAGGGGTCCATGGAGAGGCGCTCCATGGTCTCCTTGACCTCCTTCACCCAGGTGCGCAGCTTGGGGGCCTCGCCGCGGACGGCCGTGGCGGAGGTGCGCAGGAAGTTGGAGACCGAGACACCGGGGATCTCGACCGGGTACTGCATCGCCAGGAACAGGCCCGCGCGGGCGCGCTCGTCGACGGACATCTCCAGGACGTCCTCGCCGTCGAGGGTGACGGTGCCGCTGGTGATCGTGTACTTCGGGTGGCCCGCGAGGGAGTAGGCGAGGGTCGACTTGCCGGAGCCGTTGGGGCCCATGATGGCGTGCGTCTCGCCCTGCTTCACGGTCAGGTCGACGCCCTTGAGGATCTCCTTCGTGGCGTTGTCGGCCTCGACGGTGACGTGCAGGTCGTGGATTTCAAGCGTTGCCATGGGTTCCTCAGGACTCCTGGGTGAGGGAGACGAGTACGTCGTCCCCTTCGATCTTTACGGGATATACGGGGACGGGGCGCGTCGCGGGAAGGCCGGACGGCTTGCCGGTGCGCAGGTCGAACGCGGAGCCGTGCAGCCAGCACTCGATCTGGCAGTCCTCCACCTCGCCCTCGGAGAGCGAGACGTTCGCGTGCGAGCAGATGTCGTTGATCGCGAACACCTCCCCCTCGGTCTTCACGACCGAGACCGGCGTGCCGTCGAGTTCCACCCGCTTCGGGGTGTCCTCCTCCAGCTCGCTCAGCCCACAGGCGCGTACGAACGTCGACGAGGCAGTCATCAGACCGACGCCTCCAGCTCCTCGTCGATCTTCACGAGGAGCCGCTCTTCGATGTCGTCGACACCGATCTGCTGCACGAGCTCGGCGAAGAAGCCGCGGACCACCAGTCGGCGGGCCTCGTCGGCGGGGATGCCGCGGGCCATCAGGTAGAAGAGCTGCTCGTCGTCGAAGCGGCCGGTCGCGGAGGCGTGTCCGGCGCCGACGATCTCGCCGGTCTCGATCTCCAGGTTCGGCACGGAGTCGACGCGGGCGCCGTCGGTCAGAACCAGGTTGCGGTTCATCTCGTACGTGTCCGTGCCCTCGGCCTTGGCCTCGATGAGGACGTCACCGATCCACACCGCGTGCGCGCCGTCGCCCTGGAGCGCGCCCTTGTAGGCGACGTTCGACTTGCAGTGCGGGGTGTTGTGGTCGACCAGCAGACGGTGCTCCTGGTGCTGGCCCGCGTCCGTGAAGTACAGACCGAACAGCTCGGCCTCACCGCCGGTGCCGGCGTAGGCCACGCGCGGGTGCAGGCGCACGAGGTCGCCGCCGAAGGTGACCACGAAGGACTTGAACGTGGCGTCCCGGCCGATCAGCGCGTTGTGCTGGCCCACGTGCACGGCCTTGTCGTCCCAGTCCTGGACGGAGACGACGGTGAGCTTGGCGCCGTCGCCCAGGATGTAGTCGACGTTGGCGGCGAGCACGGCGTCACCGGTGTGGTCGATGACGACGACGGCCTCGGCGAAGGCTCCGAGCTCCACGACCTGGTGGCCGTAGGCGACCCCGCCCTCGCCGTGCACCGCGACGCGGATGGGCTCGGTGAGCACCGTCTCCTTGGGGACGGTGATCACGCCGGCCTTCTCGAACGCGGAGTACGCCTGGGCGGCGACACGGTCGACCGGGGTGCCCGCCCGGCCGAGGCGCGCGTCGTCACGGCCGACGGTCTCCACGACGACGCCCGCGGGCGCCTCCACGTCGACCTTCAGGCCGTCGCCGGTCGCGGCCGCGGTCCCGTCGTGCAGCCCGCGCAGGCGCTCCAGCGGGGTGAACCGCCACTCCTCCTCGCGGCCGTGGGGGACCGGGAAGTCCGCCACGTCGAAGGACGGGGGCGCGCTCATGCGCGTGGCGACGGTCGACTCGGCGGCCACCGCGATCTGTCCGGCGGTGGTGGAACCCACCGGGATGTTCTGAGCCTCAGCCATGGCTGTCGGTCTGCTCTCTTTCCTGCGTCGGTTGAGATCCTCGGGCCCGCCGGGAAGGGCGGGCCACCAGCTGTTTTCCGGGCGGCGGGTCTTAGCCGACCGCGCCTTCCATCTGCAGCTCGATCAGCCGGTTGAGTTCAAGCGCGTACTCCATGGGCAGCTCCTTGGCGATCGGCTCGACGAAGCCGCGCACGATCATCGCCATCGCCTCGAACTCCGTCAGACCGCGGCTCATCAGGTAGAAGAGCTGGTCCTCGGAGACCTTGGAGACGGTCGCCTCGTGACCCATGGACACGTCGTCCTCGCGGACGTCGACGTACGGGTAGGTGTCGGAGCGGGAGATGGTGTCGACGAGCAGCGCGTCGCACAGCACGTTCGACTTCGAGCCGTGGGCGCCCTCGCCGATCTCGACCAGACCGCGGTAGGACGTACGACCGCCACCGCGCGCCACGGACTTCGACACGATGTTCGACGACGTGTTCGGCGCCATGTGGACCATCTTGGAGCCCGCGTCCTGGTGCTGGCCCTCGCCCGCGAAGGCGATGGAGAGGGTCTCACCCTTGGCGTGCTCGCCCATCAGATAGACGGCCGGGTACTTCATGGTGACCTTGGAGCCGATGTTGCCGTCGATCCACTCCATGGTCGCGCCCTCGTACGCCACGGCGCGCTTGGTGACCAGGTTGTAGACGTTGTTCGACCAGTTCTGGATGGTCGTGTAGCGGCAGCGGGCGCCCTTCTTCACGATGATCTCGACCACCGCGGAGTGCAGGGAGTCCGACTTGTAGATCGGCGCCGTACAACCCTCGACGTAGTGGACGTAGGCGTCCTCGTCGACGATGATCAGCGTCCGCTCGAACTGGCCCATGTTCTCCGTGTTGATACGGAAGTAGGCCTGGAGCGGGATCTCGACGTGCACGCCCTTCGGCACGTAGATGAAGGAGCCACCGGACCACACGGCGGTGTTCAGCGACGCGAACTTGTTGTCGCCGACCGGGATGACGGTGCCGAAGTACTCCTTGAAGAGCTCCGGGTGCTCCTTGAGTGCGGTGTCGGTGTCGAGGAAGATGACGCCCTGCTCCTCCAGGTCCTCGCGGATCTGGTGGTAGACGACCTCGGACTCGTACTGGGCCGCGACACCGGCGACGAGGCGCTGCTTCTCCGCCTCCGGGATGCCGAGCTTGTCGTACGTGTTCTTGATGTCCTCGGGCAGGTCCTCCCAGGACTCCGCCTGCTTCTCCGTGGAACGCACGAAGTACTTGATGTTGTCGAAGTCGATCCCGGACAGGTCCGAGCCCCAGTTGGGCATGGGCTTCTTCTCGAAGAGGCGCAGGCCCTTGAGGCGGAGCTTGGTCATCCACTCCGGCTCGCTCTTCTTCGCGGAGATGTCGCGGACGACGTCGTCGTTGATACCGCGCTTGGCAGAGGCACCGGCCACGTCGGAGTCGGCCCAGCCGTATTCGTACGTACCCAGACCCTCGAGCTCAGGGTGGGCAGTCTCCTCGATGGGGAGCGTCATGCGGGGTTCCTCCCGGCGGTACTTGCAGATGCGTTATGGGTGGATTCGGAAATCTTGGGGATGAACGTGGTGCACACACCGTCGCCGTGGGCGATGGTGGCCAGCCGCTGAACATGGGTGCCGAGCAGCTGGGAGAAGATCTCGGTCTCCGCCTCGCACAGCTGCGGGAACTGCTCGGCGACATGAGCGACCGGGCAGTGGTGCTGGCAGAGCTGCTCGCCGACCGGTGCGCTACGCGCTGCAGCAGCGTACCCGTCCGCACTCAAGGCCTTGGCCAACGCTTCGGTGCGCTGCTCCGGCGCGGCGGCCTCGACGGCCCTGCGGTACGCCTCGGCCTGGGCGGCCATCCGGGCGCGGGCGAACGCGACGACCGCCTCGTCCCCGCCCTCGCGCGCCGCGATCCAGCGCATCGCGTCCGCGGCGAGCTTGTCGTAGGACTGGTCGAAGGCGTCCCGGCCGCAGTCGGTCAGGGCGAACACCTTGGCGGGGCGGCCGCGCGTACGCGCTCCGTAGACCCGCTGCTCCCGTGCTTCCACGACGTCGTCGGCGACCAGCGCGTCGAGATGACGGCGCACGGCGGCCTGGGTCAGGCCCAGCCGCCCCGCGAGGTCGGCCACGGTCGACGGGCCGTGGTCCAGGATGGACCGCGCGACACGGTTGCGCGTCGAACGCTCACCGGTCGCGAGTTCCTCCTGAGGGGCCCCCGTGGGGGTCTCCCGAGCCTCGCCAACGTTTTTCACAACGCCATTGTTGCGTAATTCCCTGGAGCCTGACAAGCCGCGCCCCCGGAGGCGGGCGGTGCGCTACATCACTTAGGTATACCTAAGGTGACCTGCGGAAACGATCTTTGATCGATCAATTGACTGGCTTCGGGACCGGCTCTCCGCAAGACTCGGGAAGCATGTCGACACCCCCTCCGACCGGCCCACTCGTCACACGCGACACCCTCGCCGCGCAGCTTCTGGAGCTGGGCGTCCAGCCCGGAGAAACGCTTCTCGCGCACTCCTCCCTGAGGTCCCTCGGCTGGGTCAACGGCGGTGCCGTCGCCGTCGTCCAGGGACTGCTCGACGCCCTCGGTCCCGACGGCACTCTGGTGGTCCCCACCCAGTCCGGGGACCTCTCCGACCCGGCGCTGTGGAGCAATCCGCCCGTACCCGAGGAGTGGTGGTCGCCCATTCGGGCGACGATGCCTGCCTACGACCCCCTCGTGACGCCCAGCCGCGGGGTCGGCGTGATCCCGGAGACCGTCCGCACCTGGCCCGGCGCCCTGCGCAGCGCCCATCCCCAGACCTCTTTCGCGGCCCTCGGCCCCCGCGCGGCGCAGATCGTCGAGGGGCACGCCCCCGACTGCCGGCTCGGCGAGCGCAGCCCGCTGGCCCGCCTGGAGACCCTCGACGCCCGGGTGCTCCTGCTCGGCGCGGGCTACGACACGTGCACCAGCTTCCACCTCGCCGAATACCGCATACCGTCCCCGCTCGTCGAGGTGGGACGCCCGGTGCGATCCCCGCAGGGGGCGACCCGGTGGGAGGTCGTCACGGAGGTCTCCGTCGACTCCGACCGCTTCGACGAACTGGGCTCCGACTTCGAACGGGACCGCCCCGTCGTACGGGGACGGGTGGGCGCGGCCGACGTACGCCTGTTCCCGGTGGCCGACGCGGTGGCGTACGCGGAGCGCTGGCTGGCACTGCACCGCCCCCGCGACGAATGGGTCGTACCCAGGACCGCCTCCTGAACCCCGCCCGACCGATCACCCGACCGGCTCCCTAGACTTGCGCCTCATGCGAAGCGAGCCCGTGGTCCAGGTCCAGGCCCTGGTGAAGCGGTACGGCGACAAGACCGCGGTGGACGGCCTCGACCTGGTGGCCGAGGCGGGCATCACCGCCGTACTGGGCCCCAACGGTGCGGGCAAGACGACCACGGTCGAGACCTGCGAGGGGTACCGGAAGCCGGATTCCGGCACGGTACGCGTCCTGGGCCTCGACCCGGTGAGACAGTCCGGGGAACTCCACTCCCGTATCGGCGTGATGCTCCAGTCCGGCGGGGTCTACTCCGGTGCCCGCGCCGACGAGATGCTCCGCCATGTGGCGAAGCTCCACGCCCACCCCCTGGACGTGGACGCGCTCATCGAACGGCTCGGCCTGGACAGTTGCGGCCGCACGACCTACCGGCGGCTCTCGGGCGGCCAGCAGCAGCGCCTGGCGCTCGCGATGGCCGTGGTCGGCCGCCCCGAACTGGTCTTCCTCGACGAGCCGACCGCGGGCCTCGACCCGCAGGCCCGCCGCGCCACCTGGGACCTCGTGCGCGATCTGCGCGCCGACGGCGCCTCGGTCATCCTCACCACGCACTACATGGACGAGGCCGAACAACTCGCCGACGACGTCGCGATCATCGACGCGGGCAGGGTCATCGCACAGGGCTCCCCCGAGCAACTGTGCCGCGGCGGCGCCGAGAACACCCTGCGCTTCACCGGCCGTCCGGGGCTCGACGTCGGCTCCCTGCTGAAGGCCCTGCCGGCCGACTGCACGGCCGCCGAGCTGACGCCCGGCTCGTACCGGGTGGGCGGCAAGATCGACCCGCAGCTGCTGGCCACCGTCACGTCCTGGTGCGCGCAGCACGGGGTGATGCCGGAGAAGATCTCCGTCGAACGCCACACCCTGGAAGACGTGTTCTTGGAGCTCACCGGCAAGGAGTTGCGCTCATGAGTGAGGCTCGACTGCATCTCGGCCGGGGGTCCGGGGGTTGTCCCCCGGGAAGACACAGCCTGGAACTGACCGGCAAGGAGCTGCGTTCGTGACCACCGCCGGTACCTACACCCCGAGGCCGGGGGCGGCCCCGCTGCCCCGGATGATCGGCGCGCAGGCCGCGCTCGAGACGAAGATGCTGCTCCGCAACGGTGAGCAGCTCCTTCTCACGGTGATCATCCCGACACTCCTGCTGGTCCTGTTCAGCTCGGTCGACATCATCGACACCGGCAAGGGCAAGTCGGTCGACTTCCTGGCCCCCGGCATCCTGGCACTCGCCGTGATGTCGACCGCGTTCACCGGGCAGGCCATCGCCACCGGCTTCGAGCGTCGCTACGGGGTCCTGAAGCGGCTCGCCGCCTCCCCGCTGCCCCGCTGGGGCCTGATGACCGCGAAGACGGCGTCCGTGCTGGTCACGGAGATCCTCCAGGTCGTCCTGCTGACGGCGATCGCCTTCTCACTCGGCTGGTCGCCGCACGGCAACCCGCTGTCCGTCCTGCTCCTGCTGATCCTCGGCACGGCCGCCTTCTCGGGCCTGGGCCTGCTGATGGCCGGCACGCTCAAGGCGGAGGCGACGCTCGCCGCCGCGAACCTGGTCTTCCTGCTGCTCCTCGTGGGCGGCGGTGTGATCGTCCCGATGGACAAGTTCCCGGCGGGCGCCCAGGACGTGCTCGGTCTGCTGCCCGTCTCGGCGCTCTCGGACGGGCTGCGGGACGTGCTCCAGCACGGGGCGGGCCTGCCGTGGGGCGACCTCGGGATCCTGGCCGTGTGGGCGGTCGTGGGCCTGGGAGCGGCGGGCAAGTTCTTCCGCTGGGAGTGACTGCGGGTGTGGGCGCATCCGGGTGCGCGGGCCTCCGAGACGGGCCGAGGTGGCGATTTGCGTAGGTGCGGGGGCCTCGTGAAGGCGTGCACAAGCGGACGCCTACGATGGGGCGCGTGCCAAACGTGACCCGAGCCGACGCCGTAGCCTTCGCGCGCAACCCGCTCGCCCTCATCGCCGAACGCTGGACCCCGACCTCCCGGACGGTGCGACGAGCGGCCCTCGCCGCGCTCGTCATGTCGGTGGTCATCGTGGTCACCGGCGGCGCCGTACGGCTGACCGGTTCGGGCCTCGGCTGCCCGACCTGGCCCAAGTGCACCGACGACTCGCTCACCACGACGAGCGCGATGGGCTTCCACGGAGTCATCGAGTTCACCAACCGCATGCTGACCTACGTGCTGTGCGCGGCGGTCGGCTGGGCGATCATCGCCGCGCGCTCCGAGAAGCCCTGGCGGCGCGACCTCACCCGGCTCGGCTGGGCGCAGTTCTGGATCGTCATGAGCAACGCGATCCTCGGCGGCATCGTCGTCCTGGTCGGCCTCAACCCCTACACGGTCGCCGCGCACTTCCTGCTCTCCACGGCGCTCATCACGGTGGCCACGGTGATGTGGCAGCGCACCCGCGAGGGCTCGGCCGAGCCGCGCCCGCTGGTCGGCAAGGCGGTGCAGCAGCTCGTGTGGTGCCTGGTCGCCGCCGCCATCCTGCTGATCGCGGTGGGCACGGTGGTCACCGGCGCGGGTCCGCACGCGGGCGACTCCAGCGAGGTCGAACGCATGGCCGTCAACTGGGAGACCGTCGCCAAGCTGCACGCCGTGCTGGCCTGGATCGTGGTCACGTTGACTTTCGCCCTGTGGTTCGTCCTCAAGGCCGTAGACGCCCCCAAGGGGCCGCTCGACCGCACCCGCGAGCTGTTCCTGATCCTGCTCGGCCAGGGCGTCATCGGCTACGTCCAGTACTTCACGGACCTCCCCGAGGCCCTGGTCGGCCTCCACATGTTCGGCTCCTGCCTGGTGTGGATCGGCGTCCTGCGGGTCCTGCTGTCGCTGCGCGAACGCCCGGAGGCCGCGGCACAACTGCCGGGGCCTGCCGAGGAATCGGCGCTCACGCGCGCGTAGGCCGTTCGTAGGGGGTCCGGCACCGGTTCACTCCACCCCGTACACCCGCCGCGCGTTCCCCGCCGCGATCAGGCCCGCCACCCGCTGCGCGTCCACGAGCGACCAGGCGCCCTCGGCGACCCAGGTGCCCAGCACCCGGGCCAGCGCCTCACGGAACAGGCGGGCGCCGACGACGTGCAGTTCGGGCAGGCCGTGCGCCCCGCTGGAGAACAGGAGCTTGCCGAAGGGGGCCAGCTCCAGGATCTCGGAGAGGACGGCCGCCGCCCGGGCTCCCGTACGCACCAGCGCGGCACCCAGGTCGGCGTAGACGTGCGGGAAGACCCCGGCGAGGTGCGCCGCGTGACGGTGGTACGGGTAGCCGTGCAGGAGGATGAGATCCGTGCCGAGCCCGGCCGTGGCACGGGCGAAGTCGGTGAGCAGGACGGGGTCGGTGCGGTCGATGCGCAGACCGGGTTCGCCCAGGCCGGCGTGGAGTTGGAGAGGCAGCCCCGAGGCGACCGCGATCCACAGTACGTGGCGCAGCAGGACCGGGTCGCTCAGCGCCCCGCCCACCCGGCGGCCCGCGAGCCAGCGGCCCGCCGCGCCCCGCACCTCTCCCGGTCCTGGCGGCTCGGGCGCGAGCGCCAGACCGTGCCGTCCCCCCGCGACCGACGTGAAGGCGACGGCGTTCGCGGCGGCTCCGTGGACGGACTCGGCGAGATTGGCGAGGAAGGACTCGACGGTGCCCGAGGTGTCCGCGACCTGTTCCGCCAACAGCTCCAGGCGGACGATCTCATGGGCGTGGGCCGCGCCGGTCGAGGCCATCTCGCCCGGTCCCGTCAGGTCTCCGGGCAGCCCCGTGTCGACGAGATACGTCGTGATGCCGCTGCCGCGCAGGAGTCTGCGCCCCGACTCCAGGACGCCGAGTTCGCGGCGCCGGGCCAGATAGCGGGCGGGCGGACAGTGCGGTTCCAGGCCGAGCAGGGGCGGGCACCAGCGGCGTACCGCGAAGCCGGTCTGGGTGTCGAAGAAGGTGGTGCCGGGGGCCGGGGGGCCCTCGGTTCTGGCGAGGTGGGCCTCGAAGGTGCCGAGACCCAGCTCCGTCCTCAGTACGCCGTGGCAGTACTGGTCCACCAGGGATGGCGTTTCGATCATCCGGACTCCCCGCGACTGGACCGTTGCGTTCTTCAGGTCCTAACGGGTGAGGCGGGCGTCAGGTGTTGGTGAAGCGCAAGGCGTACCAACAGCTGACGGATGACAGCCGACAGATGACAACTGCCGAGTGACAGCCGACGGAAATCAGATGACGGATATCAACTGCCAGGTATCAGATGACAGGTATCAAATGACAGATTTCAACTGCCAGGTGACAGATATCAGATGATGTCAGCCGCTACTTCGGCGCCCCGAGCTGGATCCCCGCCATCCTCTTCCACTCGTACGGCCCCGTCTTGACCTTCGCCGCGAACTCACCGTCGAACGTCTCGTGAACAGTGATCCCGGCCTTCTTCACGGCCTCTTCGGCCATCGTGAAGGTCGGCGCCACCACGTCCCCCCAGGCACCGTCCGCGCCGACGAGGACGATCCGGGCTCCGCGCTGCCCGATGTACTCGACGTGCCCCTCGGTCCCGCCGTGCTCCTTGGCGAAGGCGTTGATCCGCTGGGCGAGCTTGGCCGCCTTGCGCTCGGCCTTGACGTCCTGGGCGGCGCCGGTGGTCTCGTCAACCTGCTGCGTGTCTGCCATGGTCAGGATGCTACCGACGGGTAGATCAAACGGCGACGGGCGGGGTACGTGGCTTAGCCCACGTACCCCGCCCGTGAAGATTCGCCGGACGGCTCCTAGCGCAGGAAGGGGTCCACCGCGACCGCCACGAACAGGAGCGACACATAGGTGATGGACCAGTGGAACAGCCGCATCTCCTTGAGCTTCCCGCCGCTCACCTCGGCCTTGGCGCGGTTCTGCAGACCATGCGCCTCCCACAGCCAGAACCCGCCCGCGCCGAGCGCGACCAGGGTGTAGAACCAGCCCGTGTAGCCGAGCGGGGTGAGCAGCAGCGAGACCGCGACCATCACCCAGCTGTAGATGACGATCTGGCGGGCGACCACCTTGTTGGAGGCGACGACCGGGAGCATCGGCACGCCCACGCGCGCGTAGTCCTCCTTCACCTTCATGGACAGCGGCCAGTAGTGCGGCGGCGTCCAGAAGAACATGACGAGGAAGAGGATGACCGGCGCCCACGACATGGAGTCGGTGACGGACGACCAGCCGATGAGGACCGGGAGGCAGCCGGCGATGCCGCCCCAGACGATGTTCTGGGAGGTGCGCCGCTTGAGGATCATCGTGTAAACGACGACGTAGAAAAGGAGCGCTCCGAGTGACAGCCAGGCGGACAGCCAGTTGACGGTCAGCCCGAACAGCAGGGTCGAGACGACCGCCAGCGTGATCCCGAAGGCCAGACACTCACGCGGGCTGACCATGCCGGTGACCAGTGGACGCTGCGAGGTGCGCTCCATCAGAGCGTCGATGTCGCGGTCGATGTACATGTTCAGCGCGTTGGCGCCGCCCGCCGACAGAAAACCGCCGAGACAGGTGAGCAGGACCAGCTTGAGATCGGGTACACCCTGCTGGGCCAGGAACATCACCGGAACGGTGGTGATCAGCAGCAGTTCGATGATTCGCGGCTTGGTCAGCGCCACGAACGCCTTCACACGGGCCCCGAACGGCCGGTGGCTTGGGCTGCTGCTCGTCCCGAGCACCCCCGCTGGACGGGATTCGACGGCCGTCACGCACACCCCTGACAGAGACATCCCAGCAAGCCTCCGGGTGTGAACTCCCCGTAAAGGCTCGCGCGTACCACGCCACTGTAGACGTTGCCTATACCTCGGCCTTCGCGGGGGTGGGGTCGTGTTGGGGGCGGCCGTACCAGGGCGGGAAGAGGGCGTGCGCGACGGGCGCGAGGGAGCTCGATTGAGCACTCTTACGAGCGGCTCCGTATTCAGTTGCCGAACACGGAACGGACCAGTCGGGAGGCGGATCCCGGAGAGTCCCGGCAGTCTGGAATGACTCGAAAAAACGCACGTACCTACGGGGGTAGGCTCGACAACGGCCGGTGGGCGCCCAGTGCACCGGCATTCGACATGCGTGACATGTGGAGAGGAGCCCTGACCCAGGGTGAGCACCAAGCCGACCACCACAGACCTCGAGTGGACCGAGTTGGACCAGCGGGCCGTCGACACCGCCCGCGTCCTGGCCGCCGATGCCGTACAGAAGGTCGGAAACGGCCATCCCGGTACGGCCATGAGTCTGGCGCCTGCCGCGTACACCCTCTTTCAGAAGGTGATGCGGCACGACCCGGCGGATCCCGACTGGACCGGACGTGACCGCTTCGTGCTGTCCGCGGGCCACTCGTCACTGACCCTCTACACGCAGCTCTACCTGGCCGGGTTCGGCCTGGAGCTGGACGATCTGGAGTCCTTCCGTACGTGGGGCTCCCGCACCCCGGGCCACCCGGAGTACGGGCACACCCCGGGCGTGGAGACCACGACCGGCCCGCTCGGGCAGGGTGTCGCCAACGCCGTGGGCATGGCGATGGCCGCCCGCTACGAGCGCGGTCTGTTCGACCCGGACACGGCGCAGGGCGAGTCCCCCTTCGACCACTTCATCTACGCGATCGCCGGTGACGGCTGCCTCCAGGAGGGCATCTCGCACGAGGCGTCCTCCCTGGCCGGGCACCAGAAGCTCGGCAACCTCGTTCTGCTGTGGGACGACAACCACATCTCGATCGAGGGCGACACCGAGACGGCGGTCTCCGAGGACACCGTCAAGCGGTACGAGGCGTACGGCTGGCACGTGCAGCGCGTCGCGCCGAAGCCGGACGGCGACATCGACCCGCACGCCATCTACAACGCGATCGAGGCCGCGAAGAAGGTGACGGACAAGCCGTCGTTCATCGCGATGCGCTCGATCATCGCCTGGCCCGCTCCGCACGCGCAGAACACCGAGGCCGCGCACGGCTCGGCGCTCGGCGAGGACGAGGTCGCGGCCACCAAGCGCGTCCTCGGCTTCGACCCGGAGAAGTCCTTCGAGGTCGCGGACGAGGTCCTCGCGCACACCCGCCAGGCTCTCGACCGCGGCCGCGAGGCGAAGGCCGAGTGGGAGAAGGGCTTCCAGGAGTGGCGCACCGCTCAGCCCGAGCGTGCCGCCGAGTTCGACCGGATCGCCGCGTGCGAGCTGCCGGCCGGCTGGGAGGAGAAGCTCCCGGCGTTCGAGGCGGGCAAGGGTGTCGCCACCCGTGCCGCGTCCGGCAAGGTGCTGCAGGCGCTCGGTGCGGTCATCCCCGAGCTGTGGGGCGGCTCCGCCGACCTCGCGGGCTCGAACAACACGACGATCGACCCGAACTCCTCGTTCCTGCCGGCCGACAACCCGCTGCCGGGCGCGAAGCCGTACGGCCGCACGATCCACTTCGGCATCCGCGAGCACTCCATGGCCGCGGAGATGAACGGCATCACGCTGCACGGCAACACCCGCGTCTACGGCGGCACCTTCCTGGTGTTCTCCGACTACATGCGCAACGCCGTGCGTCTGTCCGCGCTGATGCACCTGCCGGTGACGTACGTGTGGACGCACGACTCCATCGGTCTCGGTGAGGACGGCCCGACCCACCAGCCGGTCGAGCACCTGGCCTCGCTGCGCGCCATCCCCGGCCTCAACGTCGTCCGTCCCGCGGACGCCAACGAGACCGCGATCGCCTGGCGCGAGATCCTGGGGCGCTACACGAAGGTCTTCGGCAAGGGCGCTCCGCACGGCCTCGCGCTGACCCGTCAGGGCGTGCCGACGTACGAGGCCGACGAGAACACGGTCAAGGGCGGTTACGTCCGCTTCGAAGCCGAAGGGCCCGGCGGGCAGAGCGCTGAGCCGGAGGTCATCCTCATCGCCACCGGTTCCGAGGTGCACGTGGCGGTGGAGGCGCGCGAGCAGCTCCAGGCCGCGGGCGTCCCGACGCGGGTCGTGTCCATGCCGTGCGTGGAGTGGTTCGAGGAGCAGGACCAGGGGTACCGGGACAGCGTCCTGCCGCCGTCGGTGAAGGCGCGCGTCTCGATCGAGGCCGGTATCGGTCTGACCTGGCACCGGTTCGTCGGGGACGCGGGACGCATTGTTTCGCTGGAGCACTTCGGTGCTTCGGCCGACGGCAAGGTCCTCTTCCGCGAATTCGGCTTCACTGCCGAGAACGTCGCCGACGTCGCCCGGGAATCGATCGCCGCAGCCCAGCGCTGACGCTGAAATACGACACGTAGGAGATGCAATTTCCATGACAGACGCACTCAAGCGCCTCTCCGAGGAAGGCGTCGCGATCTGGCTGGACGACCTGTCGCGCAAGCGGATCACGTCCGGCAATCTCGCCGAACTGATCGACCAGCAGCACGTCGTGGGCGTCACCACCAACCCGTCGATCTTCCAGAAGGCGATCAGCAGCGGCGACGGCTACGAGCAGCAGCTCGCCGAACTCGCCGCCCGCAAGGTCACCGTCGACGAGGCCATCCGCATGATCACGACGGCGGACGTCCGTGACGCCGCCGACATCCTGCGCCCGGTCTTCGACGCGACGCAGGGCCAGGACGGCCGGGTCTCCATCGAGGTCGACCCGCGCCTGGCCCACAACACCACCGCGACCATCGCCGAGGCCAAGCAGCTGGCCTGGCTGGTGGACCGCCCGAACACGCTCATCAAGATCCCGGCGACCAAGGCGGGCCTGCCCGCGATCACCGAGGTCATCGGCAGGGGCATCAGCGTCAACGTCACGCTGATCTTCTCGCTGGAGCGCTACCGCGAGGTCATGGACGCCTACCTGGCGGGTCTGGAGAAGGCGAAGGCCGCGGGCCTGGACCTCTCCAAGATCCACTCGGTGGCGTCCTTCTTCGTGTCCCGCGTGGACACCGAGATCGACAAGCGGCTCGACGCCCTGGACACGCCCGAGGCCAAGACCGCCCGCGGCAAGGCGGCTCTCGCCAACGCCCGGCTCGCCTACCAGGCGTACGAGGAGGTCTTCTCCTCCGACCGCTGGGCCGCCCTCGACAAGGCGCAGGCCAACAAGCAGCGCCCGCTGTGGGCGTCGACCGGCGTCAAGGACCCGGCGTACAAGGACACCCTGTACGTCGACGATCTGGTGGCGCCGAACACGGTGAACACCATGCCGGAGGCCACCCTGCAGGCCACCGAGGACCACGGCGACATCACCGGCAACACCATCGCCGGCACGTACGAGCAGTCCCGCGCCGAGCTCGACGCGGTCGAGAAGCTCGGGATCTCGTACGACGACGTGGTCCAGCTCCTGGAGGACGAGGGCGTCGAGAAGTTCGCGGCGTCCTGGAACGACCTGCTCAAGTCCACAGAGGCAGAGCTCAAGCGCCTCGCCCCTTCGGAGGGCTGAAACCTTGTCAAGCAGCAACCCGCTGCGTGACCCCGCAGACCGACGGCTCCCGCGTATCGCGGGGCCGTCGGGCCTGGTCATCTTCGGCGTCACGGGCGATTTGTCACGTAAAAAGCTGATGCCCGCCGTGTACGACCTCGCCAACCGCGGGCTGCTGCCGCCGGGCTTCTCGCTCGTCGGCTTCGCCCGCCGCGAGTGGAAGAACGAGGACTTCGCCCAGGTGGTACACGACGCCGTCAAGGAACACGCCCGTACGGAGTTCCGCGAGGAGGTCTGGCAGCAGCTCATCCAGGGGATGCGCTTCGTCCAGGGCACCTTCGACGACGACGACTCGTTCGAGCGGCTGCGCGCCACGATCGACGAGCTGGACAAGGCGCAGGGCACGGGCGGCAACTTCGCCTTCTACCTCTCCGTGCCGCCGTCCGCCTTCCCGGTGGTCATCCAGCAGTTGAAGAAGCACCACCTGGCCGACCAGTCGAACGGCTCCTGGCGGCGGGCGGTCATCGAGAAGCCCTTCGGCCACGACCTGAAGTCGGCCGAGGAACTCAACGCGATCGTGCACGAGGTCTTCTCCTCGGACCAGGTCTTCCGCATCGACCACTACCTGGGCAAGGAGACCGTTCAGAACATCCTGGCGCTCCGCTTCGCCAACACGATGTTCGAGCCGATCTGGAACCGGTCCTTCGTCGACCACGTGCAGATCACCATGGCGGAGGACATCGGGATCGGCGGCCGGGCCGGCTACTACGACGGCATCGGCGCCGCGCGGGACGTCATCCAGAACCACCTCCTGCAGCTGATGGCCCTGACCGCCATGGAGGAGCCCTCCTCGTTCGACGCGGACGCCCTCGCCGCCGAGAAGACCAAGGTCCTCGGCGCGGTCCGGATCCCCCGGGACCTGGGCCGCGACACCGTCCGCGGGCAGTACGCGGCCGGCTGGCAGGGCGGCGAGAAGGCCGTCGGCTACCTCCAGGAAGACGGTATCGACCCCAAGTCGAAGACCGACACCTACGCCGCGATCAAGGTGGAGGTCGACAACCGCCGCTGGGCGGGCGTCCCCTTCTATCTGCGCACCGGCAAGCGGCTCGGCCGCCGCGTCACCGAGATCGCGGTCGTCTTCCAGCGCGCCCCGCACTCCCCGTTCGACCACACGGCGACGGAGGAGCTGGGCCAGAACGCGATCGTCTTCCGCGTCCAGCCCGACGAGGGCGTCACGGTCCGCTTCGGCTCCAAGGTGCCCGGCACCTCCATGGAGATCCGGGACGTCTCGATGGACTTCGCCTACGGCGAGTCGTTCACCGAGTCCAGCCCGGAGGCGTACGAGCGACTGATCCTCGACGTCCTGCTCGGCGACTCGAACCTCTTCCCGCGTACGGAGGAGGTCGAGCTGTCCTGGAAGATCCTCGACCCGATCGAGCAGTACTGGGACAAGCACGGCAAGCCCGCGCAGTACCCCTCGGGCACGTGGGGCCCCGTCGAGGCCGACGAAATGCTCGAGCGAGACGGACGGAGCTGGCGTCGCCCATGAAGATAGACCTCACGGACACCACGGCCAGCAAGATCAACAAGGCGCTGGTGCAGGGCCGCCGCGCCATCGGCACCCCCGCCGTCGGCATGGTGCTCACCCTCGTCATCGTCACCGACGAGGAGAACGCCTACGACGCCCTGAAGGCCGCCAACGAGGCGTCCCGCGAACACCCCTCGCGCACCCTCGTGGTCATCAAGCGCGTCTCCCGCTCGCCCCGCGACCGCACGAAGTCCCGCATCGACGCCGAGGTGCGGGTCGGCGCGGACGCCGGCACCGGCGAGACGGTCGTGCTGAGGCTGTACGGCGAGGTCGCCGACCACGCCGACTCGGTCGTCCTGCCGCTGCTGCTGCCGGACGCGCCGGTCGTCGTCTGGTGGCCGGTGGGCGCGCCGCTCGACCCGGCCAACGACCCGCTCGGAAAGCTGGCCCAGCGCCGCGTCACCGACACCTACGCGGCCGAGGCGCCCGTACGCGAGCTCAACGCGCGTGCCGACGCCTACACCCCCGGGGACACCGACCTCTCCTGGACCCGCATCACGCCCTGGCGCTCGATGCTGGCCGCCGCCCTCGACCAGGTCATCTGTGACGTGAACGCGGTCGAGGTGGAGGGCGAGGAGTTCAACCCGAGCGTGGAGCTGCTCGCCATGTGGCTCGCGGACCGGCTGGACGTCCCCGTCAAGCGGTCCAAGTCCTCCGGCCCCGGCCTGACCGGCGTCCGCATGGAAACGAGCTGCGGCCCGATCGCCCTGGACCGCGCCGACGGCACCCTGGCGACCCTCTCCATCGAGGGCCAGCCCGACCGTGCGGTGGCGCTCAAGCGCCGCGACACCTCGGAGCTGATCGCGGAGGAGCTGCGCCGGCTCGACCCGGACGACACCTACGCGTCGGCGCTGCGGTACGGAGTGGACCGGCTGAACGGGGCGACGGCGGAGGCCGTCGAGGAGGAGGCGGCCACGGCGAAGGCGACCGCCAAGACCGCCGCCGCCAAGGCACCCGCGAAGAAGGCCCCCGCGAAGGTCCCTGCGAAGAAGGCGGCCTCCGAGTGAACACTCCGCAGCTCGTCGTGCACCGCGACAAGGAGCTGATGGCCCAGGCCGCCGCGGCCCGGCTGATCACCAAGGTCGTGGACGCGCAGGCCTCGCGCGGCTACGCCTCGGTGGTCCTCACCGGCGGGCGCAACGGCAACGGGCTCCTCGCGGCGCTCGCGGCCGCGCCCGCCCGGGACGCCATCGACTGGGCCCGTATCGACCTGTGGTGGGGTGACGAGCGGTTCCTGCCCGAGGGCGATCCGGACCGCAACGACACCCAGGCCCGTGCGGCACTGCTGGACTCGGTGCCGGTGGACCCCGCGCGGGTGCATGCGATGCCCGCGTCCGACGGTCCGTACGGTACCGACGTGGACGCGGCGGCGGAGGCGTACGCGGCCGAGCTCGCGAAGGCCGCGGGTCCCGAGAACCACGGTTCCGTTCCCTCGTTCGACGTCCTGATGCTGGGCGTCGGCCCGGACACCCACGTGGCCTCGCTCTTCCCGGAGCTGCCCGCGGTCCGTGAGACGGAGCGGACGGTGGTGGGCGTGCACGGCGCCCCCAAGCCCCCGCCGACCCGGGTCACGCTCACCCTGCCCGCGATCCGTTCCGCCCGTGAGGTCTGGTTGCTGGCGGCCGGCGAGGACAAGGCGCAGGCCGCAGCGATCGCCCTCTCGGGCGCGGGCGAGGTGCAGGCCCCGGCGGCCGGCGCCCACGGGCGCTCGCGCACCCTGTGGCTCCTGGACGCGGCGGCGGCCTCCCAGCTGCCGCGCTCGCTGTACCCGCCGGCTTCGGCCTGAGCCGTACCCGGGGCTCCGCCCCGGACCCCGTTCGCGCGGTTCCCCGCGCCCCTGAAAAGGGGCGCGGGGAACCGCGCGGTCTTTTGGCCCCTCACTTCACCGACCCGGCCATCACCCCTTGCACAAAGTGCCGCTGGAACGCGAAGAACACCATCACCGGAACGATCAACGACAGAAACGCCCCCGGCGCCAGCACATCGATGTTGCTGCCGAACTGTCTTATCTGGGACTGGAGTTCGACCGTCAACGGCTGCGAGGAACTGTCGGCGAACAGCAGGGCGACCAGCATGTCGTTCCACACCCACAGGAACTGGAAGATGGCCAGGCTCGCGAGGGCCGGACGTCCGACCGGCAGCACCAGCTGGGTGAAGATGCGCCACTCGCCGCCTCCGTCCATCCGGGCGGCCTCCAGCATCTCCTTCGGCATCTCCGCGAAGTAGTTGCGCAGCAGGAAGATGGCGAACGGCAGCCCGTAGGAGACGTGGAAGAGCACGACACCGGGAATCGTGCCGAACAGCCCCAGCGCGCCGAAGAGTTTGGCGACCGGCAGCAGCCCGATCTGGACCGGCACCACCAACAACGCCACCACGACAAGGAAGATCGTGTCCCGGAAGGGGAACTCCAGCCAGGCGAAGGCGTATCCGGCGAGCGCCGCGATCACCACGACGAGGACGGTGGCCGGCACGGAGATCAGCACGGTGTTCCAGAACGCCCGCGTCATTCCCGCATTGCCCAGGAGGGCGGAGTAGTTGTCGAAGGAGAGCTGACCGGGTCTGGTCAGCACCGTCCACCAGCCTCCCTCGGCGGTGTCCTGCGCCGAGCGCATCGAGGAGAGGAAGAGCCCTGCGAGCGGGGTGACCCAGACCAGGCCGACGATCACCAGGAACGCCTGCACCAGGCCGTTGCCGAGCCCCCGCCTGAGCGCGTTCATCGTTGACTCCTTCGGAAGCGGCGGACGTTGAAGACCATGGCGGGGACGACCAGGAGCAGGAGGAGCACACCGAGTGCGCTGCCCAGGCCCTGGTTGTTGCCGCCGCCGAAGGACACCAGCCACATCTGGGTGGCGAGCACGGTGGCGTCCTCCTGCACGGGACCGGGCGCGATGATGTAGACGAGGTCGAAGACCTTCATCACGTTGATCACGAGCGTGACGAAGACCACGGTGAGCACGGGTGCCAGCAGCGGCACGGTGATCCGGCGGAAGATCTGCCACTCGTTGGCGCCGTCCATCCGGGCCGCCTCCAGCGCGTCGCGCGGCAGGGCGGCGAGTCCCGCGCCGATCAGCACCATGGCGAAGCCGGTCCAGATCCAGAGATAGGCGCCGATGATGGCGGGGGTGACCAGCGCCGGACCGAGCCAGGACACGCCCTCGTACGGCGGGCTGAAGTTCGACGCGGGCAGCCGCACGGTGTACGAGCCGGGGTCCAGCCCCAAGAAGCGGAAGGAGCCGTCGGCCGCGGTGGTCGTGCTCGCGACCGTCTTCCCGTCGCGCGCCGCCTCGACCTTCATCTCGGGCAGTCCGCTCTCCCCGCGGTCGACCCGGCCCTGTTTCCCTCCCCCGCCGGGTGTGAAGTCCAGGTAGACGACACCGCGCAGCTCGTCCCGGTCCGCCTTCTGCCCTGCGGCCGTGTAGGCGGGCTTCGCCTCCTTCGGCAGGTCCTTGGGCAGGACGCCGACGAGGCCGAGGCCGACCGTGTGGCCGGGCGAGGCGGAGGCGGTCGTACGGTACGAACCGTCGGCGCCCTTGGTGAGGCCTCGGCCGTCGCGGGCGCGGGCGGTCGGATAGGACGAGGTTCCCTCGAACGCGTCGTGGACGCCGACCACGGCGGCGTTCAGGACACCCTTGTCGGGGTCCTCGTCGTACGCGAGCCGGAAGATGATGCCGGCGGCCAGGAAGGAGACCGCCATGGGCATGAACAGCAGCAGCTTGAACGCGGTGGCCCAGCGGATCTTCTCGACCAGGACGGCGAGCACCAGTCCGAGCCCGGTGAGCAGCGTCGGCGCGACGACGACCCAGATCGCGCTGTTGCGTACGGCCTTGAGCGTGGCCGGGTCGCGGAACATCTCGGTGTAGTTGTCGCCGCCCACGAACCGGCTGCCGGAGGCGTCGAAGAAGCTGCGCCCCACGGAGAAGACCACGGGGTAGACGACCAGCGCGCCGAGCAGGAGCAGGGCGGGGAGGACGAAGACGAGGGCGATGATCCGGCCGCGGCGCCTGGCGCGCCGTCTGTGGTCGGCCATGCCGACGGCCGGAGGGCTCGCCTCTTTCACGAGGGTGGCGGTCATGGCGATCAGCCCTGGTACGCCTTGGCCGCGGCCTTCTCCAGTTCGGCCGCGGTCGCCTTCGGGTCCGAGGGGTCACGGAGGAAGTCCTGGAGGATCTTCCACTCGCCGGCACCCTTGGTGCCGCCGAACGCGGCGGGGGCCTGGTCGGACATGTCGAAGCGGACCGAATCCCCGGCGGCGACCAGGGACTTGGCGGTCTCGCGGGCGATGTCGTCGCTGTAGGAGGCGAGGTCGAGCTTCTTGTTCGGGGAGAGGAAGCCGCCCGCCCCGGCCCAGACGGCGGCCGCTTCGGGGGTCGCCAGGTACTCCAGGAACGTCATGGCGGCCTTCTGGTTCTTGCCGTCCTTGAGGACCACGGCCGCGTCGCCACCACTGACCACCGGCGCCTTGCCGCCGTCGACCGCGGGGAAGGGGAAGAAGTTCGCGTCCTGGCCGATCTTCTTGCCGAACTGGTCCTTGGCGACCCCGGCGACGAAGTCGCCCTCGTAGACCATGCCCGCCTCGGGCTTGGGTCCGAAGACCTTCTCGACGGAGCCGGGGAAGTCCGTGTTCAGGGCCCCCTTCTGGCCGCCGGCCATCAGTTGCCTGTCCTTGAAGAGCTTGCCGAGGGTGGTGAGCGCCTCGACCACGGTCGAGTCGGTCCACTTCAGCTGGTGGGCGGCCAGGGCGTCGTACTTCTCCGGTCCCGCCTGGGAGAGGTAGATGTTCTCGAACCAGTCGGTGAGCGTCCAGCCGTCCTGTCCGGCGACGGAGAAGGCGGCGAGGCCCGAGTCGGAGACGGTGTGTCCGGCCTTCAGCATGGCGTCGTACGTGGTCGGCGGCTTGACACCCGCCTGGTCGAGCGCGTCGGGGCTGTACCAGACGGTCGACTTGTGGGCGGCCTTGAAGTACAGGCCGTAAAGGGTGTCGCCGACGCTGCCGTACTTCTTCCAGACGCTCGCGTAATTGGTGTCGACGGACTGTTCGGTGGTCTTGGAGAGCGGCTTGAGCCAGCCCTCCTTCGCGAACTGCTGGAGGACGCCGACCTGCGGGACCATCACCACGTCGGGGGCGTTGCCGCCCTCGATCTTGCTGCCGACGACCGTGGAGACGTTGTCGCCGGTGGAGACGAACTGGGTCTTGGCGCCCGTCTTCTCGGTGAAGGCGTCCAGGACCTTCTGGAAGTTCTTCTGCTCGCTGCCGGACCAGACACCGGCCACGGTGATCGTCTGACCGCTGAGCGACTTACCGCCGCCTCCGGCGGCTACGGGCCCGCCTCCACAGGCGGTGGCGCCGAGGGCCAGGGCGAGGGCGGTGCAGCTCGCGAGCAGGGTCGTACGTCGTCGCATCATCGTTGATGTCCCTTTCAGGGCAGGGGAATGGACGGAAACCGGAGGAGGGGGAGGAGGGGAAGGTCAGGGATTCGTGCAGTCGCTGATCCACCAGGCGGCCGTGGAGCCGGGCAGCACGCCGGCCGGACAGGGGCCGCTGGACAGCAAGGGGGTGCCGGAGACCGGCGCGGGCGTGGGGGCCGTACCGAAGTTGACGGCGCACACCAGGCCGTCGTCGCGGACGAAGGCGAGGACGCCGGGCGGCGCCTGAAGCCAGCGCAGCGCGCCCTCGCCCAACTGCGGGAGTCCCGCGCGCAGTTGGAGCCCGTCGCGGTAGAGGTGCCAGAAGGAGCGGGTGTCGGCGAGCGCGCGGTCGGTGGCGTACTCGGCGAAGTAGGCGGGCTGCGGCAGCCACGGCTTGGCGCTCTCGGCGCCCGAGGTGAAGCCGAACGGCGAGGCGTGCCCGGACCAGGGCAGCGGCACCCGGCAGCCGTCGCGGATACGTGCGCGGCTTCCCGTACGACGGAAGATCGGGTCGGTCAGCACGTCGTCGGGCAGGTCGACGACCTCGGGCAGTCCGAGCTCCTCGCCCTGGTAGATGTACGCGGCTCCGGGCAGCGCCAGCATCAGCAGTGCGGCGGCGCGGGCGCGGGCCGTACCGAGGCCGCTGCCCTCGGTGCCGAGCTCGCCGTAGCGGGTGACGGTGCGGACCTGGTCGTGGTTGTTGAGGACCCAGGTGACCGTCGATCCGGTGCCGGCTATGTCCTGCATGGCCTCGGAGATGACCTTGCGGAAGGCGTCGGCGTTCCAGGGCGCGCTGAGCAGGTCGAAGAAGAAGGCCTGGTGGAGCTCGTCCGGGCGTACGTACTGGGCGTGCTCGCGGGCCGTCGGTACCGAGACCTCGCCGACCAGCAGCCGGTCGCGGCCGTCGCGCCCGGTGTACTCCTCGCAGACGGACCGCCAGTGGCGCCACACGTCGTGCACCTCGGGCCGGTTCCAGGCGAGCGGGTTGACCGAGTCGCGGGTGCGGGCGTCGGCCTCCGGGTCGGGCGAGTCCGGCAGGTCGGGGTGCTTGAAGAGGCCGGCGGCGACGTCGATGCGGAAGCCGTCGACGCCCCGGTCGAGCCAGAACCGCAGCACGTGGTCGAAGTGCGCGCCGACCTCGAGGTTGCGCCAGTTCAGGTCGGGCTGCTCGGACGTGAACATGTGCAGGTACCACTGGCCGGGGTTGCCGTCCGCCTCGGTGACGCGGGACCAGGCGGGTCCGCCGAACATGGCGTGCCAGTTGTTGGGCGGCTCGGCGCCGTCCGGACCGCGTCCGTCGGCGAAGTGGAAGCGGGCGCGTGCCGCGCTGCCCGGCGCCGCCGCGAGCGCGGCACGGAACCACGGGTGCTCACCGGAGCAGTGGTTGGGGACGATGTCCAGGAGCACCTTGACGCCGAGGCGTCGGGCGTCGGTCATCAGCAGGTCGAACTCGGCGAGGTCGCCGAAGAGCGGGTCCACGTCGCAGTAGTCGGCGACGTCGTAGCCGTGGTCGTGCTGCGGCGAGGGGTAGAAGGGGCTCAGCCAGATGCCGTCGACACCGAGCTTCTTGAGGTACGGCATGCCCGCGCGAACCCCGGCGAGATCGCCGATGCCGTCACCGGTGCTGTCCAGGAAGCTGCGGACGTACACCTGGTAGATCACTGCGTCGCGCCACCAGCGGTGCGTGTGGAGGGTCACCCGTTGGACCTGTCTGTGCGTGCCTACGTTATGCATGCATGTTAGGTAGGCGTGTCGTATGGGTGTCAACGAGTAGGCAGCATCGACCCGACACCGACCGGGAGTTTGGACAGTTATATGCAGACTTTTCGGGCACAAAACCCGGAGATGGGATGCTCCCGTTACCTAACAAGTAACTAGCAGGATGCCCACAGGGCACCGCCGGGGTGCTACCGGGGCGAGATGGCCGCCAGCTCGCGCGCCAGCCGCCGTACCGCAGCGGACGGCGTCTCGTGCCCCGTCATCGCGTCGTGGACCACGGCCTGCACGACCAGGCTGACCTGGTCGTAGCGCGGGCTCTTGGGGCGTGGGGCGGCCGCGAGGACGCTGGCGCGCAGCGTGGGCAGATAGGGGAACTCCCGGATCAGCTCCGGGTCCTGGTACAGCGCCGCCCGTACGGGCGGCAGCGCACCCTTGGTGAGGACCTGGCGCTGCGCCCGCTCGGTCGTGAGGTACGCGATCAGGCGCGCGGCCGAATCGGGGTGCCGCGCATGTGTGTTGACGGCCAGGTTGGAGCCGCCCAGCACGCTCGTGCCCGGTCCGTCGGGTCCGGGCAGGGGGACCGCGCCGACCTTCCCGGCGACCGCCGAACCCTTGCCGGAAGCACCGACGTAGGCGTAGGGCCAGTTGCGCAGAAAGAGGAGGTGGCCGTCCTGGAAGGCCTGTTTGGACTCCTCTTCCTTGTACGTCAGCGCCTTCTTCGGAATCCAGCCGTCGCGCACGCCGTCGGCGAGGAACCCGATGCCCTCGCGGGCCGCCTCGGAGTTCACGGTGACGCGCTCGCCCTCGTCGCCGAGGATCGTGCCGCCCGCGGAGTAGACCGCCTCCGCCGCGTTCACGGTGAGACCCTCGTAGGGCAGGAACTGGCCGGCGTAGCCGTCGAGTCCGTACTTCGGGGCGACGGTCCTCGCCTGTCGCTCCAGCTCGGCCCAGGTCCGCGGCGGCGCGACGCCCTCTTCGGCGAGGACGTCCTTTCGGTACAGGAGGAGTCCCGCGTTGGTCACGTACGGGACCGCGTACAGCCTTCCGTCGTACGTCGCCGTGTCCACGACCGGCGGCAGGAAGCTGTGGAGCGGGAAGCGGTCGCGGTCCAGCGGAGATATCCAGCCCGCGGCGGCGAACTCCGAGGTCCAGGCGACGTCGATGTTGAGGACGTCGAAGCGGCTTCTGCCACCGCCGCGCAGGTCGGTCGTCATCTGCGCGTGCGTCTCGTCGGCGGAGTCCGGGAGTTCGACGAGGGTGACCTTCTCGCCGGGGTGGGTACGGTTCCACCCTTCGAGCAGTGGCCCCAGATAGCCGGTGAGGTCCCCCGCGGTCGCCAGCGTGAGCGGGCCGCGACCGGCGCCGCGCGCCCCGTCGGCGGGGGTGCCGGAGGCGACGTAACCGGTCAGGACCACCGCTGCGACCAGGAGGCCCCTACCGGCGGCACGTATCCACCGCATAGGTTCCTCCCTGTACACCGGCGTCGGGCACCTTCGCCCGGCGTCAGTGGCCATGTATACCTGTTAGGTATGGGCGATACTAGGGCCTGCAACACATTGGCCTCCGGCCGCATCGACCGGGCAACGGCCTGACATCGGTATGACATCGGTCTGCGGCACATGACAAGGATGCGGGGAGGAGAGCACGGGTGCGGCTGCCCCTCCTGGCCCTGCTGGCGCGAGGCCCGGCCCACGGGTACGAGCTCAAGCAGGACCTTGAGCAACTGCTGGGCTCCGCGTACCCTCAGCCCAACGTCGGCCAGATCTACGTCACGCTCGGCCGCCTCGAGAAGGCGGGACTGATCGAGGGCGAGGAAGTCGAGCAGTCGAGCCGGCCCAACAAGAAGATCTACCACCTCACCGACACCGGGCGCGAGACGCTGCATGCCTGGTACGAGGAGACGGCGGACGAGCCTCGGGTACGGGACGAGTTCTTCATGAAACTCGCGCTCGCCCCCACGACCGGCCTGGCCGACCAGATCGCCCTGATCAACCGGCAGCGGCGGCAGTATCTGAACACCATGCGCAACCTGTCGAAGCTCGCCGCGGCCGAGGACCGGGACAACCGCATCTCCCAGCTGCTGATCGAGGGCGCCATGCTGCACCTGCAGGCCGATCTGGACTGGCTGGAGCGCTGCCAGGAGGAACTGGAGGAGCTGGAATGAGCCACACCGCTCCTGTGCCGCGCGCCGAGGGCCAGGCTCCCTTGCTGCGCGCCGAGGGCCTGGTCAAGACCCACCACGGCGAGGGCGCCCCGGCGTATGCCGTACGTGGAGTGGATCTTGCCGTGCGGCAGGGCGAGTTCGTGGCCGTCACCGGCCCGTCCGGCGCCGGCAAGTCGACGCTGCTGCACCTCCTCGGCGGCCTCCAGCGGCCCGACTCCGGCAGCATCTGGCTGGACGCCGAATGCACGGACGCGTACAGCGAGGCGCGCTGGGCGGTGGAGCGGCGACGGCGCATCGGCATCGTCTTCCAGTTCTTCAACCTGGTCTCCAACCTGTCGGTCGCCGACAACGTGGAGCTGCCCGCGCTGCTCGCCGGGGTCTCCCCCAAGCAGGCGCGCGCCGAGCGCGAGCGGCTGCTGTCCGAGCTGGGCCTGGCGGGCAAGGGACGCAGCATGCCGGGTGAGCTGTCCGGCGGCGAACAGCAGCGCGTCGCCCTGGCCCGGGCGCTGGTCAACCATCCGTCCCTGCTGCTGGCCGACGAACCCGCGGGCAGCCTGGACAGCAAGGGCACCCGCGAGGTGATGCGGCTGCTGTCCGGCTTCCACCAGCGCGGTCAGACCATCGTGCTCGTCACCCACGACGCCCGGCTCGCCAGCGCCGCGGACCGCGTGATCAGCTTCTTCGACGGCCGCATCGCCGACGACGCGGAACTCGACGGCACGCCGTCACGCGGCGCCGGGATATCCGGCGTGCTGGAACTGAGGGACTGAGCGGCGTGCGGGCCACTCTGCGCTGGGCGCATGCCGATCTGCGCACGCATCGGGGCGAGGCGCTGTTCATCGTGCTCGCCACCGCGGGAATCGTCGCCTCGCTGCTGCTCGCCGCGGCGCTCTTCGGATACGCGACGAACCCCTGGCAGCGCGTCTTCACGCAGTCGCACGGCGCGCATGTGTGGATCCACACCGGCGCGTCCGCCGACGCCGGGCGGCTCGCGCGGCTGGACGGCGTCGAGTCCGTGGCGGGCCCGTACCGCACCGCGTCCGCCACCGTCGAGTCACGCGGCACCCGTGCCTCCGTCGAGCTGCGCGGCGCCGTCGAGCCGCCCGCCACCGGTCGGCCGCTGCTCGTCTCCGGTCACTGGCTCGACCACGCCCGGCCCGACGGAGTCGTCCTGGAGGAAAGCCTCGCCCGTACGCTGTGGGCCGAGCCCGGGGACACCCTCACCGTGCCCGGCACCGCACGCACCCTGACCGTCCTGGGCGTGACCGACAGTGCCGAGCCCCGCTACCGCCCCGGCGAGCGGTCGGGGGTCGTCTGGGCGCTGCCCTCCGCGGTGCGGGGCGCGGACGGACGTACGGGCCAGGTCATCGGTCTGCGCCTGACCGATCCCGGCGACACGGACTACGCCGTGCAGCGCGCGGTGACGACGCTCGGCTCCGGCGCGGTCACCCAGGTGTCGAACTGGCAGCAGGCCCGCGCCGAGGCCCAGGGCGACAACCGGCTGCTGGGACAGGTGCTCGGCCTGTTCGGCCTCGGCGCGCTGCTGGCCGCCGGGCTCGCCGTGTACGGCGCGATCGGCACCCGGATCCGCGGCCACCTGCGGGACATCTCGGTGCTGAAGGCGATCGGGTTCACGCCCGGCCAGGTGGTGCGCATCTTCCTGATCCAGCACGTGGTGTACGCGTCGCTGGGCGCCCTGGGCGCCGCCACGCTCACCCAGGCGCTGGGGAGCCGGATCCCCGGTCGCCTCGGCGACGCCTTGGGCGTCTGGCAGGGACTGCCCGGACACACCGCGGCCCTCCTGGCGGTACCGGTGGCCGCGGTGCTCTTCATCGGCGCGACGACCGGGATCGCCGCGTGGCGGGCGGGCCGGGTGCCCCCCGTGCCGGTGCTGCGGGCCGCGGCACCGCCGGCCGGCCGCCTGTCGGGCGTGGCCCGCCGGGCGCTCGGACTGCGACTGCCCCCCGCGCTCGTGCTGGGCTGGCACCAGGCGTTCCCGCGACGGCCGCGCTCGCTGGCCACGGTCGCCCGGCTCGCCCTGCCACTGCTGCTGATCGTGGTCGCGCTGAGCGCCTGGACCACCATCGACCGCTTCCACAGCGAACCCGAGCGGATCGGCCTCGCGGCCGCGCTCACGGCACACCCGGACGAGAGCCTCGGCGATCCGGCAGCCCGCGCCCTGCTCGCCCGGAACGCACAGGTCACCGCCGTGCACCCGGGCGCCGAGGTGGCCGCTCTGGTTCCGGGCCAGACGGCGACGATCGCACTGCGCGGGCTCGGTACGCACCGGGACCCGTACCCGTTCTCGCTGGCCGAGGGCCGCCCGGCCCGCGGGCCCGACGAGGCGGTGGCCGGTCAGGGGCTGCTCGACCTGCTGGACGTGCGCGTCGGGGACTGGGTGCGGATGACCGTCGGCGCGCGCCCGCAGATCCTGCACATCGTCGGCCGCAGCATCGAGCCGGAGAACGGCGGCCGCGTCATCTCCACCTCGCTCGACACCCTGCGCGAGAACGACCCGGAGCTCCGCCCGACCCTCTACCAGCTCGAGTTGCGCCCCGGCGCCGACCCGGGCAAGGTCGCCGCCGAGCTGACCGCGGCCGGGCACGGGCACCTGGACGTGCACGCCGCGACCAACCCGGCCGACGGCCTCTCGCCGCTGCGCGGCGTCGTCGTCGGGCTGATCGCCGTACTGGCCCTCATCGGGCTCATCGAGCTGCTGACCGCGGTCGGCGGCACCGTGCGCGAGGGCGAACGGGATCTGCTGGCGCTCAAGGCCATCGGGCTGTCCCCGCGGCAGATCACGGCGGTCACCGTCACGGCCACCGCCTGCACCGCGCTGGCAGCGGTCCTCGCGGGTACGGCGCTGGGGCTGCCTCTGGCACACTGGCTGATCGACGTGCAGGGGAAGTCGAGTGGGATCGGCGCCGGTATCGCCCGGGGGCCGTCCCCCCTCCTGCTGTCGTTGTTCGGTCTGGCCGCGGTCCTCGGTGCCGCCGCCCTCGCCGCGCTCCCCGCGGGCCGCGCCGCCCGACGACGCCTCGCGGACACCCTGAGCGCGGTGGCCTGAGCCCGGGACCCGAACGCGGTCAGAACCCGTGCGGGTTCTGCTGGTTGTAGTTCTGCTGGTTGTAGGGGTTCTGCGGTCCTTGGTTGTACGGGCTCTGCGGTCCTTGGTTGTACGGGTTCTGCTGCCCCGGCGCATAGGTGTTGCCCTGGTTGTACGTGTACGCCGGACCCGGCCCGTACGGGTTGCCCTGCGGCGGGAGGTACCCGTACGGCGGGGCGGGCGGAGCCGACGGGACAGGCGGAGGCAGTGTGGCCGGGTGTGCCCCGAGCCGTATCCCGTGCCGCCTGCGCAACCGGTACATCTCCAGCGCGGCAATCGCCGTGACCGTCAACGGCGCCCCCAGAATGAAGACGACCCCCATCCCGAGACTGAGCCCGTGCAGATCCCCCGTGGCGAGGTCCGGAAGGGCCATCAGCCACGTCGTCACGGTGGCGAGCAACGGCGGCAGACATCGGTGGACCGCGGCCGTGCCGAAGAAGTTGCCGGACACCTTCACCGCACCCGAGCCGACGAACCAGGTCAGCCAGATCGCCACCAGCCCCAGCACCAGGGCGAACCCTCCGACCCCGGCGGCAAGCCACCACATCAGCACCGTCAGGACGATGGACCCGACGAAGGCCAGCAGCAGCTTGAACGAGTTGCCGAGCGGCACCCGCAGCTGCCGGACCGTCCCGGTGCGCCGCCAGACGAGGAGCATCGCCCCGACGGTCAACGGCGTGATGAACAGCAGCACGACGGACGCCGTCAGCATGTTCTGCAGCATCTCCGTGAAGGCGAACCCGCCTTGCACGAAGGTGTAGACACCGACCGCCGCGACCGCCCCTGCGATGACCCGTACCCGCTTGAGCCGCTCCACCCCCGGATCGACCGCCTCCGGGATCCACGCCGGATGGAACACCACCTCCGCGACCCGCTTCGGCTTCAGGAACGACCTCGCCGTCAGCCTGCCGCCCGTCCAACTCCCTCGCGTACCAGTCAACTTCCGCTCCCCCGAGCCTTCATCCGCTTGATCGCCCGGGAGTCTACGGGAAGCGGGCGGACTCCCACCGCCCGCTTTCCGTGACCCACGCGCGACCGCGCCTACCGGCCGCGCAGCTCTCGGTACTTCGCGACGAGCGCCTTCGTCGACTCGTCCAGGCCCGGCACGTCCGCACCCTCGGTCAGCGCGGGTTCGACCCGCTTGGCGAGGACCTTGCCGAGTTCGACACCCCACTGGTCGAAGGAGTCGATGTTCCAGACCGCGCCCTGGACGAACACCTTGTGTTCGTAGAGGGCGACCAACTGGCCGAGCACCGAGGGCGACAGCTTCCTCGCGAGGATGGTCGTCGTCGGGTGATTGCCCTTGAACGTCTTGTGCGGGACCAGTTCCTCGGCCACGCCCTCGGCGCGCACCTCGTCCGGCGTCTTGCCGAAGGCGAGGGCCTGGGTCTGCGCGAAGAAGTTCGCCATCAGCAGGTCGTGCTGGGCGACCAGGCCCGGCAGCAGATCGGCGACCGGCTCGGCGAAACCGATGAAGTCCGCCGGGATCAGCTTCGTGCCCTGGTGGATGAGCTGGTAATAGGCGTGCTGCCCGTTGGTGCCGGGCGTCCCCCACACGACCGGGCCGGTCTCCCACTCCACGTCCTGCCCGTCGCGCTCCACGGACTTGCCGTTGGACTCCATGTCCAGCTGCTGCAGATACGCCGTGAACTTGGACAGGTAGTGCGAGTACGGCAGCACCGCGTGCGACTGAGCGTTGTGGAAGTTGCCGTACCAGATGCCCAACAGGCCCATCAGCAGCGGCACATTGGTCTCGGCGGGCGCGGTGCGGAAGTGCTCGTCGACGAGGTGGAACCCGTCGAGCATCTCCCGGAAGCGGTCCGGCCCGATCGCGATCATCAGGGACAGACCGATCGCGGAGTCGTACGAGTACCGGCCGCCGACCCAGTCCCAGAACTCGAACATGTTGGCCGTGTCGATACCGAAGTCGGCGACCTTCTCGGCGTTGGTCGACAGCGCCACGAAGTGCTTGGCCACGGCCTCCTGATCGGCCTTCAGCTCGGTCAGCAGCCAGTTGCGCGCGGAGGTCGCGTTGGTGATCGTCTCGATGGTGGTGAACGTCTTCGAGGCGATGATGAACAGCGTCTCGGCCGGGTCGAGGTCGCGGACGGCCTCGTGCAGGTCGGCGCCGTCCACGTTCGACACGAAGCGGACCGTGAGGTCGCGGTCGGTGAAGGAGCGCAGCACCTCGTACGCCATCGCCGGACCGAGGTCGGAGCCGCCGATGCCGATGTTCACGACGTTCTTGATGCGCTTGCCGGTGTGACCGGTCCACTCACCCGAACGGACCCGCTCGGCGAAGTCGGCCATCTTGTCGAGCACGGCGTGCACGGCCGGGACGACGTTCTCCCCGTCGACCTCGATCACCGCGTCGCGCGGGGCGCGCAGCGCCACGTGGAGCACGGCCCGGTTCTCGGTGACGTTGATCTTCTCGCCGCGGAACATGGCGTCCCGCAGCCCGAAGACGTCGGTCGCCGCTGCCAGCTCGCGCAGCAGCCGCAGCGTCTCGTCGGTGACCAGGTGCTTGGAGTAGTCGACGTGCAGATCGCCGACCTGGAGGGTGTACCCGGTTCCGCGCCCGGGGTCGGTTGCGAACAGGTCCCGCAGATGGGTCTCCGCGAGCTCCTCGCGGTGCTTGGCCAGAGCGGTCCACTCGGGCGTCTGGTTGAGCCTGGCACGGCTGTCTGCGTTCATCTCTGGCTTCCGCCTTCTTTCCTGCGTGTGCTGCTGCTTGCCTCGCCCCACTGCCGGTCCCAACCTAATTGATCAGGGCTTGACGTGAGCTGTCGTAGCGCCGTCGTCCGGCTCAACAACAGATACGTCCCGCAGATGCGCGGGTATCAGCGAGGTGACGGCGAGCCCGAAGAGGACGGCCGCGAACAGCGCGGGTCCGTTCAGTCCGTAGGCACCCGCCACGGCGCCGCCGAGCAGGGCGCCGACCGGGGCACCGGAGGTGGAGGCGGTGCGGAACGCGGAGCTGACGCGGCCCACCATGGCCGCCGGGCTGCGTTGCTGCATCAGCGTGACCTGGTTGACGTTCCACACCATGCCCATCAGTCCGAGCAGTGCCATGCCCGCGAGGAGTGCACCCAGGTGGCGGACGGTGCCGAGGAGTACCAGGGCCGCCGTCTGGACGCATCCGCACAGGAGCAGGCTCCGTACCCGCCCGATCCGGCGCGCGATCCACTGGGCCGGCACTCCCCCGGCCAGGGATCCGGCCGAGTAGGCCGTCATCGCGGCCGCGAAGCCCGCGTTTCCCGCGTGCAGCCAGCCGGTCACGTGCAGGACCAGTGTGGCGATCAGGGCGCCCATGCCGATGTTGCACAGCAGGGTGGCCGTGCAGACCGCGCGCAGCACCCTGTCGTGCCACAGGGTGCGCACTCCTTCGGCCACCTCCGCCCGCAGGGTGCTCCCGGCGGGCCGGGGCTCCCGCTCGGGCGCCCGGATCCGCAGGGAGGCCACGAGGGCCGCGGCCAGCAGATAGGTGACCGCGTCGGCCGCGAACGGCGCGGCGGCCCCGAGGGTGAGCAGCAGCGGCACGAAGGGGCCGGCCAGGAAGCCGCCGGCGAGCTGCTGGCCGGTCATCAGCCTGGCATTGGCGCTGCCCAGGGTCTCCTTGCCCACCAGGGAGGGCAGCAGGGCCGTGGACGCGTTGTCGAACAGCGTCTGGAGGGTGGTCAGGGCGAAGGCGAGCGCGATCAGCAGACCGATCGTGGCGTGGCCGAGCCCGACGGCGAGGGCGAAGCAGGCCACCAGCCCGCCGCGTACGGTGTCGACGGCCCACATCGCCCGCCGCTGGTCCACCCGGTCCGCGACCGCGCCGCCCAGCAGCCCGAAGAGGAGCCAGGGGAGGTAGCCGCAGGCCGTGACGGAGGCGATGACGAGCGGATCGTCCGTGAGCCGCACGGCGAGCAGCGGCAGCGCGGCGGTGCGCAGGGCGTCCCCGAAGCGCGAGACCACCGCCGCGCTCCACAGCCGCCCGAATCCCCCGCGCCACGCGGGTGCCCGCACCTCCGCCGCCTCGACCGTCGCCACAACGCCCCCTCTGGTTCCGCCACTTCAAGAACCGTAGAGGGCACCACTGACAATCGGCTCGCGACGGCGCCGCGGACGCTCCGTGACCGGGTCGGCACGGTGGCGCACCCCGGCGGCGCGCCCGCGCGCGACCCGGCGTACGAAACACGTCCGGCCAGGCACCTCGGTGCCCGGCCGGTTCTCAACTCCTAGATTTCGCCCCGCAGTTTGGCGAGCGCCTCGGCGAGGATGGCCTCGCCGTCCGCGTCGCTGCGCCGCTCCCGTACGTACGCGAGGTGCGTCTTGTACGGCTCGGTGCGCGGCGGGTCCGGCGGGTTGTCCTGGTCCTGTCCGGCGGGAAAGCCGCAGCGCGGGCAGTCCCAGGTGTCGGGAACCTGCGCGTCGCTGGCGAAGCTGGGCACCGTCTCGTGCCCGTTGGAGCACCAGAAGGAGATGCGCAGCCGCGGCGCGGACTCGCCGCGCTCGGCCTCGCCCATCGGCCCCGCCCCGACCCGGCTTCCTCGGATCGCGTTGCCACTTGCCACGGTTGTAACTCCCTGCGTGATGGTGCCGCGAAGCGAGTCGGCGTGACGCTTCGCTGCGAGCGCCTCAGTCTACGTAAGGCCCAACGCGCGTCCAGTGATTGGAGTTACACCCCGGCCCCTAGACGCAAGCCCCATGATAGGCCGCGCCTGGGGGCGCGTACCGGACATGGGGCCTTACGTGCGGATTGTGCTTGCGTAATGTGCAGTTGTGCTGCTGTACCGATGCCGGTCGGTGATCAGTTGTTGACCTTCATCAGGATGCCGAGCACGACAATGGACGCGAACCAGAGCAGACCGACCACCACGGTGATGCGGTCGAGGTTGCGCTCGGCGACCGAGGAGCCACCGACGGACGACTGCATGCCGCCACCGAACATGTCGGAGAGACCGCCGCCCTTCCCCTTGTGCATCAGCACCAGCAGCATCAGCAGCAGGCTGAAGACGATCAGGGCGATCGAGAACCCCAAAACCACGGCTGGACCAACTTCCTCGGAACTGAATGGACGACGGGGGCCGAAGCCTACTGGGTGAGCACCTCAAGCCCACTCCGAAGGCCACGACCCCCGCAAGGGTACGACGAATCGCCGCTAGCGCATACTTACTGGTCGCGGAAGCGGACGATCTTGACGAACTCGTCGGCGTCCAGAGAGGCACCGCCGACCAGGGCGCCGTCGATGTCGGGCTTCGCCATGATCTCCGCGACATTGCCGGACTTCACAGAGCCGCCGTACTGGATGCGGACCTGGTCGGCCACTTCCTGGGAGTACAGCTCGGCCAGCCGGGCGCGGATCGCCGCGCAGACCTCCTGGGCGTCGTCGGAGCCGCAGACCTTGCCGGTACCGATGGCCCAGACCGGCTCGTACGCGATCACGATCGACTCGGCCTGCTCGGCCGGGACGTCCTTGAGACCCCCGTCGACCTGGGAGAGCGTGTGCGCGACGTGGTTGCCCGCCTCGCGGACGGCCAGCTCCTCGCCGACGCACAGGATCGGGGTCAGGCCGTGCTTGAAGGCGGCCTTGATCTTGGCGTTGACGATCTCGTCGGTCTCGTTGTGGTACTGCCGGCGCTCGGAGTGGCCGATCGCCACGTACGTGCACTTCAGCTTGGACAGCATCGGGCCCGAGATCTCGCCGGTGTAGGCACCGGAGTCCTGCGCCGAGAGGTCCTGGGCGCCGTACTTGATCTTGAGCTTGTCGCCGTCGACCAGGGTCTGCACGGAGCGCAGGTCGGTGAAGGGCGGCAGGACGGCGACCTCACAGGCCTCGTAGTCCTTGTCGGCCAGGGCGAAGGCGAGCTTCTGGACGTGCGCGATGGCCTCGAGGTGGTTGAGGTTCATCTTCCAGTTGCCCGCCATCAGCGGCATACGGGTCGTCATGCGGGGTCAGTCCTCCAGTGCGGCGAGGCCGGGGAGCGTCTTGCCCTCGAGGTATTCGAGGGAGGCGCCGCCACCGGTCGAGATGTGACCGAAAGCCTTCTCGTCGAAGCCCAGGATGCGGACGGCCGCGGCGGAGTCGCCACCGCCGACGACCGTGAAGGCCTGGGAGTCGACGAGGGCCTGGGCGACCGCCTTGGTGCCCTCGGCGTAGTCGGGGTGCTCGAAGACGCCCATCGGACCGTTCCAGAAGACGGTGGCCGCGTCGGCGAGCTTCGAGGCGTACAGCTTGCGGGTCTCCGGACCGATGTCCAGGCCCTCCTGGTCGGCCGGGATGGCGTCCGCGGCGACGGTGGTGGGGTTGGCGGGGGCCTTGGTCTTCAGGTCCGGGAACTCCGGCGCGACCAGGACGTCGACGGGGAGGACCAGCTCGACGCCGTTCTTCTCCGCGCGGTCCATGTACTCCTTGACGGCCGGAACCTGGTCCTCCTGAAGGAGGGAGATGCCGACCTCGTACCCCTTGGCCTTGAGGAAGGTGTACGCCATGCCACCGCCGATGAGCAGACGGTCGGCCTTGCCGAGCAGCTGGTCGATGACGGCGAGCTTGTCGGAGACCTTGGCGCCGCCGAGCGCGACGACGTAGGGGCGCTTGACGTCCTCGGTGAGCTTCTTCAGGACGTTGACCTCGGTGGCGATGAGGTAACCCGCGTAGTGCGGAAGGCGCGCCGGGAGGTCGTACACGGAGGCGTGCTTGCGGTGCACGGCACCGAAACCGTCGCCTACGTAGACGTCGCCCAGGGCGGCGAGCTGGTCGGCGAACTCGCCGCGCTCGGTGTCGTCCTTGGACGTCTCGCCCGGGTTGAAGCGCAGGTTCTCGATCACGGCGACCTGGCCGGGCTGGAGGCCGTTCACGGCGTCGTGGGCGGCGGGGCCGACGGTGTCCTGGGCGAACGCCACGGGGGCGCCGAGCAGTTCACCGAGACGCTCGGCGGGCTGCAGCAGGGAGAACGCCGGGTCCGGGGCGCCCTTGGGGCGGCCCAGGTGCGAGGCGACGACCACCTTGGCGCCCGCTTCGGCGAGGGCCTTGATGGTGGGCAGGACGGCGCGGATACGGCCGTCGTCGGTGATGAGGCCGTCGGCGAGCGGCACGTTGAGGTCGGCGCGGACGAAGACCCGCTTGCCGTCCACGCCTTCGGCGAGAAGTTCGTCGATCGTCTTCATAAAGGGACTCCTAGGAGGGCTCTGTTGTCCGGGAGGGCTGATCGATCCGTGCACAGAGCAGGGCTCGGACAACGCGGCTGTGCGCTGCCCGAGCCCTGCTCTCACATCAGAGGTGCCTGCTCCGGGACTTAGAGCTGGCCGCCGACGAAGACCGTGAGGTCGACGAGGCGGTTGGAGTAGCCCCACTCGTTGTCGTACCAGCCGAGGATCTTCACCGAGTTGCCCTCCTGGACCATCGTCAGGGAGGAGTCGAAGGTGCAGGAGGCCGGGTCGCCGACGATGTCCGAGGAGACGATCGGGTCCTCGGTGTAGGCCAGGTAGCCCTTGAGGTCGCCGTCGTCGGAGGCCTTCTTGAACGCGGCGTTGACCTCGTCCTTGGTGACCTCGCGCTGCAGGGTCACCACCAGGTCGGTGGCCGAGCCGGTCGGGACCGGGACGCGCATCGCGATGCCGTCG
The DNA here is from genome assembly GCF_055656965.1 of Streptomyces sp. NPDC111656. Taxonomy (NCBI): domain Bacteria; kingdom Bacillati; phylum Actinomycetota; class Actinomycetes; order Kitasatosporales; family Streptomycetaceae; genus Streptomyces; species Streptomyces sp. NPDC111656. Next base: position 209,919 of record NZ_JBVKCA010000005.1, read on the forward strand.
AGCTTGCCCTTGAGCTGCGGGAGGACCAGAGCGGTGGCCTTGGCGGCACCCGTCGTGGTCGGGATGATGTTCTCGGCGGCGGCGCGGGCGCGACGCAGGTCCGAGTGCGGGAAGTCCAGGATGCGCTGGTCGTTCGTGTACGCGTGGACCGTCGTCATCAGGCCCTTGACGATGCCGAAGTTCTCGTCGAGCACCTTGGCCATCGGCGCCACACAGTTGGTGGTGCAGGAGGCGTTGGAGATGATGTTGTGCTGCGCCGGGTCGTACTGGTCCTGGTTGACGCCCATCACGATGGTGATGTCCTCGTCCTTGGCCGGAGCCGAGATCAGGACCTTCTTGGCGCCGCCGGCGATGTGCTTCTCGGCGTCGGCCTTCTTGGTGAAGATGCCGGTCGACTCGATGACGATGTCGACGCCCAGCTCGCCCCACGGGATGTCGGCGGGGTTGCGCTCGGAGAGCACCTTGATGGTGTGGCCGTCGACCGTGATCGTGTCGGCGGTGTGCGACACCTCGGCCTTGAGGCGGCCCAGGATGGTGTCGTACTTCAGCAGGTGAGCGGTGGTCGCGGTGTCACCCAGGTCGTTGACAGCCACGATCTCGATGTCAGCACCCTGCTCCAGCAGCGCGCGGAAGTAGTTACGACCGATGCGGCCAAAGCCGTTGATGCCTACGCGGATCGTCACGAACCGATCTCCTCGTTAGGTACGCCGACTCAGTGCCGGCGAGTTGTATGGGATGTCCCCGACCGCCTACGACCCTACCTCCCCGGGGCGTCTGCGGTGACATCGAGATACCCCATACACGGCAGGGCGTTCCGTACCCACCAGTAGGGGTACGGAACACCCTCGGTGTTGACGAGATAGTCACACAGGGTTAGCTGTTCAGCGCCCCGAGCGCCTTCTTGATGAGGGCCGCGCGGTCGGCCGCCGCGGTGACGTGCTCCAGGCCGAAGCCCAGCAGCACCGTGTCGTCGGTGGTGATGCCGCCGTACGTCTTGAACAACTCTCCGTAGCGCGCCCAGTCCTTGAGCACGGCGGGGCTGCCCGGGGGCGGTCCCGAGGCGCTCCAGGGTCCGAGGGAGATCTCGAAGCCCTCGGTGTCGGTGGCCGCCCCGCCGACGACGAGGGAGGCGTTGTCCGCGAGGACGCCGTGACCACCGGTGTTCGGGTCGGTGATGTAGGTCAGCGACACCTCGACCGACTTGCCGGCGTACCCGCTGAGGTCGAAGTTGACCTGCTGCCAGCCGCTGGAGGCGCCGGTGAAGCTGTTCCACGCCCCGCTGGTACCGGTGTTGGCGCAGCCGGCGGAGCTCACGGTCAGGTAGTGCTTGAGGAAGGGGTGCTCCCTGACCAGGAATCCGGCCTCGCACTCCGCGGGGACCGTGTTGCTGGTGGCCCCGCCCGCCTCGGGGAGCGTCGTCCAGTCGTCCGCCCCGGTCGTGTGGACTTCGAGCACCGCGTGGTCGTATCCGGGCTCGGTGTCCCACAGGAGCTGGGAACGCAGCGTCGGCTTGTCGGCTGCTCCGACACCGGTGAGGTCGATGGTGCGAGTGAGGCGCTTGTAGGCGTCGTCGGTGTGCACCGCGGCCGCCATGTAGGAGCCCGCGTAGGGCCCGTACGGGTTGACGGTCCCGGCGAACTGCCCTGCTCCCGCGCTCGACCCGAACTGCGGGTACTGCGCGGCGGGCAGCGAGTCCGAGGTGACGCCATAGGTCCCCGCCACGTTCAGCGAGTTGCCGGGCGCGTCGCCGAGTGCCGCCGTGAAGCCGGCCAACTTCCCGGAGCCCGTGTAGCCGGTGGCCCCCGGAGTCGACGTACGGGAGTAGGCGCCCAGGTAGTACTGGCTGAAGTCGTTCGAGAAGGTGCCACCGCCGAGGTCGACGCTGCCGCCGGCCAGCTCACCCGCCTCGATCAGCTTGCCGCCCTCGTTGAGGAAGGCGCGCAGCTGGAGCTGCGTGGCGTTGCCCGGCCGTACGCCGCCCGTGTAGTGGACGACCGTCTTGAAGTGGTCGAGCACGCCGAGCGCGTCGGGTGCGCCCAGGGTCGCCACGTCCCAGACGAGGGGCTTCTTGCCGTTGGCCTTCAGGGCGTCGACGTAGGCCTGGGACTGTGTGGCGGTCGCGCCCTCCTCGGCGACGACCAGCGTGTCGGCACCGGGCCGCTGGGCCACGGTGTACGTGAAGTGCGTGCTGGACGTCTTCTTGCCGCTCTTGGTCTCACCGGTGAACCACACCTCGACCTTGTCGCCGGGGTCGCCGTCCTTCACCTTGGCGCGGTACTCGTCGAAGTAGAGGTTGTCCGTGCCGCCGTAGGTCTCGCCGCCCTTCCAGGCCTTGAGTGCCATGTCCAGCGTACGGCCGCCGTTGACGCGGTACTTGAGCTCCTTGTCGCGTACGGACTTGCGGACGACGACGGAGACCTCTTGGTCGGCGCCGCGGGAGTACGACGTCGTGAAGGGGGCCGGGGTGAAGTCGGGGGCGTCGAGGCCCACCGAGGACGACGGCTGGTCGGGGTGGGCCGCGGTCTCGGCGACGGAGAGCGCGAACGGGACGTTCTTCTCGAACTCCTGCTCGATCAGCTTCTCGTCGTCCGGGAAGGTGAAGACCGAGGCGCAGTCGGCCGCGTTCCAGGCGTCGTTCGGGTCGATGTCCGAGGCGGTCTCACAGGTCGACATCTCGGGGGTGAACATCGCCATGCCGTTGACGTTGCCCGCGTGGCCGTCCGCCTCGCCGTTGGTCGTGTAGAGCTCCGAGGAGACCTGGGGGTGGTAGCCCGGGATCGCGGAGTGCTCGGGGGTTCCGGCGAGCGCCTTGTAGAGCACGTCGTCCGGGGTGGGCGTCGCCACCTGCCAGCCCACTCCGTAGAGGAGCAGTTGGGCGGCGGAGTGGTAGTTGATGCCGTACGTGAAGTCGATCCGCTTCTCGAAGGCGTCGAGCGCCTTGGTCTCGGGCTCGGAGCCGGGGCTCGCGCCGCGGTAGGTCTCGTTGGTGGGGTTGGGTGACGAACCCTCGTCGTCGTAGCCCCACTTGTAGGCGAAGTTGCGGTTGAGGTCGACGCCGTCACCGGTGGAGATGACCCCGTCGCCGTTGACGTCCCGCAGGTTCTTGCGCCACTGACGGGCGTCGGCGTCCTTGAACGTGTAGTCGTAGCCGTCGGGGTTGGCCGACAGCACGAACCACAGTTCGGTGGAGTCGACGATCTTCTTGATGCGTTTGTCCGTGGAGTAGTTGTCCAAGTAGTAGTGCATCAGACGCCGTGTCATCTCGGGCGTGATCCACTCGCGCGCGTGCTGGTTGGACATGTACAGCACGGACGGCTTGGAGCCGTCCTTGGACTTCTTCGCGCCCTTGGTCAGTTTGAGCGCGAGGATGTCCTGGCCGTTGACCGTCTTGCCGATGGAGACGACCTTGGCGAGGTCGGGGTGGGCGGCGCCGGTCTTGACGATCTCCTCCTGGAGATTGCCCTTGCCGCTGTACGGGCGGAACACGCCCTGGGCCGCGTTCTCCACCCGCGCCTCGGCCTTGGCCGTCAGGTCGTGCTCGGTGAGGGCGACGCCCTGCTTCTGCAGCTTCTTGGCCTGCTGGTCGGTGACGTAGACCTCGACCGCGCTCTTGCCGTTCTTCCACGTCGCGTCGCCGAGTTCGTGGCCGTCCTGCCCGGCCGCGAGCAGCAGGGGTACCTGCTGCTTCGTGATCTCCGCGCGGAACACCTTCACGGCGTTCGCGTCGGGCTTGGGTGAACCGCCGTTCTGCGCCTGGGCGATGGGCGCCATGCCCGCACCGCCCAGCAGGAGCGCGCCCGTAGCGAGGATCGCTCTCGCTCTTCGTCTCATGAGCCCCCCTTGCGTGAGTCCGCCACAGCAGCGAACAGATGCCAGGCTCATGACACTTCATGGTCAAGTCAAGGGTGCCTCACAGGAACGCAAACGCCGGTGCCGACGTCCCAAGTGGACATCGGCACCGGCATGTTGGGCTTCCGGCGATCGGTCGGAGCAGTCAGCCCGCGAGGTTGTCCGCCATCTCCTCGGTGAGGTTCGACTCCGTCCCGGGGATGCCGAGATCCTGGGCCCGCTTGTCGGCCATCGCGAGCAGCCGCCGGATACGGCCGGCGACGGCGTCCTTGGTCAGCGGCGGGTCGGCGAGCGCGCCCAGCTCCTCCAGGGAGGCCTGCTTGTGCTCCATGCGCAGCCGTCCGGCGGCCGCGAGGTGCTCCGGCACCTCGTCCGCGAGGATCTCCAGGGCGCGCTGCACGCGGGCCCCGGCGGCGACGGCGGCACGGGCCGAGCGGCGCAGGTTGGCGTCGTCGAAGTTGGCGAGCCGGTTGGCCGTGGCGCGGACCTCGCGACGCATCCGCCGCTCCTCCCAGGCCAGCACCGACTCGTGCGCTCCGAGACGGGTGAGCAGCGCGCCGATCGCGTCTCCGTCACGGACGACCACGCGGTCCACGCCGCGCACCTCGCGGGCCTTCGCGGCGATCGAAAGCCGACGGGCGGCACCGACGAGCGCGAGCGCCGCCTCCGGACCCGGGCAGGTCACCTCCAGGGAGGAGGAGCGACCCGGCTCGGTGAGCGAGCCGTGCGCCAGGAACGCTCCGCGCCAGGCCGCCTCGGCGTCGCAGGTGGCCCCCGAGACCACCTGCGGCGGGAGGCCCCGGATCGGGCGCCCACGACCGTCCACGAGCCCCGTCTGGCGGGCCAGCTGGTCGCCGCCCGCGACGACGCGCACGACATACCGGGAGCCGCGGCGCAGACCGCCGGGCGCCATCACGATCAGTTCGGAGCTGTGGCCGAAGATCTCCAGAATGTCCCGCTTCAGCCGGCGCGCCGCCATCGCGGTGTCCAGCTCCGCCTCGATCACAATCCGGCCGCTCACCAGGTGGAGGCCGCCGGCGAACCGCAGAATGGCGGAGACCTCCGCCTTTCTGCAGCAGGTCCGGGTGACGGGGAGCCGGGAAATTTCATCCTTCACCGCTGCCGTCATCGCCATGGGCCGATCCTTCCATGCATCCGAAAAATACGGTCGTACGCGGCGGCCAACAGCTCCGGGTCGTGCCGCGGAGATCCGTCGGTCCGGGCCACCGGCGCCAGCTCGACCGCGGCGCCGAACCGCTGGGCGGCGTCGGCGAGTGAGTCGCGATCGGGCACGGCGGCCTCGTCGGCCAGCACCACGTCCAGGGCGAGTTTAGGGGCGTGTCGTCCCAAAACCTCCAAATGACGCTGCGGGGAGAAGCCCTCGGTTTCTCCGGGCTGCGGGGCGAGGTTCAGGGAGAGTACCCGGCGCGCCTTCGTCTCGGTGAGCGCATCGAGGAGCTCGGGCACGAGAAGGTGCGGAATCACCGAGGAGAACCAGGAGCCGGGGCCGAGGACCACCCAGTCGGCGTCGAGGACCGCCGCCACGGCCTCGGGGACGGCGGGCGGGTCGGCGGGGACGACGTGCACGGACTGCACCTCGCCGGGAGTGAGGGCCACGGTCGCCTGTCCCCGTACGGTCTCCACGTCCTCGGGCCGCTCCGGGTCGTGCCCCTTGACCAGGGCCTGGAGCTCCAGGGGTACGGCGGACATGGGCAGCACCCGGCCGTGCGCGCCGAGCAGCCTTCCGACCAGGTCCAGGGCCTGGACATGGTCGCCGAGCTGTTCCCACAGGGCGACGATCAGCAGATTGCCGACCGCGTGCTCGTGCAGATCGCCCTGGGACTGGAAACGGTGCTGGATGACGCGGGCCCAGGTCTGGCCCCAGTCGTCGTCGCCGCACAGCGCGGCCAGGGCCTTACGCAGGTCGCCGGGCGGCAGCACGCCCAGCTCGTCGCGCAGACGCCCGCTGGAACCGCCGTCGTCGGCCACGGTGACGACGGCGGTGAGGTCGCCGGTGATCCGGCGCAGCGCGGCGAGCGAGGCGGACAGCCCCATGCCGCCGCCGAGGGCGACGACCTTGGGCTGGGCACCCCGGCGGCGCGGCTTCGCGCCGCGCGCCTCGGCGGGCCTGTCGCCGCGCCCCTCGGAGGCGACCCGGCGCAGCCTGCTCAGCCGCAGTGCGGCACGTCCGGTCACTCGCGCCCCATGTCCCGGTGGACGACCACGGTCTCCACGCCCTGCGAGGCGAGGCGGGCGGCGAGCTTCTCGGAGGTGGCGACCGAGCGGTGTTTGCCGCCGGTGCAGCCGACCGCGATGGTCACATAGCGCTTGCCCTCGCGGCGGTAGCCGGCGGCGATGAGCTGGAGCAGCTCGGTGTAGCGGTCGAGGAACTCCTTGGCGCCGGGCTGGTTGAAGACGTACGCCGACACCTCCTCGTTCAGGCCGGTGAAGGGGCGCAGCTCCGGGACCCAGTGCGGGTTGGGCAGGAAGCGCATGTCCACGACCAGGTCGGCGTCGACCGGAAGGCCGTACTTGAAGCCGAAGGACATGACGGTGGCCCGCAGCTCGGGCTCCTCCTCGCCGGCGAACTGGGCGTCCATCTTGGCGCGCAGCTCGTGCACGTTCAGGCTGGAGGTGTCGATGACCAGGTCGGCGTCGCCGCGCAGCTCGCGCAGCAGCTCGCGCTCGGCGTCGATGCCGTCGACGATGCGGCCGTCGCCCTGGAGGGGGTGCGGACGGCGCACGGACTCGAAGCGGCGTACCAGGGCCTCGTCGGAGGACTCCAGGAAGACGATCCGCCGGGTGACGTTCTTCGCCTCCAGGTCGGCGAGGGACTCGCGGAGGTTGTCGAAGAAGCGGCGGCCTCGTACGTCGACGACGACCGCGATCCTCGCCACGTTGCCCTGGGAGCGGGCGCCGAGCTCCACCATGGTGGGGATCAGCGCGGGCGGCAGGTTGTCGACGACGAACCAGCCGAGGTCCTCCAGACACTTGGCGGCCGTCGACCGGCCCGCCCCGGACATCCCGGAGATGATCACCAGCTCGGGGATGGCGGCTTCGGGCACCGCGGGCGTCTCCATCGTCGTACCCCCCTGGGTCTCGTCGGCGGCCTGTGGTGCGGCCGTCTGCCCGGTCTGTGGTCCGGCCGGTTGTTCGGCCGGTTGTTCGGCCGGTTGTTCGGTCTGTGCTGGGATCTCTTGTCGTTCGTTGTCGCTCATGTCTCCTGCCCCCGTCGCTCGTGTGAGGCGCCCGCGGACACGGGCTCCTCCGGGGAGCCCGTGGTCGTACCGGACGCCCCGACTTCCTCGTCTTCCATGATCTCTCCAGTCGCCGTGTTCACGGCGGGTGCGGCCGGAGCCGCCTGGGCGAGGGCCACGGCGACCGCCTCGGCCGTCTTGCGGCCTATGCCGGGGACCTCGCAGATCTGGTCGATGGTCGCGGATCGCAGCTTTTTCACCGAGCCGAAGTGCTTGATCAGCGCCTGTTTGCGGGTCTCGCCGAGGCCCGGCACCTCGTCCAGTGGGCTCGCCTTGAAGCGCTTGGCCCGCTTGGTGCGCTGGTAGGTGATGGCGAAGCGGTGGGCCTCGTCACGGACCCGCTGGAGCAGGTACAGGCCCTCGCTGGTGCGGGGCAGGACCACCGGGTCGTCCTCGTGCGGCAGCCAGACCTCCTCCAAGCGCTTGGCGAGACCGCAGACGGCGATGTCGTCGATGCCCAGTTCGTCGAGGGCCCTCTTGGCCGCCGCGACCTGCGGCTGGCCACCATCGACGACGACGAGCTGCGGAGGGTAGGCGAAGCGCTTGGGGCGGCCGTCCTCCTCGGTGAAGGCGTTCCCCACGAAGGCGTTCCCCTCGCTGTCACCCTCCAGGGCGGCGTTCCCCAGGGGAGCGCTTTCGGTGGAGGTCCCGTCGGCGGAGGCCCCGTCGCGGGAGGTCCCCTCGCTGGAAGCGTTCTCGCCGTTCGTCCACTCGCCCGTCCGCTCCTTCTCGGCGAGATAGCGCCTGAAGCGGCGGGTGATCACCTCGTGCATGGAGCGGACGTCGTCCTGGCCCTCGAAGCCCTTGATCTGGAAGCGCCGGTACTCGCTCTTGCGCTGCAGCCCGTCCTCGAAGACGACCATGGAGGCGACCACGTCGTCCCCCTGGAGGTGCGAGATGTCGTAGCACTCGATCCGGAGCGGGGCACTGTCCAGGTCGAGGGCTCCGGCGATCTCCTCCAGGGCGCGCGAGCGGGTGGTCAGGTCGGAGGCGCGCTTGGTCTTGTGCAGGCCGAGAGCCTGGAGCGCGTTGCGCTGCACGGTCTCCATGAGCGCCTTCTTGTCGCCGCGCTGCGGGATGCGGAGGGAGACGTTCGACCCGCGGCGCTCGGTCAGCCACTCCTGGACGGGCTCCACGGGGTCGGGCAGTGCCGGAACGAGCACCTCCTTGGGGACGGAGTCGCCCGTCTCCTCTCCGTAGAGCTGCTGCAGCGCGTGTTCGACCAGGTCACCGGTGGTGACGGCCTCCACCTTGTCGGTGACCCAGCCGCGCTGGCCGCGCACCCGGCCGCCGCGCACATGGAAGATCTGCACGGCGGCTTCCAGCTCGTCCTCGGCGACGGCCATCAGGTCGGCGTCGGTCGCGTCGGCGAGCACGACCGCGTTCTTCTCCATGGCCTTCTTCAGGGCCTCGATGTCGTCGCGCAGACGGGCCGCCCGCTCGTACTCCATCTCCTCGGCCGCGTCCGTCATCTGCTGCTCGAGGCGGCGGATGTACGTCCCCGTACGGCCGGCCATGAAGTCGCAGAACTCCTCGGCCAGCTCACGGTGTTCCTCGTCGGAGACCCGCCCGACGCAGGGGGCGGAGCACTTGCCGATGTAACCGAGGAGGCAGGGGCGGCCGGTGCGGGCGGCGTTCTTGAAGACGCCCGCCGAACAGGTGCGGACCGGGAAGACACGCAGCAGCAGGTCGACGGTGTCACGGATCGCCCACGCGTGCCCGTACGGACCGAAATAGCGCACGCCCTTGCGCTTGTGGCCGCGCATCACCTGCACACGCGGGAACTCCTCGTTCATCGTCACCGCGAGGTAGGGGTAGCTCTTGTCGTCGCGGTACTTGACGTTGAACCGGGGGTCGTACTCCTTGATCCAGGAGTACTCCAGCTGCAGCGCCTCCACCTCCGTGGACACCACCGTCCACTCCACGGACGCGGCCGTGGTGACCATGGTGCGGGTGCGGGGGTGCAGGCCCGCCAGGTCCTGGAAGTAGCTGGCCAGGCGCTGGCGCAGGCTTTTCGCCTTTCCGACGTAGATCACCCGGCGGTGCTCGTCGCGGAATTTGTACACCCCGGGAGAGTCCGGGATCTGTCCCGGCTTGGGGCGGTAGCTGGAGGGGTCGGCCATGTCACACACCCTACTGGCGAGGGCTGACACCGCGACGACCTCCCGGCCCGCCTGTGGACTCGGCCGCCGGGACCGCGATCGCAGATCGGCCAGAGGGCGGTACGGCAGGTTGAGTAGGTTGCGTATCAGGTGTTGTCGGGGCTTGGTCAACACGCTTCAATGCGTGGGAACTCGGGGTCGTGGACGGCGACAGGCGCGTGTGAACAAGCCCCGCGCGCCGGCCGGGCGCTCCCGAGGACCTACATCCAACGGTCTGACCAGCCGTTGTGAACATTCACAGAAAGGCCCCTGCATGCGGTACGGCACACAGCACGCGGACGTCGCCATTGCCGAACTGGAGACGGCCCTGGCGGGAGGCCCCTTCCATGTCGCACTGCGCGCCGCGATCGCCGCACGCGGCCTGCCCCTGCAGCGCGTACAGCACCATCTGTCTCGGTACGGGGTCAAAGTCGGGGTCACGAGCCTGAGTTACTGGCAGCAGGGCGCCCGGCGCCCACAGCGCCCCGAATCGCTGCGCGCCGTACGCGCCCTGGAGGAGATACTCCAGCTCCCGGACGAGTCGCTGATCCGGCTGCTGGCCAAGGCCGACCAGCGCTGCGACCCCCAGCGCCCCACCGGCCGCTCGTACCGCTCCCTGGTGGAGGCCTCCGGCGTCCTGGAGCGACTCCTGGCCGAGCTGGAGTCACCGCTCGACGGCGGGCTGCACACTCTCGGCCACCACGAACTCGTCCGGATAGGCACGCACCGCGAGCTGCTCGCGCGTGAATCCCACCACATCGTGCGGGCCTACAAGGACGGTGTGGACCGCTATGTGGCCGTCCACCACGGTGACCCCGGCTGCGCCCCGGAGCGCACGGCGGTCCGAGCACTGGAAAACTGCCGCACGGGACGGGTGCGCTGGCACCACGACACCGGAGTGATGGTCGCCGAGCTGCTCTTCGACACGCGGCTGCGCGCAGGAGATACGTTCCTCTTCCGCTACGGCTTCGAGGACGGCACGGCCGGCGCGTCCAGCGAGTACGTACGCGGGTTCGGCTTCGCGGGCGGGCAGTACGCCCTCCAGGTGCGGTTCGCCGAGGATGCGCTGCCCGTGCGCTGCCACCGGTTCACCCAGCACTCGGCGGCGGCACCACGCAGCGGCCGCCAGGAGCTCGCCCTCAGCGGGCGCCATCGCTCGGTGCATCTCGTCGAGCCGCGGGTGCGGTCGGGCATCGTGGGCATCGGCTGGGACTGGGAGTGACCCCGACCGGCCGGGAACGCGGCGTCACCGCACTCCCGGTCAGGGACCCGCGACGATCCTGCCGCCCTTGGCCTGCACGGACAGCTCCTTCAGCGGCACGGTGGCCGGGGCCTGCAGCACCTGGCCCGTCGCCGCGTCGAACTCGCTGCCGTGGCACGGGCAGATCAGCGTCGTGCCCTGAAGCTTGTTGATGGCGCACCCGGCGTGCGTGCAGATCGTGCTGAACGCCTTCAGAGAGCCGTTCTCGGCGCGGCTGACCACGACGTTCTCTTCCCGGTACAGCTTGGCGCCGCCCTTGGCGACCTCGCTCTCCGCGCCCAGCTCGACCGGCGCGGTCGGCGCCGCCGGCGTCCCGCCCCCGCTGCCGCCGGAGCAGGCGCTGAGGGCGATCCCGGCGACCGGGGCGAGCGCCGCTCCTCGCAGGACGGTACGGCGGGCAGGCATGGCGTCTCCACAGGTCGGGGCCGGGTGTGTGTCGACGATACCGGTAGGGATCATTCCGCCCGGAGGGGGTCCTCATAGATGCGGCCCCGAAGGTGCCCTCAAAAGTGCGGGTGACAGGACGTAAACGTTTACGCAAGCGTTTACGTCCACCGTCGAATGCGATACGTTCCCGCCGGAGCAGGCCGAGAGTTCGGGGAGGGCCCCAGGGGGACGCCCGGGAGAGGCGAGGCAGGGCGATGGCAACGATGGTCGACGTGGCGGCGCACGCGGGAGTGTCCGTGGCGACCGTCTCCCATGTGCTCAACGACACGCGCCCCGTGCTGCCCCACACCCGCCAGGCCGTCCTGGACGCCATCGACGCGCTCGGCTACACGCCCAACACCCTGGCCCGTTCGCTGGTCACCGCACGCACCCGGTCCATCGGCCTCGCGGTGTCGGCGATCAGCAACCCGTACTTCACGGAGATCCTCCAGGGCGTCGAAGCGGGCGCCCTGGAGCACGGGTACGGGCTGCTCCTCGCCGACCCGCACGACGATCCCCGGCACGAGCGGAAGGTCGTCCAGCTGCTGCACGAGCGACGCGTCGACGGTCTGATCGTCGCGCCCTCCGCCGATCCGGACGCGCTCCTGCGCTACCTCGGGCAGCACAACGTGCCGACCGTCTTCCTGGACCGCCTGGTCGAGGCCCCGGCCGACCACCCCTTCCGCTTCGACTTCCGCTTCGACCAGGTCTGCACCGAGAACGCCGAGCCGATGGCACGGCTGGTCGGGCATCTCGCCGAACGGGGTCACCGGCGCATCGGGCTCGTCGCGGGCCTGCCCGGGCTCAGCACCACGAACGAGCGGATCTCCGGCTACCGCCACGGCCTCGCGGGCGCCGGGCTCCCCTACGACGAACGGCTCGTGACGCACGGCGACTCCGAGGCGACGGCCGCCGAACGTGCCACCGACGCGCTGCTGTCCCTGGCGGCGCCCCCGACCGCGCTGGTCACCGGAAACAACGCGATGACCATCGGGGCCCTGCGCGCCCTGCGCGCACGCGGTCTGTCCGTGCCGGACGACCTGGCGCTGTGCTGCTTCGACGACTTCGCCTGGGCGGATCTGTTCGCGCCACGGCTGACCGCGATCTCCCAGCCCAGCAAGGAGATCGGCGCGCAGGCCGTCCGGCTGCTCCTGGAACGGCTCGCCTCGCCGGACCACCCGGCCCGCACCGTGCGCCTCCCCTGCGCCTTCGTCCACCGCACCTCGTGCGGCTGCGCCGAGCCCCCCGGGACACCGGGGGCCTCCCCCGCCGACCCGAGTCAGAAGAGTCCCGCGAAAGGATCCCTGTCGTGATCGTCGTCGCCGGTGAGGCCCTGATCGACCTGGTACCGCAGGGCGCGGGCGCGCTCGTCGGCCTGCGGCCCGCACGCGGCGGCGGCCCCTACAACACGGCGGTGGCGCTGGGCCGCCTCGGCTCCCCCACCGCCTTCTGCTCCCGAGTCTCGCACGACGCCTTCGGCGAGGCGCTCCTCGGCGGGCTGCGCGAGGCGGGCGTCGACGTGTCCTCGGTGCAGCGCGGGACGGAGCCGACGACCCTCGCGGTCGCCTCCATCGACGCGGACGGCTCGGCGGCGTACTCCTTCTACGTCGAGGGCACGGCCGACCGCCTGTTCGCCGCGCCGGAGTGTCTCCCGGACGCCACCCGGGCGGTGTCCTTCGGGACCTGCTCGCTGGTCCTGGAGCCGGGCGCGAGCGCCTACGAGGAGCTCATGCGGGCCGCCGCCGCGCGCGGCGTGTTCACCACGCTCGACCCGAACATCCGAGCCGTGCTCATCCCCGACGCGGACGCCTATCGGGCCCGCTTCAAGAGCTGGCTGCCGTCGGTGTCGCTCCTCAAGCTCTCCGAGGAGGACGCGCTGTGGCTGGGCGGCACCCCGCGCGAGTGGCTGGCCTCCGGTCCCGCGGCCGTCGTGATCACCCAGGGCGGCGACGGCCTGACGGTGTTCACCCAGGACGGATCCGTCCACTCCGTGCCCGGTGAGCCGGTCGAGGTCGTGGACACCATCGGCGCCGGAGACACGGTGAACGCGGCCCTGCTGCACGGCCTGGCCGCGCGGGACGCGCTGTCCCGGGCGGCACTGGCCGAGCTGGGCCCCGAGGGCTGGAGCGAGCTGCTGCGGTTCGCGGCCCGCGCGGCGGCGATCACCTGCTCCCGAGCGGGCGCGGAGCCGCCGTTCGCCGCGGAACTCGACGCCCCCTGAGGCAGCCGGATCCGCTGAGACCGATGTGGTCCAAGGGCGGCTGAATGTGCAACAGGCGGTGCCCCATGGGGAGTTCCCATGGGGCACCGTGTTTTTCGTGATGTGTCGGGCCTGGCCCGTGCTGCCTGCCGGATCAGGCCTTGCGTGCCCGCGTGGTCTTCTTCGCGGGGGTCGCCTTCTTCGTTGCCGTCGTGCTGGTGGCCGCGGCGGCCTTCTTCGTGGCCGTGTTGTTCACGGCCTTCGTGGTCGTCTTCCTGGCCGTCGACTTGGCCGCGACCGCCTTCTTGGCCGTCGCCTTGCGGGGAGCCGGTACGGAGGCGGCGTCGCTGATCCGGTCCGCGCCCAGGACCTCGCGCAGGAACTTGCCGGTGTGGCTGGCCGGAACCCCGGCGACCTGCTCGGGCGTGCCCTCGGCGACCACGAGACCACCGCCGTTACCGCCCTCCGGGCCCATGTCGACGACCCAGTCGGCGGTCTTGATGACATCGAGGTTGTGCTCGATGACGATGACCGTGTTGCCCTTGTCGACCAGACCGGAGAGCACCGTGATCAGCTTGCTGATGTCCTCGAAGTGCAGACCGGTGGTCGGCTCGTCCAGCACGTACACCGTGCGGCCCGTGGAACGCTTCTGCAGCTCGCTGGCGAGCTTGACGCGCTGGGCCTCGCCGCCGGACAGCGTCGGCGCGGACTGACCGAGCCGGACGTAGCCGAGACCGACGTCGTTGAGCGTGCGCAGGTGGCGGGCGATCGCGGGGACGGCCTCGAAGAAGCCGAGGGCCTCCTCGATCGGCATGTCGAGGACCTCGGAGATGGACTTGCCCTTGTAGTGGACCTCCAGGGTCTCCCGGTTGTAGCGCGCCCCGTGGCAGACCTCGCAGGGGACGTACACGTCCGGCAGGAAGTTCATCTCGATCTTGATGGTGCCGTCGCCCGAGCAGTTCTCGCAGCGGCCGCCCTTGACGTTGAAGGAGAAGCGGCCGGGCATGTAGCCCCGCACCTTCGCCTCGGTCGTCTCGGCGAACAGCTTGCGGACGTGGTCGAAGACTCCGGTGTACGTGGCCGGGTTCGACCGCGGGGTGCGGCCGATGGGCGACTGGTCGACGTGCACGACCTTGTCGACGAGGTCGTCGCCGTCCACACGCGTGTGCCGCCCTGGAACGCTCCGGGCGCCGTTGAGCTCGCGCGCCAGGTGTGTGTACAGGATGTCGTTGACCAGCGTCGACTTGCCGGAACCGGAGACACCGGTGACCGCCGTGAGCACGCCCAGCGGGAAGGACACGTCGATGTCCTGGAGGTTGTTCTCACGGGCGCCGTGCACGGTGAGCCTGCGGCCCGGGTCGGCGGGGCGGCGGATGTCCGGAAGCGGGATCTCCCTCTTGCCCGACAGGTACTGGCCGGTCATCGACTCGGGGTTGGCGAGCAGCTCCTTCAAGGGGCCGCTGTGCACGACCTTGCCGCCGTGCTCACCCGCGCCGGGGCCGATGTCGACGACCCAGTCGGCGACCTTGATGGTGTCCTCGTCGTGCTCGACGACGATGAGCGTGTTGCCCATGTCGCGCAGCCGGACCAGGGTCTCGATCAGCCGGTGGTTGTCGCGCTGGTGCAGGCCGATGGACGGCTCGTCGAGGACGTACAGGACGCCGACGAGGCCGGAGCCGATCTGGGTGGCCAGGCGGATGCGCTGGGCCTCGCCGCCGGAGAGCGTGCCGGCCGCGCGGTTGAGCGACAGGTAGTCGAGGCCGACGTCGACCAGGAAGCGCAGCCGTTCGTTGACCTCCTTCAGGACGCGCTCGGCGATCTTCTTGTCGCGCGCGTCGAGCTTCAGCTTGCCCAGGAAGTCCGCGCAGTCACTGATCGACATCGCGGAGACCTCCGCGATCGACTTCTCCATGACGGTGACGGCGAGGATGAGCGGCTTGAGGCGGGTGCCCTCACAGGTGGGGCAGGGCACCTCGCGCATATAGCCCTCGAAGCGCTCGCGGCTGGCGTCGCTCTCGGACTCGCTGTGCCGCCGCTTGATGAAGGGGACGGCCCCTTCGAAGGGGGTGGTGTAGACACGCTCGCGCCCGTACCGGTTGCGGTAGCGCACCTCGATCTGCGTCTTGTGGCCGTAGAGCAGGGCCTTCTTGGCGCGCTGCGGGAGACCGGCGAAGGGGATGTCGGTCCGGAATCCCAACGCGTCGGCGAGGGCTCCGACGAGCCGCCCGAAGTAGTCCTTGGTGTGCCCGTGCGACCAGGGGTGGATGGCGCCCTCGTCGAGGGACTTGTCCTCGTCCGGGACGATCAGCTCGGGGTCGACCTCCATGCGCGTACCGATACCGGTGCACTCGGGGCAGGCGCCGAAGGGCGAGTTGAAGGAGAAGGAGCGGGGCTCCAGCTCCTCGAACGACAGGTCGTCGTACGGGCAGTACAGGTGCTCCGAGTACATGCGCTCGCGCTCGGGGTCGTCCTCGGGGAGGTCGACGAAGTCGAGCACGACCATGCCGCCGGAGAGCCCGAGGGCGGTCTCCACGGAGTCGGTGAGGCGGCGCTTGGCGGAGTCCTTCACCGTGAGGCGGTCGACGACCACCTCGATGGTGTGCTTCTCCTGCTTCTTCAGCGTGGGCGGCTCGGTGAGCTGGATCGTCTGGCCGTCGACCCTGGCCCGGCTGTACCCCTTGGTCTGGAGATCGGCGAAGAGGTCGACGAACTCGCCCTTGCGCTCGCGCACCAGCGGCGAAAGGACCTGGAAGCGGCTTCCCTCGGGCAGCTCCAGAACCCTGTCGACGATGGCCTGCGGCGACTGGCGCGTGATGGGGCGACCGCACTCGGGACAGTGCGGCTTGCCGATGCGCGCGAAGAGCAGACGCAGGTAGTCGTAGACCTCGGTGATGGTGCCGACCGTCGAGCGCGGGTTGCGCGAGGTCGACTTCTGATCGATGGAGACCGCCGGGGAGAGGCCTTCGATGAAGTCCACGTCCGGCTTGTCCATCTGGCCGAGGAACTGCCGGGCGTACGAGGACAGTGACTCCACGTAACGCCGCTGCCCCTCGGCGAAGATCGTGTCGAAGGCCAGCGAGGACTTGCCCGACCCCGACAGGCCCGTGAAGACGATGAGCGAGTCGCGCGGGAGGTCGAGCGAGACATTCTTCAGATTGTGCTCGCGCGCTCCACGGACGATGAGACGGTCGGCCACGCCGGTCCGCACCTTTCTTGAGAGAAGTGACAGGGGCCGAGGCCCCCGTCTTTCCCAGACTAGGGGGAGCCACTGACAGCGCCGGTTGCTTTCCCTGGTTCACAACAATCCCGGGCCATCCAGCATGCCCGACGCCGCACTCGAGGGTATAGCACGTGCATTCGATTTGCGGGTGTGGCCGACCACCTTCACCCGAACGTGTGGCGGGGCTAGGGTCGGCCGCATGATGGATCATGTGCGCGACCTGGCGTCTGTACGTGACGCGACGGAACGACTGCTCAACGCAGCCACCAAAATGGACAACGCTTCCGCGGCCGAGCCGTCACGGTTGCCCGGCTGGAGCCGCGGCCATGTGCTCGCCCACCTCTCCCGTAACGCGGACGCGCTCGTGAACGTCCTCGACGGGCGCCCCATGTACGTCTCCGGGGAAGCCCGGGACGCCGACATCGAGCGGGACGCGCCGCGCCCTCTGGACGGACAGCTCGCGGACCTGCGGGAGAGCGCGGCCCGGTTCCAGGACACGGGGGCGGCGCCCGCGGACTGGTCGCGCACGGTGGAGCTGCGCAACGGGGTCACGGACTCCGCGGCCCGGGTACCGTTCCGGCGCTGGGGCGAGGTCGAGCTGCATCACGTGGATCTGGGGATCGGGTACGAGCTCGAAGATCTCCCGGAGGAGTTCGTGGAACGGGAGATCGAGTTCCTCGCCGATCGGTTCACGGGGCACTCCCAGGTGTCCTCCACACGGATCACCGACGGCACGCGCGCGTGGAGCACGGGACGCGATGCCGAGGGCGGACCCGAGGTCACCGTGACCGGTCCCGCACCGGCGCTGCTCGGCTGGCTCTGCGGACGGCGCGACGGTTCGGGGCTGAGCGTCGATGGCGGGCCACTCCCCGCGCTCCCCCCGCTATAGGCTGCCGTCATGACGTACAGCGGAGCGGTGAAGGTCGGCGGACCTGCCGATGTGCACGAGCTGCAGAACCTGATGATCTCCAAGGTCGCGGTCGGCCCGATGGACAACAACGCCTATCTGCTGCGCTGCCGGGCCACCGACGAGCAGCTGCTGATCGACGCGGCCAACGACGCCGGCACCCTGCTCACGCTGATCGGTGACGACGGCATCGCGTCCGTCGTCACCACACATCAGCACGGCGACCACTGGCAGGCGCTCGCGGAGGTCGTGGTGGCCACCGGCGCCCGCACCTACGCGGGCCGGGACGACGCCGAGGGCATCCCCGTGCCGACCGACGTCCTCGTGGGCGACGGCGACACGATCCGGGTAGGGCGCGTGGAGCTCACCGCGCGCCACCTCGTGGGACACACGCCGGGCTCGATCGCCCTCGTCTACGACGACCCGCACGGGCACCCGCACGTGTTCACCGGGGACTGTCTCTTCCCCGGCGGCGTGGGCAACACCCGCAAGGACCCGAAGGCGTTCGCCAGCCTCATCCACGACGTCGAGACGAAGATCTTCGACGCACTGCCGGACGAGACCTGGGTCTACCCGGGGCACGGCAACGACACGACGCTGGGCGCCGAGCGGCCGCACCTTCCGGAGTGGCACGCACGCGGCTGGTGACTCCGGGTCGTGTGACGAACGAAGCCCGACCGGTCCGGGTCGTATGACGAACCCCGACCGGTCCGGGCCCTCTCACTGACCCAGACCGGGGGCGTGAAGTCCGCGAACACGCGCCCCGTGTGAATGGAGCGCACGCGCCGGTGCCCCGCGCGCGCTCCCGGCGTGTGCGGTGGTGCAGTCCACTGGAAGCAGCCCCGCTCAGGTCGACGGCTCCTGACGCGAAACGGGCCGCCGGCCCATTGATCCCCGCCCTCGGCCGGCGGCCCCGGCGAAGCCGTCGGCAGTCCGATCCGCGGCTCTTCTCATCGAGCGTTCACGGGACCGCAACACACGTTCCCACTATGCGGACATTTACGGTTGTGACCTCGACAAACGGCCTGCCTCGCTGTCACTCTCCCGCCATGCATCTCGCCCAACGCACCCTGCGCCGCGCCGCGTCCGCCACCACCGTCGCCCTGCTCGCCGTCGCCGTGGGCTGTGCCCCGCAGCCGGAGGACAAAGCCTCCGCCAAGGCCTCCGGGACAACCGGGGAAGCCTGCGCGAAGGGCGCGTTGGGCACCCGGACGTCCGGCAAGCTGACCATCGCGACCGACGAGCCCGCGTACGAGCCGTGGTTCAAGGACGACAAGCCCGCGAACGGCAAGGGCTTCGAGTCCGCGGTCACGTACGCCGTGGCCAAGCAGCTCGGCTACGACAAGAGCGACGTCGTCTGGCAGACCGTCCCCTTCAACAAGGCCTTCGCGCCCGGTGTGAAGACCTTCGACTTCGACATCAACCAGGTGTCGATCAGCGCCGAGCGCAAGAAGGCGGTGGACTTCTCGTCCGGCTACTACGACGTCCGCCAGGCCGTCATCGCGCTCAAGGGCTCCAAGGCAGCGAAGGCGAAGAGCATCGCGGACCTCAAGGGCCTCAAGCTGGGCGCCCAGGTCGGCACCACCAGCCTGAACTACATCGACGACGTGGTGAAGCCGACCCAGCAGCCGGCCGCGTACGCGAAGAACGACCAGGCCAAGTCCGCGCTGAAGAACGGTCAGGTCGACGCCATCGTGGTCGACCTGCCGACCGCGTTCTACATCACGGCGGCCGAGGTGACCGACGCCAAGATCGTCGGGCAGTTCGAGAACACCGGGGGCACGCCCGAACAGTTCGGACTCGTCCTCGACAAGGGCAGCGCCCTGACCCCGTGCGTGACGAAGGCCGTGGACGCCCTGCGCCAGGACGGCACGCTCGCCTCGATCGAGAAGCAGTGGCTGTCCGAAGCCGTCGACGCTCCGGTGCTCAAGTGACCGTCACCAAGGAGGAGTCGGAAGGGGAGCCGGGAGGAGAGCCGGGAGCGGGCTCCGGTGAGGGCGGCATGTCCGAGGCGTACGTCCCGTCGCAGCGGCGGATCGAACGGGAGCGCCACAAGCGCGCCCGCGCCCGCCGCGCGACGGTGATCGCCGCGCTCTCCACCCTGGTCACCGGCGTCGTGCTGTACCTCGTCGTCGTCAACGCGCCCGGCTGGTCGCGCACCAAGGAGACGTTCTTCAACGGGCGGTACGCGCGCGAGGCGTTCCCCAAGGTCCTGGAAGGGCTGTGGCTGAACGTACGGCTGCTCCTGATATGCGGCGCCGCGGTCCTCGTCCTGGGCATGCTGATCGCCATCGCCCGCACCCTGCGCGGCCCGGTGTTCTTCCCCGTACGGGCCCTGGCCGCCGCGTACACGGACTTCTTCCGTGGCCTCCCGCTCATCATCAACCTGATGATCGTGGTCCTGGGCGTCCCCGCGCTGCGGCTGCAGGGCGTCACCGTGGACCCGGTCCTCCTGGGCGGTACGGCGCTGACGCTGACGTACTCGGCGTACGTCGCCGAGGTGTTCCGCGCCGGCATCGAGTCCATCCACCCCTCGCAGCGCGCCGCGGCCCGCTCGCTCGGGCTCACCAACCGGCAGGCCCTGCGCTACGTCGTCCTCCCCCAGGCGGTACGCCGCCAGGTGCCGCCGCTCCTCAACGACCTGGTGTCCCTCCAGAAGGACACCGGGCTCGTGTCGATCGGCGGCGCGGTCGACGCGGTGCGGGCCGCCGACATCATCGTGGGCCGCAGCCTCAACTACACGCCGTACATCGTCGCGGGACTGGTCTTCGTCGCGCTGACCATTCCGATGACCCGCTTCACGGACTGGATCACGGCCCGGATGGACCGTCAGCGGGCCCAGGGAGGGACCATATGACCGGCACACCGGTGCTGCGGATGGAATCCGTCCGCAAGACCTTCGGCGACTCCGTCGTACTGCGGGACGTCGACCTGGAGGTCGCCCCGCACACGGTGACCGCGCTGATCGGCGCCTCCGGCTCCGGCAAGTCGACCCTGCTGCGCTGTGCGAACCTCCTCGAGGAGATCGACGACGGCGCGATCTGGCTGGACGACGAGGAGATCACCGACCCTAGGGCCGACCACGACGCCGTACGCCGTCGGATCGGCGTGGTCTTCCAGGCGTACAACCTCTTCCCGCACATGACCGTGCTGGAGAACATCACGCTCGCCCCGCGCCGCGTGCACGGCGTGGGCCGCGCGGAGGCCGAGGCACACGCGCGTGAGCTGCTCGACCGGCTCGGCCTCGGCGCGAAGGCGGGCGAGTACCCCGACCGGCTGAGCGGCGGGCAGCAACAACGGGCTGCGATCGTCCGCGCGTTGGCCGTACGTCCCCGGCTGCTGCTCCTCGACGAGATCACCGCCGCCCTCGACCCGGAGCTCGTGGGTGAGGTCCTGTCCGTCGTCCGGGACCTGAAGGACGAGGGCATGACCATGGTGCTGGCCACGCACGAGATGGGCTTCGCCCGCGAGGTCGCCGACCAGGTGTGCTTCCTGGACGGCGGTGTGGTCCTCGAACGCGGCACGGCCGAGGAGCTCTTCGGGAGCCCGCGACAGGAGCGCACCCAGCGGTTCCTGCGCCGGATCGTGGAGGCGGGGCGGCTCTGAGTCAGGCTTGCGCCTGCCCCGTCCCCGCCAGCGCCGCCACCCGCTCCACCGCGAACGCGTACCCCTGCACCCCGCACCCCGCGATGACCCCGTCGGCCCGCTGCGAGACGTACGAGTGGTGCCGGAACGCCTCGCGCTGGTGGATGTTGGAGATGTGGACCTCCACCACCGGAAGGCCGTCACAGGCGTTGAGCGCGTCCAGGATCGCGACGGAGGTGTGCGAGTACGCGGCCGGGTTGATCACGATCCCGGCGTGGTTCAGGCGCGCCTCGTGGATCCAGTCCACCAGCTCGCCCTCGTGGTTGGACTGACGGAAGTCCACCGTGCCGCCGTGCGCGGCGGCCGCCTTGGCACACAGGGCCGCCACGTCCGCGAGCGTGTCCGAGCCGTAGATCTCCGGCTGACGCTGCCCGAGAAGGTTCAGATTGGGCCCGTTGAGGATCATGATCGGGGCGTTGGCGAGGGTGCGGGGCACGGTTCCTCCGGTCCTTCCAGATCTGCCGGCCCATTGCGGACCGCTGCTCGGACCCGGTCTATCACGCCACGGCGCGGTGGTGACGGGCCGTCCAATCCGCGATGAGACCCACCGTTCCATGGGAAGGCCCGCTCCGAGCAGTACGAGATCGGTCCGCTCCGGCGCATCGCGATCTGCCTCCGACGCACACCATGCTCCCGCGCGCCCCCGTAACCGTCCGTCACCGTGGGTAGTTGACGCGGCATGCACGACGTACACACCGTAAGGGCGCCCTCCATGCTCCGGCTCGCGGCCGCCTCGCTCGCCGGAACGGCCATCGAGTTCTACGACTTCTTCGTCTACGGGACCGCGGCCGCCCTGGTCCTGGGACCGTTGTTCTTCCCGACCTTCTCACCATTGGCGGGAACGCTGGCGGCCTTCGCGACGTTCGGCGTCGGGTTCGTCGCCCGCCCGCTCGGCTCGATGCTGTTCGGGCACATCGGGGACCGGCGCGGACGGCGGCCGGTGCTCGTCGCCTCGCTGTTGCTGACCGGCGCCGCGACCGTCGCGGTCGGGTGCGTGCCGACGTACGACTCGATCGGTACGGCCGCTCCCGTACTCCTTCTGGTGCTGCGTTTCCTTCAGGGGCTCGGGCTCGGCGGGGAGTGGGGCGGCGCGGTGCTGCTGACCGCGGAGCACGCGCCGGCCGAGCGGCGCGCGCTGTGGTCGAGCTTTCCGCAGATCGGCCCCTCCGTGGGGTTCGTGCTGGCCAACGGCGTGATGCTGATGCTGTCGACAACGCTGTCCGACGCGCAGTTCGCGGCATGGGGGTGGCGGGTGCCGTTCTGGGCGGCGGGCCTGCTCGCCGCCGCGGGGCTGTGGCTGCGCAGTTCGCTCGCGGAGAGCCCCAGCTTCCTCGAAATGGAGGACCACGCGCGTGTGCCGCTCGCCGAGGTGGTGCGCGACCACTGGCGGCTCGTCCTGCTGACGGCCGGTGGACTCGCGGTCGGCTACGCCGTGTTCTACGCGGTGACGACCTGGGCGCTCGCGTACGGCGTCGAGCGGCTCGGGGTGAGCCGTACCGTCATGCTGTCCTGCATCATGGCGGCCGTGGTGGTGCAGGGCTCCCTCACGCCCGTGGTGGCCCTTCTCGGCGACCGCTACGGACGGCGGCCGCTGTGTCTGGCGGGGTGTACGGCCTCGGCATTGTGGATGTTCCCGATGATCGGGCTGCTGTCGACCGGTGAACCCCTGTTGATGTTCCTGGGCTTCCTGGTGGCGCTGCTCGCGTTCATCACGACGTTCGCCGTGATCTCCGCGTATCTGCCGGAGTTGTACGAGCCTCGGGTGCGCTGCACGGGGGCGGCGGTGGGCTACAACCTGGGCGGGGTCCTGGGCGGCGCGCTCACGCCCATCGTGGCGACGGCGGTGGCCGAGGGAGAGCGGGTGCCCTGGGGCGTGGCGGCGTATCTGACGGGGATCGCTCTGCTCAGCCTCGGGTGTTTCGCACTGCTGCCGGAGACCCGGCCGGTGCCCCGGATGGCCGTCGCACCGGCCACGGAGTGAGCGTCGGCTCCACCGGCTCGGCGTCGCCTCCACCGGCTCGGTGTCGGCTAGGGAGTGACCGCCAGCTCCAAGTACGCCGCGAACACCACCAGATGGACGCCTCCCTGGAGCGGGGTCGCGCGTCCGGGGACGACCGTCAGAGAGCTCACGACCACCGTGAGCGCGAGCAGCACCATATGGGTGGAACTGAGGCCGAGTACGAGCGGCCCGGAGAGCCAGACGGACGCCAGGGCGACCGCGGGAATCGTCAGACCGATGCTGGCCATCGCGGAGCCGAGGGCGAGGTTCAGACTGGTCTGCACCCGGTCGCGGCGGGCCGACCGGACCGCGGCGATGGTCTCCGGCAGCAGGACGAGCAGCGCGATGATCACACCGACCACGGACTGCGGCATACCGGCCGCCTCGACGCCGGACTCGATGGTGGGCGACACGCCCTTGGCGAGGCCGACCACTCCGACGAGGGCCAGGGCGAGCAGGCCCAGGCTGATGCCGGCGGCACGGGCGGACGGGGCGTCCGCGTGTTCGTCCACGTCGATCACCTCGCCCAGACGGGTGATCGGGAGGAAGTAGTCGCGGTGCCGCACGGTCTGGGTCGTCACGAACAGGCCGTACAGGACGAGTGAGGCGAGCGCGGCGAAGGTGAGCTGGGCCGTGGAGAACTCCGGGCCCGGCTTGCTGGTGGTGAAGGTCGGAAAGACCAGGCTGAGCGTGGCCAGCGTCGCGACGGTCGCCAGGGCGGCGCCGGTGCCCTCCGCGTTGAAGACGGCGAGCCCGTGACGCAGGGAGGCGACGAGCAGGCACAGTCCCACGATGCCGTTGCACGTGATCATCACGGCCGCGAACACGGTGTCACGTGCGAGCGTCGAGCTCTTCGGGCCGCCGTCCGCCATCAGGGTGACGATGAGCGCCACTTCGATGATCGTGACCGCGATGGCCAGGACGAGGGACCCGAAGGGTTCGCCGACCCGATGCGCGATCACCTCGGCATGGTGGACCGCGGCCAGCACCGCCCCGGCCAGGACCAGGGTCACCAGTGCGACGATCGCGCCGGGCAGGTCGCGTCCCCAGGTGAAGGCCAGCAGGACCACCCCGACCACGGGCACGACGGCCGTCCACTGCGTCAGGACTGACCGGAGCCGAACGATCATGCAGCGATCGTCGCAGGCGCGGACGGGCCCCGCATTCCGATGGTCGCCCGAGCCAACACCTGGCGGGGTGCGCGGCCCTGCACCGCGCACCCCGCCACGAGGCGGCTGTTGCCGCCTCCGACGTGATCAGACGTCGATGCTGTTCGTCGGGGACTTCTCCGACGCCGGGGTCCCCGAAGCGCCTTCGGACGCTTCCAGCGCCGCCTGCTTCTTGGAGGCGACCAGGCTGGTGATCGTCGTGACGACCAGGACCACGCAGATCACCCCGAGCGAGACCGGGATGGAGATCTCGGGAACGTGGACGCCGGACTCGTGCAGTGCGTGCAGCACCAGCTTGACGCCGATGAAGCCGAGGATCACGGACAGGCCGTAGCTGAGGTGGACCAGCTTCCTGAGCAGGCCGCCGATGAGGAAGTACAGCTGGCGCAGACCCATCAGCGCGAACGCGTTGGCCGTGAAGACGATGTACGGGTCCTGGGTCAGGCCGAAGATCGCGGGGATCGAGTCGAGCGCGAAGAGTACGTCCGTGCTGCCGATCGCGAGCATCACGACCAGCATCGGCGTCATGACGCGCTTGCCGTTCTGCTGGATCCACAGCTTCGTGCCGTGATACCGGTCGGCGACACCGAAGCGCTTCTCGGCGGCCTTGAGCAGCTTGTTCTCCTCGAACTCCTCCTCCGGCTCGTCGGCCCGCGCCTCCTGGATCAGCTTCCAGGCCGTGTAGATGAGGAACGCGCCGAATATGTAGAAGACCCAGGCGAAGTTGGAGATGATCGCGGCGCCCGCGGCGATGAAGATCGTGCGCAGGACGAGCGCTATGAGGACGCCGACGAGAAGTACCCGCTGCTGATACTGCGTCGGCACGGCGAACTTCGCCATGATCAGGACGAAGACGAAGAGGTTGTCGACGCTCAGCGACTTCTCGGTGATGTAGCCGGCGAAGAACTCGCCGGCGGGCTGGCCGCCGGAGAAGACGAGCAGTCCCAGGCCGAACAGTCCGGCCAGAGCGATCCAGACGATCGTCCAGATTCCGGCTTCCTTGATCGATACGTCGTGCGGCTTGCGACCGATGAAGAAGTCGACGGCGATGAGGGCGGCTAGGCCCACGATCGTGAGGACCCAAAGGGTCACGGAAACATCCACTGCGCGCCTCCGGCAGTCGTAACGGCAAATACCAGCGTCGTCGCTGCCGGAGGTCTCTTCCACCTGCGACCGAGGGGACGCGTGATGCGTCCGCGGTCCACGGGCCGACGCCCCGGGATCTGGTCGGATCCGTATTGACGGGAACGCCGCTACTGGTAGGGAGTACTCCCCTCCGTGTGGAAAACAGTACCCGAAACACCAAGGAAAGGTAAAGCGATTAGTAAAAGAAAGACCAAGCTCCCTGGTCAGAGAGCTTTACCGATGCTTGGCAAAGTCCTCTGCGAGTCAGCGGTTCCATGAGCGGCGGGCCGCCGCCACCTGGGAGAGCACCTGTTGGAGCACCTGGCTGCCCGGCGGGACGAGCGCGGGTTCGTACGTCCAGGCGTGTCCCACCCACGGGTCGGCGAGATGGTCGTCGGGCACCGGGGTGAGTCGCAACAGCGAACGCCAGAGAGGATCGAGCAGCGGCCCGTAGGCGGCGGCGTCCTCCCGGTCCGCGACCATCATCAGATGGACGCCGACGGCCGGTCCCTCGTCCGCGAGATAGCGCAACTGCGTCACGGCGCGGTCGTCGAAGCCGTGCGGGAAGTCGTTGACGATCAGCAGTTGTTCAGCGGTGTCGAGGTCTGGCGGCAGCGAGTCGGCCACACCGCCACGGACCGCCATCTGCACCAGGTCGACACGCTGGGTGAGCCGGGCCAGCACCTCGCCCACTCCCGCGGCCCCGGCGGCGGGCGGAGCGTCGAGGACTCCGGAACGCACCAGCGGCGCGAGACACGAGGCTCCCGAACCGGCCGGGTCGATCACATGCACCGTGAACTCCCCGGCGGGATAGACGGCGAGCAGCCGGGCGGCGTGCGCCACCGCCGTGTCCATGGCGAGTCGGCGCAGCTCGTCGGAGTCGGCGAGCGGGTCGTCGAGGCCGGCCCGTCCGCTGTCGATCCACAGGCCGCGTTCGAGCGGAAGCCGGACCAGCATCGGGATGCTCAGGTCCTCGCTCTCGGGCAGCCGGAGGTCGCCGAGGCGCAGGGCCATGGGGATCTCCATGGGCACCCGGTAACCGTGCCAGACCGGGTTGTCCCAGGATGCGTACGCCGCGGGCAGCGCGGGCTCGACCACCTCGGCCTCGGCCGCGAGCTGGGCGAGGTCCCGGTCGAGCGCGGCGCGGGCCTGGTCGACCAAGCCGGCGCGCTTGGCCTGGGCGGCCTCACGCGCGGCGTCGCCCTGCCCGCCGATCCGGCTGCGCGGGTCGGACAGGACCTTGTCGAGCTCCTGCTCCAGGCGCGATTCGGCGAAGTCGACGGCGCTGCGATACGCGGCCGTGGTGCGCGCCAGGTCCTCGAACATGCCCCACACCTGGTTGTAGAGCCGCTCCTCCATGGACCAGCCGGTCGCGTCACCGGCGACGGGCTGCGCGGGCTGCCCCGGCGCGGCCGGTGGTGCGGTCGGCGCGGGCGGGGGCGGCGCGGCGGCCTGTCTGCCGGGGTGGCTGTAGTTGACCGGGCCGCCCGTGGGGGCGGACGGCTGGGTGACGGCGGAGGGGTCGGGCTGCGCGGGGCCTCCGGGGTAGCCCGTCTGCGGCACCGTGGCTCCCTGCGGACCCGGCGCGTCGTACGGGGACTGCGGCGGTACGGTCCCGGAGGCGCCCTGCGGTGCCGCGTACGGCTGGTCCGGTCCCGGCGCCGAGGCGGCCGCCTGTCGTGAGCGGTCCGTGTCCGCCGTACGCGGCGGGGGTGCCGACACCGAGCGGGCCAGTCCCTGGGCCACCGCTTCGTTGATGCTGCCCGCGAGTTGCCGGGCCTCGGACAGGCCCTGGTCGGTGAGGAGTTCGGCGAGGCCGCCCGCGTATCCCTGGCCGACCGCGCGTACCTTCCAGACGTCCTGTCTGCGGTAGAGCTCCAGGGCGACGACGGCCGACTCCGTGTCCAGGCCGGTGATGGTGTAGCTGGCGACCTCGGAGCCGTCGAGGCCGGTGACGGCGACGAAGGGGGCGGCGACGGCCCCGAACCGGACAGGGCCACCGACACCGGTCGGCAGCGCGAGCAGCACGCTGACGCGGTGCACGGTCCCCGGCAGGGCGTCCAGGTCGAACGCGAGGCGGTGGTCGGCCGCCGCCTGCTTGGAGACCTCGAGTCCGGGCAGGGTCGCCGCGCCCGGGTGAGCCACCCATTCGACGCCCCGGACCCTGCCCTGCTCGTCGCTCAGCGTGGCCCCGGCCACGATCGGCCGACCGGCCGATACGCGGACCTCAAGACGGGCCTGGGAGAGCGGGTGGTTCTGCCCCCGGACCAGCTCGGCCGTCATCGCCTTGTCCCCCCGTGTCGCTTCGTGTGCCGGGCGCCGCGCTGCCTACAGGTGCGGCAGGATCGCGGGCATCAGGTCCTGGAACGTACGGCCGTTGGCCGGTGTGCCCAGGGCCGTCATCTGCCAGCCAGGGCCCGCGCGGTGCACCTTCGCCATGATCTGCGCCGTGTACTGGCCGCCGCCCGCGAGCGTGTAGCGGGCGAGCTCCTGGCCGTTGGTCTCGTCGACCAGACGGCAGAACGCGTTCTGCACTTCCTGGAACGTCTGGCCCGTGAAGGAGTTCACGGTGAAGATGATCTGGTCGATGTGGACCGGGATGCGCTGGAGGTCGACGAGGATCGCCTCGTCGTCGCCGCCCTGGCCCACGCCACCGACCAGGTTGTCACCGGTGTGCCGCACGGATCCGTCGTCGCTGACGAGGTGACGGAAGAACACCACGTCGACGGGCTGCTTGTCCGCGAACAGCACGGCGGACGCGTCGAGGTCGATCTCCCGGGTGCGCGAGCCGAACAGGCCGCGCCGGGGAGCCGCCTGCCAGCCGAGCCCCATGCGCACCGCGGTCAGGGTGCCCCCGTCGTTCTTCTGCAGACTGATGGCCTGACCCTTGGTCATGTTGACCGTCACGCGCTGTTCCCCTCTCGAGCTGTCCCCTGTTGCCGCGGAGTCCGCGGATGTCCAGCACCCTACGCAGCGCCGACGACGGTGCCGAACCCTGGGGCGCGCTTTGTGTCGGTGTTGCAACACAGCGCGCATCCGCCGAGGTCCGGCACGGTGGGCGGCGGCCTCAGGCGAGGCCCGCCTCCTTCATCTGGCGCAGCTCCTTCTTCATCTCCGACACCTCGTCGCGCAGCCGTGCCGCGATCTCGAACTGGAGGTCGGCCGCGGCGGCCCGCATCCGCTCCGTCATCTCCTCGATCTGCTCGGTGAGTTCGGCCGCGGGGCGGTCGGTCGGCACCGTCTCCTTGGCCTTGCCCTTGGCGGACTTGGCCGCCTTGCCGCCGAGCGAGGGCACGGGGGCCTTGGCTCCCTTGCCGTCCTTGCCCTTGCGGTATCCGGAGCCGAGCAACTGCTCCGTGTCGATGTCCTCGCGGGCGATCTGGGCCACGATGTCGTTGATCTTCTTGCGGAGGGGCTGCGGGTCGATGCCCCTCTCCTCGTTGTAGGCGACCTGCTTCTCCCGGCGGCGGTTGGTCTCGTCGATGGCCTTCTCCATCGCCGGGGTGATCCGGTCGGCGTACATGTGGACCTGGCCGGAGACATTGCGCGCCGCGCGGCCGATGGTCTGGATCAGCGAGGTGCCCGAGCGCAGGAAGCCCTCCTTGTCGGCGTCGAGGATCGACACCAGGGAGACCTCGGGCAGGTCGAGGCCCTCGCGCAGCAGGTTGATGCCGACCAGGACGTCGAACTCGCCCGAGCGCAGCTCGCGCAGCAGCTCGACACGGCGCAGGGTGTCGACGTCGCTGTGCAGATAGCGCACCTGGATACCGAGCTCCAGGAAGTAGTCGGTGAGGTCCTCGGCCATCTTCTTGGTGAGCGTGGTGACCAGGACGCGTTCGTCCTTCTCGGTGCGCTTACGGATCTCGTGCACCAAGTCGTCGATCTGGCCCTCGGTGGGCTTGACGACGACCTCGGGGTCGATGAGGCCGGTGGGGCGGATGATCTGCTCGACGAAGCCGTCACCGCGCGAGAGTTCGTACTTCCCCGGGGTCGCCGACAGATAGACGGTCTGCCCGATGCGCTGCTGGAACTCCTCCCATTTCAAGGGACGGTTGTCCAGCGCGGAGGGCAGCCGGAAGCCGTGGTCCACGAGGGTGCGCTTGCGGGAGGCGTCGCCCTCGTACATGGCACCGATCTGCGGGACCGTGACGTGCGACTCGTCGAGGACGAGCAGGAAGTCGTCCGGGAAGTAGTCGATCAGCGTGTTCGGTGCGGAGCCGGGCTCGCGGCCGTCGAAGTGCATCGAGTAGTTCTCGACGCCGGAGCAGGAGCCGATCTGGCGGAGCATCTCCAGGTCGTACGTCGTACGCATGCGCAGGCGCTGGGCCTCCAGGAGCTTGCCCTGCTTCTCCAGCTCGGCGAGGCGCTCCCCCAGTTCCTTCTCGATGTCGTTGACCGCGCGCTCCATGCGCTCGGGGCCGGCCACGTAGTGGGACGCCGGGAAGACGTAGACCTGGTTGTCGTCGCTGATGACCTCGCCGGTGAGCGGGTGCAACGTGGAGAGTGCCTCGATCTCGTCGCCGAACATCTCGATGCGGACGGCGAGCTCCTCGTAGACCGGGAAGATCTCGATGGTGTCGCCGCGGACCCGGAAGGTGCCGCGGGCGAACGCCACGTCGTTGCGCGTGTACTGGATGTCGACGAAGCGGCGCAGCAGGTCGTCGCGGTCGATCTCGTCGCCGACCTTGAGGCTGACCATCCGGTCGACGTACTCCTGCGGCGTGCCGAGGCCGTAGATGCAGGAGACCGAGGCGACCACCACGACGTCGCGGCGGGTGAGCAGCGAGTTGGTCGCGGAGTGGCGCAGGCGCTCGACCTCCTCGTTGATCGAGGAGTCCTTCTCGATGTAGGTGTCCGACTGCGGGACGTAGGCCTCGGGCTGGTAGTAGTCGTAGTACGAGACGAAGTACTCGACCGCGTTGTTCGGCAGCAGCTCGCGGAACTCGTTGGCCAGCTGGGCGGCCAGCGTCTTGTTCGGTGCCATGACGAGCGTGGGGCGCTGGAGCTTCTCGATCATCCACGCGGTGGTGGCGGACTTGCCGGTGCCGGTCGCGCCCAGCAGGACGACATCCTTCTCACCCGCGCGGATGCGCTTTTCCAGGTCGGCGATGGCCGCCGGCTGGTCACCGCTCGGCTGGTAGGGGCTGACGACCTCGAAGGGCGCCACCGAACGTTCGATCTTTGATACGGGCCGCATGGGTTCCACCGTACGACCCCGCACTGACAACGGGTCCGGATCACCGGTTCTGGGGGGTGCGTGAGCTGCGGTGGCCGCGCTCCCGGCCGGCGCGCGGCAGGGGGCGGCGGCCCACGTACTGGACCGTGGAGTGGGCCGGGACGCCGGGCCGGTGATCCGTGGACCTCCAGTCGGGCTTGCCCATGACCATCAGCGGGTCGAACATCACGACGACGCCCGCCAGACACAGGAAGACCAGCGGGCCGATCATCATGGGCGCGAGCAGTGCGGCGGCCGAGTCGCCCCCGGGACTGTTGGACGTGCCGTGGAGATGGACGCTGAGGGCGGCCATGCCCGTGTAGTGCATACCGCTGACGGCCAGCCCCATGACAAGGCTGGCGCCCACGCTCCAGAGGAATCCCCGGACCTGCCCCGCCGCCCACAGAGCGGTGGTGGCGGCGACGACGGCTATGACCACCGAGGCGGAGACGGTGAGGGTGTTGTACTCGAGGTTCCCGTTGAGGCGCATGCCGGCCATGCCCAGATAGTGCATCGAGGCGACTCCCAGACCGGTGATGGTGCCCCCGGTGAAGAGCGCCGTTCCGGTGGCGCCCCGGTAACCCACGATGAAGATCCCGATGCCGACCATCACGATGGCCACGCCCAGGCTCGCGAAGGTCGTCGGCCTGTCGTAGTGGACCGGGATCTCCTTCACGGTGAACCCCATCATGGCTACGAAATGCATGGTCCATATGCCCGAGGCGATCGCCACCGAGCCGAGCGCGAGCCAGCCGGCCCGCCAGGAGTGGGCCACGAGCATCGATCTGGTGGTGCAGCGCAGGCCGAGCGCTCCGCCCAGGCAGGCCATGAGGTACGCCACCAGCGGTGTGACGAGTCCGTAACTGAAGCCGTCGACCGTGCCCTGCATGCGCGGCTGCCCTTCCCGCCCTTTTACGCCAGAAATTCCCGGAAATGCCCCCACCCTCGGGACCGAAAAAACGGCCAGGGTCGAGGCAGAGAGTATGACCCTCACCTGAATGGTCGAACGATTTTCCGGCAAAGAATCACGACCTCGCCGCACCTGTGTGATGCCAGTGAGCGGACTTGGTCAACTCCATTCAATCCGTGTCCATCCCGTACCCCTCTGTCGTTGACTCTCTGCTGTCACTCTTGATCTGTCTGTGATCGCTCGACGTGAGGAGTTCGTATGCACGCGCGCGTTGCCGCCGCCACGACCGCCGCGTTCATCGGGGGAACCGTGCTGATACTGCCCACCTCCCACGCACAGGCCGGCTCCCTGCGCAAAGCTCCGTTGATCGTCTCGCACCGCGGAGCGTCCGCCTACGCGCCCGAGAACACCCTCGCCTCCATCGACAAGGCGGCCGCGATGGGCTTCGGCTGGGTCGAGAACGACGTCCAGCGCACCAAGGACGGCGAGCTCGTCGTGCTCCACGACGCAAGCCTGGCGCGCACGACCGACGTCAAGAAGATCTATCCGCACCGGGCTCCCTGGAAGGTCAAGGACTTCACCGCGGCGGAGATCGCGCGCCTGGACGCGGGGAGCTGGTTCGGTCCCCGGTACGCGGGCATCCGTGTGCCGACGCTGAAGCAGTACATGAACCGCGTCTCGCACAACCACCAGAAGCTCGTGCTGGAGATCAAGAACCCCGAGCTCTATCCGGGTATCGAGCGGCAGACCCTCAAGGTCCTGAGCAACGAAGGCTGGCTGGATCCGGACCATCTCAGGAACCGGCTGGTCGTCCAGAGTTTCAGCGAGCAGAGCGTGCGGACGGTCCATGAACTGCGCCCCGGGATCACGACGGCGTTCCTGGGCAAGCCGTCGGTCGCGCGCCTCCACGAGTACGCGCGGTTCGCCGATCTGATCAACCCGGACCACGCCTCCCTCTCGGCCGGCTATGTCTCCGCGGTCCACTCGTTCGTCGGACCGCACAGGCGGCCGATGGAGGTCTTCACCTGGACCATCGACGACGCGAACACCGCACGGCGCCTGGCGGGCTACGGCGTGGACGGCGTGATCACGAACAAGCCCGACGTGATCCGGAGCGCTCTGCAACAGACCTGATCGGTTCTCGGCGGGTCTCTCGCCCGTGGTGCGGACGCCGGGCGGCGTCCGTGCCGCGGGCGTTGTCAGTGGCGGATCGTACGGTGGATCGCATGAACAGCGATGGGCAGGACGAACAGCGGGTGGTGTGGGCCGTCGTCGGCACGGACATCGGTCCACTGCTGCTGGCGGCGACACCGGACGGCCTGGTGAACGTGGTCTTCCACGCCACGGACGCGGTGCGCGACAAGGCGCTCGAGCGGCTCGCCGCGCGTCTGGGCACCCAGCCGGTCGAGGCACCCGGGTCACCGCTCCTGGCCGAGTCGATACGCCAGGTCACGGCGTACTTCGCGGGCGAACGGCGGGACTTCGAGCTGCCGTTGGACTGGTCGCTGATCTCCGGGTTCAACCGTCAGGTGCTGCGCGAGCTGGCCGCGGGAGTTCCGTACGGCGGGGTCGTGGGCTATGGCGACCTGGCCCGCCGGGTCGGCCAGCCGGGCGCGGCGCAGGCCGTGGGCGTGGCCATGGGCTCGAACCCGCTGCCGGTCGTCGTGCCGTGTCACCGGGTGGTGGAGAGCGACGGCGGCATCGGGGGGTTCGGGGGCGGCCTGGAGACCAAGCGGAAGCTGCTGGCGCTGGAAGGGGTGCTGCCGGAGCCGTTGTTCTGACGGGCGGTGCCGGCGGCCGGCGGCTGGCGGCTGGCGGCTGGCGGCTGGCGGCTGGCGGCTGGCGGCTGGCGGCTGTGTACGGTGTCTGCCGTGCCCGGCGCGGGCTGCTGTTACCGCCCGTGCCTGCGGAGCCGACAGCGCTCATCGCTCGCGACAACCCTTGTTCATGTGGGGGCGCGGGCTGGAGACTGCGCCGGTGACCCGAGCCGATTCCAGCGCGTCCAAGTGTCCGTCGTGACCTCCGTCGAGCGGCAGCTCGCCGTGCCCGTGGACGCCGCGGAGATACCGGCGTTGCGGCGCCGCATCACCGCCGTACTCATCGCCGGTCAGATCCTCGGCGGGCTAGGCGTCGCCACCGGCATCGCACTCGCCACCGTGCTGGCCAAGCAGGTCAGCGGCACCGAGTCGCTCTCCGGGCTCGCGCCCACCGCGACGGTCACCGGGACGGCGGTGCTCTCGGTGCCGCTGGCCGCGCTGATGACCGCGCGGGGACGCCGCCCGGGCCTGGTGCTGGCCTACCTCATCGGGGCGTCGGGAGCGGGCGTCGTCGTGGTCGCCGCGTGTGTGGGGAGTTTTCCGCTGCTGCTGCTCGGCATGGCGGGCTTCGGCGCGGCCTCGTCGGCGAACCTCCAGGCGCGGTTCGCGGCCGCCGATCTGGCCGAGCCGCAGCGGCGTGCCCGGGCCATCTCGAACGTGGTGTGGGCGACCACGATCGGAGCGGTGCTGGGGCCCAACATCGCCGCGCCCGCCGGACGCAGCGTCTCCGGGCTCGGGATACCCGAGGCGGCGGGGCCGTTCCTCTGGGCGGCCGGGGTCTTCCTCCTGTCCGCACTGCTGGTGGCCGTACTGCTGCGGCCCGATCCCCTGCTGACCGCCCGGGCGCTGGCACCCGTCGAGGAGCAGTCGGCCCAGGCGCGTTCCATCCGCGCCGGCTTCGCCGCGGTCGCCGCCTCGCCGCGGGCCAGGCTGGCGCTCGTGACAGTGGCCGTCTCGCACACCGCGATGGTCTCGATCATGTCGATGACCCCCGTCGACCTCGGACACCACGGGGCGAGCATCGATCTGATCGGGCTGGTGATCAGTGGCCACATCGCGGGCATGTACGCGTTCTCGCCCCTCATGGGGCGGCTCTCGGACCGGCTAGGGCGGCTCTCGGGGATCGGGCTCGCCGTGGGCCTGCTGGCCTGCGCGGCGCTCCTCGCGGGCACGGCGGGCGGCAGCCACGGACAGATCGCCGCGGGGCTCTTCGTCCTGGGCCTTGGCTGGTCGTCCGGGCTCGTGTCCGGCTCGGCGCTCCTGACGGACTCGGTGCCCCAGGCCGCGCGGGCCGCCGCCCAGGGGGTGTCCGACCTGACCATGAACACGGCGGCCGGCCTCGGTGGGGCGACCGCCGGGCTCGTCGTCGCACAGGCGAGCTATGGGTGGCTGAACCTCCTCGCCGCGTGCCTGCTGGTGCCGCTGGGCGGGCTGGCGCTGTTCACGCGGCGCCGAGGCCGAAGCCGCCGGTGAGCGCCGAAGTGCCTCAGAGGCTGGTCAGAGGCTGATGTGGTACGCCTTGCGGAGCGTCTCGTGCACGGTCCACGTCGTACGGTCGCCCTCGCGCAGCACGGCCGCGTGGCCCGGGCCCACCTCGATCACGTCACCGCCCTCGACCTCGATCGTGGCGCGGCCACTGACGACGACGAAGAGTTCGTTGGCCTCGGTGTCCGTCACCACGCCGGGCGTGATCTGCCAGATGCCGCGCAGTTGCTTGCCGTCGGCCGACTCCCACAACACCTTGCCGCTCACCACCGGATCACCGGAGACGATCTGAGCCGGGTCAAGGGGCTCCGGTTCCAGCTCGGCGTCGGGGATGTGTACGGCGAAGGACGGGGTGGCCTGTGTGTTCGCGGTCATGAGCGGTCACCTTAAGGGCATGCGAGAAAGACTCACGCGGAGGGTGGTCCGAAGGCCCGGAACCTAGTCGTAGTGGCGTGCCTCGAACACGTTTCCGTCCGGGTCCTGGAAGTAGAAGCTGCGCTTGGCCATGCCACGGGCGCCGAAGGAGTCGTACGAGAAGCCCGAGAGGGGGACGGACCGTTCCTCCAGACGTGTGTGCAGCGCGTCGAAATCGGCTTCCTGGAGGGACAGGCATACGTGGTTGACCGGGTGCCCCGCGCTGTCCGCGGCGCCCGGGATCATGTTCATGTACGCGGCCATGGGGCGGGCCATGAGGTCGAGAATGGTCTCTTCGTTGAGGCGCACGGAGGGAAACGGCGCCTTCCCCTCCGCGTATTCGGCGACCCTCACGGGTTCCAGGCCGACCGTCTTCTCGTAGAAGTCGGCCGAGGCGACCGGATCGCGCACCCACAGGACGACATGGTCAAGACGTGCCGAGTTGTCCGTCATGCCCCCAGGCTGGTGCCGTACGCCGCAGGTCGCAAGGGTTTGACCGGGCGCGCCGCCCGCCAGAGATGAGGTAAGGCGACAGACAGGAGGCAGGCACGTGATCGTGGTGTCCGAAGAGGTGCGGGAGGCGCTCGACGCGCGCCGGCCGGTGGTGGCCCTGGAGTCGACGATCATCGCGCACGGACTGCCCCGTCCGCGCAATCTGCAGGTCGCGCTGGAGCTGGAGGACGTCGTACGGCAGGAGGGCGCCGTACCGGCGACGATCGCCGTGCTGGACGGGCGGCCCCATGTCGGACTGGACAAGGAGCAGCTGGAGCGGGTCGCCAACGAGGACGGGATCCGCAAGCTGGGGCACCGCGATCTGCCGCTCGCGGTGGCGGCGGGCGCGAGCGGCGCGACGACCGTGTCCGCGACGGCGCTGCTGGCCGCTCTCGCGGGCGTCCGCGTGTTCGCGACGGGCGGCCTCGGCGGGGTGCACCGGGAATGGACGGTGACGCAGGACGAGTCGGCGGACCTGGGCCTGCTGGCGCGGACCCGGATCACGGTGGTGTGCGCGGGCGTCAAGTCGATCCTGGACGTGCCGGCGACGCTGCAGCGCCTGGAGACACTGGGCGTCGCGGTGGCCGGGTACGGCACCGGTCGCTTCCCCGGCTTCTATCTGTCCGACTCGGGACATCCCGTGGACTGGACGCTGGACTCCCCCGGACAGGTGGCGGACGTCATGCGCGCCCAGGAAGCGCTGGACGGCCCGGAATCGGCGCTCATCGTGGCGAACCCGGTCCCCGAGGAGGAGCAGCTCGATCCCGCGCTCCACGCGCGCGTGCTCGCCGAGGCGTTGCGGGCGTGCGAGGCAGCGGGCGTGAGCGGGCAGGCCGTGACGCCGTTCCTGCTCGACCATCTGGTGCGGCACACCGACGGCGCGTCGCTGAGCGCCAATCTGGCGGCGGTGCGCGGCAACGTACGACTCGCGGGACGGATCGCGGCGGCCTGGGCCGGGGCGTGAACGGGACGGATCGCGACGGCGGACCGGCCCGGGGCGCGGACCGGGCGGACCCAGACGGTGCCGGGCGGGACGTGGGCCCGGCGACGGGGGCGCTGCTCGTCGTCGGTGACGTGGTCACGGACATCGTCGCCCGGCACCATGGGCCGCTCGCGGCGGGCACCGACACGGCCGCCGCGATCGGGACCCTACCGGGCGGGGCCGGCGCCAATGTCGCGTGCTGGGCCGCGCATTGGGGCTGCGCCGAGGTGCGGCTGCTGGGTCGGGTGGGGGCGGATGCCGCCGCTTGGCACGAGCGCGAGTTGGTGGCCTGCGGCGTACGCCCGCTCCTCGTCGTCGATCCGCAGGCGCCGACGGGGACGGTGATCTGCCTGGTGGACCAGGGCGCCTCGGCCGAG
Source organism: Streptomyces sp. NPDC111656 (assembly GCF_055656965.1). Classification (NCBI taxonomy): domain Bacteria; kingdom Bacillati; phylum Actinomycetota; class Actinomycetes; order Kitasatosporales; family Streptomycetaceae; genus Streptomyces; species Streptomyces sp. NPDC111656. Next base: position 246,810 of record NZ_JBVKCA010000005.1, read on the forward strand.
CGGACGTTCCTCACCGACAGCGGGGCCTCCCTGCGGCTCGACCCCGACGATTGGTCGCCCGCGCTGCTCGACGGTGTCGCGCGGCTGCATCTGTCGGGCTATCTGTTCTTCTCCGAGCCGAGCCGGGCGCTGGTGTCGGTGGCTCTGGAGTCGGCACGCGCGCGTGGGGTACCGGTCAGCCTGGACCCCGCGTCGGCGGGGTTCCTCACGGAACTGGGCGCGGACCGTTTCCTCGCGCTCGCCGAGGGCGTCGACCTGCTGCTGCCCAGTCGCGACGAGGCGTTCCTGCTGACGGGACTGCCCGATCCGGCGGACGCGGCGGCCAAGTTGAGCCGCCACGTCCCGCTGGTCGTCGCGAAGCAGGGCCCCGACGGGGCCTTGGTGGCCCGCTCGGGCGCCGTACGGGCCCACGTCCCTGCGGTGCCCGCGGACCCTCGCGACACGACGGGCGCCGGCGACGCGTTCACCGGGGCGTTCCTCGCCGCCCTTCTCGCGGGCGCCGAGCCCGAGGCGGCGGCGGTGGAAGGGTGCAGGGCGGGGGCGATGGCGGTGGAGCGGGTCGGGGGCAGGCCCGACGGGGCGCGGGTCCGGTAGTGGCGCTACTTGCGTCCCCAGGCCGAGATCATCGGCGCGGTCGCCAGGTCCATCGATCCGGAGGCCACGTTGGCCAGGTGACGGTCGATGTCCTCGTTGGTGGCGATTCCCGCGGCGACGAGCTGGCCGCGGATCTGACGGACCGTCGCGGACTCGAGGCCGGCGCAGGCGGTCGAGGTGACGGGGAAGTACGCGTCGGCCTCCACCTCGCGCAGTCCCGCTTCGCGCAGCAGGCGAGGGAGTTTGCGGCCGTAGGAGAGGTCGGCGCCGCGCTCGGCGAGCAGCTTGCGGAAGCCGTGCCTCAGCCGGTTCGCGAGCTGTTGCTCGGGGCCGTGCTCATCGGGGCAGAGCAGCGGTTGCAGCGCGGGGTCGGCGTCCTCGACGAGGAGCCGCCCGCCGGGCCGCAGCGCCTTGACCATCGACCGCAACGCCCGCTCCCGGTCCGGCACATGGACCAGCACGAGCCGTGCGTGCACGAGGTCGAAGCCCTCCCCCGGCGGTTCCTCGGCGCCCACGTCGTGCACCTGGATCTCGATCGGCGGGCGGGCCGCGGAGGCCGCCCACGACGTGTCGATGTCGGTCGCGACGACCCGCCCGGTCGGGCCGACCTTCTTGGCGAGCCAGGACACCACGGACGTGCCACCCGCGCCGACCTCCCAGCAGCGCCAGCCGGACCCGATGCCGAAGCGCTCGATGTGTCGGAAGGTGGTGGGGTCGAAGAGAGTGGCGAAGGCGTCGAAGCGCTGCCCCGCCTCGGTCTGCCGGTTGTCGAGGAGATAGCCGTCGGTTTGCGTCATACAGCGATCATCCCAGTTGACCCGCTTGTCCGGAATCGCCGACGCTCCCGTTCTCCCCATCCGTGCGTGACCGCGGGCACCGCACGCCTCTGACGCTCGGACAGCAACCCTGCCGGTCCGGTCCGATGTCGCCCGGCACCACCGAAACGAAGCGGAACATTCCGTTCCCACAGGCTTTCCCGGCGAGCGAAGGGGACTGGCAGACTTGCACGCCAGGGCGCGAAGTGCGGCGCGGGGAGATCCACGCAAGGAGTTCCGGATGTCCATGGCAGGGAATCTGCGGAAGGTCACGAGCCTCGGCAAGGTCGGTGGGCTCCGTAAGGTGGCGCGGCTGGCCCGGCGGCGCACCCGTGTCGACCTGAGTCACCACGCCCGGTCCCCGCTGGGCACGGCGGTGGTGAACTGCGTGGCGTATCAGGACGGCGCCAGGGTCCCGGGGGGACGCGATCTCGTCGAGACCGTGGAGCGGATCCGCAAGAGCGACGAGGGTTTCGTCTGGCTCGGACTGCACGAGCCCACGGACCAGGAGTTCGCCGGCATAGCCGATCTCTTCGACCTGCACCCGCTGGCCGTCGAGGACGCGGTGGAGGCCCATCAGCGGCCGAAGCTGGAGCGGTACGGCGACACACTCTTCGCGGTGTTCAAAACGGTCTGCTACGTCGAGCACAAGGAGCTGACGGCGACCAGCGAGGTGGTGAACACCGGCGAGATCATGGTCTTCGTCGGGTCCGACTTCGTCATCACCGTGCGGCACGGACGGCACGGATCGCTGGGGCCCCTGCGCGAGGAGCTGGAGGCGGACGCCGGTCAGCTCGCCAAGGGCCCGGCCGCGGTGCTGCACGCGATCGCGGACCACGTGGTCGACGACTACGTGCATGTCACGGACTCGGTCCAGGAGGACATCGACCAGGTCGAGGCCGATGTGTTCGCCGAGAACGGCGCGCGGGCGGACGCGGGCCGCATCTACCAGCTCAAGCGCGAACTCCTGGAACTGAAGCGGGCGGTGGTGCCACTCGCCCGCCCCGTCCAGGAGCTCGCCACCCGGCCGATACGGGTGATCGCCCCGGAGATACAGGCGTACTTCCGGGACGTGTCCGACCATCTGCTGCGGGTCACCGAGCAGATCGCCGCCTTCGACGAACTGCTCAACTCGATCCTGCAGGCGCACCTCGCGCAGGTGACGGTGGCGCAGAACGAGGACATGCGGAAGATCACGGCATGGGCGGCGGTCATCGCCGTGCCGACGATGGTCTGCGGGCTCTACGGCATGAACTTCGACCACATGCCGGAACTGCACTGGCGGTTCGGCTACCCCATAGTCATCGGCGTGATCACCCTCGCCTGCCTCGTCCTGTACCGGGGGTTCCGGCGCAACGGCTGGCTGTGAGAGTGGTGAGCCGCTCCTCGCCCGGCACGGCCGGCCGGGCGGGAGTGCGCGCTCATGACCCTCCCGGTCGGGAGAGTCCGCGCGGTCAGCGCATCGCGCTCCTCGAGTAGACGCTCTCGACCCACGCGGCGAGCTGTTCGTCCGTCAGATGCTGGGCCAGGTCGGCCTCGCTGATCATGCCGACGAGTCGTTTGTTCTCGATCACGGGAAGTCGGCGGATCTGGTGCCCCTTCATCTCCTGGAGCACCTCGCCGACATCGGCGCCCGAATCGATCCAGCGCGGGGTGCCCTGGGCCATCTCGCCCGCGGTGACCTGGGCCGGGTCGTGGCCCATGGCCACACAACCGACGACGATGTCGCGGTCGGTGAGGATGCCGCAGAGCCGTTCGTTCTCGTCACTGATGGGCAGCGCGCCCACGTTGAGCTCACGCATCAGCTGGGCTGCGCGGTCCAGGGTCTCGTGAGCGGGGATCCACTGGGCACCACGGTGCATGATGTCTCCGGCGGTGGTCATGAAGTACCTCCCGGTGCCGGACGGCCGGCGCGGCGCGGAACACACCGCTAGTCCCGGCGCCCTACATTCTCGCCGTGTCCCCAGGCACGCGCACCCGGAAGTCCGGGATGGGCTCTCGTGGCCGCCGCTCAGCCGTTCCAGGCGGGGTGGCGTGGATCGTCGGCGCGGACCAGGACGTCGGCCGTGGCGCCCGGGGCCACTTCCGTCTCGTAGCGCTCGAAGGCGGGCAGGGTCCAGTGCTCGGGTTCCGGGGTGCGGCGGCGAAGGGCGCCCGGGGAAAGGAGGACGTGCACGCCCAGGTCGAAGGGGAACCAGTGCCGAAGCAGGAAGGGGCCGTGGAGCAACAGCACCCCGCCGGGCGGGAGCTGGACATAGGGGCTGCGGGTGGCGCGGTCGGTGGCCGGGTCCCAGAGGTCGGGCAGGACGCGGCCGTCGCCGCCGGGGTCGAGCGGCCCGAAGACCTCGCGCCACAGGGCGCCGGTGTCGACCCAGCCGTTGTAGTACGCCTCGGCGTCCTCGTGACCGTATTCGAGCCGGAGTGACGCGGGGCGCAGGAAGCCCTCCGTGCCGACGACGAGCGAGGACCGGCCGCGGATGCGCAGCGCCTCACTGACGCGGTGGGCGAGGTCACCGGGATGGGCGGCGGGGGCTCCGTCGAAGGCGATCCGCGGCCACGGACCGCCGTCGTCCGGTTTCAGGTCGAGCAGGCGCTCGGCGAGGAGGTCGCCGAGCCGTTCCCAGGTGATCGCTTCGAGTCGCACAGGCCCATGATGCCGCGATCACGCGTCGCTCTCGTGGGCGCGGCGGGCGGCGAGGGCGGAAAGCGAGGGCGGCCGGAGGTTGCGCTCGGCTCCGGGCGTGGACCGCGACCGAGGAGGGATGCGTCAAGGCGGGCGGGAGGAGCCGTGTCGAGAAAGAGGGCCACGGGCCGGAGGCGGCCGCGTCGGCCAAGGGGCGGGGGCCGAGAACAAGGCGGGGATCGAGGAGGGCGCGGGGGTCGAATAGGGGCGGTATCGAGAAGGGGGCCACATCGCGTAGGGAGCCGCCCCGGCCAGGGGAATGAACGACGTATGGCACCGATCGCAACTCCCCCGCCCCGTGGCGGACTTCTCGTCATCCAGCCGCTCAAGAAGCGCCGCTGTGTCGAGTGCAAGAGCGGGCCGTTGGCGCTGCTTGTGCTGGAGGAGGGGGAGTCACGCTGTCTGGACTGCGCGGACCTGGGACACCTGGTGTTCCTGCCGCGGGGCGACACCGCGCTGACGCGCCGGTCGCGGGAGGGCAGCGCGCTGTCGGCGGTGGTGGTGCGCTTCAACCGGCGGCGGAGCCGGTACGAGCGGCAGGGCGTCCTCGTCGAGGAGGCTGCGCTCGCCCGGGCCGAGGAGCGGTGCCTGGCGGACGCGGAGGCGCGACGGCGGCGCCGGGCACGGGACGCGCGGCGGCGGGAGGCGGAGGATCTGCGGTTCACGGAGGCGTTCGCGCGGGAGATACGCGGGCTGTTTCCCGGCTGCCCTGCCGGCCGGGCGCACGCGATCGCCGCGCACGCCTCGGTGCGCGGGAGCGGGCGGGTGGGGCGCAGTGCCGCGGGCCGTGCGCTGTCCGAGGCCGCCGTGACGGCTGCGGTCCGTGCCGCCGTACGGCACACGGACACTCCGTACGACCAGTTGCTGATGAGTGGCGTGCCGCGGCACGAGGCGCGTCGGCGGATCGCGGCCACGGTGGAGGCGCGGCTTGAGGAGTGGCTGGAGGGGTGGCAGGACGAGCTCGCGTCGCGCGCGTGACGGCGTGTACCCGGCGACGGCGTGCCGCCCGCGAAGGCGCGCCACCCGGCGAAGACGTGCCACCCGGTGCTGGACGCTCGCGCATGCCTCCGCGCCCCTCGGCCATGGTCACTCTGGCAGTAAGGGATTTCACTTGTGGTGACGGTAGGGGCCGTGCAGGATCTCAGAATCTCAGGATCTTGGACTTCGGCTTCGGCTTCGGCTTCGGCTTCGGCCTCGGCTTCGGCCTCGGGGAGCTACGCGGGGGTTGTCATGATCGATGGACCGTATTTCGTGCTGACCGTGCTGGGGGTGCTCGGCTGCGGGCTGGTGGCCGGGGTGTTCTGCGGGTTCTCGACGTTCGTGATGCGGGGGCTCGCCAAGTTGCCGCCCGCGCAGGGCGTGGCGGCGATGAACGCGATCAACGTGGCGGCGGTGCGCCCGGCGTTCATGCTCGTGTTCGTCGGGTCGGCGGGGCTGTGTGCCGTGCTCGCCGTGGTCACCTTCGTGCTGCTGCCCGACGAGGGGACGGTGGAGCTGTTGCTGGGCAGCGCGCTGTATCTGTTCGGGACGTTCGGGGTGACGGTCGTCGCGAACGTCCCGCGCAACGACGCGCTGCTGAAGCTGGCCCCGGGTACGCCGGAGGCCGCCGTGTACTGGCGTTCGTATGTGCGCGAGTGGACGATGTGGAACCACGTTCGCGCGGTCGCGTCGGCCGCCGCGGCGGTCTCGTACACGCTGGCCCTCACCTGAGGCCGGCGCCGCCCGCGACCGGCCCCTCAGCTGAGCGGCACGGTACTCGGAGGCGACGTATCGTGGCGGGAAAGGAGTGCCGCCCAGGGCCGTGGGCCGAAGGCGTTCGATGGTCGCGCGGCCCCGTACCGGTACGCGTACGTGAGGGAGACGGCCATGGCCGATCCCAAGGGATTCATGACCACTCCGCGCGAGGAGTATCCCCGTCGGCCCGTCGAGGAACGGGTGCGGGACTGGAACGAGGTGTACGTCCCCGGTGCGCTGCTGCCGATCATCAGCAGGCAGGCCGACCGCTGTATGGACTGCGGCATCCCGTTCTGCCACGACGCCTGCCCGCTGGGCAATCTGATTCCCGAGTGGAACGACCTAGTCTCGCGCGAGGACTGGCGGGCGGCGAGCGACCGGTTGCACGCGACGAACAACTTTCCCGAGTTCACCGGCCGGCTGTGCCCCGCGCCCTGCGAGGCGGGCTGTGTTCTCGCGATCAACCAGCCCGCGGTGACCATCAAGAACGTCGAGGTCGCCATCGCCGACCGCGCCTGGGCGGACGGTTTCACGCAACCGCGTCCACCGGACCGGCTCTCGGGCCGTACGGTCGCGGTGATCGGGTCGGGGCCCGCCGGGCTCGCCGCGGCGCAGCAGCTGACCCGGGCCGGGCACACCGTCGCCGTGTACGAGCGGGCCGACCGGATCGGTGGGTTGCTGCGGTACGGGATCCCCGCGTTCAAGATGGAGAAGCGGCATCTGGACCGGCGGCTGGAGCAGATGCGGGCGGAGGGCACGAAGTTCCGGACCTCCACGGCGATCGGCCGGGACCTCGGGGCGGCCGAGCTGAGGGCGCGCTACGACGCCGTCGTGCTCGCGGTGGGTGCCACGGCCTGGCGCGAACTGGACGTTCCTGGGCGAGAGTTGGCCGGCATCCATCAGGCGATGGAGTATCTGCCGTTGGCCGACCGGGTGTGCGAGGGGGATCTGGAGGTCTCACCCTTGTCCGCGGCCGGGAAGCACGTCGTCATCGTCGGCGGCGGTGACACGGGCGCCGACTGTCTGGGGACCGCCGTGCGGGAGGGCGCCGCGTCCGTGACCCAGCTCGACATCTATCCGCAGCCGGAGGCCGAGCGCGACGAGGACGTCGAGCCGTGGCCGACGTACCCGAAGATCTACCGGCTCTCGGCCGCGCACGAGGAGGCCCGCGACCTGGAGACGGCGCCCGCCGCGGACGCGGACGCGCGCCTCTTCGCGGCGTCCACGCTCCACTTCACCGGGGACGCGGACGGGCATGTGCGCTCCCTGCACCTGGTCGAGGTCGACGAGCGGCGCCGCCCGGTCCCGGGCTCCGGGCGGACCCTCCCCGCCGACCTCGTGCTGCTCGCTCTCGGCTTCTCGGGGCCCGACCGGCACGACGGGCTGATCGACCAGCTCGGCCTGGTCCTCGACGCGCGCGGCACGATCACCCGCGACACCGACTTCGCGACCAACGTCCCCAAGGTGTACGTCGCCGGGGACGCGGCCCGCGGGCAGTCGCTCATCGTGTGGGCCATCGCCGAGGGGCGGGCGGTGGCGGCCGCCGTGGACCGCGCGCTGGCCGGGACCTCGCAGCTGCCGGCGCCGATCGGACCGTACGACCGCCCCATGACCGCGTAGGGCTCCGCCGGTCGGTGCGGGAGCCCCCCCGGGCGTGCGGTGCCGTGCGGGTCAGCGGCGTTCGTCCGTGCCCGCCACCTTCGCCGTGGCCAGCGCGACCCGGTTCCAGGTGTTGATCGTGAGGATGAGGGCCAGGACGTGGGCCAGTTCCTGGTCGTCGAAGTGGGCGGCTGCCTCCGCGTAGACGTCGTCGGGCACGCCCGCGTCGGCGACGCGTGTGACCGCCTCCGTGAGGGCGAGGGCCGCGCGCTCCCTCTCGGTGAAGAAGTGCCGGGCCTCGCGCCACACCGGGACCATGTGCAGACGGTCCTCGCTCTCGCCGGCCTTGCGGGCGTCGTTGGTGTGCATGTGGAGGCAGTACGCGCAGTGGTTGAGGTGCGAGGCGCGGATCTGGATCAGTTCGACGAGGGCCGGGTCGAGCCCGTCGCGGGCCGCCGCGTCGAAACCGACGAGGGAGCGGAAGACCTTCGGGGCGGACTTCGCGAAGTCGAGGCGAGCGGAAACGGTGTTCGTCGTGTGCGTGTTCGTCGTCATGACCATGAATCTACGGACTGGAAAGACCGGCTGTAGGGTGCATTTCCATGGCGGAATCATGGGTCAATTCTGCGGAGCGGATCGGCGCCGACCTGCATCTGGAGCTGTCCGGGCCGGGCGGACGGCGGGCCGCGCTGATCCGGGCGCTGCGCGAGGCCGTACGCGAGGGCCGGCTCGCCCCGGGCACCCGGCTGCCGCCGTACCGCTCGCTCGCCGCCGACCTGGGCGTGGCCCGCAACACGGTCGCCGACGCGTACGCCGAACTCGTCGCCGAGGGCTGGCTGACCGCCCGGCAGGGGTCGGGCACCCGCGTCGCCGAGCGCGCCGAACCGCTGGGGGCCCCGGAGCGCGTACCGAAAAAGGCACCACCACGCGCGCGTGGACCCCGACACGATCTACGGCAGGGGACCCCTGACGCCTCGTCGTTCCCGCGTGCCGCCTGGCTCGCCTCGTACCGGCGGGCGCTCCAGCAGGCGCCCAACGCGGCCTTCGGGCCCGGCGATCCCGCGGGCCGTCCGGAACTGCGCGAGGCTCTCGCCGAGTACCTGGCACGCGCGCGTGGCGTGCGCACCGAGCCGGGGCGGATCGTGATCTGCTCGGGCTTCGCGCACGCCCTGCGGCTGCTCTTCCCGGGCGTGTTGCGCGGGCCGCTGGCGGTCGAGTCGTACGGACTCGGCTTCCACCGCGAGCTGCTGGCCGCTGCGTCGGTTCGGACCGTGCCACTGCCACTGGACGAGGACGGCGCCCAGGTGGGCGAGTTGGGCCGGGAGCGAGCGGTCCTGCTCACGCCCGCGCACCAGTTCCCGACCGGTGGCCCGCTGCACCCGGAGCGGCGGACCGCCGTCGTCGACTGGGCACGCGCGCGTGGCGGTGTGATTCTGGAGGACGACTACGACGGCGAGTTCCGCTACGACCGCAAGCCCGTCGGCGCCGTGCAGGGACTGGACCCCGAACGGGTCGTCCACATCGGCTCGGTGAGCAAGAGTCTGTCGCCCGCGCTGCGGCTCGGCTGGATGGTCCTTCCGCGCCGGTACGTCGACGCCGTGCTCGCCGTCAAGGGCGAACGGGAGGCGTGGGCGAGCGTCCTGGAGCAGCTGACGCTCGCGGACTTCCTCGCCTCCGGGTCGTACGACCGTCATGTCCGCCGGATGCGGCAGCGGTACCGCGGGCGGCGTGACCGGCTCGTCGCGGCCCTCGCGGAGCGGGCGCCGCACATCGAGGTGACGGGGATCGCGGCCGGGCTGCACGCGGTGCTGCGGCTGCCGCCCGGGACCGAGCGGTCTGCCGTCAAGGCCGCGACCTGGCAGGGTGTCGCGCTCGACGGGCTCGCCGAATTCCGGCATCCGGAGGCGGCGATGTCCGCGCCGGACGGGCTGGTGGTGGGTTACGCGACGCCCTCGGACCATGCGTACGGGGCGGCGTTGGAGGCGTTGTGCGGGGCGCTGCCGCCGGGTCCTTGAACACCTCTTGGCCGACGCCCCGCCAGGTAAAGCGATGTTTCTTGCCGTGGTCCTACGGGTGTTTTCGAGGTCCTACGGACTCGGTCTCGATCTCGGTCTTCTACCGCTGCACATAATCAATTCAGCACCAATTTATTCAGCACCAATTTCAAGAGAGTTCAGGAAAGAAGGAAGTCGGCCACCCCTTCCTTGGCGCCTTGGATGAACGCGGTCATCTCGCCGGGTGTGTAGATCAGCGCGGGCCCGTCCGGGTCCGCCGACTGGCGGACCGCGATACGCCCGTCCGCGAGCTTCATCGCCTCCAGACAGTTGCCGCCGTTGCCGCCGCTCCACGGCTTGTGCCAGCCCTCGCTGCCCAGTTCACGGGCGGGCATCCCGTTGTAGATCTGCTCGTTGCAGATCCGCTCATTGCGTATCCGCTGCTTGATGTTGTCCATTCACCACTCCTTGCGGAAATCCCGGAGGATCTCCTTCGTGCGATGTGCCGTGGCGGCCTGAGCCGCCATGCGGTCCATGACCTCGAGGTGGGTCGCCACCTCGGAACGCTCGTCCAGATAGACGGCGCCGGTCAGGTACTCGCTGTAGACCATGTCCGGGAGTTCCGGCATGGCAAAGCGAAAGAGCACGAAGGGCCCGTACGTGCCGGGGTGCGGCCCCGTGTTGAACGGGACGACCTGGAGCGTTACGTTGGGCAGCTTCGTGGCCTCGATCAGCTTGTCGATCTGGGCGCGCATCACCTCGGGACCACCGACGGGCCGACGCAGGGCCGTCTCGTCCATCACGGCCCAGATCCGGGGTGCGCCGTCACGGGTGAGCAGATTCTGGCGTTGCATGCGCAGCGCCACATGGCGCTCGATGTCCTCGGGTCTGGTCTGGCCGATGGCGCCCGACTTCATGACCCCGCGGGCGTACTCCTCGGTCTGCAGGATTCCGGGCACGAAGTGGGGTTCGTACGAGCGGATGAGGGTGGCCGCGCCCTCCAGGCTGACGTACATCGAGAACCAGCCCGGCAGGATGTCGTGGAAGCGCTGCCACCAGCCGGGCCGGTTGGCCTCCTCGGCCAGTTGGACGAAGGCCTCGGCCTCCTCGTCCGACACCCCGTACGACTTCAGCAGGAGCTGGAGGTACGGGATCTTGAGGGCGACTTCGGCCATCTCCATCCGGCGGACCGTGGCGGGCGCGACCCGCAGGACGCGCGCCGCCTCCTCACGCTTGAGACCCGCGCGTTCTCGCAGGTCCAGCAGGCGCCGGCCGAGGACGACCTGGCCGACCGTCGGCGCGGACCGCGGTTCACTCACGTCCCACCTCCACTGAGTCCCGAACGGGCGCCGTTCCGACGGTCGGATGCCGTGGTGAACGGTCGGGCGCCGCTCTGAACGCTTCTGAACAGGTACTGCGTCCTGACAGACCGGACGGCGCCGTTCGGGGTCCTCTTCGTCTTCATCGACGTCTTCGACGATCCCAACTGGCGCCGCTCGGCGTGCTGTTGCCAGCAGTGTGCCACGGCACTTCTCAGAGTCACACGGCACTCTGCAATTTTCAGAGTGGCACTTGCCAAGTGTTCACGGCGGGGAGATAGTGGCAAGCGTGATTCCGTCCGCGCCCTTAGGAACAGACGCCGCCGAGGACCGCTCCGGTCTGCGTGCCACCGCAGGGGTGCGCCCCGGCGCCGCCGCCGCGCGCCGGTTCCGCTTCGAGCTGGCCGCACACCCGGGTTCCGTGGCTCACGCCCGGCACCTGACGCGCGCCCGGCTCTCCGGCTGGGCCGTGTCCGACGACACCTGTGACACGGCGGTCCTGGTCGTCTCCGAGTTGGTCACCAACGCCATCGTGCACAGCGCGAGCGCGCGTGTGGTGTGCGAACTGCACGACGGAGACGACCTGGTGCGGATAGCCGTACGTGACGAGGGATGCGCTCCTGACGAGCCGCACCCCTCACCGCAGCGTCCCGAGGAGGAACACGGCAGGGGGCTGCTGCTCGTCGCGGCCGTGTGCCGGTCCTGGGGCGCCCAGGACACCGCGCCGGGGCTGCTGGTCTGGGCGGATCTCCCGCGTTCCCCGGCGGCCGACGCCACGGGTGCCGGGGCGGCCCGCTCCGACCTCGGATGGGGCGCGAGGAAGCCACCGGCCGACGGCCGGGGCACCGGCACGGAAGGGTCCTGGGGAACGGAAGCATCCGCGACAACGGAAGCCTCGTGGCGGTCCGAGGCATCCTGGCGGAGGGAGTCCTCCTGGGGCAAGCGGACCGTGGGGATCCCCCCGATCGAGCGAAGCCGGGATCGGGGCAGGCTGTGACGAGTACGTCGGCCACAGGACCCGGTGCTCAGGTCCTGAGCCTGGACACGCTGGTCCGCCTGAAGCGCGAGCAGACGGTGTCCAGGACGCTGCGACGTCTCCCCGTGCCCGAGGGCATGACGGTACCGCTGGGCTGCGACGCGGTCGCGGTGCCCGCCCGGTTCGGGCCCCTTTTGATGACCCGGCTGCCCCGGGTGGGCTGTGTGTACGCCGACGGGGCGCACTGGTGGTGGCTCGTGCCCTCCGAGTCCGATGTGGCCCTGGACTGGCCCGCGCCCGCCCACTACGCCGCCGGGGCGGTCGTACCGGACACCCCGCACGCCCCCGGCCTCATCCACAAGCCGGCCGGCACGCTTCCGTACACCCCGCCGATCCCCCTCTATCTGGCCCTGTGCCGCGTCACCGGTACGACACCCGTCTGGTCGCGTCCGATCAGCGCGTGATCCTCCCGTCAGGGGGGCTGGCGGGTGTGTCCGAAGTGCGCCGGTCGCCACCCGTACTCCGCCATCACCGCGAGTGGAGTGCCGTGTTCCTGGGGAGGGCACCGTTCATCCGTTCCCGGGGAGGCCGATGGTGGGGATATCCACAGGGAAAGCGCGCAAGAAGAAACGCGACGACGACAAACCGGCGCCGTCCCCTTCCGAACACCTGCTCTTCGGCGGCCCCTTGCGCTACGACATGGGCTGGTCGCAACACTCCGACGCGTTCCTCGAGTTGAACTTCCGCGCGATGGTGACGCGGCTGCCGTCCCTGCTCGCGTCCAGTTTCCGGCTCGCCTGGACCGCGGACCGCCGCGCCGCCCGGATCGTGGTGTCCGCCGAACTGGCCCGGGGCGCGGCGCAGGCGGTGAGCCTGCTGGCCGTCAACATCGTGCTGGGCCGGCTGATGACGAGCGGCTCCGTCGGGGACCGGCTGCACGGCGCGGTCCCGGCGCTGGTCACGGTCGCCGCCGTCATGCTGCTCGGCGCGCTGCTGCGGGCGGCCTCGACGTATGCCACCGGGCGCCTGGAGCCCAAGGTGGAACGCGTCGCCACCGAGCTGTACCTGGAGCGGGCGGCGGCCGTCGAACTGTCCGCGATCGAGGACGACGCCTTCCACAAGCTGCTGGACACCGCGCAGTACGGTGCTTCCTCGGCCCGCCGCATGATCGCGATCGCCACCCGCGTGGTGAACGCGATGATCTCGCTCATCGCGGCCGCGGGTGTGCTGACCGTGCTGCATCCGGCCCTGCTGCCGCTGCTCGTGACGATGACCCTGCCGAGTGCCTGGAGCTCCCTGACGATCGCCCGGCGCCGCTACGAGTCCTTCCACACCTGGGTGCAGCACGCCCGTGCCGGGCACCTGATCAGCAGTCTGCTCACCGAGCCCGCCGCGGCCCCGGAGATCCGCGTGCACGGCGTCGGCCCGTTCCTGCTGCGTCACTTCCGCTCGATGTCGGAGACCGCCGAGGCGGAACAGGCCCGCCTGGCCCGTCTGTCCGCCCGCACCGGCCTGGTCGCGGCGGGCTGGACGGGCATCGCCACCGTGGCGACGTACGCGACGCTCGGCGGGCTGCTGCTCGTCGGTGCGATGGCACTCTCCGTCGCCGGTACGGCCGTGATCGCGATCCGTACCGGCTCCGCGAGCCTGGACACGCTCGTCCTGGAGGTCAACTCCCTCCATGAGGAAGCCCTGTTCGTGGGCGATCTGCAGCGCCTGTACGTGGAGGCGGCCGAGCGCGCGATCCCGGTGGGCGGCGAGCCGCTCCCCGAGGATCCGAGCGAGATCCGCTTCGAGAACGTCACGTTCACCTATCCGGGCGCCTCGACCCGGCCGGCGCTCGCGGACGTCACCCTGCGTCTGCCGCTCGGCAAGATCGTGGCGCTCGTCGGTGAGAACGGCTCGGGCAAGACGACCCTGGTGAAGCTGCTCGCGGGCCTGTACGCGCCCGAGCGGGGCCGGATCCTGTGGGACGGCGTCGACGCGGCGACGGCGGACCGGCAGCAACTCGCCGAACGTATCGCGATGGTGGCGCAGGACTTCAAACGCTGGCCGTTCACGGCCCGCGTCAACGTGGCGGTCGGCCGCGCCTCCGCGCCGCTGACGGACGAGCGTGTCACCTCGTCGGTGGCGGAGGCCGGGGCCGAGGACGTGGTCGCCGACCTGCCTCGCGGCCTGGACACGCTGCTCGCCCGCGGGTTCAGCGGTGGGCACGAGCTGTCGGGCGGGCAGTGGCAGCGGCTGGGCATCGCACGGGCCGCGTACCGCCGTGGCCGCATCCTGATCGTGGACGAGCCGACCGCGGCGCTCGACGCCCGGGCCGAGCTGGAGGTCTTCGACAAGATCAGGGCCCTGGCGGGCAGTGGCCAGACGGTCGTCCTCATCACCCACCGGCTGGCCTCGGTCCGCCACGCCGATCTGGTGCATGTCCTCGAACAGGGCCGCCTGGTGGAGTCCGGCAGTCCGGACGAACTGCTGGCGAAGGGCGGTGTCTACGCCGAGCTGTACTCCTTGCAGGCCGAGCAGTTCACGTCGAAGGTGCAGACGAAGATTCCTACCGATGCGCCCACGAAAGTGCCTGCTCCGAAAGTGCCCGCTCCAAAGGTGGGCTGACCTCGGCCGGCCTCACTCGACGAGTTCCCCGGCACGCACGATCACCAGGAACGCGTCCGAGGCGAGGTCCATGACGACCTCGGCGGCCTGCCCCTGCAGGCGGCACGCCTGCGCGAACTCCTCGGCGGGCCACGAACCGCGCGGCCCACCGGCGGGAAAGCGCTCCAGCACCATTCGCCCGTTCACCCTGCACCTCCATGTAGCGCCGTACTCATGACGCGTACTCATAGAGTTAAACGCCAAAGGCGGGGTGAAGGGCTCGGTCAGTGACGGTACTGAGACATAGTCAACACTCGTTCACTACTCTGCTGTGAGGGAACTCTCGGCCTGTGGGCGTTTCCCTTCGTGAGTTTTCCTTTCTCGTACTTTCCTGTCATTCCTCGTACTCGTCGTGGTACCGGATCCGCTCGCTGCCCGCCGGCGCCCCCAGTGCCGAGGCGCGTCCCCGGGGCACCTCCCACTCCTCCTGCCTGCCGAGTGCCGTGAGATCCAGCAGGGTCGTCGTCGAGCCGAGCCCGTCGAGGCCGCGCTCGTACGTCGAGTAGGTGTGGAAGACCCGGTCGCGGTCCCTCAGGAAGCAGCTCACGCCCGGCCGCTCGTAGGGCTCGTCGTCGACCTCGACGGACACCCTGAAGTCGTCGTTGAAGTCGCTGTCGTACGACGAGTACCAGGGCACCGTCCAGCCCATACGGGCCTTGAAGGGCAGGATCTTCGGGTACGGCGCCCGGGACACGGCGGCGAACTCCGTGTCCCGGGCCCGCAGATGGGCGAGGTGGCCGATCTGGTCGAGGAAGGCCGAGCAGCTGCGGCAGCCCGCGTCCCACTCCGGCGCGAACATGAAGTGGTAGACGACGAGTTGGTGGCGCCCCTCGAAGAGGTCGAGCAGGGCCGCCTTGCCGTCACCGCCCTCGAACACGTACTCCTTGTCGATCTCGACCATCGGCAGACCGCGCCGTTCCGCGTTGAGCGCGTCCCGCGCGCGGGTCGCCGCCTTCTCCTTGACCAGTAGTTCCGCGCGCGCGGCGCGCCATTCCTCGCTCGAGACGATCTCCGGAAGCGTCATGTGCTCCTCCTACGAAACGGTGCCTTCGCAGTGGTGACCGGGCGCGGGAGCGGAACTCATCGGCGGAGCGGAGAATTTCTGGATTCAGTACGTCACCGGGAGCGCGAGCAGGCCGCGGGCGCGCAGGGAGGGCCGCCACCGCAGCTCGGCGGGGTCGGTGTCCAGCGCGAGGTCCGGAAGGCGTTCCAGGAGTGCGGTGACGGCGATCTCCGTCTCCAGGCGGGCCAGCGGCGCGCCCACGCAGTAGTGGATACCCCGGCCGAGGGCGAGATGGCCGGAGGCGTCCCGGCCGAGGTCGAGCCGCTCGGGGTCCGGGAAGCGGGCCGGGTCCCGGTTGGCCGCGGCCAGGGACAGCAGGACGGTCTCGCCCGCGGGCACGGTGACCGCGCCGATCGTCACGTCCTCCACCGGGAAGCGCCGGATGGCGAGCAGCGCGGGCCCTTCGTGGCGCGCGAACTCCTCGACCGCGTTCGGGAATCGCTCCGGGTTCGCGCGCAGGGCGGCCAGCTGGTCGGGGTGGGTGAGCAGTCCCAGGATGGCGTTGCCGATGAGCTGCACGGTGTTCTCGTAGCCCGCGAAGAGGATGAGGAAGGCGAGCGACATCAGCTCGTCCTCGGTGAGCCGGTCGCCCTCGTCGCGCACCGCGATCAGGTCGGAGAGCAGGTCGTCCGCCGGCTTCTTCCGTTTGTCCGCGAGGAGTTGGGTGAGGAACCCGAGCATGGCCGCGACCGCTTCCTTGGCGGCCCCGGGGCGCGTCGGGTCCGGCGCGACGAGCACGTCGGTCCAGGCCCGGAAGTCCCGGCGGTGCTCCCCCGGAATGCCCAGCAGGTCGCAGATGACGGTGATGGGCAGGGGCGCGGCGTACGCGGTCATCAGGTCGGCGCTGCCGTGCGGTCCGAGCGCGTCGAGGAGCCGGTCGGCGGTTTCCCGTACGGGTGTGCGCAGTTGCTCGATGCGGCGTGATGTGAAGGCGCGGACCACCAGGCGCCGGATGCGGGTGTGGTCGGGCGCCTCCATGTTCAGGAGGTTGGCGTCGAGGGCGGGCGGCAGCGACAGCCCCTGGTAACTACCGGGCAGCGCGTGCTTCTTGTCCATCGAGAGCAGCGGGTTCGCGAGCGCCTCACGGACGTCCTCGTAGCGGGTGACGAGCCAGGCGGGGTTGCCGTCGGTACCGGCGACGCGGTGCACGGGCGCGGTGTCGCGCAGGCGGTCGTAGACGGCGTACGGGTGGTCGATGAGGCCTTCTGCGGGGTCCATGCCCTCCAGCCTAGGCAGCGTGGATCAGGTGTCGTACTCCTGAATCCGCCTCCCGTGGCCCCGGTCGACGAGCGCGGGCAACCGCTGCCCCAACTCGGCGACGGTGGCGGGCAGATCGAGTGTCATCAGCTCGCGGTCGCGCATCAGGACACGCCCGTCGACGATCGTCGTCGTCACGTCCCCGGCGCGGGCGCTGTGGACGAGGGTGGCGGCGAGATCGTGCACGGGCTGGGTGTGCGGGCCGCTGAGGTCGACGAGGACGATGTCGGCGCGCCGCCCCGGTGCGAGGCTGCCGATCCGCTCGCCCAGGCCGACGGCCCGCGCGCTCTGGAGGGTCGCGTGGTGCAGGGCTTGACGGGAGGTCAGCCATCGTGGGTCGCCCTCGGTGGACTTCTGCACGAGTGAGGTGAGCGCCATCGACTCCCACACGTCCAGGGAGTTGTTCGACGCGGCTCCGTCCGTGGCGAGTCCGACGGGGACGCCGATCTCGCGCAGGGCCCGTACCGGGGTCGGGCCCCAGGCGAACTTGAGATAGCCGCGGGGTGCGGTCGCGACGGCCACGGGTCCGCTCGCGCCCGCCAGCACCGGCAGGTCGCGGTCGACGATGCCGGTGCCGTGCGCGATGAGCAGGCCGGGTGCGTTGTCGAGGAGCCCGGCGCGCTGGAGGATCTCGATGGGCGTCCGGCCGTACCGGGCGAGGCTGGTGTCGGTCTGGCCGCGGCTCTCGGCCGCGTGCAGGTGCACGGGAAGGCCGTGCTCGCGGGCGAGGGCGGCGGTCGCGGCGAGATCGGCGTCGTCCACGGTGTACGGGGCGTGCGGGGCGAGGGCGGTGGTGATGCGGCCGCCCGCACCGCCGCGCTGCCGCAGCGCGAACTCCAGAGACCTCTCGCGGCCTTCGGCGCCCTGCGAGGAGAAGTAGGCCTCGCCGAGGTGCGCGCGCAGGCCGCTCTCGGCCACCACGGCGGCGACCGCGTCCATCGAGAAGTAGTGGTCGGCGAAGCAGGTGACGCCCCCGCGGATCATCTCGGCGCAGGCGAGCCTCGCCCCCAACTCCACGTCCTTCGCCGTGAGGTTGGACTCGATGGGCCAGATGAAGTCGTTGAACCACTCCTCGGCGGGCAGGTCCTCGGCGATCCCGCGCAGGGCGACCATCGGGGTGTGCGTATGGCAGTTGATCAGGCCGGGCATCGCCACCTGGCCGCGCGCGTCGATGCGCAGGGCGGCGTCCGGAAGGCGCGCCTCGCGCGTGACCGCCTCGATGACCCCACCCCGTACGACGATCGAGGCGTCCTCGACGAACGCGATCTCCTCGTGCTCGTCGTGCACGAGCGCGGTGCACCCGGTGATGAGGAGGTCGGCGGGGCCGGCCGCGGAGGGGGTGATGGCGGACGGGGCCGGGACGGACGGCGTCATGGCGTCACCGTACGACGGGTCGGGCTCCCGGTGCTCAGCCCGCGAGCGGAACGGGGAGCGCCTGCCCCTCCTTCACCAACAGCCCCACGCGTTCCCGCCCCTCGGCCAGTTCGTCGAGGAGTGCGGTGATGCGTTCGGTGTGCTGGGGGGTGAGCCGTCCGGTGTCGTCGAGCTGTACGGCGCACGCGGTCGTGGTGTCGACGAGGCGTTCGAGGGTGGCCGCGACCTCGTCCGTTCCCTCGGCGTGCCGGGCCAGCGCGGGGAGTTCGGCGGCGGCGAGGTCGATCGAGACGCGGGCCTCGGCGAGCGCGCGGTAGGCCTCACGGCGCAGGGTCCAGCGGCCGGCCCGGTCGTCGGTCGTGCCGTCGTCCAGCACGTGGGCCAGGTAGACGTGCGCGGCCTCGGCGGCGTGGGTGAGACGGGCCCGTACCCCTCCCCCGCGCTGCCCGAGCGCCGGCAGATGCCCGACGAGCAGCACGATCGCGCAGGCCAGCAGCGTTTCGCCGATCCGGCTCCAGGAGGCCCCCGGCTCCCCGCCCACCATGACGAGGCAGAGCACGAGCACGGTGACGACGGCGGTCTGCGCCGCGAAGTGCCGGGTGGCGACGGGGATCAGGGCGCCGCACAGCGCCACCAGGGCGACCAGCCCGGCGGGGCGCGGGAGGAGCGCCGCGAACCCGGCGAAGAGGACGGCGCCGAGCACGGTCCCCGCCGCCCGGCAGATCACGCGTGAGGCGAGCGGTCCGAGGTCGGGCTTGACCAGGAAGACGGCGGTCGCCGGGAGCCAGTACCAGTGGGAGTGGCTGCCGTACCAGCGGGCGTGGTGCAGGGCCTGTGCCACGGCCACACTGGCGCCGAAGCAGAGGGCGACCCGGAGCCCGTACTCGCGTCCTGCGGAACCGAGGACCGTGCGGGCGAGGGACGTGGCGGTACGGCGCCGCGTGTGCAGCGCGGTGTCGTCGCCACCCCTGTCGAAGGCGTCGGCCGCGTGCAGGAGTGCGTCGTCGAGGGCGCGCAGGGCCGGGGCGGAGCGGCTGGGCGCGGGCAGCGACCCTGTGCGCGTGCTGGTCCGTACGGCGACGGCGAGTCGTCGCGGCCCTTCGACGGCCCGTGCGGGCACCGCCTCGCCCGCCCAGGCGAGCGCGGTGGCGGCCTCGGCGAGCGGGAGCGCGGCGGCGTACTGCGCGTGCAGCCGCCGCTCGGCCGCGGAACTGGCGTACGACCGCAGCCGGGGCCCGCCTAGCGCGTCCTGAGCGTGGTCGAGCGCGGCGGTGAGGGCGACCCGGCGACCGGGCGCGTCCGGCCCCCCGACCGCTTCGAGCAGCGCGGCGACGGCGTCGTACACACCCCCGACGGCATCCCGCTCCCCGTCGAAGCGGTAGTCGCCGGCGGTGGCCCCGGGTGTGGGCAGCGCGAGCCGCAGCACGAGCAGCCATCCGGCCCCGCCGACGAAGAAGAGCGCACGCTGCCAGCCGGGCTCGGGCAGCGGCATCCCGGCCCCGATGGCGGCGGCGACGAGCAGCTGTGTACCCGCTCCGCTCGCGACGGGTCCGACGGCGCTGACCGCGCCGGCGAGCAGCCCGAGCACGGTGAGGAGAAGGGTGAGCGTCACCGCGCCGACGTGCTGTCCCGCGTACGACCCCACGAGCAGCCCACCGGCTCCCGCGAGCGCCGGCACGCCGAGCCGCCTGACCGCGGCCCTACGGCTGCCCGGCCGGTCGTTGATCCCGGCGAACATGGCCCCGAGGGCGGCGACGACACCGACGGACGTACGCCCGCTCAGCACCGCCACGAGCAGCGGCGGTCCGGCGGCCAGGGCGCCCCGCGCGACCGCGCTCCAGGGCACGGGGCCGCGCTGTGCGCGCAGGGCGTGGGCGAGCCAGGGCGGTACGGCGGCGCTGAGGCGGGACACGGGACTCCTGTCGGGCGAGGGCGGGGGCGCCTTCGGGCGACGTCGGCCGGGCGGTGTACTGCCTACGGTAGAACGCGTTGCTGGAGGAAATGGAACGCGTGTATTTCCGGAAGGTGACGCATCGCAGGGATGCCGCGTTCTTTATGAACGCAACTGCCGGTCGGCCGGGGACGAACCGGGAACGAGCCGGGGATGAAATGGAGCGGGTCCGAGGGCGTAGCCGGCCCCCGGACCCTTGTGATGCCACCCATGTCACACGCCGGCACGCTTGAGAACCCAGGTCAGTCGTTATGTCGCCGCGTCCTGCCTTTGGACCACCACGCATCGAGCTGCGCGGACTGGACTTGAACCAGCATTTCGGCGTGCCGGGGCCTGGGCCCGGTCGATCCGGCGATCGGCGGCGAATGCTGAGTCTGGAGCAAGAGTCTGAGATTGATCACGGTCTGCCTCTGCCGAGTTGGGCTACCGCGGCGCGTGGGCACTCCGTGGAGTGCCGTGTGGTGCCGCGGGGAGGACTCGAACCTCCACTGGAACCGTGCATTCACGACAAGCTTCAGGTTCAGCTTGCGCTCCTCGCGCACCCCGGCCGTGGTGCGTTGTGGCCGGGGAGTTTCAGAGGCTACCCGAACAGGTAGCCGAACACGGAGTCCCCGACGCGCTGGTCGACGATGTCCACGCCGTTCGCCTCTTCCCGGGCGAACTTGACGGCTTGCTGCAACTTCTCGACCCGGTCGAGCAGTTCGTTCACGCGTCGCGCGGGCAGGGCGCCGGAGAACTTCACGGTCGTCCAGTACCCGACGGGAATGTCCTCGTAGTACACCTCGACCTGGGCGGGATGCTTCTCGGTGGCCTCGGCCTTGACGTGGTTGCGCGGCACCTTCTTGGTCCGCAGCGTCCTGACGGGCTCGGTCTTCCACGCGTCCGTCGACGGGTCCTGGACCCACGACTCGGAGGCGTCGAGAACGGGCAGCTTCCGCACAAAGGTGTTGAGATCGGTGAGCTGCTTCTCAAGGAAGAGCAGATACGACACGGGCACGTCGGCGACGAGGACCCGCCCGTCCACCTTCACATCCGCCCGGGCCGTGCAGTTCGCCCAGTCCTTGGTGGCGGTCACGTCGAACAGCCGGGTGAGCGTCCCCGCGGTCTCCCGCAACACGTCCTCGGCCTGCACCTGCACCCGCGTCGACTCGGGCGGCAGCTGCTCGCCCTCCTCGTCCTTCGGCTGATAGGTCCGCGAGATGCCGGCCAGCAATGCGGGTTTCTGCAGCCCGTGATGAGCGGCCGTCAGGTCCTGATGGGACTTGGACTTGATGCCCTTCTCCACTGCGATGATCTGATTGAGTTTCGCCACGTCGGTGACGGTAGCAGTGGCGACGGGGGCTTTTCGAAGGGTTATTCGACACCGGATTCCCGCGCACGGGCGACCCCGGCGTCCTGGACCTCCTCGGCCCGGGCGAGCTCGGCGTCCAAGGCCTCCTCGGCCCGGATGACCGCCGCGTCCAAGACCGCCTCCGCCCGCCCGAGCATGTGCACCAGCCCTTCCGGCTCGTTCACCCCGCCGCGCACGATCTCGTCGATCCCTCTCAACCCGGCCCGCTCCAGCAGCCGCTTCTCGTTCGTCACCCACTCCCCGCGCGCCGCCAGCACCGCGTGACCGGTCTGCAGGGCGGCGGTCGCCAGCGCTCCCACGACCTCCGTGAGACGACCGGCGGGTGCGTGGTTGGCCTTGGCGTAGGCGAGGGTGGCACGGGCGGTGCCGTGCCAGTGGGCGGAAGCGGAGGTGCGGAGTTTCGCCGGATAGGCCGCGGGGCGGGGCAGATCGCCGCGCAGGACACGGTTGACGGCGAGCTCGGCGACGAGGAGGTAGCTGGGGATTCCGGCGAGATGGAAGAGAAGCGGCTCCACATGGAACCGTCCCTGCTCCGCACTAGCCAACTCCCGTTCCACCACGTCGAGATCCCGGTAATGGACGTCGACACGACGGCCTTCGACGGTCAGCCAGGCACCGCCGTTGAACACGCCCCCGCCCCAGCCACCGATCTCCGAGACCTCACCCTGCCAGCCGACGGCCCGCAGGTCGTCGGGGTCGAAGGCGCCCCGGTAGTAGATCGCCAGGTCCCAGTCACTGTCGGGGCCATGGGTGCCTTGCGCGCGGGAGCCACCGAGGGCGACGGCCCGGACGGCGGGGAGGGCGGCCAGGCGGGCGGTGACGTGGGCGAGGAACTTCTCGTCGTCGATGTGCGGCGGCCGGGTCGGTGTGGGCATGAGGAGAGGATGCGGTCGGGTGACGGGGCTGTCGAGCCAATATCCGCCGGGAGGCCGGCCCGTCCCCTCGCGGGGGCAGGGCCTTCGGCTGGGGACGAGTCGGGGCTAAATCGCATGCGACCGCCCTCCGTCCGCCCACACCATAGGAAGGTTGCCCGCCCAGTCGAGGATTCCTGGAGTTCCCGTGCCCGCTCGCGTCACCGTCCCCGGTCTCTTCCCGCCTCCCGGCTACGCTCACGTGTCGGTCGTCGAGGCGGGTGCGCGGCTCGCCTTTCTCGCCGGGGCCGTGCCGCTGGACGCGGCGGGGAAGATCGTCGGTGTGGGGGATCCCGTGCGGCAGGCCGAGCAGGTGATCGCCAATCTCGGTGAGCAACTCCGTGCGGTGGGCAGTGACTTCGCGCATGTGGTGGCGACCGATGTGTATGTCGTCAGCGGTGAGCCGAGGGTGCTGTCCGACGTGTGGGGTGTCGTCGAGGCGTCCGGGCTCAGCACGGGACCCCACTCGTCGACGCTGCTCGGCGTGGCCTGCCTCGGGTACACGGGGCAGTTGGTGGAGATCACGGCGACGGCGGTCGTGCCCGAGGCCGGGTCCGAGGCCGAGTCCGAGGCCGAGCCCGAGTCCAAGGTCGAGTCCGAGGTCGAGGCCATGTTCACCCTCAGCCTGCACCCCACACCCTCCGCTTCGGCAGCGGTCGCGCGTAGCTGCCCACCCGGCTCGTCCTGAGGCCCAGGGAGACCAGGGACTCCGCGAGTTTGACCGCGGCGGCGACGCCGTCGACGACCGGGAGGCCCAGTTTCTCCCCGACCGCCCGTTGCAGGCCCGTCATGCCGGCACAGCCGAGGACGAGGACCTCGGCGCCGGCCTCCCGTGCCCGCTCCGCCGCGGTCACGAACGCCTCCTGCGTGCGCTGGACGTCGCCGAGGTCGAGAACGCCGAGGCCGGTGCCGACGACCGCGGCGCAGTTCTGGGCGACTCCGGCGGCGTACAGGCTGTCCTCGATCTGGCCGCGTGAGCGCTCCAGGGTGGTGACGACTCCGTAGCGGCGGCCGAGCAGGCAGGCGAGGTGGGCGGCGGCCTCGGTGATGTCGACGACGGGCACGTCAACGAGTTCGCGCGCGCCCTCGCGTCCGTGTTCGCCGAAGCCCGCCATGACCACGGCGTCGCGGGGACCCTCGTACGTGCGCAGGGTGTCGAGGACGGCCGCGGCGGAGAGGTAGCTGTCGAGCCAGCCCTCGGCGGACTCGGGTCCCCAGGCGGGGGTGAGGCCGGTCACGGTGGTGCCCGGGCCTGCGGCGGCCCGGGCACCTCGCACGATCTCCTCGGTCATCTCCTGCGTGGTGTTGCAGTTGGTGACGACGATGTGCACGCCGCTCAGACCTCCACGGGCTCGGTGACGGCGGTCTCGTCGGCGGCGCGCTCGGTGCGGCAGAGGGTCATGTACAGGCCCGCGGCCAGCGCGGTTCCGATGAACCAGGAGTACGGGGCCACGTCGCTGAACGCCTTCACCAGGGCCAGTACCGCGGCGACCGCCGCCGAGGGCAGGAACGCCCACAGAGCCTTGGGATTGACGCCCTTGCGGTAGTAGTACGGCGATCCGGGCCGGGCGTCGAAGAGTTGGCCGACGTCGATCCTGCCGCGCTTCACCCAGTAGTAGTCGATCATGATGATGCCGAACAGCGGGCCCAGGAAGGCGCCGAGGCCGCCGAGGAAGTAGTTGACGACCGTGGGGTTGGAGAAGAGGTTCCAGGGGGTCACGACCAGTGCGGCGACCGTGCTGATCATGCCGCCGATCTTGAAGGTGATCTTCTGCGGCCAGACGTTCGCCAGGTCGTACGCGGGTGAGACGAAGTTGGCGACGATGTTGACGCCCATGGTGGCGATGGCGAAGGTCAGGGCGCCGAGGACCAGGACCCAGGTGTTGCCGACCTTGGCGACCAGCAGCGCGGGGTCGGTGATGGCCTCGCCGAACGCCTCGATGGAACCGGCCGTGACGATGACGGACACGATGACGAAGGCCGTGGAGTTGATCGGCAGGCCCCAGAAGTTGCCGCGCCTGACCGTCTTGTAGCTGGGGGCGAAGCGCGAGAAGTCGCAGAAGTTGAGCATCAGCGTGCCATAGGTGGCCAGGATCAGGCCGACCGCGCCGAACCACTGGCGCCACTGTTCGCCCACGGAGACCGGGTGCGGGGTCGAGGTGAGCGAGATGCTCCAGCCGGCCTTGGCGAGGACCCAGACGGCCAGCGCGATCATGACGAGCCAGATGGCCGGGCCGCAGAAGTCCTGGAACTTGCGGACCGACTCCATGCCCTGGCTGATGATCATCGCCTGGATCAGCCAGAGGGAGACGAAGGACGTCCAGCCGAGCGCGTCCAGGCCGAGGAAGGAGTGGTGGGTCCACGATTCCAGGCCGGGCCAGGCGGCGAGCAGCATGACGTTCACGGCGACGGAGGCCAGGTAGGTCTGGATCCCGTACCACATGATGGCGATGACGGCCCTGATCAGCGCCGGGATGTTGGCGCCCCAGACGCCGAAGCTGATGCGGCTGACGACGGGGAAGGGCACGCCGGTGCGCTGGCCGATGCGGCCCATCAGGTTCATGCCGGCGTAGATGATCACGAAGCCGACGAGCAGCGAGGTGAAGATCTGCCAGACGTTCATGCCGAGGACCAGCAGGCCCGCGGCGAAGGTGTAGTTGCCGAGGTTGTGGACGTCGGACATCCACATGGCGAAGAGGTCGAAGACCTTCCAGTTGCGCTTCTCCGCGGGTGCGAGGTCTTCGTTGGTGAGCCGGGGGTCGGGGACGAACGCTGGGGTGCCGGTGACTTCGGCACGGTCGGCGAGGGACACGGGGCCTCCATGGGCGAGGGGACGGAGGACGGCGGTTCGCGTGGGGGGCGGCGGCTGTGGCGCGTACGGGACGGCCCTGCGGAACGTGTTTGGTATACCAAACTGCCGCCATGGTCTCGCCGTCAAGCGTTCTGACCGATGTCCGAGCGGTTACGGCTCCGTAAATCACCCCCGGAGTCGGCGAAGATGGCCCCATGACGAAGATCGAACCCCTGGGCGCGGAACGGGAACCCCTGGGCGCGGTCCGCGAACGCGTTCTGGCCGCACTGCGGCAGGAGATCATCGCGGGGCGGCTGCGCCCCGGGGACCGTCTCGTCGAACGCGAGCTGGCGGAGCGGTTCGGGGTCTCACGGGTTCCCGTGCGCGAGGCGATCCGCGCGCTCGTGGCGGAGGGGTTCGTGCACTTCGAGACACCGCGCCGCACGGTCGTACGCCGGCTCACCCCGACGGACGTGGCCGAACTCTTCGAGCTGCGCGAAGCACTGGAGGTCTACGCGGCCGGGCTCGCGGCGGCACGGGCGACACCGCGGGACCTCGCTGAGCTGGCGGACCTGCTGGACCGTGCGGCGACGGCGACCCGCGCCGACGACGCGGAGGCGATCACCGACATCAACACCCGCTTCCACGACCGCATCCTCGCCATGGCGGGCAACAGCCTGCTGATCTCCGTCATGGAGCCGGTCGACGGCCGACTGCGCTGGCTCACCCGCCAGAACGAGGAGTGGCCCCAACTCCTCACCGAACACCATGAGTTGTACGAGTCCATCGCCTCCGGCGACCCGGAGCGCGCCCGCGCGCACGCCCTCGCCCACGTGCAGGCCAACTACCGGTCGACGGTGCGGCATCTCTTCGGCGAAACAGAGGCTCCCCAAGCCTGAAGTGGGCTAGGGCAGGGCGTACTTGTCCGTCGCCGCCACCAACGCGTCCACCACACCCCTCGCCCCCATGGTGTGCCCCACGTCGTCGACGACGATCAACTCGCTGTCGGGCCAGCCGTGGTGGAGCCGCCACACCGTGCCCAGCAGGTTCCCGAAGTCGAGACTTCCCTGGACGAGGGTGCCGGGGATGCCCTTCAGCAGGGGCGCGTCGCGGATCACGACGCCTTCGTCGTTGCCTTCCCCCAGGAAGTGGTCGTTGCCGAAGTAATGGGTGACGGTCCGCGCGAAAGCCATGCGGAACTCCGGGTCCTCATAGCGCTTCTCCGACCGCGGCGGCGCGGGAACGATCGCCGTCTCCCAGTCCGTCCAGGCCCGCGCCGCCCGCGCCCGCACCTCGAGGTCGGGCGACTCGAGCAGCCGGTTGTACGCGGCGGCGAGGTTCCCGCCCCGCTCCCCCTCGGGCAGTTCGGCGAGGAACCGCTCGAAGGCCTCGGGGAAGAACCGTCCAAGTCCCCTGGTCAGCAGGGCCACTTCGGCGTTCGCGCCGGTGCCCACCGCGGTCAGCACCAGCTCGGAGACGACGTCCGGGTGCGTCTGCGCGTACCGCAGCCCCAGCACCGACCCCCACGACACGCCCCACACCAGCCACCGCCGGATGCCCAAGTGCCGTCGCAGCAGCTCCAGGTCGCCGATCACATGCGCCGTCGTGTTGACGGCCATGTCCGTCCCGTACGCGGCGGCGTGCGGCGTGGAGCGTCCGCAGCCGCGCTGGTCGAGCAGCACGATCCGGTACTTGGCGGGGTCGCAGTAGCGCCGGAACCAAGGACCGCAGCCGGACCCCGGACCGCCGTGCAGCATGACGGCCGGCTTGCCGTCGGGGTTTCCGCAGACCTCCCAGTACACGCGGTTGCCGTCGCCGACGTCGAGCATGCCGTGGTCGTACGGTTCGATCTCCGGATACAGGCCCATCGGGCGAGGTTAACCGTCGTACGGTCGCGTCGTCAGCCCCGCCGCCCCCGCCGCCGTACGCAGCACGTCCCGCAGCATGGCGGGCGTCAGCCGTCCGGTGAACGTGTTCCGCTGGCTGACGTGGAAGCACCCGAACAGCTCGACGGATCCCGCCGCCGGCCCGTCCTGCGCCCCCAGCGAAACCCTCGCCCCGTGCGCGAACACCGGCCTGGGCCGGGGCACCGTCCATCCCGCCGCGGCGAAGGCGGGCAACGCGGCCTGCCAGCCGAAGGCTCCCAGCACGACCACCGACCGGAGCGTGGGCCGCAGCAGCTCCAACTCCCGTACGAGCCAGGGGCGGCAGGTGTCCCGTTCGCCGGGTGTCGGCTTGTTGGCGGGCGGCGCGCAGTGCACGGGCGAGGTGACGCGTACGCCGTACAGCTCCAGTCCGTCGTCCGCGCTCACCGAGGTCCCGCGCGAGGCGAGCCCCACGTCGTGCAGCGCCGCGTAGAGCACGTCCCCGGAGCGGTCCCCGGTGAACATCCGTCCGGTCCGGTTCCCGCCGTGGGCGGCGGGTGCGAGTCCGACGATGAGCAGCGAGGCGTCGGCCGGTCCGTAGCCGGGAACGGGGCGCCCCCAGTACGTCTGGTCGGCGAAGGCGGCGCGTCTCGTGCGGGCGACCTCCTCGCGCCACGCGACCAGCCTCGGACACGCCCGGCACCCGGCGATCCGGGCGTCCAGATCAGTCAGTGCGTCCAGGTCACCCAGTGCGCCCGGGCCGTCCAGGTCGCCGACGATGCCGGGATCGCTCCTGCCGGCCGGGCTGCTGTCCATGCCCCCACCGTACGACCGGGCGCCCGGCGATCGTCCTTGTTTCCTCCTGCGAGGCACGCCGGGCCAGGACTCTTCTAGAGTCGAGGCATGGCTTCTGAGGGTGCGGACGTCGAGCGGAACGACGAGCAGGTCGACGAGCAGGTCGACGAGGAGAAGGCGGTGGCCGCCGCCGAGGCCGCCCGTCCGGCGGGCGGCGAGAGCGTGCGGGTCGACAGCTGGATCTGGTCCGTACGTCTGGTCAAGACCCGCTCGGCGGGCGCGACCGCGTGCCGGGGCGGACACGTCCGGGTGAACGGGGAACGCGTCAAGCCCGCGTACGCCGTGCGCGTCGGCGACGAGGTGCGCCTGCGGCAGGGGATCCGCGAACGGGTCGTCGTCGTGAAGCGGGTGATCCGCAAGCGGGTCGGCGCGCCCGTCGCCGCCGAGTGCTACGTCGACAACAGCCCGCCGCCCCCGCCGCGCGAGGCGATCGCCCCGGCCGGCGTCCGCGACCGCGGAGCGGGCCGCCCGACCAAGCGCGACCGCCGCGAGATGGAACGCCTCCGGGGCCTCAGCGGCCCCGACTCGCCCTGACCCGACGTCGTACGACCGTCATGCGACGTACTGCGCCGCCACCAGGTCATACCCGTCGCCGCACCCACCGCACCAGCTCGGTGGTGCGGTCCCTCCTGGCCCACGCGATCAACGCGAGCGGCAGGATCAGGATGAGCGGGGTCGCCACGTACGGCCCGTGGACGACGGTGACGTTCACGACGAAGGCCCCCACCATCAGCGCGCCGAGCGCCACCGCCGCCACCGAGGACAGCAGCGGGACCAGCAGGGCGAGGCCTCCGGCGAGTTCGAGCGCGCCGATGAGGTACATCCCCGTGCTGCCCCAGCCGAGCTTGTCGAACGCCTCGGCGGCCGACGGGTGGGCGATCAGCTTGGGCAGCGCGCTCGCGAACGCGTAGAAGAGACCGAGCACGATCTGCAGTGCGCCCAGGGAGATCCGGGCACCGCGGCCACGGGTCTTCAGCGAAGAGGCGGAGGTGGAGGTGGAGGTGGAGGTGGAGGCGAGCGTGGTGACGGGGACGGTGGTCTCGGACATGAGGGTCTCCTGTGCGAAGCGGTACGCGTTGCTGTCGCGGGGGTAGACCGGGGCCGCGTCCGGAACTCATCGCCGTGGGCCGCAGACGGCTACAGCGCGAACCAGCCGTGCCCGACGTACCAGTGCCCGCCCGCGCGCAGATGGTCCCCCACCGCACGCTCCACCGCGCTCCGGCGCGGCAGCGCACGCGTGGGCAGCTCCGGATCGCCGAAGACGAAGCCGACCGGCACCCCGTCGTCCGGGGTCGTCTCCTGGTACGCGATCCGGAAGCGTTCCTGGAAGCGGATGATGTTCGAGTCCGCCGGGAGATACCGCCCGAGCTGTGGATCGAGCAGCCAGGAGTGGCACACGGCGACTTCATGGCGCTCGTCGGGATAGTGCCGGGCGAAGAACTCCCGTGCCAGCGCGAGCGACCGCTCGCAGGCGGCGGGTGACAGCGGCCCGTGGAAGTCGGGTATGTGCAGGCTCAGGCACGCGTCGCCGGGGCCGGCGTCGAGGCCCGCCGCCGCGACGGCCCGCCCCGTGCGCCGGCCGAGCCGCGAGCGCTGGAACTGCAGCCGGCCCAGCTGGAACAGCTCACCGTGGAAGTGCAGGGCGATCCACCAGGGGAACAGCAGCCCCGGCGTCCCGAGCCGTCTGTGGTGCACGGACACCTGCCGGCCGAGGTCGGCCAGGGTGCGCCGGGACACGTCGTCGGGGATGCCGCGCCCCCGGTGGTAGGCCCGGACGTACGGGAGCGCCGCGATGAAGACGTACAGGTGGAAGCAGCGCCCGAGCGGCCCCGCCGACTCGGGGAACGCGGGCGGCTCCCAGCCCTTCCCGATCTCCCCCATGTCCCGTACGAAGCGGCCGACGCACCGGGCGAGGAGCGTCATCGCCTCCGGGTCGGCCGCCAGCCGGCCGCGCAGCGCGACGAGTTCGTTGATGTGCTCATGGGCCACGGTCAGGTCGAGCAGGAGGTCCGGCAGCTCGTCCTCGTCCGGGAGCACCGCCTCCAGCCGGGGAGCCCCCTCGCTCTCCAGGTCCCTCAGCCACTCGGCGAGTCTCGCGTCCGCCCGCAGCGCCTCCAGCAGCACCCGCGCCTCCCGTCGGTCCGGCCGCCGCTCGCTCTCCGCGGCCCTTGGTCAACGTGCACGACGAAGAGTACGTTTCCAGTAGGAGCGATGGTCACGGATCAGCGTCACGGAGTAGTGATCCGTATGCGTACAGGCAGTGAACCGACGACGGCGCGCAGCGCCCTGCGCATGCGCTTTTGGCTGAGTGTCTGGGGCCTGGTCTGGACGATCTTCGGTACGGCCGCGTTCGCGCTGGTCGGACGCCCCGGCTGGGCGGCCGCGTGCGGGGTGCTGTGGCTGATCGTCACCGCCGACATGACCATGATCCTGCGCCACATCCATCAGGGGCCGCACTACCAGCCGGGCCGCGACATCCCGCCGTACCGGCCTCCGGAGCACCGTCACCCGTAGCGGATCGGCGACGGCCACGGCCACGGCGGGTCACGACTAACGACTCACGGCTCACGAGTCGAAGCGCGCCGCTTCCAGGTACTGGGGCTTCGGGTCGAGCGCCGCCGCCAGCCGGAAGTGCCGCTTCGCCTGGTCGGGGCGGAGCTGGCGCTCATAGGTGCGGGCAAGCGCGAAGTGCGCGAACGCGTTGTCCGGCTCGCGCTCCAGGACGATCGTGAACTCCAGCTCGGCGGGCCGCAGTTGCGCGGCGGCGAAGAAGGCACGCGCGCGCAGCAGCCGGGCGGCGGTGTTCTCCGGGTGCGCGGCGATCACTGGATCGAGCAGCTTCACCGCGCCCCGCGGGTCCCGCGCGGCGAGCAGTTGCTCAGCGGCACGAAAGTCGATGACATGCGTCTCCGGAGTACGTCCGGTCGATCCGCTGGTCTCGGGCACGGCAGAGTCCTTCCCTCGCTGAACGGGTTCAACGCCCCCGTCGAGGACGGCTATTCCTTGCGGGCGTACGCCCGGCGGACGAGATCCGCCCAAACCTCTCGTACGCGCGCCTCCAGCTCCTCCAGGGGGACGTCGTTGTCGATGACGACGTCCGCGATCCCCAGCCGCTGCTCGCGGGTGGCCTGGGCGGCCATGCGGGCGCGGGCGTCCGCCTCGGTCATGCCGCGCAGCCGCACGAGACGGTCGAGCTGGGTCTCGGGGCTGGCGTCGACGACGACCACGAGGTCGTACAGCGGCCTGAGGGCGTTCTCGGCGAGCAGCGGGACGTCGTGGATCACGACGTCATCCTCGGCCGCGGCACTTTCCAGCTCGCGGGAGCGGGCGCCCACCAGGGGGTGCACGATCGAGTTCAGGACGGCGAGCTTCTCCGGGTCGGCGAAGACGATCGAGCCCAGTTTGGGGCGGTCCAGACCGCCGCCGGGTGCGAGCACGTCCTGCCCGAAGGCGTCGACGACGGCCGCGAGCCCGGGGGTTCCGGGTGCGACGACCTCCCGCGCGATCAGATCCGCGTCGATCAGCACCGCGCCGAGCCGCACGAGCAGCCTCGACACCTCGCTCTTGCCGGCACCGATACCGCCGGTCAGGCCAACCTTCAGCATGACCGAGAGCTTAGGGCCTGCCGGTGACGAGCCCCCCACGGCCCCCAAAAGGGCCTGTGGTAAGCACGAAGGGGTATGCGCGTAGGCACGAAGGGGCCTGCGCCTGGGCACCAAGGGGCCTACCTGCACCCCCGCCCACAGCGTCGCCCCCTACGGCGTCACCCCGCCCTACGCGTCACCCTCGCGCTCCGCCAGGAAGCGCTCGAACTCCAACCCGATCTCGTCCGCCGACGGGATGTCCACCGGTTCCGCGAGCATGTTGCCCCGCGTCTCGGCGCCCGCGGCGGCGTCGTACTGGTGCTCGAGGCCCTGGACGAGGGCCACGAGCTCCTCGTCGCCCTCCTGGATCTGCCGGTCGATCTCCGTCTGGGTGCGGTGCGCCTCGGTGCGCAGGGAGTGCGCTATGGCGGGGAGCACCAGGCCCGTGGCGCCCGTGATGGCCTCCAGGACGGTCAGCGCCGCGTCCGGGTACGGGGAGCGGGCGATGTAGTGCGGGACGTGCGCGGCGACGCCCAGGACGTCGTGTCCGGCCTCCATGAGGCGGTACTCGACGAGGGATTCGGCGCTGCCGGGGACCTGCGCCTCGTCGAAGGGGCTGCGGTGGCCCGGCACCAGGTCGGTGCGGTTGCCGTGCGGGGTGAGGCCCACGGGGCGGGTGTGCGGGACGCCCATGGGAATGCCGTGGAAGTTCACCGACAGCCGGACGCCGAGTCGCTCCACGATCTGCTGAACGGCGGCGGCGAAGCGCTCCCACTCGACGTCCGGCTCGGGTCCCGACAGCAGCAGGAAGGGCGCGCCAGTGGCGTCCTGGACGAGCCGCACGTCGAGCGTGGGCTCCTCGTACTCCGTCCAGCGGTCGCGCTTGAACGTCAGCAGCGGGCGGCGCGCCCGGTAGTCCACGAGCCGGTCGTGGTCGAAGCGGGCCACGACCTGGTGGGGCAGCGAGTCGAGCACACGGTCGACGATCTGGTCGCCCGTTTCACCCGCGTCGATGTATCCGTCGAAGTGGTAGAGCATGACCAGACCGGCCGACTCCTGGGCGAGTGCCATGTCCACCACGGCCAGGCCCTTCGGCTCCCATGCGTACAAACCCTGCGGATCAAGCACTGTGACCGCTCCTCCTCGTGTTCGTACTTCACAACGTGGTGAGGATCGCGAGCATTCCCCGGACCGCACCTTTTACGGCTCGGTTCGCCTCCGGGGCGCGCAGACGCGCCCCTTCGGCTCACCCGCCGGGTTCGTCGCCCCGCATGCCTAGGCCGACAGCACGCGTGTGTGCAGCGCGGTGACCGCCTTGCGGGCGGAGGTGAACGCGCCGTGCTGCCAGGCGTCGGTGTAGCTGAGCCAGTCGCCCGCGAAGTAGACGCGCCCCGTGGGCTCGTTCAGCGGTTTGTAGCGGACGTCGTCGGGGCCGCCGGGGGTGTTGTGCCAGGCGGCCTCCAGATGCGGTGTCTGGCGCCAGTGGTGCGAGAAGGAGGAGGCGAGTTCGGTGCGGTACTTCTCGCCGTAGATCTTCACCCCGGCCGCCACGGCGCGCCTCTCGCGCTCCTTGGGGGCGAGCTCGGCGTACGAGTCGGCGTCGCCGTCGTAGTTGTAGTAGCCGATCATCACGCCGCGCGCGCCGTGGAAGCCGTACGAGGGGTGCCAGATGTGCGTGACGTCCTGATCGGTCTCGGTGATGCCGCCGTAGATGTGGTGATCGAGCTCCCACCAGCGGGAACGGTACTCGAGCCCGATCTTCGCCGCCGACGAGGGAGTGATCGCCTCCAGAGCGCTCTGCACACCGGAGCCGAGGTTGTGCGGGATCCCGGCGAGGATGTTGGGCGGGAGGGCGCCCACGCAGTAGTCGGCGTCGATCACCTTCGTACGGCCCGACTGGGTGTAAGTGACCGAAACGCCGCTCCCCTTGTCGGTGATTTTGGAGACCACGGCCCCGGTACGGATGCTGTGCTCGCCTATCGCCCTGGTGAGCGCGCGCGGTATCTGATCCATGCCGCCCACCGGCTGGAACATCAGCATCGCCTGGTCGAAGCCGAACTCGAAGGAGAAGTAGCGGCCGACACCGGACGCGAGGACGTCGGAGGCCGACGGGACGTCGCCGAGGAGCACTCCGGAGGTACCCGCGGCGGCCGGGACGGTCGTGTATCCGCGGCGCTCGCCGCCCTCGTACGTCAGCGTGTCGCCCAGTTCGCCCCAGTCCTTGAGGAACTCGACGAGCCTCTCCCGGTCGGTGGCGGTCAGTTCCTTGTCCAGGGCTCCCTTGTCGGTGGCCTTGGCGAGCAACTCGGAGACGTAGCCGTACACGTCGGCCTTCGCCGTGCGGTATCGCACGGGCTTCTTCATCCCAGTGGACTCGTTGAAGAGGTAGGCGTCCGCGTTGACGTTGGTGAACACCTCGATGGGGACGCCGAGTTCGCGGCAGTAGTCGAGGGTGATCATCCACTGGGGGATGCGGGCGGGGCCGCAGTTCATGTACTGGCCGTCGCTGAAGCGGGCCGTCTGTGTGTTGCCGTGGAGGTCGGTGGTGGTATCGCCGCCGCGGATCGTGAAGTTGCGGCCGCCGGTGCGGCCTCCGGCCTCCAGGACCGTACAGTCGTAGCCCGCCTTGCCGAGTTCGTACGCGCAGGCCAGGCCCGCGATGCCGCCGCCGACTACGACCACCTTGGCGGCGCCGCGGCCGGTGAGGGTGAAGTCGCCCGGCCGCGGGGCGCGGAAGGGCTGTTCGCGCTGGGCGGCTTCGGCCGTGGGCGCGAGGCCGAGGGCGCCCATGGTGGCGAGCATGGTGCCCGCGCCGCCCGTGAGTCCCACGTTGCGCAGGAAGGAACGCCGACTCGTGCCAGGACCGCTCTGAGGTTGTGCCATGACGGGAGCTCCCCTTTCGATCTTGAACGACCGGGGAAGCCTCCCAATGGCGGGTTACGGCCCGTCAGTTACTCGTGTATCCCGCACGTTTCTGCAACCGCACACGTGCGGCCCGCTGGACGACCGGGGGACGAAGAGGGGACGAAGGGGGAGCAAACGCACTGAGGGCCCGCACCCCGAAGGGTGCGGGCCCGCAGTCACGTGCTACTGGCTAGCGGTGAGCTTTCAGCTCTGGCCGCCGGCGAGCTTCTCGCGGAGCGCAGCCAGGGCCTCGTCCGACGCCAGGGCGCCGGAGGTGTCGTCCGACTCCGAGGAGTACGAACCACCGCCACCGGAGGCAGCCGGAGCCGCACCCGTGGAGGTGGCACCCTCGGCCTCGGCCTGAGCGTCGGCCTCGCGGGACTTGATGACCTGAGCCTGGTGCTGCTCGAAGCGCGTCTGCGCCTCGGCGTACTGCGTCTCCCACACCTCACGCTGGGACTCGAAGCCCTCGAGCCAGTCGTTGGTCTCGGGGTCGAAGCCCTCGGGGTAGATGTAGTTGCCCTGGTCGTCGTAGGACGCGGCCATGCCGTACAGGGTCGGGTCGAACTCGACCGACGCCGGGTCGGCACCGAAGGCCTCGTTGGCCTGCTTCAGCGAGAGGCTGATGCGACGGCGCTCGAGGTCGATGTCGATGACCTTGACGAAGATCTCGTCGTTGACCTGGACGACCTGCTCCGGGATCTCCACGTGGCGCTCGGCCAGCTCGGAGATGTGGACCAGACCCTCGATGCCCTCGTCCACGCGGACGAACGCACCGAACGGAACGAGCTTGGTGACCTTACCCGGGACGACCTGACCGATCTGGTGCGTACGGGCGAACTGCTGCCACGGGTCTTCCTGCGTCGCCTTGAGCGACAGGGAGACGCGCTCGCGGTCCATGTCGACGTCGAGGACCTCGACGGTGACTTCCTGGCCGACCTCGACAACCTCGGAGGGGTGGTCGATGTGCTTCCAGGAGAGCTCGGAGACGTGCACGAGACCGTCGACGCCACCCAGGTCCACGAAGGCACCGAAGTTGACGATCGAGGAGACGACGCCGGAGCGGACCTGACCCTTCTGGAGGGTGGTGAGGAACGTCTGGCGGACCTCGGACTGGGTCTGCTCGAGCCAGGCACGGCGGGACAGGACCACGTTGTTGCGGTTCTTGTCCAGCTCGATGATCTTGGCCTCGAGCTCCTTGCCCACGTACGGCTGGAGGTCGCGGACGCGGCGCATCTCGACGAGGGAGGCCGGCAGGAAGCCACGGAGGCCGATGTCGAGGATGAGACCACCCTTGACGACCTCGATGACGGTACCGGTGACGATGCCGTCTTCTTCCTTGATCTTCTCGATCGTGCCCCAGGCACGCTCGTACTGAGCGCGCTTCTTGGACAGGATCAGGCGGCCTTCCTTGTCCTCCTTCTGGAGAACCAGGGCCTCGATCTCGTCGCCGACGGCGACGACCTCGTTCGGGTCGACGTCGTGCTTGATCGAGAGCTCGCGGCTCGGGATCACGCCTTCGGTCTTGTAACCGATGTCGAGCAGGACCTCGTCCCGGTCGACCTTCACGATGACGCCGTCGACGATGTCGCCGTCGTTGAAGTACTTGATCGTCTCGTCGATCGCGGCGAGGAAGGCTTCCTCGTTACCGATGTCGTTGACCGCTACCTGCGGCGTGGTAGAGGTGGTCTCGGTGCTGCTCGTCATGTGGGAAAGGGCTCCGGTACGGACAGTGAGTCGTAGGTACTGCTTACGCCGGGAGCCCGTTTCGCCCTGTAGAAGCCGGACAGCCAACGAAGCGCCGAACCCGGATACCCGGTGGCGCCTCGAAAACCGAGGGGACATACATACAGATGCGAGCGCAGCCTGCTACGTCTGAGGCGCGCAGGCCCGCAGCGCAACTTGTAGCATACGGGGGCAGCCGGGCAGGGTCAATGCGCGAAGGCGCACACCCGGGGCGGATCGCCGCATTCCCGGCACAAAACCTGTCTCACGAGGCCACGCGGGCCATAGGCAGCCCCTGCCGTGGCACTCCCGAGACCGGTTGGAGCCGCACACTAATACGAGGGAGCCGATCATCCAAGAGCCCCAGATCCACGAACCGGAACACTCCGAGGTCCGGGAGCCCGAACCCGCCGAGCCGGAGGCGACCCGGCGCGACGCGGGCGTCACGGAGAGCTCCCGCGCCAACCGCGGCTGGTGGGACCGCAACGCGGACGACTACCAGACAGAACACGGCACGTTCCTCGGGGACGACCGTTTCGTATGGGGCCCCGAGGGCCTCGACGAGGTTGAGGCTGAGCTGCTCGGCCCGCCGGAGGACCTCAAGGGCAAGGACATCCTGGAGATCGGGGCCGGCGCGGCCCAGTGCTCGCGCTGGCTGGCCGCCCAGGGGGCCCGTCCGGTCGCCCTGGACCTCTCCCACCGCCAGCTCCAGCACGCGCTGCGCATAGGCGGCGGGGTGCCCCTCGTGGAGGCCGACGCGGGCGCGCTGCCCTTCGCGGACGGCTCCTTCGACCTCGCGTGCTCGGCGTACGGCGCGTTGCCGTTCGTCGCCGACCCGGTGCGCGTCCTGAAGGAGGTCCACCGGGTGCTGCGCCCCGGCGGCCGCTTCGTCTTCTCCGTGACGCACCCGATCCGCTGGGCCTTCCCGGACGAGCCCGGCCCCGAGGGCCTGTCCGTCTCGTCCTCCTACTTCGACCGCACTCCCTACGTCGAGCAGGACGAGGAGGGCCACGCGGTGTACGTCGAGCACCACAGGACGGTCGGCGACCGGGTACGGGACGTGGTGGCGGGGGGCTTCCGGCTGCTCGACCTGGTCGAGCCGCAGTGGCCCGCCTGGAACACCCAGGAGTGGGGCGGCTGGTCCCCGCTGCGCGGAAACCTGATCCCCGGTACGGCGATCTTCGTGTGCGTACGAGACTGAACGGGTGATCCGTTACGACGCCCTGGACGCGCTGCCCGTACGCGGCGCCCTGCCCGCCCTGGACGACACCCTGGAGGACGGCGGCAGCGCCGTGCTCGTGGCGCCGCCCGGGACCGGCAAGACGACCCTCGTGCCGCTGGCGCTCGCCGGACTCCTCGGCGGCCCGGGTGACGGGCGGCCGGCGCGTCGGGTCGTGGTCGCCGAGCCGCGGCGGATCGCCGCCCGGGCCGCGGCGCGGCGGATGGCGTG
The DNA here is from genome assembly GCF_055656965.1 of Streptomyces sp. NPDC111656. NCBI lineage: Bacteria > Bacillati > Actinomycetota > Actinomycetes > Kitasatosporales > Streptomycetaceae > Streptomyces > Streptomyces sp. NPDC111656. The sequence goes on from NZ_JBVKCA010000005.1 coordinate 284,257, forward strand.
GCTGCTCGGCGAGAAGGTCGGGGAGAGCGTCGGGTTCACCGTGCGCGGGGAGCGGGTCGTGGGGCCACACGCGCGTGTGGAGGTCGTCACGACGGGTGTCCTCCTCCAACGGCTCCAGCGGGACCAGGAGCTCGCGGGCGTCGACGTGGTGGTGCTCGACGAGTGCCACGAACGTCATCTGGACGCCGACACGGTCGCCGCGTTCCTCCTGGACGTACGGGCCGCGCTCCGTCCCGAGCTGCGGCTCGTGGCGGCGTCGGCGACCACGGACGCGGCGGGGTGGGCACGGCTGCTCGGCGACGCGCCCGTCGTCGCGGCGCAGGGCGTCTCGTATCCGGTGGAGGTGGAGTGGGCGCCTCCGGTACGTCCGGTACGGCCGCCGCACGGCATGCGTGTCGACCCGGCGCTGCTGACGCATGTCGCGTCGGTGGTGCGGCGGGCACTGACGGAGTGCGAGGGGGACGTCCTCTGCTTCCTCCCCGGGGTCGGGGAGATCGCGCGGGTGGCGGGCGGGCTGGGGGATCTGGGCGGCCGGATCGACGTGCTGCAGGTGCACGGGCGGGCGCCCGCCGCCGTGCAGGACGCGGTGCTGTCACCGGGCACCGGGGACCGGCGCCGGGTGGTCCTGGCGACCTCCGTGGCGGAGTCGTCCCTGACGGTTCCGGGGGTACGGGTGGTCGTCGACTCCGGGCTGGCGCGGGAGCCGCGGGTGGACCACGCGCGCGGGCTGAGCGCGCTGACGACGGTACGGGCCTCGCAGGCGGCCGGACGGCAGCGGGCGGGGCGGGCCGGGCGTGAGGCGCCGGGGCGGGTGTACCGCTGCTGGACGGAGGCCGAGGACGCCCGTCTGCCGCGATTTCCCGCCCCGGAGATCAAGGTGGCCGACCTGACGGCGTTCGCCCTGCAGGCGGCCTGCTGGGGCGACCCCGGGGCGACGGGGCTGGCGCTCCTGGACCCGCCGCCGGGTGGGGCGATGGCGGCGGCGCGGTCCGTCCTGTCGGCGGTGGGTGCCGTGGACGCGGCCGGTCGGGCCACGGAACGGGGGGTGCGCATGTCCCGGCTGGGCCTGCACCCCCGGCTCGCCCGGGCGCTGCTGGACGCGGCCCCCGTGGTGGGCGCCGACCGCGCCGCCGAAGTGGTCGCCCTCCTGAGCGAGGAGCCGCCCCGCGAGTACGGCGACGACCTGGCCGCGGCCTGGAGACTGGCCCGACGCGGCGGCGACCCCTACGCGTCCCGCTGGCGCACCGAATCCCGGCGCCTGCGCTCCGCTTCGACGGGACTTTCCCACTCACCCGCCCAGGACGGCGCCCGCGGTGAGGGGCTCGAAGGTGGTCCGTGGCCGGCCGGCGGCGGCGACGATCGCGTGGTCGCGCTGGTGGCCGCCCTGACGTTCCCCGAGCGGCTCGCGCAGGCGCAGGGCGGCTCCTACCTCATGCTGAACGGCACCCGTGCCGACATCGGCGACGGCTCGGCTCTGCGCGGCGCGCCCTGGCTGGCGGTCGCCGTGGCCGATCGGCCCGTCGGGGCCGGGCACGCGCGTGTGCGGCTCGCCGCCGTCGTCGACGACGAGACGGCGCGGCGGGCCGCGTCGCCCCTGCACACCGAGGGGGACGAGGTCCACTGGGCCGACGGCGACGTCGTCGCGCGGCGGGTCGAGCGGCTCGGGGCCGTGGAGCTGGCGGTGCGTCCGCTGAAGAAGGCCGACCCCGGGCTCGTACGGGAGGCGTTGCTCGAAGGGCTGCGGGAGGACGGGTTCGGGCTGTTGCGGTGGTCCCCGGACGCCGAGGGGCTGCGGCACCGGCTCGGGTTTCTGCGGCTGCACCTGGGCGACCCCTGGCCCGACGTGTCCGACGACGCGCTCCACGCGCGCGTGGACGAGTGGCTGGAGCCGGAGCTCGGCCGTGCCCGGCGGCGGGCCGATCTGGCGCGGATCGACGCCGGGCAGGCGCTGAACCGGCTGCTGCCCTGGGCCACGGGGGACGCGGCCCGGCTGGAGGAGCTCGCGCCCGAACGGATCGAGGTGCCCAGTGGGTCCAGGATCCGGATCGACTACGCCAGCCCCGAGCAGCCGGTGCTCGCCGTCAAACTGCAGGAGATGTTCGGGCTGCACGAGTCACCGGCCGTCGCCGGGGTGCCCGTGCTCGTCCATCTGCTCTCGCCCGCCGGGCGCCCCGCCGCCGTCACCGCCGACCTCGCCTCCTTCTGGAAGGACGGGTACAAGGCGGTGCGGGCGGAGCTGCGGGGCCGCTACCCCAAGCATCCGTGGCCCGAGGACCCGGCCACCGCCGAGCCGACCCGGCACACGAACGCGCGGCTCAGGCGTTGACCGGCTCCGGTTCCGCCGCCTCCGTGGGGGCCGGGTCGCCCGGGCGGCGGCTGCGCGCCTCCAGGTAGAGGGAGAGGGACAGCAGAGCCGCGCCCAGGATCAGGAAGCCCCACGGCAGATACGACGTCAGCAGCAGGATCAGGGTGCGGTTGGACTTGACCAGGGCGACGGTGTGCTTGATGTAGTCCTCGCGCATCTTCACGTGTCCGGCGAAGGCGGTCACCTTGTCGCGGTCCCCGAGGAGGGTGCCGCCCCGCAGCTCCTCCTTGTGGATCTCCTCGCCGTAGACCGGCGCCCCGGTGACCGGTTCCACCCAGAACTTGCGGACCGTCGTGTACCAGCGTGTCGTGCCCGTCTTGGCGACCGACTCCGCAGTGATGCCCTGGACCGGCATGACCTGGGGGAACTTGACCTTCGTCCAGGGGATGGTCTGCTCGAAGTAGTACACCTTGACGCCGCGGAAGGTCTGGGTGCCCTTGTAGTGGATGGGGGCCGAGGTGCGGGTCTGCGCGTCGAAGTACTCGTAGTCCCGCTTCTCCGTGTGGAAGGGCCACTTGAACTCGATGCCCTCGCGTGTGACCGGGTCGCCGTCGACGGACTCCCCGGTGGCGTGGACGGGGTCCTGGCTGTGCGCGTCGAAGATGTAGCGCTCGGGGAGCTTGGAGACCATCTTCCCGTCGGGGCCCTGCACATAGGAGAGGCTGTCCCAGACGACGACGTCGCGGCCCGCCGTCCTCTCGATGCGGTCGGAGGCCTCGACGTTGCCCTTCAGGGTCTGCACGATGGTGACCTTGGGGACCTTCTTGGCCTGCATGGTGCCGTAGTCGAGCAGGGTCGCGTCCTTCGCCTCCAGGACCATGTCCTGGTACTGGTTGGCGGGGATCTTCGCCAGCCGCGGGAAGGCGTACCAGCGCAGCAGCGGGGACAGCGCCGCGAAGAACACGGCGAAGGCGAGCAGGATCAGGCTGGCCTTGCGACGCATCTCGGCGTCCCTCCCTGAGAGTTGCGGATGCCCTGAGTGCTACGGGTGCGCGGGCACGGTCGTCAGCAGCGGCTTGGGCGAGGTCTTGCCTGCCGGTGAGCCCATGGCCGTGATCGTGAGCACCAGGGCGAACGCCACGGCGAGACCGGTCGCGGCGGCGATGAGGGCGCGCATGCGGGGCCTCCCGGGGGACGGCGGATCGAGAACTGATACCTCGTCAGATCCGGCACCGTAGCAACGGCGGCGCGAGATGAGAACACATTGCGCACACCAACGAGGGCGCCCCTCCGCCTGTCGGCGGAGGGGCGCCCTCGACGCGCGTACGGCCTACGAGGCGGCCGCGGCGACCTTCAGCTCGACCGTCAGCACCGCGCCGCCCGTGGTGTTGACGCGGAGCAGGAACGTGCCGGTCGCGTCGTCCGCGTACAGCTTGGGGAGCTTGAGCACACCGTCGGCGTCCGTCGTGAGGTCCGTGAGGGTGCGGATCGTCTTGCCGTCCGCGTCCTTGAAGTACGGGCCCTTGTCGTTCTCGGTCGGGTCGTCCGCCGACTTGATGAGCGTCGCGGTGGCCGCGACCTTGCCCGCGACGGCACCCTTGTAGGTGGCCTTCAGCTCGACCTGGTCGGCGAACTCGCCGCCCGGCACGCAGGTCAGCACGGTGTCGCCGGTGCGGGTGAGGGTGTCGGCCTGGCGCGGGGTGACGGTGGCCGTGTAGTCGAGGCCGCCCAGCACACGGCCCACGACGGTGGCGCGGACGGTGAAGTCGCCGGCCTTCTCCCCCGCCACGAGTGCGGGCGCGGTGGCCGTGCCCGCGCTGCCGGTGACGACCGTGGCGACACTCTCGCCGCCGGTGAAGGTGGCGTCCGTGTCACCGATGATCGTGAACCGCACCCGGACCTTCGCCACGCCCTTGCTCGCCTTGGACTCGGCCCGCACGGCGACCTTGGCGCCGAAGGCGCTGCCCGCCGTCGCCGTGAGCTTCCCGGTGTCCGCGTCCTCCAGATGGTCCACCGTCTGGGTGGGCGTGGGAGGCGTCGGGCTCGGCGCGGGCGAAGTCGGCGCGGGCGGCTTCGGGGTGGGGCTCGTCGAGCCGCCACCGCCCGGCTTGGGGGTACTCGGTGCGCTCGGCGTCGCGGGCGTGGACGGGCTGGGGCTCGCCCCGGGGTCGCTGTTGCTGCTGTGCGAGGGCAGGGTGCCCGTGCCGTCCGGGACCTCGTGGGTGCCCTTGCGGTAGTACTCCAGCCACGACAGAACCGTGTTGAGGTACTCCGTCGAGTTGTTGTAGTTCAGGATCGCGGCGTTCATCTGCGACTGCACGGACAGGTCCCGGTCGAACCGGCACAGGTAGTGGCCGGCCGCGAGCGCCGCGTCGTAGACGTTGTTGGGGTCCTTCTTGCCGTCGCCGTTGCCGTCGCGGCCCGCCCACTCCCAGGTGGAGGGGATGAACTGCATGGGGCCCACGGCCCGGTCGTAGGCAGGATCGCCGTCGTACGCGCCGTTGTCGGTGTCGGCTATCAGCGCGAAGCCGTTGCCGTCGAGCTTGGGGCCGAGGATCGGCGAGTACGTCGTGCCGCTCGCGTCGACCCGGCCGCCGCGGGCCTGGCCGGACTCGACCTTGCCGATGGCGGCGAGGAGCTGCCAGGGCAGGTTGCAGCCCGGCTTGGAGGCGCGCAGCTCGGCCTCGGCCTTCTTGTAGGCGTCGAGGACGGTCGCGGGTATGCCGGCCTCGGCCTCGCCCACGGAGACGGTCGTGCCGGTGGTCGGACTCGCCGACGGGCTCGGGTTGGGGCTCTTCAGCGGCGGAAGGTCGGTGTAGTACGGCGAGTCGCCGGTCGCGCCGCCGCCTTCGCCACCGGTGCTCGCGTCCCCCGACGGCTGGGCGGCACCGGCGGACTGTCTGCCGAGGTCGTCGGTGGTCACTCCGGGTGCCTGGGAAGCGGACAGGGCCGCGACCGCGACCGCGGCCACGGCGGTGGTCGTCGCTCCCTTGCGCAGTCTGCCGAAATGCGCCGCCATTTGAGTGAACCCCTCCCGTGGACGACCGTCCGCGCACCGCGCGTTCGCTGGCTCAGTGACCCAGGCGACCCTACGACAACTTCCGTCGCCCAGGCACCCGTTCGTGCCCGATTTTCACCGGTTGGCCATGTGGGATTGTCCAAGACAACACGCACCGCGGGGTGGAGCCCGCGGACATTTTCATACGTCCCTCATACTGAGCGTCGGAGATCACCGGGGCCGACATATCAGACCAACGTCTGCCACAGGGGGACGCTTTGCCCTTCACCCTCAGCCACGCGGCGGCCGTACTGCCCGCCCTGCGCGGCGACGGAGGCGGCCGCGGCCGCCTCGCGCCCGCGGCACTCGTGGCCGGTTCGTTCGCCCCCGACATGACCTACTACGCGGCGAGCGCGGTCCCCGGAGCGATGGAGTTCGGCGACTTCACGCACTCGTTCACCGGTGTCCTCACCTTCGACGTACTCGTCGCCTGCGCGTTGGTGGGTGCCTGGCTGGTACTGCGCGAACCCTTGGTGGCGCTGTTGCCACGGGCCCGTCAGGGCCGCCCCGCGGCTCTGCTGCGCTGCGGGACACCGCGCGGGCCGGTGCGCTCCTCGACCGCACTGTGGTGGTACGCCTCCGCGGTGCTCGGCGCGCTGACACACGTCGTGTGGGACGCGTTCACGCACCACGACCGGTGGGGGGTCCGGCTGGTCCCCGTCCTGTCGCGGAACGCCGACGGCACGCCGGTGTTCACCTACGCGCAGTACGGCAGTTCGCTGGTGGGGGCCGTCGTGATCGTGGCCTTCGTGAGTGTCGCGCTGCGCCGGGCGCCCTCGGCCGAACCGGTGGGGGTGCCGGTGCTTTCGCGTTCCGACCGGTGGCTGGCCGCCGCCGTCATCGGCGGCTGCGGGCTGATGGGCGCCGTGCAGCGGGCGTCACGCTGGTGGGCCTACTGGGGCACCCGCGCGAAGCCCTGGGAGTTGATCCCGGCGCTCTGCTTCGGCGCGGGCGCGGGTCTCGTGCTCGGGCTCGCGCTGTACGCCGTCGGGGTCAGGGTGTGGCGCCCCGCTCCGGCTCGTCCCAGCCCGGCACCGGTCCGCGCGGCGCCGAACCGTCCGACACCTCGCTGATCCCGTTCGCCGGAGTGAAGTCCTGGACGGCGCCCCGCCTACGGTTGAGGCCGCGGTGGACGGCCTGGGCGATGCGCTCGATGGTGCGGACCCCGTACGCCTTCGTCGGGTTGTCGTGCGACAGGACGACGATGCGGTACGTGCGGTCGGAGCCGGTGAACACGCCGACGCTGTGGACGCGCCAGCCGTGGGTGGACCGGGGCAGCCAGCCGTTCTTGATGTGCGCCTGCAGGCCGCGCGGCATGCCGGCGGGGACGCCCCAGCGCTGGTCGCCGCGGACCTGGCTGAGCAGTTTCAGGCCGTAGGCGCGGCTCTTCAGGAAGGAACTGGCACCTGTGAGCACGCCCAGCAGCCGCATCTGGTCGGCGGCCGTGGTGCGGGTCAGGCCCCAGTAGCCGGCCGGGCCGAGCTCGGTGCGGCGCGTTCCGACACGGTCCAGGAAACGGCCGAGGCAGGTGCGGCCCAGGTCGCTCCACAGATGCTGGGCCGCGGTGTTGTCCGAGATGGTGATCATGGGGCGTACGTTGGCGAGCTCCCAGTTCGTGAGGGTGCGGCCCAGCTCGTCCGCGCGGTGCAGCGTGGCCTCCATGATCGTGAGCTTGGCGACGCTCGCCGAGTCGTACTGACGCTCGCTCGCGAGGGCGCAGGTCAGGTCGCCGTTGTCGTCGCGCACCGCCACGGCGACGGTGCCCTGGCGTGACGACAGCGCCTTCCTGATGTCGCGGGACATCCGGGCGGCGAGCTCAGGGTTGCGGGTGGAACGGCAGGCCGCGGGCACCTGGGCGGTGCTCGCGCTCGCGGCCACCGCGGATACTGGCGCGAGCAGCGCCGAGACGACGGCTGTGGCCATGGCCGTGCGACGGTTGAGCATGCTTATACCCATGCCCGCATCCTTGCGGTCCCTTAGCACGGGGGGCGTCTTTGCGAGGGCCACGCGAGTGACGGTTCCCTCCGGGGGCTGAGCGGACACCCCCTCCCCTGCGCCTCCGGCCCCCGAAAAGGGCTCATGCCCTACGGGCAACCAACGGAAGGACACCACCTTCCGGGCAGCACGCAGGGGCCGGCGCCGACTTTCCCTACGGGCGGCTCGCACGGCGAGGCGGGGGCGACTTCCCCTGCGGCGGCTCGCACGACGGGCTGAGGCTGACTTTCCCCGCGTGCGGCTCGCGCTGCAGAGCGGGGGGCCACTTTCCCTGCGGGCGGCCGGCGAAGCGGAGCGCGGGACAACTCTCCCCGCGGGCGGCTAGGCCCTGTCGTCACATTCCCGTCTGCCCCGCGACGCCATGCACGCGCCCCCAAGTTCTCGGCTTCGCTCGAACAGGGAGGGACCCCCTTCGCCGCACCGGGCACAGACCCAAGTACATCCACGGCACGCCGAGAGCACGCACCTGACGCCGCGGGGCCCGCCCTCCGGGCGGACGACGGGAATATGACGACAGGACCTAGTGCAGCGGAGCGCGGGACGGATTGCGCCGCGAGCGGCCGCGAGGGGGGGTGCCCTGTGGGCGGAGGCTTCCCCGAGCGGGGTGGGGCATCTGCCCACACCGGCGCGCCAGCTGCCCGCAGGGCACCCGACGCAGGGAGCGGGCGGAGCCACGACCAGCGCCACCCGGGACCGAACCGGCCCGGCGCCGGGGCCGAGACCCGCGGCCGGAGCCCGGGACCCGGACCGGGGACCGGGACCCGAGGCTGGAATCGCCGCCGGGGCCGGAACCGGGATCGAAGCCGGGGCCGGGACCCTGGGCCGGAACCGGGATCGAAGCCGGGGCCGGGACCCTGGACCGGGACCCGGCCCGAGACCGGGGACCTGGGCCGGGACCCGAAACCGGGGCCTAGACCGGAATCGCAGCCGGGGCCGGCGCCCAGGGCGCGAGGCCGACGCCGGAACCGGGACCCGAGACCGGGGCCCTGGGCCGAGACCGGGCTCAAGGCCGGGACCCGACGCCGGGACCCTGGGCCGGGACCGACGCCGGGACCCCGGGCCAGGGGCCGGGGCCCGAGACCGGGGTCAAAGCCGGGACCCCACGCCGGGGCCGTACGTCGGGGCCCTGGGCCGGGGTTTCAGGGGTTCGTTCGCCGGGGGCTAGTGCGCTGCGGATTCCCAGTCGGGGCCCACGCCGACGGAGACGTCGAGGGGCGCCCGGAGATGAACGGCGGACGCCATCTCGCGGCGGACGAGTTCCTCGGTCCTCGCCCGCTCTCCGGGAGCGATCTCCAGGACGATTTCGTCGTGGACCTGGAGGAGCATGCGGGACTTGAGCCCGGCCTCGCGCAGCGCCCGGTCCACGTTCAACATCGCGATCTTCACGATGTCCGCGGCCGTGCCCTGGATCGGAGCGTTGAGCGCCATGCGCTCGGCGGCCTCGCGACGCTGCCGGTTGTCGCTGTTGAGGTCGGGCAGATAGCGGCGGCGCCCGAAGAGCGTCGCCGTGTAACCCGTGGCGCGGGCCTCGTCGACCGCCCGGCGCAGATAGTCCCGCACGCCTCCGAAACGCTCGAAGTACGTGTCCATCAACGCACGCGCCTCACCCGCGTCGATGTTCAGCTGCTGGGAGAGACCGAACGCCGACAGCCCGTAGGCGAGGCCGTACGACATCGCCTTGATCTTGCGGCGCATCTCCGCGTCGACGGCCGAACGCTCGACCGAGAACACCTGCGACGCCACCGTCGTGTGCAGGTCCTCGCCCGACGTGAACGCCTCCAACAGGCCCTCGTCCTCGGACAGATGGGCCATCACGCGCAGTTCGATCTGGCTGTAGTCGGCCGTCATGAGGGACTCGAAGCCCTCGCCGACCACGAAGCCGCGGCGGATCGCGCGGCCCTCCTCCGTACGGACCGGGATGTTCTGCAGGTTCGGGTCCACCGACGAGAGCCGGCCCGTCGCGGCCACCGTCTGGTTGAACGTGGTGTGGATACGGCCGTCCGCGGCGATCGTCTTGATCAGGCCCTCGACCGTCACCCGCAGCCTGGCCTGCTCACGGTGGCGCAGCATGATGACCGGCAGCTCGTGGTCGGTCTGCGTGGCCAGCCAGGCCAGCGCGTCCGCGTCCGTCGTGTAACCGGTCTTCGTCTTCTTCGTCTTGGGCAGGTCCAGCTCGCCGAAGAAGACCTCCTGGAGCTGCTTGGGCGAGCCGAGGTTGAACTCGTGCCCGACGGAGGCGTGGGCCTCCTTCACCGCCTGCTGCACGGCGCCGGCGAACATCTGCTCCATGGCTTCCAGGTGCGCCCGGTCCGCCGCGATGCCGTGCCGCTCCAGCCGGGCCAGCAGCGCCGACGTGGGCAGCTCCATGTCGCGCAGCAGCTCGGCCGCGCCGACCTCCGCCAGCTTCTCGCCGAACGCCTCGCCCAGGTCGAGGATCGTGCGGGCCTGCACCATCAGCGCCTCGGCCTCGGCCTGGTCGTCCGCGCCGAAGGCCAGCTGACCGTCGGCCGCCGCGGCGGGCCCCAGCTCCCGGCCCAGGTACTCCAGGGACAGCGCGTCCAGCGCGAAGGAGCGGCGGCCCGGCTTCACCAGATACGCGGCGAGCGCGGTGTCCATGGACACGCCCTCGATCGTCCACCCGTGCTCGGCGAAGACCCGCATCGCACCCTTGGCGTTGTGCAGCACCTTGAGCTTCTTGGGATCGGCGAGCCACTTCGCGAACGCGTTCTCGTCGGCCTCGTCCAGCCGCGAGGGGTCGAACCACGCCGCCGCCCCGCCCGCCCGTCGCCCGCCACCGCCCTCGTTCGGAAGCCCTTCGGGCTGCACCTCTGGTTTTGCGGCCAGCGCGACCTCGGCCACCGACCCCGAACCCAGCGCCCACGTGTCGACGGTGGCCAGACCCAGGACCGCCTTGCCGTCGTGCTCGGCGAGCCACGGCTTCAGCTCGCCCGCACCCAGGACCGCCCCGTCCAGCTCGACCCCCTCGACGACCGGAGCGGCCGCCTCGGCCTCCTCCGTCCCGGGGTCGACGGCGAAGAGCCGCTCACGCAGGGAGGGGTTGCGGATCTCCAGGGTGTCCAGGACCATCACGACCGCCGTACGGTCGTACGCCGCGCGCTCCAGGTCGGTGACCGTCTTCGGGAGCTCGACGTCCTTCACCATCTCCGTGAGACGGCGGTTGAGCTTCACCGCCTCCAGGTGGTCGCGGAGGTTCTGCCCCGCCTTGCCCTTGACCTCGTCGACGCGCTCGACGAGGTCCGCGAACGAACCGAACTGGTTGATCCACTTCGCGGCCGTCTTCTCGCCGACGCCGGGGATGCCCGGCAGGTTGTCCGACGGGTCGCCGCGCAGCGCCGCGAAGTCGGGGTACTGCGCCGGCGTCAACCCGTACTTCTCGACGACCTTCTCCGGAGTGAAGCGGGTCAGCTCGGAGACGCCCTTCGTCGGGTACAGCACCGTCGTGTGCTCGGACACCAGCTGGAAGGAGTCGCGGTCACCGGTGACGATCAGCACCTCGAAGCCCTCGGCCTCGGCCTGCGTGGCGAGCGTCGCGATGATGTCGTCTGCCTCGAAGCCGTCGACCGCGAACCGCTGCGCGTGCATCGCGTCCAGCAGCTCGCCGATCAGCTCGACCTGTCCCTTGAACTCGTCCGGGGTCTTCGAACGGTTCGCCTTGTACTCCGTGAACTCCTCGGAGCGCCACGTCTTGCGCGAGACGTCGAACGCCACCGCGAAATGCGTGGGCGCCTCGTCGCGCAGCGTGTTCGCCAGCATCGACGCGAAACCATAGATCGCGTTCGTCGGCTGACCCGTCGCGGTCGTGAAATTCTCCGCGGGCAGCGCGAAGAACGCGCGGTACGCCAGCGAGTGCCCATCCATGAGCATCAGCCGCGGACGGCCCGTACCTGCGGTTTTCTCGGTCTTCTTCGATGCTGTTTCTGCCACGCCCCCGATCCTCGCACGCCCCACTGACAGTGCGGACCTCCCGGGACCGGCCGCCCTCGTTGTGACCGGCGCGTGCGAGGATCGCCGACGTACTTCATACGTGCATGCGAAGGGGTCCCGTGATGGCCAGCAAGCCGCCCAAGAGCGATCCGATCCAGGACGCGCCGCAGGTCGCCGAGCCGAAGCGCGCCGCGGCCGGGCTGCCCGCCATCGGGCACACCCTGCGCATCGCCCAGCAGCAGATGGGGGTGAGGCGCACCGCGCTGACCCTGCTGCGCGTCAATCAGAAGGACGGCTTCGACTGCCCGGGCTGCGCCTGGCCCGAGCCGGCGCACCGGCACACGGCGGAGTTCTGCGAGAACGGCGCGAAGGCGGTCGCCGAGGAGGCCACCCTGCGCCGGGTCACCCCGGACTTCTTCGCCGCGCACCCGGTCTCCGACCTGCACGGCCGCAGCGGCTACTGGCTCGGCCAGCAGGGCCGCCTCACCCACCCCATGTACCTGCCCGAGGGCGCAGACCACTACGAGCCGGTCTCCTGGGAGCGCGCCTTCGACATCGTCGCCGAGGAGCTCGCCGCCCTCGGCTCCCCCGACGAGGCCCTCTTCTACACCTCGGGGCGCACGAGCAACGAGGCCGCGTTCCTCTACCAGCTCTTCGCCCGCGAGCTCGGCACGAACAACCTGCCGGACTGTTCGAACATGTGCCACGAGTCCTCGGGCTCCGCGCTCTCCGAGACCATCGGCATCGGCAAGGGCAGCGTCCTGCTCGAGGACCTCTACAAGGCGGACCTGATCATCGTCGCCGGGCAGAACCCCGGCACCAACCACCCACGCATGCTCTCCGCCCTGGAGAAGGCCAAGGCCAACGGTGCGAAGATCATCAGTGTCAACCCGCTGCCCGAAGCGGGCCTGGGGCGCTTCAAGAACCCGCAGACACCCCAGGGCATGCTCAAGGGCGCCGCCCTCACCGACCTGTTCCTGCAGATCCGCCTCGGCGGCGACCAGGCCCTCTTCCGCCTCCTGAACAAGCTCGTCCTGGAGACCGAGGGCGCGGTCGACGAGGACTTCATCGCCGAACACACCCACGGCTACGAGGAGTTCGCGGCCACCGCCCGCGCCGCCGACTGGGACGAGACCCTCACCGCCACCGGCCTCACCCGCGAGGAGATCGACGAGACCCTCCGCCTCGTCCTGACCTCCCAACGCACCATCGTCTGCTGGGCCATGGGCCTCACCCAGCACAAGCACTCCGTGCCCACGATCCGCGAAGTGGTCAACTTCCTGCTGCTGCGCGGCAACATCGGCCGCCCCGGCGCGGGCGTCTGCCCGGTCCGCGGCCACTCGAACGTGCAGGGCGACCGCACCATGGGCATCTTCGAGCGCCCCGCCCCGGCCTTCCTGGACGCCCTGGAGAGGGAGTTCGGCTTCGCCCCGCCCCGCGAGCACGGCTACGACGTCGTACGGGCCATCCGCGCCCTGCGCGACGGCGACGCGAAGGTCTTCTTCGCCATGGGCGGCAACTTCGTCTCCGCCTCCCCCGACACCGACGTCACCGAGGCCGCCATGCGCCGCGCCCGCCTCACGGTGCACGTCTCGACCAAGCTCAACCGCTCCCACGTCGTCACCGGCGCCCGCGCCCTGATCCTGCCCACCCTCGGACGGACCGAGCGCGACCTCCAGGACAGCGGCGAACAGTTCGTGACCGTCGAGGACTCCATGGGCATGGTCCACGCCTCACGCGGCCGTCTGGCGCCCGCGAGCGAGCACCTCCTGTCCGAGCCGGCCATCGTCTGCCGCCTCGCCCGCCGCGTACTCGGCGAGGCCTCCCGCACCCCCTGGGAGGAGTTCGAGAAGGACTACGCCACGGTCCGCGACCGCATCGCGCGCGTGATCCCCGGCTTCGACGACTTCAACGCACGCATCGCCGACCCTGCCGGCTTCACCCTCCCCCACGCCCCCCGCGACGAACGCCGCTTCCCCACCGCCACCGGCAAGGCCAACTTCACCGCCGCGCCCGTCGAGTACCCGAAGCTCCCCGAAGGCCGCCTCCTCCTCCAGACCCTGCGCTCGCACGACCAGTACAACACCACCATCTACGGCCTCGACGACCGCTACAGGGGCATAAAGAACGGCCGCCGAGTGGTCCTCGTCAACCCCGAGGACGCCCGCGCGCTGAACGTCGCCGACGGCTCGTACGTCGACCTCGTCAGCGAGTGGCGGGACGGCATGGAGCGGCGCGCCGCCGGCTTCCGCGTCGTGCACTACCCGACCGCCCGCGGCTGCGCCGCCGCGTACTACCCGGAGACCAACGTCCTCGTCCCGCTCGACGCCACCGCGGACACCAGTAACACCCCGGCCAGCAAGTCCGTCGTGGTCCGTCTGGAACAATCGGCCACCGACTGAGCGTTTGCTCAGCCAGTCAGCCAGAGAGATCGACGACGATCGGAGCCGGCCCCCATGGGCGAGCAGAGTCACGTGAAGTTCCCGCAAGAGGTCATCGACGAGTACGCCGCACTCGGCGTCGACCTGCCCGCCCTCTTCTCGGCAGGCCACCTCGGCACCCGCATGGGCGTACAGATCATCGAGGCCTCCGCGGACCGGGTCGTCGGCACCATGCCGGTGGAGGGCAACACCCAGCCGTACGGCCTCCTGCACGGCGGCGCCTCAGCCGTCCTCGCGGAGACCCTCGGCTCGGTCGGCTCCATGCTCCACGGCGGCAGCTCCAAGATCGCCGTCGGCGTCGACCTGAACTGCACCCACCACCGCGGCGCCCGCTCCGGCCTCGTCACCGGCGTGGCGACCCCCGTACACCGCGGGCGCACGACAGCGACGTACGAGATCGTCATCACCGACGAGAACGACAAGCGCGTCTGCACCGCCCGCCTCACCTGCCTCCTGCGCGACGTCACCCCCACCGACGCCGCCCGCGTACGCGAGGCCTGACCCCACCCCCACTCACCGACAGTCGGGTATGACGGCCAAGGGGGCAGGAAGACAACTGCCCCCTACTCACCGGCAGTCGGGGACGGCGGGCAGGGGACGGGGCGGAGGTGTCCGCCCGCAGCGGCCGGCGCGTCAACACCGCCCCTTCCGGGACCGACCGATTCCGCGCCTGACCGAGGACGGATACCTCCACCCCGGCCCCGACCCCCACACACCCCTTCCGCACGCCCCCGCACGCCTCGCCCGCCGCAACCGCACTCCAATACGCCGGAGTTATCGGGAATCAGCGGCAACTCACCACTCTTTCAGGCGACTTAACACGCCTTCACGAGACTGCACGCCCGGACCGCACCCGATGCGCCCAATACCGTGTACGCCGACCGAACTCCGAGTTCCCTTTTCTCGACGTAACGCTGCGTAACACGCACGCAATACGGCATCGGAGTTCCCTCTTCGACGGCCCGCACTCCCGCGGCCTCTCCCGGCGACTCCACGCGACCTGCGACGGCGCCCGACCGCGACCTTCCCTCACGCGCAACCGGAAGTGCGGATTCTCAACATGTGGAACGAGAAGAAATTCCGCCAAATCGGCCGAGAATACCCGTCCCTGAAGCCCATCAACCGGCACGTCATAACAAGAAAGTCACAAGCCAGCCCACGGCGATGCCCGGGCCCACAGACAGGCTTAGAGTCACGGCCAGTCACCGCGCCGCCGGGCGCGTCTGCAGCACGGCTCGGTATCACCCAGTACGGCCCGGCGAGACACACGGCAGCTCAGCAGGGCTGCTGCGCCAGGGAGAGGATTCAACGTGCGACAGCGTTCTTTGGTCATACTCACCTCCGTGCTCACCACCGGAGCACTCACGCTGACCGCCTGCGGTTCGCGTGACGACAGCGGGGACAAGAGCAGCAGCAGCAAGACCGAGATCATCATCGGCGTTGACGCTCCGCTGACCGGTCAGAACTCCGCAACCGGACTCGGCATCCAGGGCGGCGTGCAGATCGCCGTCGACGACGCCAACAAGAACAACACCGTCCCCGGCGTGACCTTCAAGGTCCAGGCGCTCGACGACAAGGCGATCCCGGCCAGCGGCCAGCAGAACGCCACCGCCCTCGTCAACAACGAGAAGGTCCTCGGCGTCGTCGGCCCGCTGAACTCCGGTGTGGCCACGCAGATGCAGCAGGTCTTCGCGGCCGCCAACCTGGTCGAGGTCTCGCCCTCCAACACGGCGCCCGAGCTCACCCAGGGCAAGAACTGGCAGACCTCGAAGTCGCGCCCGTTCAAGACGTACTTCCGCACGGCCACCACCGACGCCCTCCAGGGCGGCTTCGCGGCCGAGTACGCGTCCAGCACGCTCAAGAAGAAGAACGTCTTCGTCGTCGACGACAAGCAGACCTACGGCGCGGGCCTGGCCAAGCTGTTCAAGGCCGGCTTCACCAAGAGCGGCGGCAAGGTCGCCGGCGAGGACCACGTCAACACCGGCGACACCGACTTCTCCGCCCTCGTCACCAAGATCAAGAAGTCCAAGGCCGACCTGGTCTACTACGGCGGCCAGTACGACGAGTCGGAGAAGCTCACCAAGCAGCTCAAGGACGGCGGAGTCAAGGTCCCGCTGTTCGGTGGTGACGGCATGTTCAGCGACACCTACATCTCGACCGCCGGCAAGACCTCCGAGGGCGACCTGGTCACCTCGGTCGGCCAGCCCGTCGACTCCCTGCCCTCCGCCGCGGACTTCATCAAGAAGTACAAGGCCTCCGGCCTCAAGGGCGACTACGGCACGTACGGCGGCTACTCCTACGACGCCGCGACCGCCATCATCAAGGCGATCGCCAACGTCGTGAAGGACGGCAAGATCCCCGACGGCGCCCGCGCCAAGATCGTGGACGAGGTCCAGAAGACGAAGTTCGAGGGCATCGCCGGCCCCGTCTCCTTCGACGAGTACGGCGACACCACCAACAAGCAGCTCACCGTCTACCAGGTCGTCAGCGGCAAGTGGAAGGCCGTCAAGAGCGGCACGTTCAACGGCTGATCCGATCCGATCCCAGCTGATTTCAGCCAACTCCGGCTGAAGCCGGCCAAGTCCGGCTGATCCCAGCCAACTCCAGCTGATCCCAGCTGATTCGAGATCCGCCGCTAGCTACACCCCAGGGCCGCGCGGCCTAGACCACACGTCACCGCGCGGCCCGCCCCATATCCCCCCGTTCACTCTCCCCACCCACATGGAGGCCATGCGGTGAACACCCTGCCGCAGCAGCTGGCCAACGGGCTGTTCCTCGGCTCGATGTACGGGCTGATCGCCATCGGCTACACGATGGTGTACGGCATCGTCCAGCTCATCAACTTCGCCCACGGCGAGATCTTCATGACCGGAGGCTTCGGCGCACTCACGGTCTACCTCTACGTCCTGCCCGACGGCACATCCATGTGGATAGCCCTCCCAGCGATGCTCATCGGCGGCGGACTCGTCGCCGTCCTCATCGCCGTCGGGGCGGAACGGTTCGCCTACCGACCACTGCGCGGCGCGCCACGCCTGGCACCCCTCATCACCGCCATCGGCCTCTCCCTCGCGCTCCAGCAGGCGGTCTTCAACTGGTACCCGAACGCCAAGACCGACCGCAACTTCCCCCAGATCGAAGCCGGTCCCTGGCACATCGGGTCCATCAGCATCAGCAGCGGCTCGCTCTTCGTCATCGTCGCCGCCCCGCTCTGTATGGCGGCCCTCGCACTCTTCGTCAGCATGTCCCGCACCGGCCGCGCCATGCAGGCCACCGCCCAAGACCCTGACACCGCCCAGCTCATGGGCATCGACACGAACAAGATCATCGTGATCGCCTTCGCCATCGGCGGCTTCTTCGCCGCCGTCGCCGCCGTCTCCTACGGCCTGCGCTACGGCTCGATCCAGTACAACATGGGCTTCCAGATGGGCCTCAAGGCCTTCACCGCCGCGGTCCTCGGCGGCATCGGCAACATCTACGGCGCCATGATCGGCGGCCTCGTCCTCGGCCTCGCCGAGACCATGGCCACCTCCTACATCGACGGCATCCCCGGTATGCAGCAGCTCGGCGGCGGCGGCTGGTCCTCCGTCTGGGCCTTCGTCCTCCTCATCCTCGTACTGCTGTTCAGGCCACAGGGCCTGGTCGGCGAACGCGTCGCGGACAGGGCGTGACCACCATGGCAACCACCGAGAACACCGCAGAGAACACCGCCGAGGTCACCGAGACCGCACGCGGCCTGATCGCACTCCCCCAGACCGCCGCACGCGCCCTCATCGCCGTCGGCGCCGTCGCCACCATCGCCAGCACCTTCATGTCGTGGACCTACACGGCCGACTTCCCCGGGGACCTCACCTACTACGGCTCCCCGGCCGGCCTCCAGATCCTCGACCTCGTCGCCGGCGCGATCACCCTGCTCTTCGCGCTCACCCTCTTCGACGTCCGCGGCCTGCGCTGGCTCAACCCGGCAGGCGCCACCGCGCCCGTCGTCCTCGCCGCCGCCTCCGCGTTCGCCGTCAGCTGGTTCAGCGCCATCGCCATCGCCGTCGACCTCAAGGGCCTCGTCGCCCTCGACCCCGGCGCCTACGTGACCGCCATCGGCTCCCTGATCGCCCTCGTCGGCACCCTCGCCCTCCCGAGCCCCGGCGACACCTTCAAGGACTGGGTCAGCAAGCCCGACCACATCCCCGCGGCCCAGAAGCTCCCCGGCTGGGCCGAGCGCCTCGTCATCACCGCCGCCACCGCCGTCGCCCTGATCGTCTTCACCTACGGCATCGGCGTCGACCCCGAGGCCAGCGAGACCTTCATCGGCTACCTGCTGCTCGTCGTCCTCGGCACCTGGGCACTCCAAGCCGCCGGACTCTTCGACCGCTTCGCCACGCTCAACGCCCGCCACAAGGGATTCGCCACCTCCATGGCGTTCCTCGCCGCGGCGGTCTTCCCCTTCGTCGAGAACAACGAGCACAACGCCAACCTCGGCGTGAACATCCTCGTCGTCGCCACCGTCGCCCTCGGCCTCAACATCGTCGTCGGCCTCACCGGACTCCTCGACCTCGGATACGTCGCCTTCCTCGGCGTCGGCGCCTACGCCGCGGCCCTCGTCTCCGGCTCCGAGTTCTCCCGCTTCGCCGGCGTCCAGTTCCCCTTCTGGGCCGCCATGCTCACCGGCATGGCCGCGTCGCTCGTCTTCGGCGTCCTCATCGGCGCCCCCACCCTGCGACTGCGCGGCGACTACCTCGCCATCGTCACCCTCGGCTTCGGAGAGATCTTCCGTATCACCGTCAACAACCTCGACGGCTCCTCCGGACCCAACATCACCAACGGCCCCAACGGCATCTCGATGATCCCGGACCTCGACATCTTCGGGTTCAACCTCGGGAACTCGCACGACATCGGCTCGATCACCCTCGGCCGCTTCGCGAACTACTTCCTGCTGATGCTGATCATCACCGGCATCGTCGTGATCGTCTTCAACCGCGCCGCCGACTCCCGTATCGGCCGCTCCTGGATCGCCATCCGCGAGGACGAGACCGCCGCGACCGCCATGGGCATCAACGGCTTCCGCGTCAAGCTCATCGCCTTCGCCCTCGGCGCCTCCCTCGCCGGCCTCGCCGGCACGGTCAGCGCCCACGTCGGCTACAGCGTCAACCCGGCCCCGTACCAGTTCGCCGGCTCCGTACCGCCCAACTCCGCCTTCCTGCTGGCCGCGGTCGTCCTCGGCGGCATGGGCACGGTCAACGGCCCCATCCTCGGCGCCACCCTGCTCTACCTCCTCCCCGAGAAGCTCGGCTTCCTGAAGGAGTACCAGCTCTTCGCCTTCGGCATCGCGCTCGTGATCCTCATGCGCTTCCGCCCCGAAGGCATCATCGCCAACCGCCGCCGCCAGCTCGAATTCCACGAGTCCGACGACAGCATCGACATACCCGAACAGGGCCTGCCCGACTCCACCGTCGGCGTCACCAAGGCAGGGGCGTGACCCACATGACCACCACCACGGCCACCAGCCCCGTACTCGAGGCCAGCGGCGTCACCATGCGCTTCGGCGGCCTCACCGCCGTACGCAGCGTCGACCTCACCGTCAACTCGGGCGAGATCGTCGGCCTCATCGGCCCCAACGGCGCCGGCAAGACGACCTTCTTCAACTGCCTCACCGGCCTGTACGTGCCGACCGAGGGCAAGGTCTCCTACAAGGGCACCGTCCTCCCGCCCAAGCCCCACCTCGTCACCAGCGCCGGCATCGCCCGCACCTTCCAGAACATCCGGCTCTTCGCCAACATGACCGTCCTGGAGAACGTGCTCGTCGGCCGCCACACCAGGACCAAGGAAGGCCTCTGGTCGGCCCTCCTGCGCGGCCCCGGCTTCCGCAAGGCAGAAGCCACCTCCCGCGAACGCGCCATGGAACTGCTGGAGTTCATCGGCCTCGACCACAAAGCCGACCACCTCTCCCGCAACCTCCCCTACGGCGAACAGCGCAAGCTCGAAATCGCCCGCGCCATGGCGAGCGAACCGGGACTGCTGCTCCTGGACGAGCCCACGGCCGGCATGAACCCCCAGGAGACACGCGCGACCGAAGACCTCGTCTTCGCCATCCGCGACAGGGGCATCGCCGTCCTCGTCATCGAGCACGACATGCGCTTCATCTTCAACCTGTCCGACCGCGTCGCCTGCCTCGTCCAGGGCGAGAAGCTCGTCGAGGGCACCTCCGAGGTCGTCCAGGGCGACGAACGCGTCATCGCCGCCTACCTCGGCACCCCCTTCGAGGGCGCCCCCGGCGCGGAGGAACTCGCCGAGGTCGAAGCCGCCGAGGCGGCGGAGGCCACGGACACTCCCGAGCCCGCGGAAGCCTCCGACTCTCCCGAGGCCGACGAGACTCCCGAGGCCACCGAGACTCCTGAGGCCGCAGAGAGCGACGCCGCCGCGGAGGGCACCACCAGCAAGGAAGGAAACGCCCAGTGACCGCACTGCTCGAGGTCGAAGACCTCAAGGTCGCCTACGGCAAGATCGAAGCCGTCAAGGGCATCTCCTTCTCCGTCGAAGCCGGCCAGATCGTCACCCTCATCGGCACCAACGGCGCCGGCAAGACGACCACCCTGCGCACCCTCTCCGGGCTCCTCAAGCCCACCGCGGGCCGCATCACCTTCGACGGCAAACCCCTCAGCAACATCCCCGCCCACAAGATCGTCTCCCTGGGCCTCGCCCACTCCCCCGAGGGACGCCACATCTTCCCCCGGCTGACGATCACCGAGAACCTCCAGCTCGGCGCGTTCCTGCGCACCGACAAGGCGGGCATCGAGAAGGACATCCAGCGCGCCTACGACCTCTTCCCCATCCTGGGTGAACGCCGCAAGCAGGCCGCGGGAACCCTCTCCGGCGGCGAGCAGCAGATGCTGGCCATGGGCCGCGCGCTCATGTCCCAGCCCAAGCTGCTCATGCTCGACGAACCCTCCATGGGCCTCTCGCCGATCATGATGCAGAAGATCATGGCCACCATCGCCGAACTCAAGGCCGACGGTACGACCATCCTCCTCGTCGAGCAGAACGCCCAGGCGGCGCTCTCCCTCGCCGATCAGGGACACGTCATGGAGGTCGGCAACATCGTCCTCTCCGGCACCGGACAGGACCTGCTGCACGACGAGTCGGTACGCAAGGCCTACCTGGGCGAGGACTGAGACCAGGCTCCGGCCGTACGACCGTACAGCCGCTGTACGAAGAGGCCCGCGGCCCCCAGTCGGGGGCACGGGCCTCTTCGTCACTCACCGATACCGCTCACCGATACCGCTCGCCGGGGAATCAGCCGACGAAATTCTCGATCGGCCTGGAGAAGTCGGCACCGAGTTGCGACATCGCGTGACCGAACTCCTTCTCACTGATCGCCTCACGGAGCGTGACCAGCACGGCACGGACGCCGCTGTCGGCCTCGTCGGGCTTGAGCACGTTGCGCTGGGCCACACGCCGCACGAGCTCGTCGTAGTCGAACCGCTCGATCTCCGCGGTGGCACCCCGCCGAACGGACTCCGCCAGACCCTCCGGGAGCTCCAGCGCCAGGTTCCGCGCCTCGCCCGAGCTCAGCCGATGGGCGAGCGTCTCGAGCGTGGCACGCGTGAGATCGGCCGACTCCTGCCGAGTCAGACCCGTACGTTCCGACACCGCTTGGACGAACGCCTTCTCTTCCACGCGCTGTCTCCTTTGCTGCCTTGCCGATCCGAAGGCCACGCGGCCCCGAAACCAGCCTGACACGCGGTCGCCGGGCTCGCGCGGGCACCAGCGCGCGGGCCTGCCGGCTAACCCTTGGAGGACTTCTTCTCCTCGGCGTCCGCGATGACCGCCTCGGCGACCTGCTGCATGGACATACGGCGGTCCATGGAGGTCTTCTGGATCCACCGGAACGCGGCGGGCTCCGTCAGCCCGTACTGCGTCTGCAGCACGGACTTGGCCCGGTCCACCAGCTTCCGCGTCTCCAGACGCTGGCTGAGATCCGCGACCTCCTGCTCCAGCTGCTTCAGCTCCGTGAACCGCGAGACGGCCATCTCGATCGCGGGTACGACGTCGCTCTTGCTGAAGGGCTTCACGAGGTACGCCATCGCGCCGGCGTCACGGGCCCGCTCGACGAGGTCGCGCTGCGAGAACGCGGTGAGCATCAGCACGGGGGCGATGCTCTCCTCGGCGATCTTCTCGGCCGCCGAGATCCCGTCCAGCTTGGGCATCTTGACGTCGAGGATCACGAGGTCGGGCCGGTGCTCACGGGCCAGCTCGACGGCCTGCTCCCCGTCCCCCGCCTCGCCCACGACGGCGTAGCCCTCTTCCTCGAGCATCTCTTTGAGGTCGAGGCGGATCAGCGCCTCGTCCTCGGCGATGACGACACGGGTCGTCAGCGGAGGCACGTGCGACTTGTCGTCGTCGGCGACGGGCTGGGGCGACTCGGGGGCGGTCACGGGGGCTCCTCGTTCAGGGGCGGGTACTGCTCCCAAGAGCCTACCCAGCTGCGGTATGGTGGACGGGCAGCGGGTCGGGGTAAACCTTCGATTCAGCGGGCCCCGGTAGCCCAATTGGCAGCAGGCAATGGATTCAAAACCCATACAGTGTCGGTTCGAGTCCGACTCGGGGCACTTTTCCTTGGATTCCAAGGTCGTCACAGAAAAGCGGATGTTCCCGTTCTCGTGAACATCCGCTTTTTGCTGCGCAGGGTCGCGATCACTCGCACAAAGTAGCCACATGTACGACATGGGCACACGCGAGCGAGCTCTGGCTCTGGTCACCCAAGGACGCAGCCTGAACTCGGTGAGCAAGGAGACCGGGGTATCCAGGTCAGCGATCCGCTGCTGGCAATCGCGCATCGACCCGCTACCGCGCATGCGGCGCACACCATGCTCAAGATGCGGCCCAGCGACTGAGCCACCCTCCAACACGGAGGCCTACAGCTACCTCTTGGGGCTCTACCTCGGTGACGGCTGCATCAGCCCCGGCATGCGAGCGGGCTACGTTCTCCGCATCGCATGCGCCCACACTTGGCCAGGCCTCATCGAAGCTTGCGCTGCCGCCGTCGAAGCCATTAACCCCAGCAAGAAGTCGAACCGGGTCCAAGCAGTCGGGTACGTCTCGGTCGTCGGATACAGCCGGCACTGGCCCTGCCTCTTCCCCCAGCACGGCCCCGGCAAGAAGCACGAACGCCCGATCGCCCTCGAACACTGGCAACAGGAAATCGTCGACGCTCATCCCTGGGAATTCATCCGCGGGCTCATCCACTCCGACGGCTGCCGGATCACCAACTGGACCGAGAAGGTCATCGCCGGCGAGCGCAAGCGCTACGAATACCCCCGGTACTTCTTCACCAACGTCTCCGACGACATCCGGCAGCTCTACACCGACACACTCGACAAACTCGGCATCCAGTGGACCCACTGCACCCGCAACGGAAACCCGTTCAACATCTCCGTCGCCCGCAAAGCCTCCGTCGCTCTCATGGACGCCCACGTCGGTCCCAAGTACTGACAGCCGGGCCTACTTGGGGCTGTCGTCCTCTCCGATGTGGTGGACGCGTACGAGGTTCGTGGTGCCCGAGACGCCGGGCGGGGAGCCGGCGGTGATGACGACGATGTCGCCCTTTTCGCAGTGGCCGTACTTCAGGAGGAGTTCGTCCACCTGGTCGACCATCGCGTCGGTGGACCCGACATGCGGTCCCAGGAACGTTTCTACGCCCCAGGTCAGGTTCAACTGGGAGCGGGTGGCCGGGTCGGGGGTGAAGGCCAGCAGGGGGATCGGGGAGCGGTAGCGGGACAGGCGGCGGACCGTGTCGCCGGACTGGGTGAAGGCGACGAGGAACTTGGCGCCGAGGAAGTCGCCCATCTCCGCTGCCGCGCGGGCGACCGCACCGCCCTGGGTGCGGGGCTTGTTGCGGTCGGTCAGGGGCGGCAGGCCCTTGGCGAGGATGTCCTCCTCGGCGGCCTCGACGATGCGGGACATCGTCCGGACGGTTTCCACGGGGTACTTGCCGACGCTCGTCTCGCCGGAGAGCATCACGGCGTCCGTGCCGTCGATGACGGCGTTGGCGACGTCGGACGCCTCGGCTCGCGTGGGGCGGGAGTTGTCGATCATCGAGTCGAGCATCTGGGTGGCGACGATGACCGGCTTGGCGTTGCGCTTGGCCAGCTTGATGGCGCGCTTCTGGACGATCGGGACCTGTTCGAGGGGCATTTCGACGCCCAGGTCTCCGCGGGCGACCATGATGCCGTCGAAGGCGGCGACGATGTCGTCGATCGCGTCGACCGCCTGGGGCTTCTCGACCTTGGCGATGACGGGGAGGCGCCGGCCTTCCTCGTCCATGATGCGGTGGACGTCGTCGATGTCGCGGCCGCTGCGGACGAAGGAGAGGGCGATGACGTCGAAGCCGGTGCGCAGGGCCCAGCGGAGGTCCGCTTCGTCCTTGTCGGAGAGGGCGGGGACGGAGACGGCGACGCCGGGAAGGTTGAGGCCCTTGTGGTCGGAGACCATGCCTCCTTCGACGACGGTGGTGTGGACGCGAGGGCCGTCGACGGCGGTGACTTCGAGGCAGACCTTGCCGTCGTCGACGAGGATGCGTTCGCCGGGGGTGACGTCGGCCGCGAGGCCCGAGTACGTCGTGCCACAGGTGAGGCGGTCGCCCTCGGCGCCTTCTTCGACGGTGATGGTGAAGGTGTCTCCGCGTTCAAGGAGTACGGGGCCTTCGGTGAAACGGCCGAGTCGGATCTTCGGGCCTTGAAGGTCGGCGAGCAGTCCGACGCTGCGGCCGGTCTCGTCGGAGGCCTTTCGCACGCGCTGGCAGCGCTCCTCGTGTTCGGCGTAGGTGCCGTGGCTGAGGTTGAAGCGGGCTACGTCCATTCCGGCGTCGACCAGGGCTTTGAGCTGGTCGTACGAGTCGGTGGCGGGGCCCAATGTACAGACGATTTTTGCTCGGCGCATGGTTTGAGCCTAGGCCTTACCGGTCGGTAGAGAATTGGTCCAGCATGACTACTCAACAACCTTTACGTGAAGCCTTATTGACAACAGTTGAATTGTGCGCCGGGGTGCTCTGATGAGCGGCTTGGCCGCTTTGCACACCCCGGCCGCATGGATCCAGTACTGCATATTTCCACTGCATATATCTATAGCGAAATGGGGAACCTGCCGAACCCGCGCTTTACAGCTCCGGCGGGGCCATCGTGAATCGGGCGTTGACCTGGGCGTAGACGTGTTGGCGCTCGGGTTCGAGGTCGAGGGGGGCGGCTTCTTCGGGGGCGTTGCCGGCGAAGGACATGGAGCGCATGGCGCGGCCGGGGGCCGCCGGGTACGGCTGGGCGTTCTCGGCACCGATGTCGGCGAGTTCGACGAGGGCGGCGAGGGTGGTGCCGAGGGCTTCGGCGTATTCGCGAGCCCGTTGGACGGCTTCGCGGACCGCCTGCTGTCGGGCTTGACGGTGGGAGGGCGAGTCGGGGCGCAGGGCCCACCAGGGGCCGTCGACCCGGGTGAGGTCGAGGTCCGCGAGGCGTGTCGTCAGCTCGCCGAGTGCGGTGAAGTCGGTGAGTTCGGCGGTGAGGTGGACGCGGCCGTGGTAGGCGCGGACGCGTTCGCCGCGGCCGTGTTTCGTGAGTTCCGGGCTGATGGAGAAGGCGCCGGTTTCGAGGCGTTCGACGGCGTCTCCGTAGGACTTCACGAGGTCCATGGCCGTCGCGTTGCGGCGGGTGAGGTCGGCGAGGGCCTCGCGCCGGTCGGTGCCGCGGGCGCTGACGGTGATGCCGATGCGGGCGATCTCGGGGTCGACTTCGAGGTGGGCTTCGCCGCGGACGGCGATGCGGGGTGATTCGGGGGTTCCGTAGGGGACTGCGGGTCGGGGTTCCTCTGCGGTGGGGGCCATACGCCCCACTCTGTCACCGGAAGGGTGGGCGTGGTGCCCGGTGGTCACCAGATGGAAACCTCCCGGACCTGTTCTGGAGTGTCATGTGTAGGTCAGAATCTACGCGCGTCGTTGACCCATTCCCAAGGAGCCATAGACATGCCGTTGAACCGCCGGAAGTTCCTGAAGAAGTCCGCCGTGACGGGCGCGGGGGTGGCGTTGACCGGTGCGGTCGCGGCTCCGTCCGCGCAGGCGGCGACCTCGGCGGCGGCAGGGGGTGGGAAGAAGCCTGTGAAGCGGCACTCCCTCACCGTCATGGGCACGACGGACCTGCACGGACATGTCTTCAACTGGGACTACTTCAAGGACGCGGAATACAAGGACACGGCGGGCAACGCGCAGGGTCTGGCGCGGATCTCGACGCTGGTGAACGAGATCCGCAAGGAGAAGGGGCGTTGCAACACCCTCCTTCTGGACGCGGGCGACACGATCCAGGGCACCCCGCTGACGTACTACTTCGCGAAGGTGGACCCGATCACCGCCAAGGGCGGTCCGGTGCACCCGATGGCGCAGGCGATGAACGCGATCGGCTATGACGCGGTGGCGCTGGGCAACCACGAGTTCAACTACGGCATCGAGACGCTGCGGAAGTTCGAGTCGCAGTGCCGCTTCCCGCTGCTGGGTGCGAACGCGCTGGACGCGAAGACGCTGAAGCCGGCTTTCCCGCCGTACTTCATGAAGACGTTCCACGTGCCGGGTGCCCCCTCGGTGAAGGTGGCGGTGCTCGGTCTGACGAACCCGGGTATCGCGATCTGGGACAAGGCGTACGTCCAGGGGAAGTTGACGTTCCCGGGTCTGGAGGAGCAGGCCGCGAAGTGGGTGCCGAAGCTGCGGTCGATGGGTGCGGACGTGGTCGTGGTGTCGGCGCACTCCGGTTCGTCCGGCACGTCCTCCTACGGTGACCAGCTGCCGTACGTCGAGAACTCGGCGGCGCTCGTCGCCCAGCAGGTGCCGGGGATCGACGCGATTCTCGTCGGGCACGCGCACGTGGAGATCCCGGAGCTGAAGGTCACCAACACCAAGACCGGCAGGACCGTGGTGCTGTCGGAGCCGCTGGCGTATGCGGAGCGGCTGTCGGTGTTCGACTTCGAGCTGGTCCTCGAGAAGGGGAAGTGGCAGGTCGAGTCGGTGGCGGCCACGGTCCGCAACTCGAACTCGGTCGCCGACGACCCGAAGATCACCCGGCTGCTGAAGGACGAGCACGACCTGGTGGTGGCGTACGTCAACCAGGTGGTCGGCACGGCCACGGACACGCTGACGACGGTCGAGGCGCGTTACAAGGACGCCCCGATCATCGACCTGATCACCAAGGTGCAGGAGGACGTGGTCAAGGCGGCGCTGGTGGGCACGGAGTACGCGTCGCTGCCCGTGATCGCGCAGGCCTCGCCGTTCTCGCGCACCTCCGAGATCCCGGCCGGCAAGGTGACGATTCGGGATCTGTCGAGCCTGTACGTGTACGACAACACGCTGGTCGCGAAGGTGCTGACGGGGGCGCAGGTGCGGGCGTACCTGGAGTACTCGGCGAACTACTTCGTGCGGACGCCGGCCGGTGCGGTGATCGACACGGAGAAGCTGACCAACGCGAACAACCGTCCGGACTACAACTACGACTATGTGTCGGGGCTCCGGTACGACATCGACATCGCGCAGGCGGAGGGTTCGCGGATCAAGAACCTGACGTACAACGGTGCGGCGCTGGACGACGCGCAGCAGTTCGTGTTCGCGGTGAACAACTACCGGGCGAACGGTGGTGGCGCCTTCCCGCATGTGGCGTCCGCGAAGGAGGTCTGGTCGGAGTCGACGGAGATCCGTACGCGGATCGCCGAGTGGGTGACCGCGAAGGGTGTGCTCGACCCGAAGGAGTTCGCTTCGGTGGACTGGAAGCTCACGCGGGACGGCACGCCGGTGTTCTAGCCCGCCTGTCGCGGCACGCTTGTCCTGTGGACCCCGGGCGCATGTCCGGGGTCTTCTTCTTACCGTCCGTCGACGAGCGGGGTGAGGGTCTGGGCGGTGTGACGGGCGGGCGGGACCTGGGAGTGGGGTTCGAGTCCGAAGGTGGTGAAGGCCGTACGGCGCGGCAGCGGATAGGGGTCCTTGCCCGTCAGCGAGTTGAGGATGGTGGCGCTGCGCCAGGCGGCGAGGCCGAGGTCGGGGGCGCCGACGCCGTGGGTGTGGAGTTCGGCGTTCTGGACGTAGACGCGGCCGGTGACGGAGGGCTCGAGGGTCAGGCGGAACTGGTCGTCGATGCGGGGGCGTTCGGCGCTGTCGCGGTGCAGGTAGGGGTCGAGTCCGGCGAGGATCTGGCCGAGGGGGCGTTCGCGGTAGCCGGTGGCGAGGACCACGGCGTCGGTGACGAGTCGGGTGCGGGCGCCCTGCTGGCCGTGTTCGAGGTGGAGTTCGACCTTGGTGGTGGCGACGCGGCCCGCGGTGCGGACGGTGACGGCGGGGGTGAGGACGGCGTCGGGCCAGCCGCCGTGGAGGGTGCGGCGGTAGAGCTCGTCGTGGATGGCGGCGATGGTGTCGGCGTCGATGCCCTTGTGGAGTTGCCATTGGGCGGCGACGAGCCGGTCGCGTACGGGCTCGGTGAGGGCGTGGAAGTAGCGGGTGTAGTCGGGGGTGAAGTGTTCGAGGCCGAGCTTGGAGTACTCCATCGGTGCGAAGGCCTCGGTGCGGGCGAGCCAGTGGATCTTCTCGCGGCCGGCGGGCCGGTTGCGCAGGAGGTCGAGGAAGACCTCGGCGCCCGACTGCCCCGCGCCGATGACGGTGATGTGTTCGGCGGTGAGGAAGTGTTCGCGGTGGGCGAGGTAGTCCGCGGCGTGGATGACGGGGACGCCGGGGGTATCGACGAGGGGTTTGAGGGGCTCGGGGATGTGGGGTGCGGTGCCGACGCCGAGGACGATGTTGCGGGTGTAGGTACGGCCGAGGGCCTCGGCTTCTCCCTCGCTGTCGAGCTGGGTGAAGTCGACTTCGAACAGGGTGCGTTCGGGGTTCCAGCGGACGGCGTCGACCTGGTGGCCGAAGTGGAGTCCGGGGAGGCGGCCGGCGACCCAGCGACAGTAGGCGTCGTACTCGGCGCGCTGCATGTGGAAGCGCTCGGCGAAGTAGAAGGGGAAGAGGCGGTCGCGGTCCTTGAGGTAGTTGAGGAAGGACCAGGGGCTGGCGGGGTCGGCGAGGGTGACCAGGTCGGCGAGGAAGGGGACTTGGAGGGTGGCGCCGTCGATGAGCAGGCCCGGGTGCCAGTCGAAGCCGGGGCGCTGTTCGTAGAAGACGCTGTCGAGTTCGGGGAGGGGGTGGGCGAGGGCGGCGAGGGAGAGGTTGAACGGGCCGATGCCGATGCCCACGAGGTCGCGGGGCGCGTCGGGCTCGTGGCGTGGGGGGAGGGGCGTCGGGCTCATCGGGGTGTGTGTCCTTCCACCAGTTTCAGGAGCGCGGTCAGGTCACTCGGCCGGGTGTGGGGGTTGAGGAGGGTGGCTTTGAGCCAGAGCCGGTCGTCGAGCAGGGCTCGGCCGAGGACGGCGCGTCCTTCGTGGAGCAGGGTGCGGCGTACGGCGGCGACGGCTTCGTCGGAGGCCTCGGCGGGGCGGAACAGGACGGTGCTGAGGGTGGGCGGGTCGTAGAGCTCGAAGCCGGGGTGTGCTTCGACGAGGTCCGCCAGCTCGACGGCGCGGGCGCAGACCTGGTCGACGAGCGCGCCGAGTCCCGCTCGCCCCAGGGTTTTGAGGGTGACGGCGACTTTGAGGATGTCGGGGCGTCGGCTGGTGCGCAGGGAGCGGCCGAGGAGGTCGGGGAGGCCCGCTTCGGTGTCGTCGTCGGCGTTGAGGTAGTCGGCGCGGTGGCTCAGGGCGTCGAGGTCGTGGGGGTCCTTGACGCCGAGGAGGCCTGCGGCGACGGGCTGCCAGCCGAGTTTGTGCAGGTCGAGGGTGACGGTGTGGGCGCGGTCGAGTCCGTCGAGTTTGCCGCGGTGGTGGTCGCTGAAGAGGAGGCCTCCGCCGTAGGCGGCGTCGATGTGGAGGCGGGTGCCGTGGGCTTCGCAGAGGTCGGCGATGTCGGGCAGGGGGTCGATGAGTCCGGCGTCGGTGGTGCCTGCGGTGGCGGCCACGAGGAGGGGGCCGCGGAGGCCTTGGAGTTCGGTGAGGGCTTCGTCGAGGGCGGCGAGGTCCATGGTGCCGGCGGGGGCGGGGACGACGACGGGGTCGGGCAGGCCGAGGAGCCAGGCGGCGCGGGGCAGGGAGTGGTGGGCGTTGGCGCCGTGGATGAGCCGCACACCGGCGTGTGCCTCCCGGGCGAGGAGGAGGGCGAGTTGGTTGGACTCGGTGCCGCCGGTGGTGACCAGGGCGTCGCCGGCGCCGATCTCCTGGGCCAGGGCCCGGGTGACGAGTGCCTCCAGTTCCGAGGCGGCCGGGGCCTGGTCCCAGGAGTCCATGGAGGGGTTGAGGGCGGAGGCGGCGAGGTCGGCGGCGGTGGCGACGGCGAGGGGTGGGCAGTGCAGGTGGGCGGCGCACAGGGGGTCGGCGGGGTCGGCCGCGCCCTCGGCGAGAGCCCGTACGACGACGCGTAGGGCGTCTTCGGTTCCCTGCTCGGGCAGTACGTCGCCGACCGCGTCCCGTACGCGCCGGGCCACGCTCTCCGGTCCGCCGGCGGGCAGCGGTCCCCCGCGTGCCTCGCCGCCCTCGCGCAGTGCGTCGAGGACGGTGTCGAGCAGCGGCCGCAGCGCGCCGGGACCTTCGGGGCCTGAGGCGAGGGGCGGCGTGCTCATGGGTGTCCTCCGGTGGGCGCGCGGCAGGGAGTACCAGCCTCTACGGGGATGGGCCTGCGCGCCCTGAAAGGTCAACGATCCGACCCGAATGGGGGTACTGGTGGACGGAGGAAATGTGAGTGGGGGGTGAAGCTGCTAGACACCACGCCGGAACCGGAGCCACCTTTCCTCGCCCCCAGACCCCCGCATCGCCCTGAACGGCCTCGTCCTCAAACGCCGGACGGGCTGAAAACGAGGGCGAGCCGGGGCTTTTAGGGGCGCGGGGAACTGCGCGCCAAGCCCCCACCGGCCCGCAGCCAAACGAATCGGGCGGGCGGGGGGACGCGGGGCGAAGCCCGCGTCCCAGGGGCGCGGGGAACTGCGCGAGCAACCCCCACCGGCCCGCAGCCGGGCCACTGCGGACAGGCGGGGGATCGGGGCGAAGCCCCGCCTCAGGGCCCCCGCCCACCCGCGGACAGGGTGTGGTTATGCGGTTCGTACGTTCAAGGCTCGTGTCAGGTCGTCGAGTTGGTCGACGAGTTTGCGGCGGAGGGCGGGGATGGGGTCGGCGTCACGAAGGCACGCTTCGCCGAGGGCGAGGGTTTCGGGGGTGACGGCGTGGACGGGGAACGCGTAGCGCCCGGCGGCCCCGGCGATGGCGGGGCCGCGACGCGCGGAGAGGGCGACGGCGTCGGCCCAGTAGCGCTCGACGTACTCCCGGACGAGGTGGGTCTGTTCGGGCTGCCAGAAGCCCTGGGCGGTGGCGATGAAGAGGTAGTTGGAGAGGCGGTCGGAGGTGAACATCTCCTCCCAGGCGCGGCGCTTGGCCTCGGGGTCGGGCAGCGCGGCGCGGCAGCGTGCGGCGCCTTCCTGGCCGGTGGCGCTGGGGTCCTGGACGAGTTCGGCCTCGATGACGGCGTCGTCGATGGCGCCGAGGACGGCGAGCCGGCCGAGGACGCGCCAGCGCAGTTCGGGGTCGAGTTCGGGTCCGCCGGGGACGGTGCCTTCGGAGAACCAGGCGCTGATGGTGTCGGGGTGGGCTGCGACGTCGATGTAGTGGCGCACGGCGGTGAGGCGCAGGCCGGGGTGGGAGCCGTCCTCGGTGCGGCGGATGAGGTCGCGGCAGAGGTCGGTGAGCGTGGCGAGGGCGGTGGGGCGGTCCTCGGCGGGGAGGTAGCGGTCGGCGACCTGGGCGGCGGCGAACGACAGGACGCCCTGGACGAGGGCGAGGTCGCTCTCGTGCGGAAGGTGGGCGCGGGCGGCGTCGATGTAGGCCATGGCGGGCAGTTCGCCGTCGCGGACGGCGTCGCGCAGGGCGTTCCAGACGACCGCGCGGGTGAGGGGTTCGGGCAGTCCGGCGAGGGCGGTGCGCACGGTCTGGAAGGACTCGGGGTCGAAGCGGACCTTGGCGTAGGAGAGGTCGCCGTCGTTGAGGAGGAGCAGGGCGGGGCGCTTGCCGATCACGGTCGGCTCGCTCCCCGGGACGTCGGCTTCGAGGCGGTCGCGCAGGGTGAGGCGGCCTTCGTCGCCGAGGTCGTTGTCGTAGAGGCCCACGGCGATGCGGTGCGGGCGGCTGCCGTGGTGCTCGACGGTGAGGGTGTGGGTGCCGTCGGGTCCGGCGGTGAGGGTGGGGGTGAGGGTGTCGACGCCGGTGGTGCGCAGCCAGGAGTCGGCCCAGGCGTGGACGTCGCGTTCGGTGGCGGAGGCGAGGTTGTCGATGAAGTCGGCGAGGGTGGCGTTGGCGAACTTGTGGCGGGCGAAGTGGGTGTTGATGCCGGCCAGGAAGTCCTTCTCGCCGAGCCAGGTGACGAGTTGACGCAGGGCGGAGGCGCCCTTGGCGTAGGAGATGCCGTCGAAGTTGAGCATGGCGGACGCGGTGTCGGGGACGGCGTCCGGGTCGGGGGCGACGGGGTGGGTGGAGGGGCGCTGGTCGGCGTCGTAGCCCCAGGGTTTGCGGGTGACGCCGAAGTCGGTCCAGGTGTCGGTGAAGCGGGTGGCTTCGGTGACGGTCTGGTAGCCCATGTACTCGGCGAAGGACTCGTTCAGCCAGATGTCGTCCCACCAGCGCAGGGTGACGAGGTCGCCGAACCACATGTGGGCCATTTCGTGGGCGATGACCATGGCGCGGTTCTGGCGTTCGGTGTCGGTGACGGCGGAGCGGTAGACGAACTCCTCGCGGAAGGTGACGAGGCCGGGGTTCTCCATGGCTCCGGCGTTGAACTCGGGGACGAACGCCTGGTCGTAGGAGTCGAAGGGGTAGGGCTCGTCGAACTTCTCGTGGTAGCGCTCGAAGCAGGCGCGGGTGATGTCGAGGATCTCGTCGGCGTCGGCGTCGAGGTGGGGGGCGAGCGAGCGGCGGCAGTGGATGCCGAAGGGCAGGCCGCGGTGTTCGGTGCGCACGGAGTGCCAGGGGCCGGCGGCGACGGCGACGAGGTAGGTGGAGATCAGCGGGGTGGGGGCGACCTGCCAGCGGCCCTCTCCCAGGTGTTCGGTGACGCCGTTGGCGAGGACGGTCCAGCCTTCGGGGGCGGTCACGGAGAGCTCGAAGACGGCCTTCAGGTCGGGCTGGTCGAAGGCGGCGAAGACGCGCTGGACGTCTTCCATGAACAGCTGGGTGTAGAGGTAGGTCTCGCCGTCGGTGGGGTCGGTGAAGCGGTGCATGCCCTCGCCGGTGCGGGAGTAGCGCATCGTCGCGTCGACGCGCAGTTCGTGCTCGCCCGCGGTGAGGCCCTTGAGGGGCAGTCGGTTCTCGTCGAGGGTCTCGGGGTCGAGGGGCTGTCCGTCGAGGGTGACGGAGCGCAGTTCGGCGGGCTTCAGCTCGACGAAGGTGTCCGCGTCGGCGCGGGCGGTGAACCGGATGACGGTCAGGGAGTCGAAGGTCTCGTCCCCGTGGGTCACGTCGAGTGCGATCCCGTAGTGGTGGACGTCGAGGAGCTGGGCACGGGTCTGCGCTTCGTCGCGCGTCAGTACGGACATGGGGGACATGCTGCCTGATGGCTCGGACAGGACACAGGGCCTGCCCGGTATGCGGCGTTTGTTTGGCGCGGTCACGGCGTGATCGGCGTGCTCAGGCGGTGCGGTCCTGCTCCCGTACGTCCCGTACATCCCGTGCGCCGGTGTGGCCGTCGCGTTGCAGGGGGACGCGGGTGTCGGGGTGGCTGCGGCCCGGGGCGGGCGGTGAGGCGCGTTCCTCGGTCCGGGCGCGTAACTCGCGCACCTCAGCCTCCAGGGCCCGGCGGCGCTGGTGGGTGTCGTACAGGTAGCGGACCTTGGTGCGCAGGGTCCAGGGGTCGACGGGTTTCATGACGAGGTCGGCGACGCCGAGGGCGAACGCGGTGGCGGACAGTTCGGTGTCCGGTCCGAAGCCGGTGAGCAGGATGACCGGGATGTGCTGGGTCTGTTCCACGCGGCGCATGTAGCGCACGACGTCGAGGCCGCTGACGCCGGGCATGCGCACGTCGAGGAGGAGCAGTCCGACCTGGCCGCGCAGCACTTCCTTGAGGGCGTCGTCGCCGCTGGTCGCGCGGGTCACGAGGTGGCCCAGCGGGGCGAGGGCGCTTTCGAGCGCGTACAGCGTGTCCTCGTGGTCGTCGACGATGAGGATCTTGGCATCCGACGGCATGGCCCGACGTCCCCTCGATCGGCCACATGCCGGGCCGGTACGGGCGGGGGCGGGTGCCACGGGTGGCGGTTGCCCTGGGGCCCGTACGGACGGTCGGCCGGCATGTGCCATTGGCCTGACACCTGACAGGCAGTGCTCACGCAGGATGCACGCTGGGGGCGCCCGGTGTCACTCCCCCGTGGCCGCCGCGCCCCGCCCGGCGCCGTCCGCGATGCTCTCGTGGTGGCGGATGACCTCGGCGATGATGAAATTCAGCAACTTTTCCGCGAAGGCCGGATCCAGCTTGGCGCTCTCGGCCAGGCGGCGCAGCCGGGCGATCTGGTGGGCCTCGCGGGACGGGTCGGCGGGCGGCAGCTGGTGGGCGGCCTTGAGGTGGCCGACCTGTTGGGTGCATTTGAAGCGTTCGGCGAGCATGTGGACGACGGCGGCGTCGATGTTGTCGATGCTGTCGCGCAGCCGGGCGAGTTCCGCGCGCACGGCGGGGTCGACCTCGCCGCCCGCCCCGTCGTTCGTGTTGCTGGTGTTGCTGGTGGTCATGAGGAGCAACTTTACGTGGCGTGCGGGGGCTCGATCATGGGCGGATCGTCGGGGTCGGGTATGCGGTCGCTCCGGCCGCCGGGGAGGGTGCGGCCCTGCTGTTCGCGGAAGCGGACGGGGGCCATGCCGACACGGCGGGTGAACAG
Source organism: Streptomyces sp. NPDC111656 (assembly GCF_055656965.1). Lineage (NCBI taxonomy): Bacteria > Bacillati > Actinomycetota > Actinomycetes > Kitasatosporales > Streptomycetaceae > Streptomyces > Streptomyces sp. NPDC111656. The sequence goes on from NZ_JBVKCA010000005.1 coordinate 318,940, forward strand.
GCGGGAGAAGTAGGCGGGGTCGTCGTAGCCGACGCGTCGGGCGACCGCGGCGACGGGCAGTTCGGTGGCGGCGAGGAGTTCCTTGGCGCGGCCCAGGCGGATGCCGAGGAGGTAGTCCTTGGGGCTGCGGCCGGCTCCGCGGCGGACGGCGGCGCGCAGTTCGGCGGGGGTCATGCCGTGCCGCGCCGCGTGCTCGGCGACGGACAGTGGCTGGAACGCGTCACGGGCGAGGGCATGCAGGACGGGGTCGCCGTCCGGGGCGAGGTCGGCGCGGGCGCGGCGCAGGACGACGAGGAGTTCGTGGACGGCGGCGCCGGTCTCGACTTCGAGGAGGGGGTTGCCGCGGCGGGCGGCGCGGGCGATGCGGCCGACGGTGGCACGGGCGCCGGTGGCGTCGGAGAGCGGCACGACGGGGCGGTCGGGTTCGATGTAGCCGAGTTCGGTGTACGTGGCGGTGGCGGGCCCGGTGAAGTCGACGAAGCACTCGTCCCAGCTGGGGTCGGGCCCGTAGTGGTGGTGTACGCCGGGGGTGAGCCAGAGCAGGGCGGGCGCGGTGACGGTGTGGTGGTGTCCGTCGGGGCCCCGGAACCAGCCGCCGCCCGCGCTGACGACGACGGCCACGTGGTGGTCGAGGATGCGGGGCCCGACGGTGGGCAGTTCGCCGTGCTGCAGGCCTACGCCGAGGCAGGCGAGGCCGAGCCGGTGGTGGACGGGGGCGGGGGAGAAATAGCGCATCCAGGTGTGGTGCATCCGCGCGCCTCCCCTCCTCCGCGCCCGTGCCGCCGACGTCACTTCCTTCGCGCCCTCGCCGCCGGCGTCACTCTTTGGTCCAACCAGAGCTGATCTTTGTCCATGGACGCGGCCGCCGCCAGAGGTGAGGGTGGGCGCATGAGCGAGTTCACGGTGGGGGACACGGATTTTCTGCTGGACGGGCGCCCGGTGCGGCTGCTGTCCGGCGCGTTGCACTACTTCCGGGTGCACGAGGAGCAGTGGGGGCATCGGCTGGGGATGCTGCGGGCGATGGGGCTCAACTGTGTGGAGACGTACGTCCCGTGGAATCTGCACGAGCCGCGCCCGGGCGAGTACCGCGACGTCCAGGCGCTGGGCCGGTTCCTGGACGCCGTGCGGGAGGCGGGCCTGTGGGCGATCGTGCGCCCCGGCCCGTACATCTGCGCGGAGTGGGAGAACGGGGGGCTGCCGCACTGGCTGACGGGGAGGCCGCGGACCAGGGACGAGGAGTACATGGGGCACGTGGAGCACTGGTTCCACCAGGTGCTGCACGAGATCGTGCCGCGGCAGATCGACCGCGGCGGGCCGGTGCTGATGGTGCAGGTCGAGAACGAGTACGGAAGTTACGGCTCCGACCAGGTGTATCTGCGGCGCCTGGCGGACGTGCTGCGCGCCAAGGGTGTGAGCGTTCCGCTGGTCACCTCGGACGGTCCCGAGGACCACATGCTCACCGGCGGTTCGATTCCCGGTGTCCTCGCGACCGTCAACTTCGGCTCCCGCGCACGCGAGGCCTTCGAGGTGCTGCGCCGGCACCGACCCGAGGGGCCGCTGATGTGCATGGAGTTCTGGTGCGGCTGGTTCGACCACTGGGGCGGCGAGCATGTCGTACGGGATGCGGGGGACGCGGCACAGGCGCTGCGCGAGATCCTGGAGTGCGGGGCTTCGGTCAACCTGTACATGGCGCACGGGGGTACCAACTTCGCGGGGTGGGCGGGGGCGAACCGGGGCGGGGGCGCGTTGCACGAGGGTCCCTTGGAGCCCGACGTCACCTCCTACGACTACGACGCGCCCATCGACGAACTCGGGCGTCCCACCGAGAAGTTCTGGCGCTTCAGGGAGGTCCTGGGCGCGTACGCGGACGGGCCGCTGCCGGAGCTGCCGCCCGTGCCCGCGCCGCTCGGTGCGGGCGCGGCCGTGGACCTTCGGGAGTGGGCCGCCCTGGACGCCGTACTGGAGACACTGGGTGGCCGGGACGCCGAGTACCCCGTCCCGCCCACCTTCGAGGAACTGGACGTCGACCGGGGCCTGGTGAAGTACGAGGTGACCGTCCCCGGTCCGCGGGGGCCGTACCCCCTCCTGCTGCGCGGGCTGCGGGACCTGGCGGTGGTGTACGTGGATGGTGTGGCGGCCGGTGTGCTCACCGAGGACGATCCGGGGGTCAAGGAGCCTGTCGCGGGGCACGCGCGCGTGGAGGCGTGGGTGGAGTCGCTGGGGAGGGTCAACTACGGTCCGCGTTCGGGTGAGCCGAAGGGCATCACCGGGGGGATGTTGCACGAGCGGCAGTATCTGCACGGGGTGCGGGCGCGGGGGCTGCGTCTTGACGCGTTCGACGCCGGGGGCGTGGGGCGGGTGCCGTTCGGGGGGTTGCCCGCGGAGGGCGGGCGCGGGCTGTACCGGGGCGCCGTGGAGGTGCGTGGCGTCGGGGACGCCTTCCTGGAACTTCCGGGCTGGACGCGGGGGTTCGTGTGGGTCAACGGGTTCTGTCTCGGGCGGTACTGGGCGGTGGGGCCGCAGCGGTCGTTGTACGTTCCCGGGCCGGTGCTGCGTGAGGGTGCCAACGAGGTGTGGGTCCTGGAGCTCCAGGAGACGTCGCCCACCGCGCCGGTCCTGAGGCGCCCTGACGCGGCTGCGTCCTTGCCGGGCCGATGAGCCTCGACCGTCATCCCTGGGGGCTGCCGCCCCCAGACCCCCGCATCGGCCTGAACGGCCTCGTCCTCAAACGCCGGACGGGCTGAATGATGCGGGCCGGGGCGAGTGGGATACGGCCTTCGGCCACGGCCACGGCCACGAACGCCGGACAGGCCGAAAGAAACAAACCAGGGCGGGTGGAGTACGGCCTTCGGCCACGGCCTCGGGCGCTGGACGGGCTGAATGGCGCGGGCTAGGTGGGTGGGGCAGGGCCCGCGCCCCTCGAACCCCGGACGACCGAGGCTTTTAGGGGCGCGGGGAACTGCGCGATCAGCCCCCACCGGCCGACAGCCGAAGAACCCCCGGCGGGCGGGGGATCCGGGGCGCAGCCCCGGCCCCAGGGGCGCGGGGAACGGCGCGACCAGCCTCCCCCCGGCCGACAGCCGAAGAACTTCCGGCGGCCGGGGGATACGGGGCGCAGCCCCACCCAAGGGGCGCGGGGAACTGCGCGATCAGCCCCCACCCACCCGCACCCGAACGACTACAACCGGACGGGGAATCGGGGCGCAGCCCCGTCCGAGGGGCGCGGGGAACGGTTCGATCAGGCGCCGCCCACCCGCACCCGAGGAACTCACCCGGCATCGAAGGGGCGCAGCCCTACAGGGTGGACGCCGCTCTGGCTATGTCGGCGGCGAAGGTCGAGACCTCGGAGTACACCCCGGGATACCCCGGCTCCGCACAGCCCTGCCCCCAACTGACGATCCCGACCTGGACGAACGCCCCCGAGTCGTCCTTGCGGAACATCGGTCCACCGGAGTCACCCTGGCACGTGTCGACCCCACCCTGCTGCACGAACCCGGCACAGATCTCGTCACCGGGCACGAGATCGCTGCCGTACGCCTGCTGACAGGTGGCGTCGCTGACGAAGGGGACGGTGGCCTTGAGGAGGTAGCGCTGCTGGGCGCCGCCCTCGCGCGCGGCGCCCCACCCGGCGATGGTGAAGTTGCCGTTGTTGTACGCGGTGGTGGTGGCGATCTTCAGCGTGGGCTGGTTGACGGGCGAGGCGAGCTTGATCAGCGCCCAGTCCTTGCCCTTGCCGTTGTAGCCGGGCGCCTGGAGCACCTTGGTCGACTTGACCTTGATCGCGCTGCTGCTCTGCAAGTCGACGACGCCGGCGGTGGCGGTGATGGAGGTGTTGTTGCCGGAGCCGCTCACACAGTGCGCGGCGGTGAGGACGATCTGCTGGGTGTAGAGCGCACCGCCGCAGCCCATGGAGAGCCGGACCATGAACGGGAACTCTCCCTGCGCCGCGCGGGTGCCGCCGACGACGGGCGTGGGCGCGGCCTGCGCGGAGACGGGCTGGAGCGAGACGGTGGCGAGGGTGACGGCGCCGAGGGCGAGGACTCTCTTGACGCCCGTGAACTTCTTCGAAGACTTCAACGTGCTTCCTCTCGTGGGGGGTTGGAAGCCCGACGGGGTCACACCGAGGCCGCACGACACGACAGTCGCCGCACACGCCGAGTGACATGCACCCGCCAAGCCTTTGCGAATTATTTAGACACCGGAGCGCTCCGACAAGGACCCCATTTCGGCCAGCCGCGCCCCGCCACCCACCGCGGCGGCGCTTAGAGTGGAATGCAGGAGGCCCGGCGTCTTCAGGGGGTACGGACGTGGCGAACGGCGGACCCGTCGAGCACGGCTTCCCGCATCTGGACACGGTGCGGGCATCGATCACCGCGCTCTACAAGCGGCTCTCGTACGACACCATCCACACCTTCGCGACCAGCGTGGTCCCCGCCGACGTGGCCTTCGGCGACATCGACGACCTGCATCTGGGCGCGCAGCGCGTGGCCCGCGAGATGGTGCACCACTACCACCTCCCGGACGCCCGGCTGATCATCGGCTTCCGCGAGATGACCCAGGCGGCCAACGTCGAACTCACGGCGGGCCCCGAGTACTTCGTCGAACTGAACGACCGCTTCCGCTCCCACCGCCGGGACATCGGCGCGGCCCTCGCCCACGAGGTGATGCACGTCTATCTGCACCGCCTCGACCTCTACTTCCCCGGCACGCGCGACAACGAGATCCTCACGGACACCGCGGCGACCTACCTCGGCGCGGGCTGGCTGCTTCTCGACGCCTACCGGGAGGACGCCGACTCCTCACAGAAACTCGGCTACCTCACCCCGGAGGAGTTCGGCTACGTCCTCGCCAAACGCGCCCTGGTCTTCGACGAGGACCCCTCGATCTGGTTCACCAGTCCGCAGGCGTACACGGCGTACACCCAGGGCATGGCGCAGGCCCGCCGTGACGAGCAGCAGCCCCCGCTGACCGCGGCCGGCTGGGCGGGCCGCCGCCGCTACGCGAAGGACCGGCGGCACGCCCAGGACCAGCACACACCGGGCCCGCACCCGGGTGTCCCCTACGTGTTCAGCCCCGACAGCCGCGGGCCCCTGCGCGTCTCCTTCCCCTGCCCGACCTGTCACCAGCGGATCCGCGTGCCGGTCCGGGGCCGGGTACGGGCGCGCTGCACGCTGTGCAGGACGGTGCTGGAGTGCGACACGTAGGACATGCGACGCACGTGGGTGTGCGTGGGGGGAGGTGAGACACAACACCCCCAAAGACTTTGCCTCTCGCGTCCTTCGCGAGCGAGGGTCGAAGGATGAGCACGAACGACCCCGCGGCACACCTCTTCACGGCTGTGCACGAGGGTGACGAGGACGCGGTGGTACGGCTGCTGCGCTCCGGTGTGAGCCCGGACGCGGTGGACGAGGACGGTCAGACGGCGCTGTATCTCGCGGCGGTGAGCGACCGGCCCGGCGTCGTACGACTGCTGCTGGTGGCCGGCGCCGCGCCCGACCGGCTCAGCCAGGGCACGGACGCGCCGCTGTGCGGCGCGGCGTGCGGTGGGCACACGGAGGTCGTACGCGCCCTGCTGGCGGCCGGGGCCGCGCCGGACACGGTGGAGGAGTTCGGGTTCACGGCGCTGACGTGGGCGGTGCGGCTGGGGCGGGTCGCGGTGGTGAGGGAGCTCCTCGTGGCGGGCGCGGACCCCGACCGCCCGGGCCCGACCGGTGAGCCCCCGCTCGTCGCGGCCGCCCGCCGTGGCTCGCCCGGCTGTGTACGCGCCCTCCTGCGGCACGGAGCGCGGGCGCGGTCGGCGGCGCTCGCCGAGGCCCACCGCCGGCTCACCGTCGATGTGGAGGCCGAGGTGCGCGCGGGCCTGGAAGAGACCTGGGGCCCGGGCCACCCCTCCGTCACCCACCGCTACCCGCAGGACGGCGGCGTCACCGTGGAGGTCCAACTCCTCGACCCGGCCGGGAATCCCGTCGCGAGCAACGACCAGCAGACGGGCCACGCCGCGATAGCGACCCTCCTCGAATCCGCCCTCGGCATCACCGCGCCCGCCGCCGAACTGGCCGCCCGCGCCCTGCGTCCCGCCGACCCCGACAACGACGACTGGACCGAGGCGGCGACGGCGCTGGGCCTGCGCGGCGACGAGGAGACGTTCCGGGCGGCGGTCGAGTGGTGCGCCGCCCCCGCCCCCCTCCGCCAGGCCTTCGGCGCGGACGTACTGGGCCGCCTGGGCAACCCCCACGGCCTGCCGATCCTGCGCGTCCTCACCGGCGCGACCGACCCCGTGATCCGCGACCGGGCGGCGAGCGCGCTGGCGCGGCTGGACTCCCCCGGCCCGTCCGGTCCTTGAACCACGCGCCCTCAGGGATAGGTCCTCAGGGATCGTCCTCACGGGTGGAGGCCCCCTACCCCGCCCCGTACACCGCCCCCGGAACCTCCGCCTCCGCCAGGAGCTTCAGGGCCGTGTCGCCGGCCTCGGACGGGGTCCGGCGGGCGCCCTTGTCCGCGGTGGGGCCCGGCCGCCAGCCCTCCATGACGGTGATGCGGCCGCCCTCGGTCTCGAAGACGCGGCCGGTGACTCCGGTGCTCGCGCTCGCGCCGAGCCAGACGACGAGGGGGGAGACGTTCTCGGGGGCCATCGCGTCGAAGGAGTCGGCGTCGGGGGCCGCCATGGTGTCCGCGAAGGTGCGTTCGGTCATCCGGGTGCGGGCCGCGGGGGCGATCGCGTTGACCTGGACGCCGTAGCGGCCCAGTTCGGCCGCGGCGACCAGGGTCAGGCCGATGATCCCGGCCTTGGCGGCGCTGTAGTTGCCCTGCCCGACCGAACCCAACAGACCCGCCCCGCTGCTGGTGTTGACGACCCTGGCCCGGGGCGTGCGGCCGCTCTTCGCCTCCGCCCGCCAGTGCGCCGCCGCGTGCTTCAGCGGCAGGAAGTGGCCCTTGAGATGGACGCGCAGCACGGCGTCCCAGTCGTCCTCGTCGAGATTGACGAGCATTCGGTCGCGCAGGAACCCCGCGTTGTTGACGAGGGTGTCCAGGCGTCCGTAGGTCTCCAGCGCGGTGCGTACGAGGGAGGCGGCCCCGTCGGTGGTGGCGATGTCGCCGCCGTGGGCCATCGCCTGTCCGCCCGCCGCCCGGATCTCCGCCACGACCCGCGCGGCCGGGCTGTCCGGGCCGGGCGTGCCGTCGAGGCCCACTCCGAGGTCGTTCACGACGACCCGCGCGCCCTCGGCGGCGTACGCGAGCGCGTGCGCGCGGCCGAGTCCGCGCCCGGCGCCCGTGACGATCACGACCCGCCCCTCGCACAGCAGCGGTCCACTCATCTCAGTCCTCCTTGCCCGACGTGTCGAATGTGCCGGACGTGCCGGACGTGCCGGACGTGCCGGACGTGCCGGACGTGCCGGACGTGCCGGACGTGCCGGTCTTGTTGGCGGTCGCCGCGTCCAGGAAGGCGGGCCGCTCGCCGCCGCCGTGGACGAGCAGCGAGGCCCCGCTGATGTACCTCGCCGCGTCCGAGGCGAGGAAGACCGCGGCCCCGCCGATGTCGGACGGGTCGGCGAGGCGGCCCAGCGGGACGGTGCTTGAGACGGCCGCGATGCCGTCCTCGCCGCCGTAGTGCAGATGGGAGAGCTCGGTGCGGACCATGCCGACGACGAGGGTGTTGACCCGGACGTCGGGAGCCCACTCGACGGCCATCGAACGGGCCAGGTTCGCAAGGCCCGCCTTGGCCGCCCCGTACGCCGCCGACCCGGGCGAGGGCCGCGCCCCGCTCACGCTGCCGATCATCACGATCGATCCCCGGGCCCGCCTGAGGTGTTCGTACGCGGCGAGCGAGGCGGTCAGCGGCACGACGAGGTTCAACTCGATCACGCGGGCGTGGCGCCCGGCGTCCGCCTCCGTCAGTGGCCGGTAGGGCGCGCCGCCCGCGTTGTTCACCAGCACGTCGAGCCGGGGCAGCGCGGCGAAGAAGGCGTGCACGGCGGCCGGGTCGCGGAGGTCCACGGACACGAACTCCGTGCCCTCCAGCGGTACGTCGGGGGGCCTGCGGGCACAGACCAGCACGTCCGCGCCCGCCTCGACGAACGCCCGGGCGATCCCGGCCCCCACCCCACGGGTGCCGCCCGTGACGACGACGGTCCTGCCCCCGAGATCCAGGTTGTCCACAGGGCCTCCCGCCCGGATGCATTCACTGCTAGCTTCGAGAGTGCGCCTAACAAACGTTTGGTGGAATGGTCCTGAGGTGGAAAGGTAGCTGATGCGTCCATGGGTGTCTCCACCTCGTCCCCGGAAAAGGGGATTTCCGTCGTCACGGTCGACTTCCCGCCGGTGAACGCGCTGCCGGTGCGCGGTTGGTTCGACCTGGCCGGCGCCCTGCGCGCGGCGGGCCGCGACCCCGGCGTCCGGTGCGTCGTGCTGACGGCCGAGGGGCGCGGTTTCAACGCGGGCGTGGACATCAAGGAGATGCAGCGCGAGACCAGGGACAGCGGGGGCCATCGCGCGCTGATAGGGGCGAACCGCGGCTGTTTCGAGGCCTTCGCCGCGGTCTACGAGTGCGAGGTCCCCGTCGTCGCTGCGGTGCACGGCTTCTGTCTGGGCGGCGGGATCGGGCTGGTGGGGAACGCGGACGCGATCGTGGCGAGCGAGGACGCCACGTTCGGCCTGCCCGAGCTGGACCGCGGCGCCCTCGGCGCGGCCACGCATCTGGCCCGCCTGGTCCCGGGCCACCTGGTGCGCGCGCTGTACTACACCTCGCGCACGGCGACCGCCGCCGAGCTGCACGCTCACGGCTCGGTGTGGCGGGTCGTGCCGCGCGGGGAACTCCTGGGCGCGGCGCTGGAGCTGGCGCGCGAGATAGCCGCCAAGGACGGCGAGCTGATCCGGCTCGCGAAGGCCGCGCTCAACGGCATCGACCCCGTGGACGTGCGCCGCAGCTACCGATTCGAGCAGGGCTTCACCTTCGAGGCGAACCTCGGCGGGGTCGCCGACCGTGTCCGCGACACCTTCGGAAAGGAGGGGGTCGACAGGTGAGCGACAAGACGATGACCACCGACGAGGTGGTCTCCCGGCTCCACAGCGGGATGACTCTCGGCATCGGCGGCTGGGGCTCGCGCCGCAAGCCGATGGCCCTGGTCAGAGCACTGCTCCGCACCAAGCTCACCGATCTCACGGTGGTGTCGTACGGCGGCCCGGACGTCGGCCTGCTCGCCGCCGCGGGCCGGATCCGCAGGCTCGTCACCGCCTTCACCACCCTCGACTCGATCCCGCTCGAACCGCACTACCGGGCGGCGCGCGAGCGCGGGGCCTTCGAGCTGATGGAGGTCGACGAGGCGATGTTCATGTGGGGCCTGCACGCCGCCGCGAACCGCCTGCCCTTCCTCCCCGTCCGGGCCGGGCTCGGCTCGGACGTGATGCGGGTCAACCCCACGCTGCGCACGGTCACTTCGCCGTACGCCGATGCCTCCTCGGGGGTACGGGAGGAGCTCGTCGCCATGCCCGCCCTGCGCCTGGACGCGGCCCTGGTCCACATGAACCGCGCCGACCGCCTGGGCAACGGTCAGTATCTGGGCCCGGACCCGTACTTCGACGACCTGTTCTGCGAGGCCGCCGACGCCGCGTACGTCTCGTGCGAGCGCGTGGTCGACACGGCGGAGCTCACCAAGGAGGCCGCCCCGCAGACCCTGCTGCTCAAGCGGTCGAGCGTGACGGGCGTCGTCGAGACTCCGAACGGCGCGCACTTCACCTCCTGCGCCCCCGACCACGGACGCGACGAGCCCTTCCAGAAGCTGTACGCCACCACGCCGTACGCCGAGTTCGCCGCGCGCTTCCTGGCCGGCGACGAACAGGCCTACCAGTCCGCCGTACGGGCCTGGCACAAGGAGCAGCGATGAGTCCCGCGGCCACCCCCGCCCCCGGTGCCCCCGCAGCCGTGGTCACCCGCGCCGAGTACTGCGTGATCGCCTGCGCCGAGGCCTGGCGGGACAACGGCGAGGTGCTCGCCAGCCCCATGGGCCCCATTCCCTCCATCGGCGCCCGTCTCGCCAAGCGCACCTTCTCCCCCGATCTGCTGCTGACCGACGGCGAGGCGATGCTCGTCGGCCTCGACGGCACCCCGGAGGGCTGGCTGCCGTACCGGCAGCACCTGACCATGGTCACCGGCGGACGAAGGCACGTGATGATGGGCGCGAGTCAGCTCGACCGCTTCGGCAACCAGAACATCTCCTGCATCGGTGACTGGTCCAGGCCCACGCGCCAGCTGCTCGGCGTGCGCGGCGCGCCGGTCAACACCCTGAACAACCCGACCAGTTACTGGGTCCCCAGGCACTCGCCGCGCGTCTTCGTCGAGCGGGTCGACATGGTGTGCGGGGTGGGGTACGACCGTGCCGCCGCCGCGGGCCCGAGCGCCACCCGTTTTCATCGCATCCCGCGCGTGGTGAGCGACCTCGGTGTCTTCGACTTCGCCACGCCCGACCACTCGATGCGGCTCGCCTCACTGCACCCGGGCGTCACCGTGGAACAGGTGCGGGAGGCGACGGGCTTCGGGCTGTCGGTCCCCGACGAGGTGCCCCGCACCCGCGAACCGAGTCCCGAGGAGCTGAGACTGATCCGCGAGGTCATCGATCCGGGCGGCGCCCGGGATCGAGAGGTCAGGAGCTGATGGAGACCGCGCTCACCCGCCTCGTCGGTGTCCGTCACCCCGTCGTGCAGACCGGTATGGGCTGGGTCGCGGGCCCCCGCCTGGTGTCGGCGGCGGCGAACGCGGGGGCGCTGGGCATCCTGGCCTCCGCGACGATGACCCTCGACCATCTGAGAGAGGCCATACGCGAGGTCAGGTCCCGTACGGACGCGCCGTTCGGGGTGAATCTGCGCGCCGACGCCGGGGACGCGGGCGAGCGGGTACGGATCATCGTCGACGAAGGGGTGAGGGTCGCGTCGTTCGCCCTCGCGCCGTCCCGCGAGCTGATCGCCGAGCTGAAGGAGGCGGGCGTGGTCGTCGTCCCCTCCGTCGGGGCGCGCCGGCACGCCGAGAAGGTGGCCGCCTGGGGCGCGGACGCGGTGATCGTGCAGGGCGGCGAGGGCGGCGGCCACACCGGCGAGGTCGCGACGACGGTGCTGCTGCCGCAGGTGGTGGACGCGGTGGACATCCCGGTGGTCGCGGCGGGCGGTTTCCACGACGGGCGGGGGCTGGTCGCGGCGCTGGCGTACGGGGCGGCGGGCATCGCCATGGGCACCCGTTTCCTGCTCACCTCGGACTCGACCGTTCCGGCCGCGGTGAAGGCGAAGTACCTGGCGGCGACGGTCAGGGACGTCACGGTCACGACGGCCGTGGACGGCCTCCCCCATCGCATGCTGCGTACGGACTTCGTCGACTCCTTGGAGAGGTCCGGCCGTGCGAGGGCCCTCGCGCAGGCCGTCCGCCGGGCCGCGGGCTTCCGGCGGATCTCCGGGCTGTCCTGGTCGCGGATGATCCGCGACGGTCTCGCCATGAAGCACGGCAAGGAGCTGACCTGGAGCCAGGTACTGCTCGCCGCGAACACACCGATGCTCCTGAAGTCGTCGATGGTGGACGGGCGCACGGACCTGGGGGTGATGGCCTCGGGACAGGTCGCGGGGGTGATCGAGGACCTGCCGTCGTGCGAGGAGCTGGTCGACCGGGTGATGGCGGAAGCCCGGGAAACCCTCGACGCCCTTGCGGTCATGGGTGCTTCAATGCCCCGGTGACTCAGACCATAAGAGAGCCGTGGGGCCTCAGTGTGTTCGGTGCGGGAAGCGTGCGGGCGGAACCTCAGCTGGTGCGGGTGAAGTTGGCGGTCGACGTGCTGGAGCCGTCGCCCGACAAGGCGTTCCAGGAGGCGGGCTCGGCGGTGTCCCGGCTGCGCGAGACGCTGCGCGGACACGGGATACCGGACGCGTCGGTCTCCGGATCCAAGCTGTCGCTCCAATCCGAGTACGACGGCTACGGAACCGGCCGGAAGTTCCTCGGTTACCGCTGCCAGGCCTCGTACGTCATCGAGATCGAGACGATCGACGACCTGCAGCGGCTCATCGTCGACGCGGTCGACGCGGGCGCCAACCGGGTCGACGACGTCGTCTTCGACGTACGCGACAAGCCCGCGCTGCGCGACGAGGCCCGGCGCCGGGCCGTGGACGCGGCCCGGCGGAAGGCGGAGGTGTACGCGGAGGCGGCGGGCGTCCCGCTGGGTACGGTGCTGCACATCCAGGACGTGGACGCCGAGTCGTGGGAGATGCGCAGTCACCGGGGACACGGCGGTGGCGGCGGAAGCTCGGAAGGCGACCTGGCCCCCGGCATGGTCGAGGTCCACGCGGGCGTACTGCTGGGCTTCTCGCTCGGCCGCTGACGCCCGCCCCGGGCCTCAGAGCCTTTCGATGATCGTCACGTTCGCCTGGCCGCCGCCCTCGCACATCGGCACCATCCCCAACGGCCCCCTCGCACTGCTCGGCCCCGAGGGGCCTCACAGGCTTCGGCGGCCTGCGCCGGACTCCGTCCGCCGGAGTCGGGCGGTCCCCTGTGTGTCAGAGCCTTTCGACGATCGTCACGTTCGCCTGCCCGCCGCCCTCGCACATCGTCTGGAGGCCGAACCGGCCGCCGGTGCGCTCCAGTTCGTGCAGGAGCGTCGTCATCAGCTTCACGCCCGTCGCCCCCAACGGATGCCCCAGAGCGATGGCGCCGCCGTTGACGTTGACCTTCTCCGGGTCGGCGCCGGTCTCCTTGAGCCAGGCGAGGACGACCGGGGCGAAGGCTTCGTTGATCTCGACGAGGTCGATGGCGTCGAGGGACATGCCGGTCTTCTTCAGGGCGTACGCGGTGGCCGGGATGGGCGCGGACAGCATGCGGATGGGGTCCTCGCCGCGCACGGAGAGGTGGTGGACGCGGGCGCGCGGGGTCAGCCCGTGCTCCCGTACCGCCCGCTCGGAGGCGAGCAGCATCGCGGCGGCGCCGTCGGAGACCTGGGAGGAGCAGGCGGCGGTGATGGTGCCGCCCTCGACGACCGGCTTGAGGCCCGCCATCTTCTCCAGTGAGGTGTCCCGGCGCGGGCCCTCGTCGGCGGTGACCTCGCCGTAGGCCACGGTCTCGCGGGCGAAGCGGCCCTCGTCGATGGCGCGGATCGCCCGCCGGTGCGAGCGGAGGGCGAACTCCTCCTGGTCGCTGCGGCTGATGCCCCACTTGGCGGCGATCATCTCGGCGCCGGCGAACTGGTTGACGGGCAGGTCGCCGTAGCGCGCCCGCCAGCCCTCGCTGCCCGCGAAGGGGCCTTCGGTGAGGCCGAGGGGGTCGGCGGCCTGGCGGGAGGCGAAGGCGATGGGGATCTGGCTCATGTTCTGCACTCCGCCCGCGACCACCAGGTCCTGGGTGCCGGACAGGACGCCCTGGGCGGCGAAGTGCACGGCCTGCTGGGAGGAACCGCACTGCCGGTCGACGGTGACGCCTGGCACCTCCTCGGGGAGCCCGGCCGCCAGCCAGCAGGTGCGGGCGATGTCCCCGGCCTGCGGCCCCACGGTGTCCAGACAGCCGAAGACGACGTCCTCGACGGCGGCCGGGTCCACTCCGGAGCGCTCGACCAGCGCCTTGAGGACATGCGCGCCGAGGTCGGCCGGGTGGACACCGCTCAGGCCTCCCCCGCGCCGCCCGACGGGCGTACGGACCGCTTCGACGATGTAGGCCTCGGCCATGACAACTCCCTCGCAGACATGGGGTATCGCAGACATGGGCTATGCGCGTACGGAGATGCCGTCCAGCACCATCGACAGGTACTGCCGGGCGATCTCCTCGGGGCTGTGCTGTCCGCCGGGCCGGTACCAGGACGCGGCGACCCACACGGTGTCGCGCACGAAGCGGTAGGTGAGCCGGATGTCGAGGTCGGCCCGGAAGACCTCGGCGGCCACGCCGCGCTCCAGCGTGCTCAGCCACGCCTTCTCGAAGTTGCGCTGCGACTCGGCGAGGAAGGCGAAGCGCTGCTGGGCGGCGAGGTGCCGGGACTCCTTCTGGTAGATGGCGACGGCGGCACGGTGCCGGTCGATCTCCCGGAACGACTCCGTGACCAGGGCCTCCAGGGTCTGGCGCGGGCCGAGTTCGGCGTCCAGGACGGCGTCGTAGCCCTCCCAGAGCTCGTCGAGGAAGGTCCGCAGGATCTCCTCCAGCATCGATTCCTTGGAGTCGAAGTGGTAGTAGAGGCTGCCCGCGAGCATTCCGGCCTCGTCCGCGATCTTGCGTACGGTGGTGGCGTTGTAGCCCTGCTCGGCGAAGACCTCCGCGGCGGTGTCGAGGAGTTCGCGGCGCCGCTCGGGGGTGGCGGTCACCTGGGGCTTCTTCTTGGTAGGCACGGTTCCATTGTGGTCCCAGGGGTGCCGGCCGACGGCGCCCTACGCATGTTGGCTGCTGACGGAGACGACTTCGCCGGTCAGGTACGAGGAGTAGCCGGACGCCAGGAACACCATCACGTTGGCCACCTCCCAGGGCTGCGCGTAGCGGCCGAAGGCCTCGCGGCCCGTCAGTTCCTCCAGCAGCTCGGGCGTGGTCACCTTCACCAGGTGCGGGTGCATGGCGAGACTCGGTGACACCGCGTTGACACGCACCCCGTACTCGGCGGCCTCGACGGCCGCGCACCGGGTGAGCGCCATGACGCCCGCCTTGGCGGCGGCGTAGTGCGCCTGACCGGCCTGGGCGCGCCAGCCGACGACGGAGGCGTTGTTGACGACGACTCCGCCGCCGCCCTGGTCCCTGAAACGGCGCAGGGCGGCCCGGGTGCACCGGAACGTGCCGTTCAGTGTCACGTCCAGCACCCTCGACCACTGCTCGTCGGTCATGTCGACGAGGGCACAAGTGCCGCCGAGGCCCGCGTTGTTGACGACGATGTCCAGGCCGTCGTGGAGCTCTCCCACCAGCGCGAAGAGGGCTTCCACCTGCTGCTCGTCCGTCACGTCGCACGGCAGCGAGGCGACGCTCGCCGCGCCGAACTCCGCGGCGAGGGCCTCTTCGCTCTCCTTGAGGCGGCGCACATGGGCGTCACTGATGACCACCCGCGCCCCCTCCTCCAGGAACCTGCGCGCCGTCGCCCCGCCGATGCCCGCGCCCGCGGCGGCGGTGATGACGGCGGTGCGCCCGGTCAGCAGCCCGTGCCCGCTGACGTACGCCGGACTCTCGACGTCGCTCATACCTCCACGCTAACCTACCAAACACTTGTTAGGGAAGGTGCTGCCGATGGATCTGACCCTCTCCCCCACCGACGAGGCCTTCCGCGCCGAGGCCCGGACCTGGCTCGCCGCCCATGTGCCACGGACGCCCCTCCCGTCCCTGGAGACCGAGGAGGGCTTCGCGGCGCACCGGGTGTGGGAGGCCGAACTCGCCGCGGACCGCTGGTCGGTGGTGTCGTGGCCGGAGGTGTACGGCGGCCGGGGCGCGGACATCGTGCGCTGGCTGGTGTTCGAGGAGGAGTACCACGCGGCGGGCGCGCCGGGCCGGGTCGGCCAGAACGGCATCAACCTCCTGGCGCCCACCCTCTTCGATCACGGCACGGAGCGACAGCGCGCCCGGATCCTGCCCTCCATGGCCGGCGGGGAGGTCGTCTGGGCGCAGGCGTGGTCCGAGCCGGAGGCGGGTTCCGACCTGGCCTCGCTCACCTCGCGCGCGGTGCGTACGGTCGGGGGCTGGCTGCTGAGCGGGCAGAAGACCTGGTCGTCGCGGGCCGCCTTCGCCGACCGCGCGTTCGGCCTCTTCCGCAGTGAGCCGGGCACACCAAGGCCTCATCAGGGCCTGACCTATCTGATGTTCGACCTGCGCGCGCCCGGGGTCACCGTGCGCCCCATCGGCCGCCTGGACGGCAGACCGGCCTTCGCCGAGGTCTTCCTCGACGAGGTCTTCGTCCCGGACGAGGACGTGATCGGCGAGCCGGGCGGGGGCTGGCGGGTCGCCATGTCGACGGCGGGCAACGAGCGAGGACTGACGCTGCGTTCACCGGGCCGCTTCCTCGCCGCCGCGGACCGGCTGGTGGACCTGTGGCGCAGCCGCGCCGACCCCTCGGACACGGCGCTGCGCGACCGGGTGGCCGACGCGGTGATCGGCGCCCGCGCCTACCAGCTCTTCGCCTACGCGGGCGCCTCCCGCTTCCTCGACGGCGGGACGATCGGACCCGAGGCCAGCCTGAACAAGGTCTTCTGGTCCGAGTACGACATCGCGCTGCACGAGACGGCCCTCGACCTCCTCGGCCCGGACGGCGAGTCGGCGGACACGGACTGGTCCGAGGGGTACGTCTTCTCGCTCGCCGGTCCGATCTACGCCGGCACCAACGAGATCCAGCGCGACATCATCGCCGAGCGCCTGCTCGGCCTCCCGAAGGGCCGCCGCTGATGCGCTTCCTCCTCGACCCGCAGCAGCGGGCGTTCGCCGACTCGCTGGACGCGATGCTGACGGCCGCGGACACCCCGTCGGTCGTACGGGACTGGAGCCGCGGCGACCACGGCGGCGGCCGCGCGCTGTGGTCCCGTATCGCCAAGGTGGGCGTGTTCGCGCTCGCGGTGCCGGAGGCGTACGAGGGGATGGGCCCGCATCCGGTGGAACTGGCCGTGGGTTTCGTCGAGTTGGGACGGCACGCGGTGCCCGGTCCGCTGGTGGAGACGGTCGCGGCGGCCGCGCTGCTGGCCGAGCTGACGGACCCCGTGCCCGCCGGGCGGCTGCTCCCGTCGCTGGCCTCGGGCGAGGCGTCGGCGACGCTGGCCCTCGACGGGGCGTACGCGCTGGACGGCGACGCGGCGACCACGCGCCTCGCCCTGGCGGCCGACGGACTGCGTCTGGCCCCCGGCCACGGCCCGGTGCGCGCCTCCCTGGACCCCGCCCGCCGCCTCACACCCCTCGCACCGGGCGGTGAACTGCTCGCCGCCGCCCCTCCCGTCGGTCATGCCCTCGTCTGGGCCCGGCTCGCCACCGCCGCCCAGGCGCTCGGCATCGGGCTCGCGCTCCTCGACCGGACCGTCGCGTACGTCGGGCAGCGCACCCAGTTCGGCGTCCCCGTCGGCTCGTTCCAGGCGGTGAAGCATCGCCTCGCCGACGCGAAGATCGCTCTGGAGTTCGCGCGCCCGCTGGTGTTCGGCGCGGCCCTGACGATGGCGCCCGCCGACGTGGCCGCGGCCAAGGTCACGGCCTGCGAGGCCGCGTACGCCACCGCGCGCACGGCGCTCCAGTTGCACGGCGCGATCGGCTACACCGCGGAGTACGACCTGTCCCTGTGGCTGGCCAAGGCCCGTGCCCTGCGTACCGCGTGGGGCACCCCGACCGAGTGCCGGGCCGAGGTGCTCAGTGGTGGTGCTCGCCGCTGGTGAGCTCCCGGTACTCCTCCGGCGTCGGCTTCGGGATCTGGGTGTCGGGCCCGTACAAGGCGCGGGCGAGCCGGGCGCGCAGCCTGCGGCCGGGGCCGACCCGGCGGGCGACGCCGCCCGCGTCCACGAGCGGTCCCACCTCGTACGGCGGGGGCTGCTCGTGCTGGGTGAGTGTGAACCGCTGTGCCGGTGTGAGCGGTTCGTGCACCTCGACGTACTCGCCGTGCGGAAGCATCCGGATGACCCCGGACTCCCTTCCGTGCAGCACCTTGTCGCGGTCCCGTCGCTGCAGGCCCATGCAGATCCGGCGCGTGACGACGAAGGCGAGGGCCGGGGCCAGGAAGAAGGAGACCCGTACGAACCAGGTGATGGCGTTGATGGAGAGGTGGAAGTGGGTGGCCCACAGGTCATTGCCCCCGCCGACCAGGAGCACTCCGTACAGCGTCAGCCAGGCGACACCGAGCCCGGTGCGGGTGGGGACGTTGCGCGGCCGGTCCAGGATGTGGTGTTCCCGTCTGTCCCCGGTGATCCACGCCTCGATGAACGGGTAGACGGCGATGGCGGTCATGATCAGCGGGAACAGGGAGAAGGGGATGAACACACCCAGTTGGAGGGTGTGGCCCCAGGCGTTGATCTCCCATCCCGGCATCACCCGGATGAGCCCCTCGGAGAAGCCGAGGTACCAGTCGGGCTGCGCGCCGGTCGTCACCAGGTCCGGCCGGTAGGGGCCGAAGGCCCAGACGGGGTTGATGGTCGCGATCGCCCCCATCAGCGACAGCACCCCGAAGACGAGGAAGAAGAACCCGCCCGCCTTGGCCATGTACACCGGCATGAACGGCATCCCGACGACGGACTTCTGGTCGCGTCCGGGCCCCGGGTACTGCGTGTGCTTGTGGTAGAAGACCAGGATCAGATGGGCGACCACCAGGCCCAGCATGATGCCCGGCAGCAGGAGGACGTGGATCGGGAAGAAGCGCGGAATGATGTCGTGGCCCGGGAACTCGCCTCCGAAGAGGAAGAAGGAGAGGTACGTTCCCACGATCGGGACCGACAGGATCGCGCCCTGGGCGAAGCGGACGCCGGTACCGGAGAGCAGGTCGTCGGGGAGCGAGTAGCCGGTCAGGCCGGTGATCAGGCCGAGCATCAGCAGGGTCCAGCCGAACAGCCAGTTGACCTCGCGGGGCTTGCGGAACGCGCCGGTGAAGAAGACGCGCATCATGTGCACGAGCATGCCGGCGAGGAAGACGATCGCCGCCCAGTGGTGGATCTGTCGGACCAGGAGTCCGCCGCGCACCTCGAAGCTGATGTGGAGGGTGGACTCGTAGGCGCGGGTCATGAGGATGCCGTTGAGTGGTTCGTACGGGCCGTGGTAGACGACCTCGGAGGCGCTCGGCTCGAAGAAGAGCGTGAGGTAGACGCCGGTCAGGATCAGGATCAGGAAGCTGTAGAGGCAGACCTCGCCGAGCATGAAGGACCAGTGGTCCGGGAAGACCTTGCGCAGGTTGGCCTTGGCCAGCGCGTAGAGGCCGAGCCGTCCGTCGGCCCAGTCCGCGAGGCGCTCACCCCCCGGCGTCTCGCTCCTTCGCCCCGTACGTGAAGTCCCTTGCCCCCGACCGGAGTTGATCTCTCCCGCGTCCATGGGCCACCCCCTCGGCCCACCAGAGTGGCACGACACCTCCCCGAAGCCAACGGCGCGTCACCCCCCTCCGTCTCTCGCCCCCGCCGCCCCTACCCGTCCCATCCCGACTTGGGGGCTCCGCCCCCAAACCCCCCATCGGCCTGAACGGCCTCGTCCTCAAACGCCGGACGGGCTGAAGATGTGAACCGGCGCCGACAAGAGCGCCCCATCAGGGGCGCGGGGAACTGCGCGATCAGCCCCCACCCACCCGCAGGTTGAGAGCCACCCGGGGGTCTGGGGGCGGAGCCCCTGGGATGGGACGGGTAGGGGCGGCGGGGGCGAGGAACCGGGCGGGGCTCAGGATCTCGGGGTGAGGGTGAGAACGGCGGTGTGCCCCGTCGCTCGGAGGGTCGCTTCCTCGTCCGTCAGGAGCACGGCGTCGTGACGCCCGAGGGTCACCCCGGCCGCCTCGGCCGTGCCGTCGAGGGCGACGATCAGGACGGCAGGGCCCGCCGGGAGGGCGAGGGATCGACGGGGGGCGGCGACCGTGACGGTGGGGGTCGCGACGGCGCCCCGGTGCCACATGACGTTGAGGTTGACGACCGGCCCCCCGAGGAGACGGCAGTCGGTCGGCAGGTCACCGGGGAAGCGCTGCGGGACGAACCGCGTGTCCACCCGACGGTGTTCACCGCCGACGGTCAGGTCCATCCCCTCCCCCTCGACCATGGTGAGGATCCGGTCCACGTCGGCGAACGCCGAGAACGGCCCGTCGGAGCCGACGTCGGCCAGGCTCACCCGCCACTCGAAGTCCCCCATGTCCGCACCTTCAGGACGCGCGGCGACCTCGCGCGTCACCCCGCCACCGTTCTTCCAGGGCACGGCGACCCGCCCGGCGGCCGACAGGACACGCACGGTCACCGGACGATCCCCCGCTCGCGCGCGGCCGTCAGCCACTGGGGAAAGTCGCCCACGATCCGGTCGTACAGCTCGGCGTCGGAGACCTTCCGAGGCTGCGAACCGGCGTGGAAGAAACCGGCGTTGTCGACGACCCGCCGCTGCGGCACCGGCAGCTCGTCGAGTTTGCGCAGGAACTCGAACTGCTTGCTGCCGGGGTCACCGAACCCTATGAACTGCCAGAACAGCGGAAGCTTCGCCGCCTTGCACAAGTACCTTTCGGCGGCAAGCTTGTTGATGGGGCCGCCGTCGGTCTGGAAGACGACCAGGGCGGGGGCCTCGGAGCCGCTGTCGAGGTAGTGGTCGATGACCGCGTCCATGGCCAGGTGGTAACTGGTCTTCCCCATGTGACCGAGCCCGGCCACGATCTTCTCCACCCGGCCCTGGTGGTTGTCGAGCGCGATGTCCGTGACCGCGTCGATGTCCGTGGAGAAGAAGACGACCGGGACGGTTCCGTCGTCGTCGAGGTGCGCCGACAGGCCGAGCACCCGGTCCGCCAGCGCCTGCACACTGCCGTCCTTGTAGTACGGCTTCATCGACCCGGAGTAGTCGACGACCAGGTACACCGCGGCCCGCTGTCCGCTCAGCCCGTGCTTGGTGAGGGAGACACCGGCGCTCTTGTACAGACCGACCAGCGCGGGCGCGGTCTCCTCCACCTTGGTGAGGCTGATTCCGGCCATGCGGGGCTCCCATCGCGCGAGGGTTGCGGAAACGCCGAGATTACGGCACCGACAGCCCCCGCCGTCCCCCTCCCACATGGGCGTTCGCTATTTTGTTCGCCGCCGACCCCACCGGCTCATCGTCCCCCTGATCTCCGTACCCGCGAGGAGCCGGTCGTGGAATCCGAGTCCACAGAGTCCCCCGAATCCAGCAGATCCACCGAACCCACCGTCACCACCTGCTATCGCCATCCCAAGGTGGAGTCCCATGTGCGCTGCACACGGTGCGACCGCTACATCTGCCCGGACTGCATGCGCGAGGCGGCCGTCGGTCACCAGTGCGTGGAGTGCGTGAAGGAGGGCGCCCGCTCCGTCCGCCAGGCCCGCACGGCGTTCGGCGGCCGTATCTCGACCGTGCCCGTGGTGACGTACCTCCTGATCGCGCTCAACGTGCTGGCCTATGTGGGCGAGGTGGTGCGCCCGGCGATCGTGGACCGGTTCGAGATGCTCGGCGCCGGGCTGACGGGGCCCGACGGCGGGCACTACGTCTGGCAGGCCCAGTACCCCTACGACTTCCACCCGGAGGGCGTGGTCGACGGGGAGTGGTACCGGATGCTGACCGGTGCGTTCCTCCATCTGCCGCCCACCGAGGGCACGTTCGGGATTCTGCACATCGTGATGAACATGGTCTCGCTGTGGAACCTGGGCCGGGTGGTGGAGGCCCAGCTCGGCCGGATCCGCTTCGTCACGCTCTATCTGCTCTCGGCCCTCGGCGGCTCGGTCCTCGTGCTGGTGATCGCGCCGTACACGCCCACGCTCGGTGCGTCGGGTGCCATCTTCGGGCTGGGGGCCGCGTACTACGTCATGGCCCGCCGGCTGGGCGCCGACATGAGCGCCGTCAACCGTTTCATGGCGGGCCTGCTGCTGTGGCTGCTCATCTCGGCGGGACTCACCTCCTGGCAGGGCCACCTCGGCGGACTGCTGGCGGGCGGGGTGGTCACTCTCGCCTACGCGTACGCGCCCCGGGACCGCCGCCGGGCGCTCCTCCAAGCGGCCGCGTGCGCCGCGCTGTTGGCGCTGCTGGTGATCACGGCCGTCGGCAAGGTGTCCGAGCTGACGAGCGGAGCGGCCTGAGCGCTCCCTAGGCTGAGCCCATGAAACGTGCTCGGCTCCTCCTGCTCGCGGTCCTCCCCCTGGTCGCGGCGGCGGTCTGCTTCCTCGCCCCGGGACTCACGGACGCGAGCGGGGCCGCCGGGCGCGCGCGGGCCCGCCAGGACGCCGAGCGCACGACGGGCGCGGGCCTCGCCGCCCCGGACAAGAAGGAGTTGGCGCAAAAACTCGTGGCGAGCGCGGAGAACTCCACGCTCGACTGGCGCAGCGCGTATGCCTACATCGAGGACATCGGCGACGGCCAGGGGTACACGGCGGGCCTCATCGGCTTCTGCACCGGCACCCACGATCTGCTCGTCCTGGTCGAGGGCTACACGAAGGACCACCCGGGCAACGGCCTCGCCCGCTACCTCCCCGCGCTGCGCAAGGTCGACGGGACGGACTCGCACGAGGGGCTCGACCCGGGCTTCGTGGCGGCCTGGCGCAAGGAGGCCTCGGTGGCCGCCTTCCGCAGGGCACAGGACGCCGAGCGGGACCGCGTCTACTTCGACCCCGCGGTGCGCCGCGCCAAGCTCGACGGCCTCGGCACGCTGGGCCAGTTCATCTACTACGACGCCATGGTCATGCACGGGCCCGGCACCGGCGCGGGCGGCTTCTACGACCTGCGCACCCGTGCCATGGCCCAGGCCGACACCCCGGCCGAGGGCGGCTCGGAGAAGGCCTACCTGGACATCTTCCTCGACGTGCGTCGCGCGGCGATGAGGACCGAGAGCGCCCACCGCGACACGACCCGCGTCGACACGGCCCAGCGGGTGTTCCTGTACGACGGGAACCTGGACCTGCGCACGCCGCTGGAGTGGAAGGTGTACGGGGAGACGTACAAGGTGCCGTAGCCCCTCCCCACGCAGCCGAGGCGCCGCCCCTCCACCCCATTGGGTCGGGCGCCGTCAGTGCTCGACGACCTCGCCGTCGCTCAGTTCCAGTACGCGGTCGGCCAGGCCCAGGAGTTGGGGGTCGTGCGTGGCGACCAGGGCCGTGACGCCCTCACTGGCGACCACCGCCCGCAGCAGCTCCATCACCGCCAGGCCGGTCTGCGCGTCCAGCTGTCCGGTCGGCTCGTCGGCGAGCAGCAGGGCCGGGTGGTTGGCGAGGGCGCGGGCGATCGACACCCGCTGCTGCTGCCCGCCGGAGAGCTCCGCCGGGCGCTGGGCCCCGTGGTCGGCGAGCCCCACGAGGGCGAGCAGCAGGGCCACGCGCTCCTCACGTGCGCGAGGGTCGGCCCTGCGCAGCCGCAGCGGCACTCCCACGTTCTCGGCCGCGGTGAGGATGGGGATGAGTCCGAAGGACTGGAAGATGTAGCCGATCCGGTCGCGGCGCAGTTCCAGCAGCTCGTTCTCGCCGAGCGCGGACAGGTCGGTGCCGTCGATGACGACGCGGCCGCGGTCCGGGCGGTCGAGGCCGCCGATCAGATGGAGCAGGGTCGTCTTGCCGGAGCCCGACCGGCCCTTGAGGGCGACGAGTTCACCGCGCCGCAGCTCGAAGGAGGCGCCGCGCAGCGCGTGCACGGCCACGGTGCCCGTGCCGTACGAGTGGTGCAGGTTCTCCACCCGCACCATCGGTTCGTCGGCGGATTCGCCCACGAGGGCGGCACCGGACCGCGTGCCGGTGTTCTCCGTCATCGACGCACCCCCTACGGAATGGAACTCATGTACCCAGAACGGGAACCCCATGATATTCATGTCGGGTCGGCGAGGGGGTGGCTCGGCAATCGGGTGGGGGACGAGTGACGGGCTTCTTGTTGCTGCGCGTTCGGGCGCATCGGGTGCTGCTCGGCGCCGCCCTGCTCGCGGTGCTGCTGACCACCGCGGTGCTCGCCGCCCTCGCCGCGTTCTCCGCCTCGGTCGGGGACGCGGCGCTCCGACAGAACCTGAGCGGCCCGGCCGCGACCTCCGCCTCGCTCGTCATCAGCGCCGACGTGCCCCGCGGCCGGGAGGAGGCGGCCCAGGGCGCTGCGGTCCGCGGCGCGCGCCGGACCTTCGCCGGGCTTCCGGTGACCGTACGGACGTTGCGCGGCTCGGGGCCGTACGCGCTGCCCCGTTCCCTCCAGGGCACCGATGGCCGCGCGGGGCAACCGGACCTCACCCGCTTCGCCGCCCTCGACCGGTCGCGGATCAGGCTGGTCGCGGGCACACTGCCCGGACCGGCCCCGGCGGCGCGCACCGCACCCGTGCCCGTCGCGCTGCCCGAAGTCGCCGCCGACCGGCTGAAGGTGCGGCCCGGCGCGCGGATCGCCCTGACCGACCGGCTGGGCGGCGCGCCCCTGACGGTCCGGATCACCGGCGTGTACCGGGCCGCCGACAGCGCGGATCCGTACTGGCAGCTGGACACCCTCGGCGGTCACGGGGTGCGCACCGTCGACTTCACCACCTACGGCCCGCTGCTCGCCGACCCGTCCGTCCTCGCCTCCCGCACCTCCGCGGGCACCACCGGGTGGGTGGCGACGGCCGACTACCGGGGCCTGACCACCGACGGCATCGACGCACTGCGCGAGGCCGCGGCGCAGGAGCCCGAAGCACTGGGCAGGAACCCGGCGTTCGGAGCCGGCGCGACCGTGCGGACGGCGCTGCCCGCCGTGCTCGACAGGACCGGGCGCGCGCTGCTCGTCTCCCGGTCCACGTTGATGATCGTCTCCGTCCAGCTGGTGCTGCTCGCCGGGTACGCGCTGCTGCTGGTGGCCCGGCTGCTCGACACCGAGCGGGCGGGCGAGACCGATCTGCTGAAGGCGCGGGGTGCCTCGCGCCGCCGGATCACGGGCCTCGCCGCACTGGAGGCGCTGCTGCTTGCCGTACCGGCGGCGGTGGGTGCCGCGCTGGTGTCCGGCCCGCTGGTGCGGCTGCTCGCCCGGTGGTCGTCCCTCGACCGGACCGGGGTGCGGCTCGGGGACGCTCCGGTGCTCCGGGTGTGGCTGGTCGCGGCCGGGGTCGCGGTGTGCTGCGCGGCGGCGGTCGTGGCGCCCGCGCTGGCCGCGACGGCGGGTGCGCCGCGGCTGCGGCGCGTGCGGGCCGCGGCGGGCGCGGCGCCGGTGCGGGCCGGGGCCGACGTGGGGCTGCTGTTGATCGCGGCGGTGGCGTACTGGCAACTCGACCGGCAGACCGGCTCGTCCGGTGGCGGCGCGCTCAGCCGTGACCGGGCGGGCGATCTGGGCATCGATCCGCTGCTGGTCGCGGCGCCCGCACTGGCCCTGCTGGCCGGCACGGTGCTGACGCTGCGGCTGCTGCCGCTGGGGGCGCGGCTCGCGGAGCGGCGGGCCGCGAGCGGGCGGGGCCTGTCGGCGGCGCTGGCGGGCTGGCAGTTCAGCCGGCGTCCGCTGCGTGGAGCGGGGCCGGTGCTGCTGCTGGTCCTGGCCGTGACGACCGGGATGCTGGCGATCGGGCAGAGCGCGTCGTGGCAGCGGTCGCAGGACGACCAGGCGGACTTCGGGACGGGTACTTCCGTACGGGTGCTGGACGGCAGGCCGGGCAGCCCCGGCCAGACCGGTCTGTACGCCGCGCTGCCCGGGGTACGGGACGCCGCTCCCGCCTACCGCGCCACCACGGACCTCTCCGGCGGCCGCAGGGCGACGGTGCTCGCTCTGGACACGGCGCACGCCGGGGAGGGGATGCTGATGCGCGGCGACCTCGCCGACGAGCCCGTGGAGCGGTTGCTGCGGGGTCTCGCGCCTCGGGAGAAGGCGGCCGGACCCTCGGTGTCGCTGCCCGACGGCACCCGGCGGCTCGCGCTCGACCTGCGGATCACCGACGAGACGGCGGCAACGGGCGGGACGACGGCCGCGGGTGAAGGGGCGAAGGCCGCGGGTGCTGGGGCGAAGGCCGCGGGTGCTGGGGCGAAGGCGGAGCGCTCTCCCTCCGGACTCGCGCCCCTGGTCACCGTCGTCGTCGAGGACGGCTACGGCATCGCGTACCGGCTGAGCGCCGGGAAGCTGCCCGTCGACGGCCGGGTCCACCGGGTCACCCTCGACCTGGACGTGTCGGCTTCGGGCGCCCGCGCCACGCCGGCCGGTCCGCTGCGGCTGACCGGGCTGCAGCTCGACGGCGCGGTTCCCGCGGGCGAGCCCGAGCAGCACCGGCTCACCGTCGTACGGATGCTGTCCACGGGCCCCGACGGAACGGCCCGCGCGGTCGCGGTGCCCGCCGGGGTGCGCTGGCGGGGCAGCAGGACCGAGACGGCGGACGGAGCGGCGCTCCCGTCGACGGCCCTGCGTCCGGCCGCGTCGAGGACGGCGCCGCTGACGGTCTCGTACGGGACGGGCAACGCGCCCGGGAGCGACGAATGGGCCTCCGGTCCGCCGGAGTTCACCGTCCGCCTCGACACCGCGCGGGCCGCGCCCCCGGCCCGGATCGCGGCCGTCGCCACCCGGGCCTTTCTGCGCGCGGCCGGGACCGAGCCGGGCGAGAGCATCGACGTGACGCTGGACGGGGAGCGGCTGCGGGTGACGATCGTGCGGTCGGTGAGCGAGCTGCCGACGACCGGAACGGGCACGTCCTGGGCCGGGGCCACCGCGGACGCGGCGGGAGCATCGGACGGAGCGGCGGACGAGGGCGGGGCGGAAACGGCGGACGGGGGCGCGCTGTTGCTGGATCTGCGCGCCGTGAACGCCGTGTTCGCACAGCGCGCACGCGCTCCGCTCGCACCCGCCGAATGGTGGCTGAGCACCGCACCCGGCGAGGCCGCGCAGGTCGCGGCCGCGCTGCGGGCGCGCCCCGACATCGAGCCGGACCAGGTGCTCGTACGGGACGAGGCCGCGGACCGGCTGCTGGGCGACCCGCTCGGCGCCGGGCCGCGCGCGGCGCTGCTGGCGGTGGCGGTGGCCGCGGCGGCCCTCGCCGCGGGCGGCTTCGCGGTGGGCACCGCGGGCTCACGGCGCGAGCGGTCCGCGGAGTTCGCCGTGCTCAGAGCCCTGGGCGCGGGCCGTAGGGAACTGGCCCGGCTGGTCGCCGTGGAGCAGGGCCTGCTGATCGGGGCCGGTCTGCTCGCCGGTCTCGGCCTCGGCACCGTCCTGACCCGCGCGGTCGTCCCGCTGATCGTGCTGACGCCGGGGGCCGCGCGACCGGTCCCCCGCGTCCTCGTCGA
Source organism: Streptomyces sp. NPDC111656 (assembly GCF_055656965.1). Classification (NCBI taxonomy): domain Bacteria; kingdom Bacillati; phylum Actinomycetota; class Actinomycetes; order Kitasatosporales; family Streptomycetaceae; genus Streptomyces; species Streptomyces sp. NPDC111656. The sequence continues at coordinate 345,733 of NZ_JBVKCA010000005.1, forward strand.
ACTCCCGGTGTCCCAGGTGGCGCTGCTCCTCGTGGGCGTCGCGGCGCTGCCCCTGCTGATCAGCGCCGCGACGGCCGTCCGGCGCGCCGACCCGGCGGTCGCGCTCCGCCACCAGGGGGACAGCTGAGATGGCCTGGTGGAGGCAGCGCACGGAGCGCGGTGTGGCGCCCTGGGTGCGTACGCGGCTGCGGACCGCCCCCGGGGCGGCCGTCGCGTTCGGAGTGCTCGTGCTGGTCACGGCGTTCCTCGCGGCGGCGCTGCCGCGGGCCCTTGACGCCTACGAGACGAAAGGGCTGCGGCAGGAGATCGCCGGGGCGCCGCCGGCCGCCACCTCGGTGGAACTGAGCGCACCGCAGCCGGGGTTGGAGATCGCGCAGGCCACCCGGGAGAAGGCGGTACGGCCCCCGGCACTCGCGGTCGTCCGACGCGCGGCGCTGGCCGGGCTGCCCGCGCCGCTGCGGGCGGACACCACGGAGTCGGCCTACGGGGTGCGGACCTCCAAGAGCCTCGTCGGACTGAACTCCTGGCTTCCGGTGATCGACGCGCCGCCCCGTTTCACCCTGGTCGCGCAGTCGGAACTCGCCACCCACTCCACCGTGCGCGGCGGACGGCTCCCCACCGCCGCCGGGGAGGTGACGGCGGACACCAGGAAGGTCGAGGCCGCCGTGACCGAGGCGACCGCCCGGACGCTGCGGCTGCGCGTCGGTTCCGTCATCGATGTGGACGGCTTCGGGGGCGCGCCGCTGGCCGTGCGGATCACCGGGATCGTGGAGCCCCGGCATCCGCAGGGCGGTTACTGGTCCGCGCAGCCGGTCCTGCGCACCCCGGGCGTGGCCGCGGACGCCCCGGTCCCGCCACAGTTCTACTGGGACGCGGGCCTCCTGCTGGCACCCGGCGCCGCCCCGGTGCTCCTCGGCAGCCAGGGACAGCCGGAGCTGTACTGGCGGTTCGCCCCCGCCACCGGACGGCTCACCGCACAGGACGTCCCGGGGCTCGTCTCCCGGATCGCCTCCCTCGAGGGCGGGCCCGAGCTGCTGCGGATGCGCGCGGTGGCCGGGAGCACCGCGGCCGTCGCCACCGATCTGGAGACGGTCGTCGGCTCCTACACGACGACCCGCGCAGCGATCACGCCCGTCGTGGCGGTCGGGGCGTTCGGGATCGGCGCGGTCGCCGCCGTCGTCCTGGTGATGGCCGGCGGGCTGGTCGCCGTCCGCCGGGCCTCCGAACTCGCCCTGCTGCGTGCGCGGGGCGGCTCGCTGCGCGGGATCGCCGGACGGCTCCTCGCCGAGACCGCGGTCGTGGCGGTGCCCGCGGCCGCCGCAGGTCTGCTGCTCGCCGTGCTCACCGTCGACGAGGCCCGGCTGCTGCCCGCCGTGCTCGGGGCGTCCGCCGTCGCTCTCCTCGCCTGTGCCGTACTGCCGGTGCGGGCGGTCGTGGCGCACCGCAGACCGCGGGCGCACGCGGAGCGCGACGATCTCGCCCACGCCAGGCCCGGCAGGCGCCGCACGGTCGCCGAACTCACCGTGCTGGTGCTGGCCGTCGGCTCGGTCGTGGCGCTGCGGCGGCGCGGCGCGTCCAGCTCGGGCGACCTTCTGGTGAGCGCCGCTCCGGTCCTGGTCGGGCTGATCGCGGCGCTGGTGCTCGTACGGCTGTATCCGCTGCCGCTGCGGTGGGCCGCCCGCCCGGCCGCGCGAGGGCGCGGGGTGGTCGGGTTCCTGTCGCTGGCCCGTGCGGGCCGCTCCTCGACGGTGGGCGTCGCGCTGCCGCTGCTGGCCCTGCTGCTGGCCCTGACGACGGCGGCGTTCGGGGGTTCCGTGCTCGCCGGGGTGTCCGACGCCCGGGACCGGGCCGCGCTGCTGGCGACCGGCGCGGACGCGCGGATCGCGGGGCCGGGCGAGGCGACGCCGCTCCCGGCGGCCGTGGCAGGGGCGGTAGCGAAGGTAGCGGGCGTACGTGCGGTGACGGCCGTGCGGATCGAGCGCACGGCGGAGCTCACCTCCGGCGGGGCAGGGGCGAAGGAGGGCCTGACGCTGATCGGGGTCGAGCCGGCGTCGTACGCCCGGCTGGCCCGGCAGACCGGCCTCGGGGCATTCCCCGCGGATGTGTTGAAGCCGAAGGGGACCAAGGGTGCGGGGACGGGGCGTGTGCTGAACGCCGTCGCCTCCCCCGGTCTCGCGGAGCGCCTGGGCCGCGCACCCCGTCGGATCACGTCCCTCGCCGGTGACATCACCGTCCGGATCGCCGCCGTACGCTCCCGCACCCCCGCCGCGCCCGGCGCCGACTTCCTGCTGGTCGACGCCGCGGGCCTCACGCACTCCGAGCCGACGACGCTGCTGGCGACCGGTGCCGCACTCGACGCACCGGCCCTGCGGACGGCCGTGCGGGGCGCCGGGAAGGGCCTCACCGTGACGTCGCGCGGCGAGGAACGGGCGGCGCTCTCCGACGCGCCGTTGCAGGCGGGCGCCGAGCGGATCTACACCACGGCCGCCCTGGCCGGTGCGGGGTACGCCGTACTCGCCCTGCTGCTCTCCCTCCTTCAGTCCGCGCCGGAGCGGGCCGCGCTGCTGGCCCGGCTGCGCACCATGGGCCTCACGCCCCGCCAGGGCCGTCGGCTGCTCAGCCTGGACGCGCTGCCCCAGGCGCTGCTCGCGGCCTCGGGCGGGATGCTCGCCGGCTGGGCCACGGTCCGGCTGCTCGCTCCCGGCATCGACCTGGAACGTCTCGCGCTGGCCACCGCGGCGAGCCGAGTGCCGGTGGTCGGCGCGTCGCTGCGTACCGACGGGTGGTCGCTGCTCCTGCCCGCGGCGGGCACGGTGCTGCTGGCGTGGGCGGTGGCCGTCGCGCAGGCCTGGTGGGCGGGGCGCCGTACGTCGATCACCGAACTCAGGACAGGAGGCATGCGATGACCGGTACCACGACCTCGCGGACGAGCCTGGCGGAGCTGGAGCATCGGGCGGCGGCGCGCCGCGACCGGCCCGCGTACGGACGGGACGCCCTGATCGCCTGCGACCGGCTGGTCCGCATCTTCTCCGGCCGGTCGGCCGGGGGCGACTCCTCTGGGCGCGGGGGCTCCGCCGGGGTGGAGGTGCAGGCGCTCCAGGGGCTCGATCTGCTGGTCCAGGAGGGCGAGTTGACGGCGCTGGTCGGCGCCTCCGGCAGCGGCAAGTCGACCCTGATGAACATCCTCGCCGGCCTCGACGTGCCCACCGCGGGCGCCGCGCGGGTCGCGGGCCGCGACCTGCTCACGATGAACGCGAAGGACCGGCTGCGCTACCGCCGTGAGGTGGTCGGTTTCGTCTGGCAGCAGACGGCCCGCAATCTCCTGCCCTATCTGACGGCGGCCCAGAACGTGGCGCTGCCCATGCAGTTGAAGGGCGGCCGGGGCCGCGGGAAGCGGCGGGCCGAGCGGGCGGAGGAACTGCTCGCGATGCTCGGCGTCGCCGACTGCCACGGCCGCCGTCCGTCGCAGATGTCCGGCGGGCAGCAGCAGCGGGTCGCGATCGCCGTGGCCCTCGCCAACTCGCCGTCCGTGCTGCTCGCCGACGAGCCGACCGGCGAACTCGACTCGGCGACCGGCGCGGAGGTCTTCGCGGCGTTCCGCCGGGCCAACGAGGAGCTGGGCACGACGATCGTGATCGTCACGCACGACCAGGCGGTCGCCGGAGAGGTCCGCCGCGCGGTCGCGATCCGTGACGGCCGTACCTCGACGGAGGTGCTGCGCCGCACGGAGGTCGACGCGGAGGGCCAGGAGTCCCTGGTGGCACGGGAGTTCGCGACGCTGGACCGGGCCGGCCGGCTCCAGCTGCCCGCCGACTACACCGCGGCCCTCGGGATGGAGGACCGGGTGATGCTGGAACTGGAGCAGGACCACATCGGGGTCTGGCCGGACGACACCGGGCGCCCGGCCGACTGATACCGCCACAACGACACACCAGCCGCCCGACCTGCTGAGAACGCACCACGGCGCCCACCACAGTCCGGTCGGGGACAAGGCAGGCGCCGCGTTCAGTTCCGTACGCCGTTGTACGGGACGTTTGTTGGGGTGGAGCGTCAGACCATCAGCGAGCGGTCCGTCGGGCGGATCGGGGCCGGCAGGTCGCTGGCCCCGGTCAGGAAGCGGTCGACCCCGCGGGCGGCCGAGCGGCCCTCCGCGATGGCCCAGACGATCAGCGACTGGCCGCGGCCGGCGTCACCGGCGACGTACACGCCGGGCACGTTGGTCGCGAACTCGGCGTCGCGGGCGATGTTGCCGCGCGCGTCGAGCTCCAGGCCGAACTGCGAGACCACGCCGTTCTCGACGTCGGTGCCGGTGAAGCCCATGGCCAGCGTGACCAGCTGGGCGGGGATCTTGCGCTCCGTGCCCGGCTTCTGGTTCAGCTTGCCGTCGACGAACTCGACCTCGGTGAGGTGCAGCCACTGGACGTTGCCGTCCTCGTCGCCCTCGAAGTGGGTGGTGGAGACCGAGTAGACGCGGTCGCCGCCCTCCTCGTGCGCGGAGGTGACCTTGTAGAGCATCGGGAACGTCGGCCAGGGCTGGCCCGGGTTCCGCTCCTCGCCCGGTCGCGGCATGATCTCCAGCTGCGTGACCGAGGCCGCGCCCTGGCGGTGGGCGGTGCCCACGCAGTCCGCGCCGGTGTCGCCGCCGCCGATGACCACGACGTGCTTGCCCTCGGCCGTGATCGGGGGCGCCACGTAGTCGCCCTCCTGCACCTTGTTGGCCAGCGGCAGGTACTCCATGGCCTGGTGGATGCCCTTGAGCTCGCGGCCGGGGACCGGGAGGTCACGCGCGGTCGTCGCACCGGCGGCGATGACCACGGCGTCGTACCGCTTGCGCAGGTCCGTCGCCTTGAGGTCGCGGCCGATCTCGATGCCGGTGCGGAAGCGGGTGCCCTCCGCGCGCATCTGCTCGATGCGGCGGTTGATGTGCCGCTTCTCCATCTTGAACTCGGGGATGCCGTAGCGCAGCAGGCCGCCGACGCGGTCGGCACGCTCGTACACGGCGACCGTGTGGCCCGCCCGGGTGAGCTGCTGGGCGGCGGCCAGACCGGCCGGGCCCGAGCCGATGACGGCGACGGTCTTGCCCGACAGGCGCTCGGGGATCTGCGGGGCGACGTCGCCCGTGTCCCACGCCTTGTCGATGATCGAGACCTCGACGTTCTTGATGGTCACGGCGGGCTGGTTGATGCCGAGCACACACGCCGACTCGCAGGGAGCGGGGCACAGGCGGCCCGTGAACTCCGGGAAGTTGTTCGTGGCGTGCAGACGCTCGGACGCGGCCCCCCAGTCCTCGCGGTAGGCGTAGTCGTTCCACTCGGGGATCAGGTTCCCCAGCGGACAGCCGTTGTGGCAGAACGGGATCCCGCAGTCCATGCAACGGCTGGCCTGCTTGGAGATGATCGGGAGCAGCGAGCCCGGAACGTAGACCTCGTTCCAGTCCTTGACGCGCTCCGCGACGGGGCGGGTCCTGGCGACCTCGCGGCCGTGGTTCAAAAAGCCCTTGGGATCAGCCATTGGTCGCCGCCTCCATCATCTTCTCGGTGATCTCGGACTCGGGGAGTCCGGCTCGCTCGGCGGCGTCCTTGGCGGCGAGCACTGCCTTGTACGTGCTGGGGATGATCTTGCTGAAGCGGGACGCGCCCCCGTCGATGCTGTCCCACTCGGCCAGAAGCTTCTCGGCGACGGTCGAGCCGGTCTCCTCCTGGTGGCGGCGCACCACATCGTGCAGCCACCGCTTGTCGGTCTCGTCGAGGGCCTCGACGGCGCCCACGTTGCCGACGTTGACGTTGTCGCGGTTCAGGTCGACGACGTACGCGATGCCGCCGGACATGCCGGCCGCGAAGTTGCGGCCCGTCTCGCCGAGGACGACCGCGTGACCGCCGGTCATGTACTCGCAGCCGTGGTCGCCCACGCCCTCGGAGACCACCGTCGCGCCGGAGTTGCGGACGCAGAAGCGCTCGCCGGTGCGGCCGCGCAGGAACAGCTCGCCGCCCGTCGCGCCGTACGCGATGGTGTTGCCCGCGATGGTCGAGTACTCGGCGAGGTGGTCGGCGCCCCGGTCGGGACGGACGATCACCCGGCCGCCGGAGAGGCCCTTGCCGACGTAGTCGTTGGCGTCGCCCTCCAGGCGCAGCGTGACACCGCGCGGCAGGAAGGCGCCGAAGGACTGGCCCGCGGAGCCGGTGAAGGTGATGTCGATGGTGTCGTCGGGCAGGCCCCCGCCGCCGAACTTCTTCGTCACCTCGTGGCCGAGCATGGTGCCGACCGTGCGGTTGATGTTGCGGATCGCGACCTGGGCGCGCACGGGCTGGGCGTCGGCCTGGGTGTTCGCGGCCAGCGCGTCGGCGGCGAGCTTGATCAGCTCGTTGTCGAGCGCCTTCTCCAGACCGTGGTCCTGGGCGATGGCCTGGTGGCGCACCGCGCCCTCGGGCAGCTCGGGCACGTGGAAGAGCGGGGACAGGTCCAGGCCCTGCGCCTTCCAGTGGGTGATCGCCCGCTCCACGTCGAGGTTCTCGGCGTGGCCGACGGCCTCCTCGATGGTGCGGAAGCCCAGCTCGGCGAGAATCTCGCGGACCTCTTCGGCGATGAACTTGAAGAAGTTCACGACGTACTCGGCCTTGCCTGCGAAGCGGTCGCGCAGCACCGGGTTCTGGGTCGCGATGCCGACCGGGCAGGTGTCCAGGTGGCAGACGCGCATCATGACGCAGCCGGAGACGACGAGCGGCGCGGTCGCGAAACCGAACTCCTCGGCGCCGAGCAGCGCGGCGATGACGACGTCGCGGCCGGTCTTCAGCTGGCCGTCGGTCTGCACGACGATACGGTCGCGCAGGCCGTTGAGCAGCAGCGTCTGCTGGGTCTCGGCGAGGCCGAGTTCCCAGGGGCCGCCCGCGTGCTTCAGGGAGGTGAGCGGGGAGGCGCCCGTACCGCCGTCGTGGCCGGAGATGAGCACCACGTCCGCGTGCGCCTTGGAGACACCCGCGGCGACCGTGCCGACACCGACCTCGGAGACCAGCTTGACGTGAATCCGCGCCTGCGGGTTCGCGTTCTTGAGGTCGTGGATCAGCTGGGCCAGGTCCTCGATGGAGTAGATGTCGTGGTGCGGGGGCGGGGAGATCAGGCCCACGCCCGGGGTGCTGTGCCGGGTCTTGGCGACCCAGGGGTAGACCTTGTGGCCGGGCAGCTGGCCGCCCTCGCCGGGCTTGGCACCCTGCGCCATCTTGATCTGGATGTCGTCGGCGTTGACCAGGTACTCCGACGTGACGCCGAAGCGGCCGGAGGCGACCTGCTTGATCGACGAGCGGCGCGCCGGGTCGTAGAGCCGGTCCGCGTCCTCGCCGCCCTCGCCGGTGTTGGACTTGCCGCCCAGCTGGTTCATGGCGATGGCGAGGGTCTCGTGCGCCTCCTTGGAGATGGAGCCGTACGACATGGCGCCGGTGGAGAAGCGCTTGACGATCTCGCTCACCGGCTCGACCTCGTCGATCGAGATCGGCTGCCGGTCGGACGTGAAGCCGAACAGGCCACGGAGCGTCATCAGGCGCTCGGACTGCTCGTTCACCCGGTCGGTGTACTTCTTGAAGATGTCGTAGCTGCCGGAGCGCGTCGAGTGCTGGAGGCGGAAGACCGTCTCCGGGTCGAACAGGTGCGGCTCGCCCTCGCGGCGCCACTGGTACTCGCCGCCTATGTCGAGGGCCCGGTGCGCCGGGGCGATGCCGGAGGCGGGGTAGGCCTTGGCGTGCCGCGCCGCGACCTCCTTGGCGATGACGTCGAGACCGGCGCCGCCGATCTTGGTGGCGGTGCCGTTGAAGTACTTCTCGACGAAGGCCCGGTCGAGGCCGACGGCCTCGAAGACCTGGGCGCCGCGGTAGGAGGCGACGGTGGAGATGCCCATCTTGGACATGACCTTGAGGACGCCCTTGCCGAGCGCGTAGATCAGGTTGCGGATGGCCTGCTCGGCCTCGATGCCGGTCAGGAAGGTGTCGGCGCGGACCAGGTCCTCGACCGACTCCATCGCCAGGTAGGGGTTGACCGCGGCGGCGCCGAAGCCGATGAGGAGGGCCACGTGGTGGACCTCGCGGACGTCGCCCGCCTCGACCAGCAGGCCCACCTGGGTGCGCTGCTTGGTGCGGATGAGGTGGTGATGGACGGCCGCGGTGAGCAGCAGCGAGGGGATCGGCGCGTGCTCGGCGTCGGAGTGGCGGTCCGACAGGACGATCAGACGGGCGCCGTTCTCGATGGCGGCGTCGGCCTCCGCGCAGATCTCCTCGATCCGCGCGGCGAGGGAGTCGCCGCCACCGCTGACCCGGTAGAGACCGGACAGGGTCGCGGCCTTCATGCCCGGCATGTCGCCGTCGGCGTTGATGTGGATGAGCTTGGCCAGCTCGTCGTTGTCGATCACCGGGAAGGGCAGGGTGACGCTACGACAGGACGCGGCCGTGGGCTCCAGCAGGTTGCCCTGCGGGCCCAGCGAGGAGCGCAGCGAGGTGACGAGCTCCTCGCGGATCGCGTCCAGCGGCGGGTTGGTGACCTGCGCGAACAGCTGGGTGAAGTAGTCGAAGAGCAGACGCGGGCGCGCGGACAGGGCCGCGATCGGGGAGTCCGTGCCCATGGAGCCCAGCGGCTCACCGCCGGTGTTGGCCATCGGCGCGAGGATGATGCGCAGCTCTTCCTCGGTGTAGCCGAAGGTCTGCTGGCGGCGGGTGACCGAGGCGTGGGTGTGCACGATGTGCTCGCGCTCGGGGAGGTCGGAGAGCTCGATCTCGCCGGCTTCCAGCCACTCCGCGTACGGCTTGTCGGCGACGAGGGCGGCCTTGATCTCGTCGTCCTCGATGATGCGGTGCTCGGCGGTGTCGACGAGGAACATCTTGCCGGGCTGGAGGCGGCCCTTGCGGACGACCTTCGCGGGGTCGATGTCGAGGACGCCGACCTCGGAGCCGAGGACGACGAGACCCTCGTCGGTGACCCAGTAGCGGCCGGGACGCAGACCGTTGCGGTCGAGGACCGCGCCGACCTGGGTGCCGTCGGTGAAGGTGACACAGGCCGGGCCGTCCCAGGGCTCCATCATCGTGGAGTGGAACTGGTAGAAGGCGCGGCGGGCCGGGTCCATGGAGTCGTGGTTCTCCCACGCCTCCGGGATCATCATCAGCACGGAGTGCGGGAGCGAGCGGCCGCCGAGGTGGAGGAGCTCGAGCACCTCGTCGAAGGAGGCGGAGTCGGACGCGTCGGGCGTACAGATCGGGAAGACCCGCTCCAGGCCCTTGTCTCCGCCGTGTCCATGGTCGGCAGAGCCGAACGCGTCGGAGACCAGCTGGGACTCGCGGGCCTGCATCCAGTTGCGGTTGCCCTTGACCGTGTTGATCTCGCCGTTGTGCGCGACGAAGCGGTACGGGTGGGCGAGCGGCCAACTCGGGAAGGTGTTGGTGGAGAACCGGGAGTGCACGAGCGCGATCGCGGAGGCGAAGCGGCGGTCGGACAGGTCCGGGAAGAAGGGCTCCAGCTGGCCGGTGGTCAGCATGCCCTTGTAGACGATGGTGCGCGCGGAGAGCGACGGGAAGTAGACGCCGGCCTCGCGCTCGGCGCGCTTGCGCAGCACGAACGCCTTGCGGTCCAGCTCGATGCCGGTCGAGACGCCGTCCGTGACGAAGATCTGGCGGAAGGCGGGCATCGTGGAGCGGGCGGTGGCGCCGAGCAGTTCGGGGGCGACCGGGACCTCGCGCCAGCCGAGGACGGTCAGGTCCTCGTCGGCGGCGATCGTCTCGATCTGTGAGACGACATCCTCGATGCCGTCCTCGGGCAGGAAGGCGATGCCGACCGCGTACGCGCCGGCCGCGGGCAGCTCGAATCCGGCCACCTCACGCAGGAACGCGTCGGGGACCTGGGACAGGATGCCCGCGCCGTCGCCCGAGTCGGGCTCGGCGCCGGTGGCACCCCGGTGCTCCAGGTTGCGCAGCACGGTGAGCGCCTGCTCGACCAGCGCGTAGCTCGCCTCACCGGTGAGGGTGGCCACGAAGCCGACACCACAGGCGTCGTGCTCGTTGCGGGGGTCGTACATACCCTGCGCAGCAGGGCGAGCATCCATGAAGGACCAGTTCTGGCCATTCGTGGAGTGCTGGGACGGCTGGCGCGGCGTACGCATCGGCTCTCCCGTCGTCGTCGTGGCATATGCATGTGCCGAGGGACGACGTTGGCCCTCTGCTGGGGGTGCAAAATTTCGTGCAGGTTACATGATGGAATGGTTCTCGAGAACCGGATACTCCGTTCCAACATGCGGACACCGCTGGGTGGCGTGGGGGTCCCGCGCACGACGGTGGAGTCAAGGGGACCTAAGCGGACAGATCAGTGTCCGCGGGTCCGAAGGTACGGCGGGCAACGTCACCCACCGCACTGCAGCGGCGCAGGCCTCATTGCCCGCAGCGCTTACGGCTCATTCCCAGTGGTTAAGCGATCGAAACCAGGGAGTAACGGCTACTTATGCATTCCCTTGCATAGGTGCGCAAGACATCATCCTACGGCGGTACCGAACAGGCTGCCCAGGACGTATGTCACACCGGCCGCAGCGCCCCCGAGCGCGAGCTGCCGGATTCCGCTGTACCACCAGGTTCGAGCCGTCACCCGGGCCACGATCGCGCCGCACGCGAAGAGCCCGATCAGCGCGAGCAGCAGCGCGGGCCACAGGACGGTCGCGCCGAGCAGATACGGCAGTACGGGGAGCAGGGCGCCCAGGGCGAAGGAGCCGAAGCTCGACACGGCGGCGACGGCCGGGGAGGGCAGGTCGCCGGGGTCGATGCCGAGCTCTTCGCGGGCGTGTATCTCCAGGGCCTGTTCGGGGTCGCGCGAGAGCTGCCTGGCCACTTCGCGGGCGAGCGCGGATTCGACGCCGCGCGACTCGTACAGCGCGGCGAGCTCGCGCTCCTCGTCCTGCGGATGCTTTCTCAACTCGCGCCGCTCGACGTCGAGTTCGGCCTGGACGAGTTCACGCTGCGAGGCGACGGAGGTGTACTCGCCCGCGGCCATGGAGAAGGCACCGGCGGCCAGGCCCGCGAGCCCGGTGATGACGATCGTCTGATGGGAGACGGACCCCCCGGCGACCCCGGTCATCAGGGCGAGGTTGGACACGAGACCGTCCATCGCGCCGAACACGGCCGGGCGCAGCCATCCGCCGTTCACGTCCCGGTGGGTGTGGTTGTCGCGGTGCGCCTCGTGCAGCGTCGCTTCGGTCTCGATGATGGACATACCGGTCCCCCAGGATCCGTCGATTGGACTGTTTCTACTTTTCGACAACCATGAAACTACGCCTGGAATTTCTTCGCCGCCAGCAAGGAAAGGCTGGGCTAACCTGCGGCTTTACCCTCAAGCGCTCATCCGTGAAGGATCATGCCCAGATGTCGACCGGGTGAATGAGGAGCCGCGGACGGCTCTCCCCGCCCCCTCCCGTGGGACACATCCCCAAAGGGCTCTGCGCCCTGAGAGGAGAGGCACCGTATGGCTTCCATCGCCTGCATTCCCTCCGTCCCGGCACCCGGGGACTCGGCCGCTCTGCGCGAGCGGGCCCGCGGCGCGCTGCTCGGCCTCGCCGTCGGGGACGCGCTGGGCGCGCCCGCCGAGAACATGAGGCCGTCGCAGATCCGCGCGAAGTGGGGACGGATCACGGGGTACGTCGCCGAGCACCCGGCCGGGACGGACGACACGGAGTACGCGATCTTCTCGGGGCTGCTGCTGGCCCGGCACGGTTCGGCGCTCACCGTGACGCATGTCGAGGCGGCCTGGCACCAGTGGATCGCCGACCGCGACGAGGGGCCGTTCCGGGGCGCCGGCTTCAGCGAGCGCGGCACCCTGGAGAACCTGCGCCGGGGACTCGCGGCCCCCATCTCCGCCCAGCACCGGCACGCCTGGAGCGACGGTCTGGCGATGCGTGCGGCCCCCTTCGGCGTCTTCGCGGCGGGCCGCCCGGCGGAGGCGGCCCGGCTGGTGGCGATCGACGGCTCGGTGAGCCACGAGGGCGAGGGCATCTACGGCGGCCAGGCGGTCGCGGCGGGGGTCGCGGCGGCGATGGCGGGCGCGGCCACGATCGCGGTGGTCGCCTCCGCGCTCGCCGTGATCCCGGACGACTCCTGGACGGCCCGCTCCCTGCGCCGGGCGGTGGCCGTCGCCCACCGCGGGGAACGGGCGGTCCGCTCGGCGGTCGTCATCGGCGGCTACCCCTGGACGGACCTGGCCCCGGAGGCCGTCGCCCTCGCCTTCGGCGCGTACGCCGCCGCCGACGGCGACTTCACCGAGTCCGTCCTCACCGCCGTCAACATGGGCCGCGACGCCGACACCACGGCCGCGGTGGCGGGTGCGCTGGCCGGGGCGACCCGGGGCGCCGCCGCGATCCCGGCGGACTGGGCGGCGGCGATCGGCCCGGCACGCGGCAGCTGCCTGCCCTCCATGGCGGGCCACCACGTACTGGACGTGGCGGAACTGCTCACCGCGGGGGACGACGGGAAGTGGGGGACCGGGAGCACGGCACCTCCACCCCCCGACCCGTACGCCCTCACCAGCGATTACATCCTTGCCTACGACGCCTACGACGATGACGAGGTGCAGCCATGAGACCCGGCCTGGTGGGCGACGAACCCGGTACGGGATCGGCCTCGGCACCGGAAGCCGGGGGATCGGTCTCGATCTGCGACATCGAGGGCTCACCCACGACGACCGACACCGAGGGCTCACCCACAACGACCGACACCGGAGACTCCCCCTCGACGACCGACACCGAGGGCTCACCCACAACGACCGACACCGGAGACTCCTCCTCGACGACCGACAACGAGGGCTCACCCTCGCCGGACGCGACCCCCCGTACCGAGCCGGGCGCCGCCCCCGCACCCGCTCCGCGCCCCCGCCGGATCGAGGGCCTCCTGCTCGGACTGGCCGCGGGCGACGCCGCAGGCTGGCCCGCCGGCCGGCACCGCGCGGCCCGGATGCCCGAGTGGACCCGGCGGCTGACCCGCGAGCTGGACACCTTCGCGGAACAGAACGCGACGACGACCCTGCCCGTGCCCATCGCGCTGAACCAGCCGCCGGAACCCCTGCGGCTCGGCCCGTCGGACGACGCGGAATGGGCGGCGTTCGCGGCCGAGGCCGTGCTGCGCGCCGGGGACCGCAGCGCGCTCGGCGACCTGAGCCGGGAACGCCGGATGCGGGCGTCCATCGACCTGTCCTGGAACGCCGTCGCCAGCGAGGTCGCCGCGGCCGCCGAGCGCGCCCCCGAGGTCGAGTCCGCGCTGCTCCCCCTCCGCGCCCGGATCTCCGTACGGGCGGGCCTCGGCAACCTCGCCACCGGGCTGCGCCCGCCCGCCACCGGCCACGACAACCCGCACTACTTCGACGACGCGGCCTGCGTACGGGCCTGTGTGCTCGCCGTGGCGCACCCGGGCGACCCCCGACTCGCCGCGGAACTCGCCGAGTTCGACGCCCGCTACACCCAGGACGGCGACGGGGTGCACGGCGCCCGCGCGATGGCCGCGGCCCTCGCGCTCGCCCTCGCCGGGGCCGACGTCGACGCCTGCGCGGACGCCGCCCTCGCCGAGCTCCCCGAGTCGACGGAGATCGGCCGCAACGCGCGGCACGCACTGCGGCTCGCCCGCGCCAGCGAGGACACCTTCGCCCTGGTCCCCCTCCTGGAACACCAGATCGTCGACCACGTCTACAGCTACGGCATCGCGGCGGCGGAGACCGTGCCGGTCGCCCTCGCCCTGGCCACCGCCGCACGCGGCCGGATCGCGGAGGCGGTGCCCGCCGCCGCCTGTCTGTCCCGGGTCGCGGACTCGGCCCCGGCCCTCGCGGGCGCGCTCACCGGCGCGCTGGGCGGCGGCGCCGCGATCCCGGCCTCCTGGCGTGACGCCTGCCGCATCCTGTCCGGCTGCGCGCTGCCCCGGCTCACGGGCACGGACCTGATCGGACTCGCCGACCTCCTGGAAGCGACGGAACTGGCCACCCCAGAGGGATGATTCGGGCATGACGCCCAAAGGAGAAGGATCGGGAACCCTCGACGAACGCATCACCGGAGCCCTCGTCGGAGCCGCCGTCGGCGACGCGCTCGGCGGCCCCGTCGAGGGCTACACCCCCGAGCAGATCGTCGAGCGGCACGGCGGCCGGATCCACGGCATCGTCGGCCCCTGGAACGGCGACGCCTGGCGCACCGCCCGCCCCATCGCCCCGTACCACAAGGGCGACGGACACGTCACCGACGACACCCTGATGACCCATGCGCTGGTACGCGTGTACGCCACCGTCCGCGACCACCTCGACGCGTACGCCGTCGCCGAGCACCTGGTCCCCGACCTCATGACGGGCCCGCGCTGGATCCCGGAACTGGAGGCCGAGGCCATCCCCCTCCAGCGGATCTTCCTCGCGGAGAAGTGGCTGGTGGCCCGCCTCCACTACGGCCATGTGGACCCCCGGGAGGCCGGCACAGGCAACATCGTCAACTGCGGCGCCGCGATGTACATGGCGCCGGTCGGCCTGGTCAACGCGGCCGACCCGGCGGGCGCGTACGCCGAGGCGCTCGACGTCGCGGGCGCCCACCAGTCGTCGTACGGGCGGGAGGCGGCGGGCGTCTTCGCGGCGGGGGTCGCCGCGGCGTGCGCGCCCGGGGCGAGCCCGGACTCGATCGTCGCGGCCTGCCTATCCCTGGCGAAGGACGGCACCCGGTCGGCCATCGAGGCGGTCTGCGAAGTCGCCGCACGCCACACGGACTTCGAGTCGGCGCTGATCCCGCTCCGCGAGGCGGTGGCCCCCTACGACACGGTCGGCCCCGACTACCGCTCCCCCTCCCTCGCCGCCCGCCGCCCCTCCCGCCTCCACGCGATCGAGGAACTCCCCGTCGCCCTGGGCATGTTGGTGGTGTCCGGGGGCGACTACCGGCACGCGGTCCTCGGCTCGGTGAACTACGGCCGCGACTGCGACTCCATCGCCACCATGTCCGGCGCCCTCGCCGGTGCCCTCGGCTCCGAGATCCCCCACGACTGGGCCAAGACGGTCGCCGAGTCCAGCCGCCTGGACCTGCACGCCCCGGCGACCGCCCTGACCGGGGTGACCCGCGAGATCTTCGCCCGTGACGTGGGCCGTCGTCGCGCCCACGAGTCCGCGTTCGCCCAGCTGACGGGGAACCCATGATGCTCCGACTGACCTGGGTCCAACCCGAGGACCTGCTCGGCCACGAGCTCGCCCTGGCGTACCAGGACGGCCGCGCACCGGAGGCGATCGCCGCCCGCTGGCACGCGGCGGGCGGCCCGCAGGCCCCACCGCGCGCGGGCACGTCCCCGACTCCGGCCTCGCGGTACCTGCGCGCGCTGGCGGGCGACCTCCTGGACGAACTGGCGGAGCTGCCCGGCGGGTTGGCGGATGCGGAACCGACGGACCTGGGGCAGATCAGGGCCCACTGCCCGGACTGGCCCGCCCGGCCCGTGCCCGCCCCCGCCCCCACCCAGACCCGTCTGGAGGCCGCGTGGCTCGGTAGAGCGGTCGGTTGTCTGCTCGGCAAACCGGTGGAGAAGCTCCCCCTCGAAGGGATCCGCGACCTGGCCCGGGCCGGCGGAAACTGGCCCCTGCGCACCTGGTTCACCGCCCGGGGCGTACCCGACGACCTCCTCCGGACCCACCCCTGGAACAGACGCTCCGCCCCCACCTCCCTCGCCGAGAACATCGACGGCATGCCCGAGGACGACGACCTCAACTACCCCCTCCTGAACCTCCTGTTGCTCCAGCGGTACGGCAGGGACTTCACGACCGCCGACGTGGCCCGCCTCTGGCTGGACGAACTCCCCGCCGGCCGCACGTTCACCGCCGAACGCGTCGCATACCGCAACCTCCTCACCGGCATCGAACCCCCGCACACGGCCCACCACCGCAACCCCTTCCGCGAATGGATCGGCGCCCTGATCCGCGCCGACGTCCACGGCTGGACCAACCCGGGCGATCCCGCCGCCGCCGCGGAAGCGGCCCACCGGGACGCCACCCTCACCCACACCGCGAACGGCGTGTACGCCGCGATGTTCACGGCGGCCACCATCGCCGAGGCGGCCACCGGCCACGGCGACATCCACACCTGCCTGCGCACCGGCCTCACCGTCGTACCCCCCGCCTCCCGGCTGGCCGAGGCGATCCGCCACGCCGTCCACCTCGCCCGCACCACCGAGGACTTCGACACGGTCGTCGACGCACTGCACACCGCCCACCGCGCCTACCACTGGGTCCACGCCCTCCCCAACACCGCCCTGATCGCCGCCGCCCTCACCCACGCGAACGGCGACTTCTCCGGCTCCATCTGTCGCGCGGTGTCCGGTGGCTGGGACACCGACTCCAACGGCGCGACGGCGGGCAGCGTCGCGGGCCTGCTCACCGGCGCCCCCGCCGCGCTCCCCGACCGCTGGACCACCCCCCTCAAGAACCGCCTCGCCACCTCCGTCGCCGACTTCGACGGCATCGGCTTCGACACCCTCGCCCAGCTGACCCACCAGCTCACGCACCGGGAGACCCGTCACCCATGACCCAAATCGCCGTGCCCGGCAGCACGAACATGGACCTCGTCGCGTACGTCGCGAAGGCCCGGGCGGTGGCCGCGGCCCCGTCGGTGCGGCGCGTCGGCGCCTCGGCCTCGATGCCGTACCGCTCCGAGATCGACGCCCACGCCGCCTCGAACACCCGGCACAGCGCATGAGCGGGCATACGGGCACGGAGGCGGGGACGGATCGCGGTCCGCTCACCGGGCTGCGCGTCCTCGACCTCGCCACCCTGTTCGCCGGACCGCTCGCCGCCACCATGCTCGGCGACTTCGGCGCGGAGGTCGTCAAGGTCGAGCACCCGACCAAGCCCGACCCGTCCCGGGGCCACGGCCCGTCGAAGGACGGCATCGGCCTGTGGTGGAAACTCCTCGGCCGCAACAAGCGCACCATCACCCTCGACCTGTCCAGGCCCGGCGGCCGCGCCACCCTCCTGCGCCTCGCCGCTACCGCCGACGTGATCATCGAGAACTTCCGGCCCGGCACCCTGGAGAAGTGGGACCTGGGCTGGGCGGAGCTGTCGGCCGCCAACCCCCGCCTCGTCCTCGCCCGCGTGACCGCCTTCGGCCAGTTCGGCCCGTACGCGCACCGCCCCGGCTTCGGCACCCTCGCCGAGGCGATGAGCGGCTTCGCGGCGATCACCGGCGACCCGGACTCCCCGCCGACCCTCCCGCCCTTCGGCCTGGCCGACTCGATCGCGGGCCTGGCGACGGCGTACGCGGTCATGGCCGCGCTCCGCGCCCGCGACGCCTCGGACCTCGGCCAGGTGGTCGACATGGCGATCATCGAGCCGATCCTCACCGTGCTCGGCCCACAGCCGGTCTGGTACGACCAGTTGGGTTACGTCCAGCCCCGCACCGGCAACCGCTCCGCGAACAACGCGCCCCGCAACACCTACCGCACGGCGGACGGCTCCTGGGTCGCCGTCTCGACCTCCGCCCAGTCGATCGCCGAGCGGCTGATGCGGCTGGTCGGACGCCCGGAGCTGATCGAGGAACCGTGGTTCGCGACGGGCGCCGACCGGGCCCGCCACGCGGACGTCCTGGACGAGGCGGTGGGCACCTGGATCGCCCGCCACCGCCGCGCCGAGGTCCTGGACGCCTTCGAGAAGGCGGAGGCGGCGGTGGCCCCGATCCAGGACGTACGGGATGTGATGGAGGACCCGCAGTACGCGGCCCTGGACACGATCACCACCGTCGTCGACCCCGAACTCGGCCCCCTGCGCATGCAGAACGTGCTCTTCCGGCTCTCCACCACCCCCGGCGCGATCCGCTGGACGGGCCGCCCCCACGGCGCCGACACGGACGCCGTCCTCACCGAACTCGGCCTGTCCGAGGCCGAGATCACCGCCCTCAGATCGGAAGGCGCCCTATGAGGATCCCGGCCCTCCCGCTCACTTGGCTCTACGCCCCCGGAGACCACCCGGAGGTGGTGGCCAAGGCCCTCGTCTCCGGCGCGGACGTCGTCCTGATCGACCTGGAGGACGCGGTCGCGCCGCACCGCAAGAAGTACGCCCGCGCCGCCACCGCCGAGTTGCTCTCGGACCCTCCCCCGGTCCCGGTCCACGTCCGCGTCAACGCGCTGGACGGTCCCCTCGCCGAGGCCGACCTGAAGAAGCTCGCCCCGCTCCCCGGCCTCTCCGGCCTCCGGCTTCCCAAGGTGACCTCCCCGGCCGATGTCGTCCGGGTCGCGGAACACTCGGCCCCCTCCGAGGGAGGCGCGATCCCCCTGTACGCCCTCCTGGAAACCGCCCTCGGCGTCGAACACGCCTTCACCATCGCCGCGGCCCACCCGGCGGTGCGCGGCATCGGACTGGGGGAGGCGGATCTACGGGCCGACCTGGGCGTTCGGGAGGACGCGGGCCTGGACTGGGCGCGCGCCCGGATCGTGGTCGCCGCCCGGGCCGCCGGCCTCGCACCGCCCACGCAGTCGATCTACCCGGACATCCGGGACCTCGAAGGCCTCGCCGCCTCCTGCGCCCACGGGCGCACCCTGGGCTTCCTCGGCCGTGCGGCCATCCATCCCCGCCAGCTCCCGGTGATCGAACACGCCTATCTCCCGACCCCGGCCGAGGTCGAGACCGCCGAGCTCATCGTCAAGGCCGCCGCCGCCGAGCCGGGCGCCCAGGCCCTGCCCGACGGCCGCTTCGTGGACGCGGCGGTCGTGGCCTGCGCCCGCCGCACGCTGGCGCTGTCCCGCCGGAAATGAGCGAAGGGGGGCGCCGCGTCCTCGGACGCGCCGCCCCCCTTCGACGTACCGGAGGAACTCAGACCTTCTTGGCCGACTCGGCCTCGCCCCGCGCCGCCTCCACGGACTCCTCGGGCTCCACGAGCTCCTCGGATTCCGCGGGCTCCACGGACTCCGTGGACTGGGCGGGTTCGTCGGACTCGGTGTCCGTCTTCGCGTCGGGCTTCTTGCCGTCGAGCTTCTTGCCGTCGGACTTCTTGCCGGTCGTCTCGGCGGCCTCGTCGTCAGCCTTGTCGTCGGTCTTCTTGTCGAGGGCGACGGCATCCCCGTCGGGGGTGTCCCCGTCCGGCTCGACGACCTCCTCGCGTCCCGGCCGCAGCCGCGCCGACACCACGATGTAGATCACCGCGAGGAAGAAGACCACCATCGCGGTCCAGTCGTTGAGACGCAGACCCAGGATGTGGTGGGCGTCGTCGACGCGCATGTACTCGATCCAGCCGCGGCCGACGCAGTACGCGGCGACGTACAGCGCGAACGCCCGCCCGTGGCCCAACGTGAAGCGGCGGTCCGCCCAGATGACGAGGAAGCCGACGCCGATGCACCACAGGGACTCGTACAGGAACGTCGGGTGGTAGTACCCCGGCACGCGTCCGTCCGTGGAGGACGTGATGTGCAGCGCCCACGGCACGTCCGTCGCCTTGCCGTACAGCTCCTGGTTGAACCAGTTGCCCCAGCGCCCGATGGCCTGGGCGAAGACGATGCCGGGGGCGAGGGCGTCGGCCCAGGCGGGGAGCGGGATGCCGCGTCGGCGGCAGCCGATCCACGCGCCCACCGCACCGAGCGCGATCGCGCCCCAGATGCCGAGGCCGCCCTGCCACACCTTGAAGGCGTCCACCCAGTCACGGCCGTCGCTGAAGTACAGCTCGTAGTCCGTGATCACGTGATAGAGCCGGCCACCGACGAGACCGAACGGGACGGCCCAGACCGCGATGTCGGCCACCGTGCCGGGCCGCCCACCCCGGGCGATCCAGCGTTTGTTGCCGAGCCAGACGGCTACGAAGACGCCGATGATGATGCAGAACGCGTAGCCGCGCAGGGGGATGGGGCCGAGGTGCACCACACCGTGCGACGGGCTGGGAATGTAGGCGATATCCATGGCAGGGTCGACGCTACCCTGCCGGACCGGACCCACGGCAAGCAGCCCGGCTACGGGTCCATAACAGGGACCCCGACACAGGCCCTGACACGGGCCGTGACAAGGATCGTGACAGAAGCCACAGCTCGGGTCAGGACGTGAGCAACGACATGAGTCGCCCCCGGCCCGTGTCCGGGACGGGGGCGCGGGGCCGAGGCGGGGCTCAGGCCTTGTTCTCCGCCTCCACCATCTGCTTGAGCTTCGCGGGGGTCATCGTCTGGTCCTCGTAGATGTTCTTGCCGCCCAGCAGCACGGTCGGCGTGCCCCGGAATCCGCTGCTCTGGAAGGCCGCGTTCGACTTCACGACCCAGCTGTTGTGCGTGCCGTCCTTGACGCACTTCTGGAAGGCGGGGGTGTCCAGGCCGTCGACCTTGCCCGCCACCTCGATGAGCTTGCTGTCGCTGGAGAAGTCGTCGGTGGTCTCGCTGGGCTGGTTCTCGTACAGCACGTCGTGGTACGCCGTGAACTTTCCGGCGTCCTGGGCGCAGGCCGCGGCGTTGGCCGCGTGCCGGGAGCCGCTGCCTCCCCTGCCGTCGTCGATGAGGGTGACCAGGTGGTACTCGACCCTGAGCTTTCCGGCGTCCACCAGCTCGTGGATCGTCGGGCGGTACACCGTCTCGAAGGCCTGGCAGGCCGGGCAGCGGAAGTCCTCCCAGACCGTGAGGGTCGACTTGGCGCCGTCCTTGCCGACGGGGATCGCGAGGCCGTCCTTGCCGGTCGCACCCGAGGGCGACACGGCCGGGCCCGACGCGGCGCTCTTCTTGTCCTTGCCCGAGTTGGCGGCCAGGACGCCCACCACCGCGGCAAGGGCCAGGACACACACCACCGACGCGCCCACGATCAGCGCTCGGCGGCGCTTGTCCGCGGACTTCTGCTTCTCTCGCTCGACCGCCATCCGCTCGCGGGCGGTGCGCTTTCCGTCACGGTTCTTCTCGCTCACAACCGGCAGAACGAACCGGGGAGGCGCAGCGCGCCTCCCCGGTCCCAGGTCCACCCGTTCGAGTGAGCGGATTGTCCGTTACGTACGCAACAGGACGCGTACGCGACGAAAGGCGTCTCAGGCCGTGCCGCGCACGCCCTTCGCCAGATCACCCGCGAGGGCGCGGACCGCGTCGAGGCCCGCGGCCTCGTCCGGCGCGTCCAGCATCCGCTTGACGAAGGCCGAGCCGACGATCACACCGTCGGCGAAGCCGGCCACCTCGGCCGCCTGGGTGGCGTTGGAGACACCGAGGCCGACGCAGACCGGCAGCTCGGTGGTGGCCTTGGTGCGCCGCACCAGGTCCTGGGCCTGGGCGCCCACGGACTCCCGCGTGCCCGTGACGCCCATCAGCGAGGCCGCGTACACGAAGCCGCTGCCCGCCGCGGTGATCTCGGCGAGCCGGGCGTCCTTGCTGCTGGGCGCGACGACGAAGACGGTCGCGAGGCCGTGCTTCTGCGCGTGCTCCTTCCACAGCGCCGACTCCTGGACGGGCAGGTCGGGCAGGATGCAGCCCGCGCCGCCCGCCTCCGCCAGTTCGGCGGTGAAGCGCTCGACGCCGTAGCGGTCGATGGGGTTCCAGTACGTCATGACGAGCACCGGCTTCCCGGTGGCCCCGTGCGCCTCACGGACCGTGCGCATGACGTCGGCGATCTTGACGCCGCCCTTGAGGGCGATGTCGTCGGCGGTCTGGATGACGGGACCGTCGAGGACGGGGTCGCTGTGCGGCAGACCGACCTCGACGATGTCCGCGCCGCCCTCGAAGACGGCCTTGACGGCCGCGATCCCGCCGTCGACCGTCGGGAACCCGGCCGGCAGGTACGCGATGAGCGCGGAGCGCCCCTCCGCCTTCGCGGCGGCGAGGGTGTCGCTCAACAGCTGGATGTTGCCGCTCACTTGGCGTCCCCCTCGATCTCGGCGGTGTCACTGTCGGCGTCCGGTTCGACGACGGCGTCGGCGGCGGTGTCGTACAGGCCGAAGTAGCGGGCGGCCGTGTCCATGTCCTTGTCGCCGCGCCCGGACAGGTTGACGATGATCAGCCCGTCCTTGCCCAGCTCCTTGCCGACCTCCAGGGCCCCGGCGAGCGCGTGGGCGCTCTCGATCGCCGGGATGATGCCCTCGGTGCGGGAGAGCAGGCGCAGGGCCTGCATGGCCGCGTCGTCGGTGACCGCGCGGTACTCGCCGCGGCCGCTGTCCTTGAGGTAGGAGTGCTCGGGTCCGATGCCCGGGTAGTCGAGGCCCGCCGAGATGGAGTAGGGCTCGGTGATCTGCCCTTCCTCGTCCTGCAGGACGTACGACCGCGACCCGTGCAGGATGCCGGGTTCACCGGCGGTCAGGGTCGCGGCGTGCTCCCCGGTCTCCACGCCGTGCCCGGCGGGCTCGCAGCCGATGAGGCGTACGTCCGCGTCCGGGATGAAGGCGTGGAAGAGGCCGATGGCGTTGGAGCCGCCGCCGACACAGGCGATGGCCGCGTCGGGGAGCCGTCCGGCACGCTCCAGGATCTGCCGCCGGGCCTCGACACCGATGACACGGTGGAAGTCGCGGACCATGGCGGGGAAGGGGTGCGGCCCCGCGACGGTCCCGAAGAGGTAGTGCGTGTGGTCGACGTTGGCGACCCAGTCCCGGAAGGCCTCGTTGATGGCGTCTTTGAGGGTGCGGGAGCCGGATTTCACGGCGATGACCTCGGCGCCGAGCATGCGCATGCGGGCCACGTTGAGCGCCTGCCGCCGGGTGTCGATCTCACCCATGTAGATCGTGCACTCGAGGCCGAAGAGCGCGCAGGCGGTGGCGGTGGCCACGCCGTGCTGACCGGCGCCGGTCTCGGCGATGACGCGGGTCTTGCCCATCCGCTTGGTGAGGAGAGCCTGACCGAGCACGTTGTTGATCTTGTGGGACCCGGTGTGGTTGAGGTCCTCGCGCTTGAGGAAGACGCGCGCGCCACCGGCGTGTTCGGCGAAGCGGGACACCTCGGTGAGTGAGCTCGGGCGCCCGGTGTAGTGGACGAGCAGGTCGTCGAGCTCGCGGGCGAACTCGGGGTCCGCCTTCGCCTTGTCGTACTCGACGGCGACCTCGTCCACGGCGGCGACCAGCGCCTCCGGGATGAACTTGCCGCCGAACGCGCCGAAGTACCCCTCGGCGGTGGGAATTTGACCCTCGGGGTCGGGAATGAAGAACTCGCTGGGCATGCGGATACCTCGCAGGGGCGACAGCCCCGGTTACGGGTCGGACAGGGGTCACGTCGATCGCGCACGCACAGGTCGCCCGGACGACACCGTTCACTTCCCGCCCGAACGAGCCGGGGCATACGGAAAGGGTCGGCCGGAAGCCCCCGGCCGAGCCGGGGAGCCGTCAGCTCACCGCGGGGTGCGGCGGGCCCGGAACGGCGCCTGATACGTGTGCGCCGGCGGGCCATCGCATGCCGTTGACCTGGCCCGGTTCGTCGCCGATGACATACCGCACGCGGCGCCCGTGGACGCGGCGGGCCGGTGCCCGGCAGCCGCGCGGCCGACAGCCGCGGGCGAGGCGGGCGTAGGGATCGCGCGCCCCGGCGGCAGCCGCTCGCACGCACGCCACTCCCCCGTCGGGGCGTGGGCCCGGACGGGTGACGGCGGTGGCGTGGGGCGCGCTGTGCACCGGGGTGTCAGCTCCGTCCGTGGCGCAACGCGGGGTGGGCCCCGGCCGCGACGAGGTCGGCGACCGCCGTCTTCGGGTCACGGCCGGTGACGAGGGACTCGCCCACCAGGACCGCGTCGGCGCCGGCGTTGGCGTACGCGATGAGGTCGTGCGGCCCGCGGACGCCGGACTCGGCGACCTTCACGAGGCCGGACGGGATCTCGGGAGCGACCCGCTCGAAGGTGGTGCGGTCCACCTTGAGGGTCTTGAGGTTGCGCGCGTTGACGCCGATGACCTTCGCCCCGGCGTCCACCGCCCGCTCGACCTCGTCCTCGTCGTGCACCTCGACGAGCGGCGTGAGCCCGATGGACTCGGCGCGCTCGATGAGGGACTCCAGGGCGGCCTGGTCGAGGGCGGCGACGATCAGCAGCGCGAGGTCGGCGCCGTACGCGCGGGCCTCCCACAGCTGGTACGACGTGACGATGAAGTCCTTGCGGAGCACGGGGATGTCGACCCGGGCGCGGACGGCCTCCAGGTCGGCCAGCGAGCCGCCGAAGCGGCGCTGCTCGGTCAGGACCGAGATGACGGCCGCGCCGCCCGCCTCGTAGTCCGCGGCCAGGGCCGCGGGGTCGGCGATCGCGGCGAGCGCGCCCTTGGACGGGCTGGAGCGCTTGACCTCACAGATGACCTTGACGCCGTCGCCACGCAGGGCGGCCAAGCCGTCCTTGGCCGCGGGAGCCTTCGCCGCGCGCTCCTTGAGCTCGTCGAGGCTGACGCGCGCCTGCCGCTCCGCGAGGTCGGCACGGACTCCGTCGATGATCTCGTCGAGCACACTCACGCGAGCGGCCCCCTTCCCTGACGGTGAACGGTTGAGCCTGTCGACCCCGGGCCGTCGTCCCGACGGCCGTGATGGGTCACACTCCCGATGGTATCCGGAGGAAGGGCTAGGCTTCACATCCGGTTGACGCCGGTCCCACTACCTGGACGTTTGCCATTTGATCAAGGGTGCAGCCAGCCGCCGAAGGGCAGGTTCCGGACAACGGTGAAGACCAGGAGCAACACGCCCACGCTCCACAGGTGCACGGGCCCCAGGTCGATCCGCAGCGGCCGTCCGCGGGCCGAGCGGACCGCCCAGACGATCCACACCACCGCGAAGACGAAGTAGCCCGTGAAGGCGAGCGCGTTGTCCGTGAGCGCCGCCGCGAAGTCCCCGTGCACGAAGGCGTGCGCGCCGCGCAGACCGCCGCAGCCGGGGCAGTACAGGCCCGTGTAGCGCAGCAGCAGGCAGACGGGGTAGTGCCCGGGCTGGTTGGGGTCCACGGCCCCGACGTACGCGAAGGCGCCGGCGACGGCCGCGAGCGTCGCCGCGGGGACGGCGAGCCGCCGCGGCACGACCCATTCGGCAGGTCGGGGCCGCGTCACCCTCCGGGTCTCGGCGTTCACCCGTCGCATTCTGCCCGTCCCGGGCGTGGCGCGCTCGTCGCGGGCGCGGCGCGCCCGGGGCGGACGCGCGAGAGGCGGTCCCGGCGGAAGTGCCGGGACCGCCTCTCGAGAAGCCCTCGGGGGGGTCAGCTCTCGGCGCCGACGGCCTCGCGGACCGGGTGCACGACGGCCGGGGCCGCGGTCCTCTTCGGCTGGCCGAGGCCCGCCGCGCGCATGGCCATGCCGACGACTCCGCCGAGGACGACGATGACCATGCCGGCCCAGAAGCCCAGCGGGTTGGCCATCACCATGAAGGCACCCGCGACGCAGAAACCGATGAAGGCGATGATGACACCGGTCCAGGCGGCCGGGGTGTGACCGTGGCTGCTGCCCGCCATGACTTGCTCCTCGTTGCTGATTACGTGTGTGAGTCGGACGCTCATCGTCCATTCTCCCGTACGCACGCCTGCGACGGGAGCGCGGGGTGGCGACTGCCACGTCACATTCTGCACGTCACGACCAATGTCCCGGGCCGTAGGGCCCAGGCCGGTCTGCCCGATTGCGGCCCTGGGTCCCGGCCGATCCGGGTCCTAGGTCCTGTCGTCGAACTCCCGTCGTCCGCCCGAAGGGCGGGCCCTGCGGCGTCATGGGGGTCCCCCTGCTCGAGCGGAGTCGAGAGCTTGGGGGAGCGTGCTCTCGGCGTGCCGGGCGGAAGTCCTCGTACTGGATGCACTTGGGCTTTCGCCCGGTGCGGCGAAGGGGGTCCCTCCCTGTTCGAGCGAAGCCGAGAACTTGGGGGCGCGTGCATGGCGTCGCGAGGCAGACGGGAGTCAGACG
This sequence comes from Streptomyces sp. NPDC111656, assembly GCF_055656965.1. Classification (NCBI taxonomy): domain Bacteria; kingdom Bacillati; phylum Actinomycetota; class Actinomycetes; order Kitasatosporales; family Streptomycetaceae; genus Streptomyces; species Streptomyces sp. NPDC111656. Next base: position 371,501 of record NZ_JBVKCA010000005.1, read on the forward strand.
ACAGGGCCTAGGTCCCGGCAGGGTCCGGTCCCGTCGGGTCCTCGCCCCGGTCGAGCGCCTTCCAGATGTCCTCGGGCCGGTCCGGGTCGACCGGCTTGGCCTTGCGCGGCCGGGGCGTCCCGTCGCGCTCGTAGCGGCCGGACATCGCGGGCCACAGCCGTCCGTAGCGCAGCGCGAGCAGCCCCGCGAGGAGGATGAGCGCGCCGCCCGCCGCTGCCGCGTAGGGCCAGGCGGTGTGGCTGAGGGCGCTCGCGGTGGCGGCGGTGTCGCCGGAGGCGGCCGCTGCCTTCTCGTCGAGGGCGGAGCTGTCGCTCGCGCCGAGCACCGCCGCCACGACCGTGCCCGCGCCGGAGAGCGCGAGCAGGGCGGAGACGAGGAAGCGCCCGGAGCTGCGGACGGCGAAGACGGCGACGAGTGCGGCGAGGCCCACTATGGCGAGCGCCGCGGGCACGCCCGTGACGTCGCTGCCCTTGGCGGTCAGCGGGAAGGCGCCGCCGGCCACCGTCGCGGTGCCCTCCGACCAGCTCTGCCGGGTGGAGAGCAGCGCCACGGCCGCGCCGAGGGCGCCGCTGAGCAGGGCGACGGCGAGGCTGCGGCGGCCGGACCGGGCGGGTCCCGCGGCTTCGGATCGGGGGGGAGGTACAGCTGTCACGTAGTCCACTATCGCTTGAACCCCGGGCGAACCGTCACCCGGGGTTCACGTGACCCTCGTCCTATCGCCCGAACTCGTACGGCAGAGCCCGGATTCCGCCTCCTGCTAGCCGCCGAGCCGGTTGGCGGTGTGCACCGCGCGCAGGACCGCGGCGGCCTTGTTGCGGCACTCGTCGTCCTCGGCGACGGGGTCAGAGTCGGCGACGATGCCGGCGCCCGCCTGGACGTACGCGGTGCCGTCGCGCAGCAGGGCCGTACGGATGGCAATGGCGGTGTCGGAGTCGCCGGCGAAGTCGAGGTAGCCGACGCAGCCGCCGTACAGGCCCCGCCGGGACGGTTCGAGCTCGTCGATGATCTGCATCGCGCGCGGCTTGGGGGCGCCGGAGAGGGTGCCGGCCGGGAAGCAGGCGGTGAGCACGTCGAAGGCCGTACGGCCCGCCGCGACGCGTCCGGTCACGGTGGACACGATGTGCATCACGTGCGAGTAGCGCTCGATGGACATGAAGTCGACGACCTCGACGGAGCCGGGCTCGCAGACCCGCCCCAGGTCGTTGCGTCCCAGGTCGACGAGCATCAGGTGCTCGGCGCGCTCCTTGGGGTCGGCGATCAGCTCGTCGGCGAGGGCCTGGTCCTCCTGGACGGTGGCGCCGCGCGGCCGGGTGCCCGCGATGGGGTGCACCATCGCCTGCCCGTCCTCGACCTTGACCAGGGCCTCGGGAGACGAGCCGACGACGTCGAAGCCGTCGAAGCGGAAGAGGTACATGTACGGGGAGGGATTGGTCGCCCTCAGTACGCGATAGACGTCCAACGCGCTTGCCGTGCACGGCGTTTCGAAGCGCTGGGAGGGGACGACCTGGAAGGCCTCGCCCGCCCGGATGCGCTCCTTGATGTCCTCGACGGCGTCCTGGAAGTCCGGGCCGCCCCACAGGGCGGTGTACTCGGGCAGCTCCGAGGGCGGGAGCGCGGCGGGCGGTTGGGAGACCGCGCGGGAGAGGTCGGCCTCCATGGCGTCGAGGCGGGCGACCGCGTCCGCGTAGGCCTCGTCGACGCCCGTGTCGAGGTCGTTGTGGTTGATCGCGTTGGCGATCAGCTGGACCGAGCCGTCCCAGTGGTCCATGACGGCGAGGTCGCTGGTGAGCAGCATGGTCAGCTCGGGGAGCTTCAGATCGTCCCGCTCGCCGGGGCCGATCTTCTCCAGGCGGCGCACGATGTCGTAGCCGAGGTAGCCGACCATGCCGCCGGTGAACGGGGGCAGGCCCTCTCCGTGCGGGGTGTGCAGGGCCTCGATGGTGGCGCGCAGGGCGGCCAGCGGGTCCCCGTCGACGGGGACGCCGACGGGCGGGGTGCCGAGCCAGTGGGCCTGCCCGTCGCGCTCGGTCAGGGTGGCCTGGCTGCGGACGCCGATGAAGGAGTACCTGGACCAGGATCGGCCGTTCTCGGCGGATTCCAGGAGGAAGGTGCCGGGGCGCTCGGCGGCCAGCTTGCGGTAGAGCGCGACCGGCGTGTCGCCGTCGGCGAGGAGCTTGCGGCTGACGGGGATGACACGGCGGTCGGTGGCCAGCTTGCGGAACGTCTCGAGGTCCATGGCGGCTGACCTTACTGATCCAGTGACGGTACGCCGGAATCGGCGCCCGGGGTGTCCACGGGGGCCGCCTCCTTGAGGAGCACGTCCTCGTCGAAGCAGGTGCGGGCGCCCGTGTGGCAGGCGGCGCCCACCTGGTCGACCTGGACCAGGATCGTGTCGGCGTCGCAGTCCAGGGCCACGGACTTCACCCACTGGAAGTGGCCGGAGGTGTCGCCCTTCACCCAGTACTCCCGGCGGCTGCGCGACCAGTACGTGCAGCGGCCCGTGGTGAGCGTGCGGTGCAGCGCCTCGTCGTCCATCCAGCCGAGCATCAGCACCTCACCGGTGTCGTACTGCTGGGCGATGGCGGGGACGAGTCCGTCGGCGCTGCGCTTGAGACGCGCGGCGATCTCGGGATCCAGGCCGCTGGGGCTGCTGAGCGGGGGCGTGCTGGTCATGCCGACCATTGTGCCGCGCCCGTGGGACGCGCTCGCCGGTTGTCCACAGGCCGGACCGTGCGCCCCCTGAACGCCGACGTCCACTGGGCGGGCTCCTGGGGCGGTCGTAGGCTTGCTGGCATGTCGACCCATGCCAAGCGTGAACGACTTCTCCTCGCCGACCTGTTGGAGGCCGAGGGACCGGATGCCCCAACCCTGTGCGAGGGCTGGAACACCCGTGATCTCGCCGCGCACGTGGTGGTGCGCGAGCGCCGCGCGGACGCCGCGGGCGGGCTGCTGCTCAAACAGCTCGCGCCGCGTCTGGAGCGGGTGCAGGCGGAGTTCGCCGAGAAGCCGTACGAGGAGCTGATCCAGCTGATCCGTACGGGGCCGCCACGCTTCTCGCCCTTCGCGCTGAAGCAGATCGACGAGGCGTCGAACACGGTCGAGTTCTACGTCCACACCGAGGACGTGCGGCGGGCCCAGCCGGACTGGACGCCGCGCCCGCTGGACCCGGTCTTCCAGGACGCCCTGTGGTCCCGCCTGGAGCGCACCGCCCGCCTCGCCGGCCGTGGCGCCCCGACCGGTCTGGTGCTGCGCCGCCCGGACGGCCAGACGGCGGTCGCCCACCGGGGCACCCCGGTCGTGACGGTGACCGGCGAGCCCTCGGAGCTGCTGATGTTCGCCCTCGGCCGGCAGAAGACGGCGGACGTGGAGCTGGAGGGCGACAAGGACGCGATCGCGAAACTGAGCGAGACGAAGCAGCTCGGGCTCTGAGGGCGCTGCTCAGCGGGGCAGTTCGGCGCGGCGCAGGTCGCGGACGCACAGCGCGAGGACCCCGCCGAGGCCGCAGACCGCGGCGCTGGCCACGAAGACCGGTCCGGTGCCCCACCAGCCGATCGCGGCGGCGGCCACCGGCATGCTCAGCGGGGCGAGACCGAGGCTGGCGAGGCCCGCGACGGCGGTGACGCGGCCCAGGTAGGCGGGGTCCGCGTGAGTCTGCAGCAAGGCGCCGCACAAGGCACCGCTGAGCCCCGCGAGCAGCCCCACGAGCAGGGCGACGCCGACAGCGGCGGCGACACTCGGTGCGTAGGCGAGCGCGCCGATCGCGACCGAGCCCCCCAGGATCGCCACCCCGGCCAGACGTCCCGCGTGCGGCAGGTGTCCGCGCACGGTCAGCAACAGCGCGGCGGCTCCCGCACCGGTCCCGAACCCGGCGACCACCCAGCCCATCCCGGCGGCGCCCCAGCCGCGCTGGTCGGTCAGCAGGGTCAGGCCCACGTTGAGCGGCCCGACGAAGCCGAAGTCACCGAGGGCGATGGCAGCGATGAGCGGGGCGAGGACGCGGTGTCGCCCGATGTAGCCGAGGCCGTCACGGAGGTCCCGCCACGCGGTGCGCTCCGCAGTTTTGTCGTCGGCGGGCAGTTCCCTCATCCGTACGGAGATCAGCAGCGGCACGGACACGGCGATCAGCAGGCCCGCCAGGCCGAACGCCGTCGCCGAGCCGCCCAGCGCCACGGCGAGGCCGCCGAGCGGCGCCCCGACGACATTGGCGAAGCGGATCGCGAGGCCCCGCATGCCCTGGACGCGGGCGAGCTGCCCGTGGCCGGTGACGCGGGCCGGGAGTGCGCCCACGGCGGGCATGAAGACGGCGTCGACGGTGCCGAAGACGACGGCGAGCAGTGCCAGCAGCCACAGCCCGGGGCTGGCCGCGAACAGCAGTGCGGCCACCGCGAGGACGGCCGCGCAGCGCACGGCGTCGCTGCCGATGACGACCTTCCGCGGCCCGAACCGGTCGGCGACCACTCCTCCGCCCAGCATCAGCAGGGCCCGCGGCACGGCGCTCACGGCCATCACGAGCCCGGCCTGCGAGGGCGTTCCGGCCTGGACGGCGGCCCAGGACAGCGCGAGGTAGTAGACGTTGTCGCCGATCATCGACGAGGTGTAGGCGCCGAGCCAGCGCAGCACGTTGCCGTCGCGGTGGGCCGGACGGTCGGTGTTTGCGCGGGCGGAGCCTATGACGGTCGCGGTCACTGACGTACGTCCTCTCAGGGGCGGAACGGGAAGCCGTACACATGCAGCGCCACGTTCTCGCGGCCCTCTGTGGCACCGGCCGCCTCGTCGGCGCGGCCCTTCTCGTCGTACTTCTTGATGAGAGCGATCAGCTCCGCGCCGAGCTCCGACAGTTCTGTCGCCGTCAGTCGCAGCAGGGACTCGCTGTCCGGAGCGGCGGTGTTCCACTCCGGGGCCCAGGCGGGACGCTCGTCGAGGTAGCGCCGGTACATGTCGCTGCGCTGCTCGTGGAAGAGCCGGGTGGCCGCCAGATGCGCGGCCCTCTTCTCGGGCGCGTCCCGGAAGTCCTCGTCGTGGATGCTCACGCCCTCCGAGGCGGGCTGCCACCAGCGCTCGCGGCCGTCCTCGCTGCGGGGCTCGGCCTCCTCGATCAGCCCGTACTCGGCGAGCTTGCGCAGGTGGTAGCTGACCAGCGAGGGAGCCTCGTCCACCTGCTCGGCCAGCTGGGACGCGGTCGCGGTCCTGGCCACGTACAGGGCCCGGTACAGCTTCATCCGCAGCGGATGGGCTATCGCCTTGAGCGTGCCCATGTCCGCGATGCGGCGGAGGTTCTCCTTTTCTGCCATGAGTTCACCGTAAATACGAAAGAAAAATTGCACAACAGATTTTGCGCAACTTATCTTTCGCATCTGTCCACAAGCGAGCCCCGGCCACCCGGTGACCGGGGCTCAGCGCACGGTGTGCACGGCCGACGTCCGATGTCAGCGCACGGGGCGCCCCGCCCCCCGCAGCGCCTCCTTCACCTGGCCGATCCGCAGATCCCCGAAGTGGAAGACGGACGCGGCGAGCACCGCGTCGGCGCCCGCGGCGACGGCGGGCGGGAAGTCGGCGAGCCGGCCCGCGCCCCCGCTGGCGATGAGCGGCACGGTGACGTGCTGACGGACGGCCTCGATCATCTCGATGTCGTAGCCGTCCTTCGTGCCGTCCGCGTCCATCGAGTTGAGCAGGATCTCGCCCGCGCCCAGCTCGGCGGCCTGGTGGGCCCACTCGACCGCGTCGATGCCGGTGCCCTTGCGCCCGCCGTGGGTGGTGACCTCGAAGGTCCCCCCGGGAGTGCGCCTGGCGTCCACCGACAGCACCAGCACCTGCCGTCCGAACCGCTCCGCGATCTCCCGGATGAGCTCGGGCCGGGCGATCGCGGCCGTGTTGACCCCGACCTTGTCGGCGCCCGCCCGCAGCAGCTTGTCGACGTCCTCGGCGGTGCGTACGCCGCCGCCGACGGTGAGCGGGATGAAGACCTGCTCGGCCGTGCGGCGCACCACGTCGTAGGTGGTCTCGCGGTTGCCCGAGGACGCGGTGATGTCCAGGAACGTCAGCTCGTCGGCGCCCTCGGCGTCGTACACCTTGGCCATCTCGACGGGGTCGCCCGCGTCACGGAGGTTCTGGAAGTTGACGCCCTTGACGACCCGGCCGTTGTCCACGTCCAGGCAGGGGATGACTCGTACGGCCAGGGTCATGCTGCGGACACTCCGTCTTCTCCGCCGGAGCGGAACGCCTCCACCTCGACCTCGACGACCAGTCGCGAGTCCACGAAGCCGGAGACGATGATCATGGACGCGGCGGGACGCACGGTGTCGAACAGCTCCTTGTGGGCGCGTCCGACCTCCTCCACGTCCCGGGCGTGGGTGATGTACATGCGCGTACGGACGACGTCGTCACGGCCGAGGCCGAGCTGCTGCAACGCGGCGAACGCGGCGTTGAAGGAGTTGACCGCCTGTTCGTACGGGTCGCCGTCGACGATCGCTCCGTCGATCACGGAAGTGCAGCCGGCGACCAGCACCAGGCCGTTCGGCAGCTCCACCGCGCGGGAGTAGCCGAAGGCGTCCTCCCAGGGCGCGCCGGTCGTGACACGTCGTACGTCGCTCACTTGGCTACCGCCTCCAGGGCCTCTTCCAGGGTGAACGCCTTGGCGTAGAGGGCCTTGCCGACGATGGAGCCCTCGACGCCCAGCGGCACGAGCTCGGCGATGGCGCGCAGGTCGTCCAGGGAGGAGACCCCGCCCGACGCGACCACCGGGCGGTCCGTCGCGGCGCACACATTGCGCAGCAGCTCCAGGTTCGGGCCCTGCAGCGTGCCGTCCTTGGCGATGTCCGTGACGACATAGCGCGCGCAGCCCTCGGCGTTGAGGCGCTCCAGCGTCTCGTAGAGGTCGCCGCCGTCGCGGGTCCAGCCGCGGCCGCGCAGCGTCGTGCCGCGTACGTCGAGACCGACCGCGATCTTGTCGCCGTGCTCGGCGATGACCTTGGCGACCCACTCGGGGGTCTCCAGGGCGGCGGTGCCGAGGTTGACCCGGGTGCAGCCGGTGGCGAGGGCCGCGGCGAGCGTGTCGTCGTCGCGGATGCCGCCGGACAGCTCGACCTTGATGTCCATGGCGCCGGCGACCTCGGCGATCAGCTTGCGGTTGTCGCCGGTACCGAACGCGGCGTCCAGGTCGACGAGGTGCAGCCACTCGGCGCCCGAGCTCTGCCAGGCGAGGGCGGCCTCGAGGGGGGAGCCGTAAGAAGTTTCCGTCCCCGACTCGCCGTGCACGAGCCGGACGGCCTGGCCGTCGCGGACGTCGACGGCGGGGAGGAGTTCGAGCTTGCTCACAGTGTTCCGATCCAGTTGGTGAGGAGCTGGGCTCCGGCGTCGCCGGACTTCTCGGGGTGGAACTGCGTGGCCCACAGGGGGCCGTTCTCGACGGCCGCCACGAAGGGCTTGCCGTGCGTCGACCAGGTCACCAGGGGGGCGCGCAGCGCCGGGTTGCCGACTTCCAGGGACCAGTCGTGGACGGCGTAGGAGTGCACGAAGTAGAAGCGCGCCTCGGCGTCGAGCCCCGAGAAGAGCCGGGAGCCTGCCGGGGCCTCGACCGTGTTCCAGCCCATGTGGGGCACGATGTCGGCCTGGAGCGGCTCGACCGTGCCGGGCCACTCGTCGAGGCCCTCGGTCTCCACGCCGTGCTCGATGCCGCGCGCGAAGAGGATCTGCATACCGACGCAGATGCCCATCACCGGGCGGCCACCGGACAGCCTGCGGCCGATGATCCAGTCGCCGCGGGCGTCCTTGAGGCCCTTCATGCAGGCGGCGAAGGCGCCGACGCCGGGCACCAGCAGCCCGTCCGCGTTCATGGCCTTGTCGAAGTCACGCGTGATCTCGACCTCGGCGCCCGCGCGCGCGAGGGCACGCTCGGCGGAACGCACGTTCCCGAAGCCGTAATCGAAGACGACGACCTTCTTGGGAGCGGTCAATTCCACACCTCCAGCCTCATGACGCCCGCGATCAGACACATCGCGGCGCCGAAGGAGAGCAGCACGATGAGACTCGCGGGCATCTTCTGCTTGACGAAGGAGTAGACACCGCCCAGGAGGAAGAGCCCGACGACGATGAGGATGGTGTTGAGACCTGTCATGGCTTTACAGCGCGCCCTTCGTGGAGGGGAGGATGCCGGCGGCGCGCGGGTCGCGCTCGGAGGCGTATCGCAGCGCCCGGGCGAGCGCCTTGAACTGGCACTCCACGATGTGGTGCGCGTTGCGCCCGTAGGGCACGTGCACGTGCAGTGCGATCTGGGCCTGGGCGACGAAGGACTCCAGGATGTGCCGGGTCATCGTCGTGTCGTACTCGCCGATCATCGGCGCCATGTTCTCGGGCTCGGTGTGCACGAGGTACGGGCGGCCCGACAGGTCGACGGTCACCTGGGCGAGGGACTCGTCCAGCGGGACCGTGCAGTTGCCGAAGCGGTAGATGCCCACCTTGTCGCCGAGTGCCTGCTTGAAGGCGGCGCCGAGCGCGAGGGCGGTGTCCTCGATGGTGTGGTGCGAGTCGATGTGCAGGTCTCCCTCGGTCTTCACGGTCAGGTCGAACAGACCGTGCCGGCCGAGCTGGTCGAGCATGTGGTCGTAGAAGCCGACGCCCGTCGACACCTCGACCTTGCCGGACCCGTCGAGATCGATCTCGACGAGGACCGACGTCTCCTTGGTCGTGCGCTCCACTCTTCCGACGCGGTTCATGCGCTCTGCTCCTTCTTCAACTCACGGACCGCGTCCAGGAACGCGTCGTTTTCGGCCGGGGTGCCGGCGGAGACCCGCAGCCATCCCGGTACGCCGTTGTCCCGGACCAGGACGCCCCGGTCGAGGATCTTCTGCCAGGCCTCGTGGGAGCCACCCTCGCCGTCGAATCGCCCGAACTGGACGAAGTTCGCGTCGGACTCGGTCACCTCGTACCCGATCGCACGCAGTTCGGCGACCAGGCGGTCCCGCTCGGCCTTCAGCTGCTCGACGTACCCGAGCAGCGTGTCGGTGTGCTCCAGGGCGGCCAGGGCGGTGGCCTGCGCGACGGCAGACAGGTGGTAGGGCAGCCGTACGAGCTGGACCGCGTCGACGACCGCGGGGTGCGCGGCGAGGTAGCCGAGGCGCAGTCCGGCCGCGCCGAACGCCTTCGACATCGTCCGCGACACGACGAGATTCGGCCGGCCTTCGATCAGCGGCAGCAGCGAGTCGCCGTGGCTGAACTCGATGTACGCCTCGTCGACCACGACCATGGACGGCCTGGCGGCCTGCGCGGCCTCGTACAGCGCGAGGACCGTCTCGCGCGGCACCGCGTTGCCCGTGGGGTTGTTGGGGGTGGTGATGAAGACGACGTCCGGGCGGCTCTCGGCGATGGCCCGCTCGGCGGCGGCCCGGTCGATCGTGAAGTCCTCGCCGCGGGGACCCGAGATCCAGGCCGTGCCGGTGCCGCGCGCGATGAGCGCGTGCATCGAGTACGAGGGCTCGAAGCCGATCGCCGTACGGCCGGGGCCGCCGAAGGTCTGCAGCAGCTGCTGGATGACCTCGTTCGAGCCGTTGGCCGCCCAGACGTTCTCGACGTCGACCCGGTGCCCGCCGGTCCTCGTCAGGTACTTGGCCAGCTCCGTACGGAGCTCCACCGCGTCGCGGTCGGGGTAGCGGTTGAGGTTGCGGGCGGCCTCGCGGACCCGCTCGGCGATCCGCTCGACGAGCGGTTCGGGCAGCGGGTACGGGTTCTCGTTGGTGTTCAGCCGTACGGGCACGTCGAGTTGGGGCGCGCCGTAGGGGGACTTGCCGCGCAGCTCGTCCCGTACGGGAAGATCGTCGATACCGGTCACTTGCTCTCTGGAACCTTCCACCCGAAACGGGCCTTGATCGCCGCCCCGTGGGCCGGCAGGTCCTCCGCCTCCGCGAGCGTCACCACGTGGTGCGCCACCTCGGCGAGGGCGTCGCGCGTGTAGTCCACGATGTGGATCCCGCGCAGGAAGGACTGGACGCTCAGCCCCGAGGAGTGGCAGGCGCAGCCGCCGGTGGGCAGCACGTGGTTGGATCCCGCGCAGTAGTCGCCCAGCGACACCGGCGCCCAGGCGCCGACGAAGATCGCGCCCGCGTTCTTCACCCGGTCGGCGACGGCGGCAGCGTCCGCCGTCTGGATCTCCAGGTGCTCGGCGCCGTACGCGTCGACGACCCGCAGGCCCTCGTCCACGCCGTCGACGAGGACGATCGCGGACTGCCTGCCGCTGAGCGCGGGGACGATCCGGTCCTCGATGTGCTTGGTGGCCGCGACCTGCGGCTCCAGCTCCTTCTCGACCGCTTCCGCCAGCTCGACGGAGTCCGTGACGAGGACGGCGGCGGCGAGCGGGTCGTGCTCGGCCTGGCTGATCAGGTCGGAGGCCACGTGCACCGGGTCGGCGGTCTCGTCCGCGAGGATCGCGATCTCGGTGGGACCGGCCTCGGTGTCGATGCCGATCTTGCCCGTGAAGTAGCGCTTGGCGGCGGCGACCCAGATGTTGCCGGGACCGGTGACCATGTTGGCGGGCGGGCAGGACTCGGTGCCGTGCGCGAACATCGCGACGGCCTGGGCGCCGCCGACCGCGTACACCTCGTCGATGCCGAGGAGGGCGCAGGCGGCGAGGATCGTGGGGTGCGGGAGCCCCCCGAACTCCTTTTGCGGCGGGGAGGCGAGCGCCATGGAGGCGACTCCGGCCTCCTGCGCCGGAACCGCGTTCATGATCACGGATGAGGGGTAGACCGAGCGTCCACCGGGCGCGTACAGGCCGACGCGTTCGACCGGCACCCACTTCTCGGTGACCGAGCCGCCCGGCACGACCTGGGTGGTGTGCGCGGCGCGGCGCTGCTCGCGGTGGACCAGGCGGGCGCGGCGGATGGACTCCTCCAGAGCCGCGCGCACGGCCGGGTCGAGCTGTTCCAGGGCCTCGGCGAGGGCCCGGGCCGGAACCCGTACGGATTCGAGCCGCACCCCGTCGAATTTCTCCGCGTAGTCGATCAGCGCCGCGTCGCCACGATGATGCACGGCCTCGCAGATCGGACGCACCTTCTCCAGGGCGGCCGATACGTCGAAGTCGGCTCGGGGCAGCAGGTCGCGCAGGGCGGAGCCCTCGGGGAGGGCGTCGCCGCGCAGATCGATTCGGGCCATACGAAGAGATTGCAGCACGGTCCCAATTCTCTCAGACGGCGATGAGGCGCCGGACGCCCGTATCAATGGCTGATACAAGCCGTCCCAGGCTTCCCCTGGAGATCTCCGTCACCAATAGCGTTCGGCCCGTCACACAGCGGGCATGAACGGCTGTACGAAACCCGCGAGTAGCTGGGGAGGGAGGGACGTGACGTGACCGAGGGTGCCGGCGTCCGCGGTGGGGACCTGCCGGACGAGTTGACCGCCGCCGAGGCCGGGATGTGGCAGGCCTTCCGCAACGGCAGCGTGTACGACCTGCGCAGCGGGGACATCACCGTGGACGATCCGCACGGCGGCCATCCCTGGGGGCCCGAGCGCAGTGTCCGGGCCCGGATCGTGGCATGGCTGCTGCTCGACGGGCCGCCCGCCCTCCAGGGCCGGGTCGCCTCCCTGAAGCTGACCGGCGTGCAGATCACGGACGTCCTCGACCTCGCGGGCGGCACGGTGGTGCCGTACGTCGAGCTGAAGGGCTGCCGGTTCGAGAAGGAGATCCTGCTGCCGGAGGCGCACTTCACGACCGTACGTCTGGTCAACTGCTCGGTGCCGCGCCTGGAGGCGGCCCGGGTGCACACCGAGGGCGATCTGCATCTGCCCCGCTGCCGCTTCCACAACGGGGTGCGGCTGACCGACGCGCACATCGGTACGGATCTGCTGCTCAACCAGGCCGTGGTCTACCGGGACCGGCGCGGCCGCTCGCTCACCGGCGACGGCATGACCGTGGGGCAGGACCTGCAGGCCGAGATGCTGGAGTCGCACGGCGAGCTGAGCCTGCGCGGCGCCACCGTCGGTGTCTCGCTCAGCCTGCGCGGCAGCAAGTTGAACAACCCGTACTCCCGGCTCGCCCTGAACGCTCCCCAGCTGACCGTCAACCGCACGCTCTACATGACCCCGGCGGGCCTCGGCAATCCCCTGCTGACCAGCGGCACCACCCCGGCGCGCGGGACGCTGGTGCAGCGCTTCGAGTGCCAGGGCGGGATCCGCCTCGACGACGGACGGTTCGGGGACGCCCTCGACTTCGAGCGGGCCCGTTTCAGCTTCGACGACGACCAGGAGCTGTCCCTGCTGCGGGTGCAGACGCCCGAGCTGCGCTTCCTCGGGGAGCATCCCGAGCGGGGCAAGGTGGTCCTGTCGGGCGCGCGGATCGTCAATCTCGTCGACCGGGCGGACAGCTGGCCGGGCCCGGGCAACCTCCACATGGGCGGCTTCAGCTACGAGAACCTCGTACCGCAGGGCGGCTTCCCGCTGACCCGGCGCCTGGAGTGGGTGGCGGCGGCGACCGCGGAGTACAGCCCGGAGCCGTACGAGCGGCTGGCCACCGTGCTGCGCGACTCCGGCGAGGACGAGGACGCGCGCGAGGTGCTGCTCGCCAAGCAGCGCCGCCGCCGCGAGACCCTGCCGCTCGCGGCCAAGCTGTGGGGGTACGCGCAGGACTGGACGGTCGCCTACGGGTACCGGCCCGGCCGGGCCGCCCTGTGGATGGCGGTGCTGTGGGCGATGTCCTCGATCGCCTTCTCGCACGCGACCCACACCCCGGTCAATGGCGGGCATCCGCCGTGGAACGCCGCGCTGTTCGCCCTCGACCTGCTGCTGCCGGTGATCGACCTCGGCCAGGTGGACGTCTGGCAGCTGCGTGGCGCCTGGCAGTGGCTGGCCGCGGTGGTGATCCTCCTGGGCTGGATCCTGGCGACGACGGTGGCGGCGGGGGCGACGCGGCTGCTGCGCCGCAGCTGAGGGGCCTGGTGGGGGGACTGATGGGGCAGCATCCGGCCATCCTGTTGACAGGTGTTCAATAGTAGAACAACAGTCACTTTTTACTCACCCTTGACCATCTGACATACAACCAAACGAGGGTTACGAAAGTGTCACCGCGCACCCTCTGGTACAGCTCCGACCTGCGGCTTTCAATGGTCGACACCATGGCACTGCTGCGCGCGTTCATCCGTACGGCCCGGATGGTCAAGAACACTTCGCGCCTCGCCGCCGGACTGCCCGCCGACGACGAGGTACTGCTGGACGCCCCGGACGAACGGCTCGCCCCGGCCCTCGTCGCGGCGGCCCGCGGTGAGTACGACATCGCGGCCAAACTGCTCGCCGCCACCCGCGAGGCCGCCGAGTGGGAGAACCGCGACCGGTACGCCAGGCGCCTCGCCGCCTTCGCCCGCACCCGCGACGAATGGCTCCAGTCCTGGCAGAGCGAGTCCCCGCACGACCCGGACGCGCTCCTGGTCAAGGCCGAGCTCGCGGTGCGCCGCTGGTGGGATTCGCCCGCCCGCGCCGAGCTGCTGCGTGAGGTCGGCCCGCTGATCGCCGCCGCCGCCGAGGGCGACCCGCGCGACCCGGTGCCCTGGCGGATCGCGCTCGACCACGCCCGTGGCACCAACGCCGGGCACACCGAGTTCGAGAAGCTGTGGACCGAGGCCGTACGCCGCTCCCCGCACCACTACGGCTGCCATGTGGCCGCCCTGAAGTACCTGTCGGCCGCCTGGTACGGCTCGCACCGCGAGTGCTTCGACTTCGCCGAGCGGGCCGCGCAGGACGCGCTGCCCGGCTCACTCGTACAGGCGCTTCCGGTGCGCGCGGCCTTCGCCTATCTGACCGAGGGCGGCCGGGCCGTGATCCCGCGTGAGCGGCTCGACGAGGCCGCCGACCTCGCGATCGCGGTCTCGGCGTCATACGCGCCCGCCGACCCGTGGCCCGCGGAGGTGCGCAACCTCCTCACCTACGTCCTGATCAGGCTGGAGCGCTGGCAGGACGCCCTGGACCAGCTCCGTCTGATCGGCCCGTACGCGACCTCGTTCCCCTGGGACCGGGTCTCCGACGACCCGCTGGGCCAGTTCCTGGAACTGCGCGACGGAGTCCGCCTGGAGGTCGCCTCGACCATCCCCCTCCATCCACGGAGTGAGCACGGCGGACGTGCTCCCTCCGGCGACCATTAGGCTTTCGCGTCGTGACCACCGTTCGGCTCCCGCTCTTCCCCCTGAACTCCGTACTGTTCCCGGGGCTCGTGCTTCCCCTGAACATTTTCGAGGAGCGCTATCGCGCCATGATGGGCGAACTGCTGAAGACGCCCGAGGACGAACCGCGCCGGTTCGCCGTCGTCGCCATCCGCGACGGCCACGAGGTCGCGCACACCGCACCCGGCATGCCGGACCAGACGGCGCTGCCGCAACGCGGTCCCACGGCCGGGTTCGGCGACGACCCGCTCAAGGCCTTCCACGAGATGGGCTGCGTCGCGGACGCGGCCACCATCCGGGAGCGCGCCGACGGCAGTTTCGAGGTACTGGCCACCGGCACCACACGAGTACGGCTCCTGTCGGTGGACGCCTCCGGCCCGTTCCTGACGGCCGAACTGGAGGAACTTCCGGAGGAACCCGGCGAGGAGGCGGGCGCGCTCGCCGAGGGCGTCCTGCGGGCCTTCCGGCAGTACCAGAAGCGGCTGGCGGGCGCCCGCGAGCGCTCCCTGTCCACCGGCGCGGACCTGCCGGACGACCCGGCGGTGGTCTCCTACCTGGTGGCGGCCGCCGTGATGCTCGACATCCCGGCCAAGCAGAAGCTGCTCCAGGCCCCCGACACGGCCACCCGCCTCCACGAAGAGCTGAAACTCCTGCGCGCCGAGACCGCCATCATCCGTAATCTGCCGTCGTTGCCGGCGGCGGAACTGACGCGCAACCCGACAAGTCTCAACTGAAGGCCTCGACACCTTGGCGAAGAAGTCGAAGAAGCAGCAGCAGTCCGGGGGAACGCCCGCGACGGTGGCCCTGACGGCGGCGGGCGTCGCGTACACGGTCCACGCCTACGAGCACGACCCCGCGCACCCCTCCTACGGCGAGGAGGCCGCCGAGGCGATGGGCGTCTCCCCCGACCGCGTCTTCAAGACCCTGGTCGCGGACGTGGACGGCTCCCTCGTGGTCGCCGTGGTCCCCGTCGCGGGCTCCCTGGACCTGAAGGCGCTGGCCACGGCGGTGGGCGGCAAGCGCGCCGCCATGGCCGACCCGGCGGCCGCGGAGCGCACCACGGGCTATGTCCGCGGCGGCATCTCCCCCCTGGGCCAGCGCAAGAGACTCCGTACGGTCCTGGACGCCTCGGCCCACCACCACGCCACGATCTGCGTCTCGGCCGGCCGCCGGGGGCTCGAGGTGGAGCTCGCCCCCGACGACCTGGCGCACCTCACGGAAGCGGTGTCCGCGCCGGTCGCCCGTGCGTGACCCCTCGACGGATGCGTCGTCCTGCGTTAAGCACGAGAGGCATGTCGAAACGAACCCGCAAACGCAAGTGGCGCACGAAGAAGGGCCGCTCGAACCACGGCCACCGACCTCCATGACCTATGCGCCCGGCCCCCTGGGGTATGTCCGTCGACTGACGGCCGGCGGGGGCTGAGCGCGCAGTTCCCCGCGCCCCTGGGGCGGGGCTCCGCCCCGCATCTCCGGCCCGTCCGCCGTCTGAGGACGAGGCCGGGGAGCCCGATGCCCCACCCACCCCGGCCGGGCCACTTCTCTCAGCCCGTCCGGCGTTTGAGGACGAGGCCGTTCAGGCCGACAGGGGGGTCTGGGGGCGCAGCCCCCAGCAGGGGTGAGGGGCAGAGCCCCTGGGATGGGACGGGTAGGGGCGGCGGGGGCGAGGAAAAGCCGCTCGTGCCCCCCGGTTCAGACCGTCGGAGGCTGCGGCGGGGTCGGAGCCCCGTACGGGCTCGCGTAGGGATCCGGGTCCCGGGGACCGAACAACGCGGTCAGGCCGAGATGAACCACCAGCCCCGCCAGGGACCACGCCAGCAACGCCCCCTTCGCCCCGAGCTTCAACGGCGCGGAGAACGTCACCCCCTTGCCCACAGCCTTGGCATGGGCGACCACGTTCTGCGTCGGCCCGAGCCAGATCCCGATCCGCCAGGCGAGCAGCGACCCGAGCAGACCCCCCACCGCCAGCGCGACGACGAGCGGCACACCCCCACGCCGTCGCACCAGAAACACCACCACCGCACTGACCGCACCGAACGCCAGCGCGAGCAGCGTAAATGTCCCGTCGACCCCGACGGCCTGCTCACCCTCGGTGTCCTTCAGATACACCGCGCTGTCGTCCGCGATCAGCGGCACATGCGGCGCCAGCCACCACCACAGCACACCGAGCAGCACACCCGCGAGCGCCACCGCCACCGTGACGACGGCGGCCTCCAGCACTTCGGTCTTCATCCCGGGCCCGTCCGGTTCGTACCCGACGGTCCCCGAGACGCCCCCGGCGGGCGGAGCCTGCCAGGCGTGGGCGTCGTCGGAGGGCGGTTGATGCGGCGGCGGAGGCGGAGTCAGCGGTGCGGTCACACTCACATCGTGCCAGGCCCGGCTGTCAGCCGCGTCACCGGACGGCCGCCCGGCGGTACGCCCAGGTCGCCACCGCCAGCGAGGCCACCCCCACGCCCGCGCAGACGGCGAGGTCACCGACGACGAAGGCCCAGTCGGGGTGCGCCCCGAAGCTCCGCGCGAAGGCCTCGACGCCGTAGGTGGAGGGCAGCAGATCCCGGGCGTACTGCACCACCGTAGGCAGCCGGTCCGCCGGCAGCACCCCGAGCAATAGCGCCGCCGACATCCCCAACTGCCCGAGCAGCGTGGCGAGTTCGGGCCGAGGCGCAAGCAGTCCGAGCGCCGCCCCGAGCCCGGCGAGCGCGGCGCCCGCGAGCGGGATCACCGCGACGAGCACCCACAGATGCGCCATCGGCAGCCCGAAGAGGACACAGCCGACGACGGCGGTGACCACGGTCCCGGGCACGGTGAAGGAGGCGTACGCGCCCGCGGCACCGAGCACGACCGCGGCCGGCGGCACCGGCAGGGTCGCGTAGTGGTCGAGCCCGCCGCCGGCCCGCAACTGTCCGAAGTACTGCGCCAGCAGGTTGAGCCCGACGAAGGCGACGACCAGGACCGACGCCCCGGCCACGATGGACCGGGCCTCGCCCCCGCCGTCCACCACGCCACGCATCATGACCATGATGCCGACGGACTGGACCGTGGCCACGAACAGCAGCGGAATCCGCGCCACGCGCGCGCGGGAGAGCTGGGCCCGGTACATGGCGGCGAGGGAGGGCCACAGCCGCGCCCGCGGCCCGAGTTCGACGGCGTCAACGGCGTCCTCGGCCACGGACAGCGCACTGCCCTGCAGCACCTCAGCGGGTACGACACTCACGTCGAGCTGCTCCTCTTCACTCCGGCAGCCGTCCTGTCCCTGTTTCCGACGCCCATTGCCACGTCGATTCCCACGCCGCTTGCCACACCCACGACGCCCCTCCCCGTCCGTACAGACTCCCCTGTCCGTACAGACTCCCCTACGGATTCCAGACCCCGCGCGCTCACGCCTTCACCAACCCCTGCGCATTGCCGCCGAGCGCGAGGTACACGTCCTCCAGGCTCGGCGTGGCCAGTGTGAAGTCGTCGAGCGCGGCGAACGCGGCGCCTCCGGTGACCGTGGCGACGGCCGCGCGGGCCTCCTCCGGGGCGAGCCGCAGGGTCCAGCGGCGGCCCGACTCGACCGCCCGGGCGCGCAGCGCGGCGACCTCGGGCACGTCCAGCGGGGCGCTCTCGCGCCAGACGAGTTCGACCCGCACCTCGCCCGCGACCCGCTCCTTCAGCCCGGCCGGCGTGTCGCAGGCGATGACGCGGCCCCGGTCGAGGACGGCGACCCGGTCGAGGACGGTCTCGGCCTCGATGACGTTGTGGGTGACCAGCAGCACGGTGGCGCCGTGCTCGGCCCGGCGCCGGTCGACGGCGGACCACACGGCCCGCCGGGCCACGGGGTCCATGCCGGTGGTCGGCTCGTCGAGGACGAGCAGCGGCCGCTGCCCGACCAGCGCGGCGGCGAAGCAGGCCAGCCGCCGCTGTCCGCCGGACAGCTTCTTCAGAGGGCGGGAGGCGATCGGGGTGAGGCCCAGCTCGTCGAGCACGGCATCCCGCTCCGCCCGCGCCTCGCGCAGTTCGAGCCCGCGCAGCCGCCCGGTCGTCTCCGCGGCCAGCGACACGGTCAGCTCGTCGAGGGCGGTGGACTCCTGCCCGAGGTAGGCGAGGATGCGCGCCGCCCGCTCGGGGTGACGCACGATGTCGTGCCCGAGGATCTCGACGCTGCCGCTGTCGGGGCGCATGAGCCCGGTCAGCTGGCGTACGAGGGTGGACTTCCCGGCGCCGTTCGGCCCGAGCAGGCCGAAGATCTCGCCGCGCCTGATGTCCAGCCGTACCCCGTCGGTGGCGCGCACCTCGGGCGTACCGGGGCTGCCACGGCGTCCGCGGACGGCCGGGTAGGTCTTGGTCAGCGCGCGCACCGAGCACACGACATCGCCCCTGTGCCCGTTCCGGACTGCCTGTGCCGTGCGCGTACTCACGAGGGACGAGCCTACGGGGTCCGATGCCCCGTTATGCGCCCGGGGCCCTCGCCTCAGCCGGTCCACGAGCCGTCCTGGACCGGGTCTCAATGGTCCGGCGCGCCGGAGAAGCGCCCCCACCCACCCGCACCCGAGCAGGGCACCCGGGGGCCGACCGCTCCCCGAGCTCACTCCCCGGCAGGGGCATGCTCCGCCGCCGTACGCACATCGATCTCCCGCCAGAACCCGGCCCTGATCGCGTACCGGTCGTGCTCATCGATCTGGTCGTCCTTGTGGGCGAGCAGTCCGAAGCGCGCCGCGTAACGCAGCAGCTCGCCGTCCACGCGGTGCGGTACCCGCGGGTACATCGTGGACAGCTTCTGCAGATGGCTCGGGTCGGTGAGCCGCTCCATCCAGCGGCGCGCGAAGACCTGCCCCACCTCGTACGGATCGCCGCCGACCGTGGTGATGTCCTCCTCGCGGTCGGCCCAGCGCTGCTCGGCGGAGGTGAGCTGGGCGAGCGTGGGCAGCGCGGCGGCCTCCGTGGACTCCGTGGCGCCCCCGGGGCGCTCGATCCACCCCTTGTCGGAGGACCACCGCAGCGTCGCGCTCGCGGGGTGCTGGGGGGCCTGGACGCCCGGTGCGCGCAGTGCGGCGAGGTCCTTCGGCGTGGGCACGCCCTTGGGGGCGGGAACCCGCTCCTCGGACCCGTTCTGCGACTCGGCGGCGGGGCTGTGCTCCGCGGTCTCGGAGGGCCGCTCGGCCGCACCGGCGAGTGACGCGTCGGGCAGCGGCGCGGAGAGGATCGCGGCGATCTCGGGGCGCGGCACGGGCTGCGGCGCGCAGATCCCGCCGAGGTCCTTGGCCCGTACGGCCTTGGTGATCCACGCCCGGTCCAGCACCCGGCGCTCGTCGGCCTCGGCGACCAGGTCCTCGGACTGGTTGTAGTCGCCGTCCGCGGCCTGCACGGCCCACAGGTGTACGGCGACGCCGTGCTCCTTGGCGGCCATCATGCCCGGCAGCAGGTCCCCGTCGCCGGTCACCAGGACCACGTCGGAGCAGGCGCGGTTGCGGGCCAGCTCGGTCAGCTCGGCATGCATGGCGGCGTCGACGCCCTTCTGCGCCCACCGCCCGTCGCTGCGGGTCAGCGCGCCGAGGCGCACCGTGACCCGTGGCATCACGCGCAGCCGGCGGTGCTCCGGTTGCGGTACGCGGTCGGGTGCGCCGTCGAACCAGTAGATGCGCAGCAGGGGCCGCTCCGTGTCGGACTCGGCGCGCTCGCGCAGGCCCTGGATGAGGGCAGCGTGATCGACGGTGATCCGGGATCGCGAAGGCTCCCCGGCGAGGAGACTGGCAGCAGCCCCGAGCAGATACCCGGCGTCCACCAGGACGATGCAGCGGTCCACGCGGTCCACCCTCTTTCCGGTTCCGGGAGGTTTGCTTCGGGCTTCCTTCGAGTCTGCCCGACGGCGCGGAGGTTAACGGCCCGAACTCGATCTTCGGCGTGGCGAATCGGGGGATAACGCTCCGACAGGGCTTATTACGCACGGTAATTCTCCGAAATGCACTGCTTGTCAGGCTATGTGAATGTGAATCTGGATCCGGCCCTGACCCCTAGGGCCCCACAGGAGGCAATCACCATGGCCAAGAACAAGAACCGCAAGCAGGGCGGCCAGCAGGACCGCTCCTCGCAGGCCGAGCGTGCGCAGGAGCAGGCGCAGCGGTCCTCGACGGAGGCTCACACGCCGATGTCGCAGGCGCAGGGCAGCCCCGCGGACGTCGCCCGCAAGCACCAGAAGCGCTTCGGCCACAACTGAGGCCACGCGTAAGGGCTGTTGAAGCCCAGGCACACACCGAGGGGCGCATCCGGCAACGGATACGCCCCTCGCGTACATCATCTGATCCTGTCGGCTGATCCCGTCAGCCCGCGAGGCAGGACGGGCCCAGCAGCACCTTCAAGTCACCGAACAGCGCCGGATCCGGCTTCACCCGGTGCCGGTCGAGCCGCAGCACGGTGGTCTTGCGCGGGCCCTGGAGCCTGATGCGCACCTCGCTCTCGCCCTTGTGGTGGCTGAGGATCTCGCCGAGGCGGCTCACCATCGGCGGGGTGACCTTCAGCGCCGGGATCGTGAGGATCACGGGTGCGTTGGTGCCCGCGTTCGACAGGTCGGGGACCTGAAGCTCCATCGCGACCAGCCGCGGCACGTCCTCGCGCTTGTCGAGGCGGCCCTTGACGAAGACGACCGCGTCCTCGACGAGTTGGGTCGACACCAGCTGGTACGTCGCCGGGAAGAACATGCACTCGATGGAACCGGCCAGGTCCTCCACCGTGGCGATCGCCCAGGCGTTGCCCTGCTTGGTCATCTTGCGCTGGAGGCCCGAGATGATGCCGCCGATGGTGACGACCGCGCCGTCCGCGTGCTCGCCTCCGGTGAGCTGGGAGATGCCCGCGTCGGCCTTGTCGGACAGCACGTGCTCCAGGCCGAAGAGCGGGTGGTCGGAGACGTACAGACCGAGCATCTCCCGCTCCTGGGCGAGCAGATAGGCCTTGTCCCATTCGTCGGTGGTGAACTCCACGTCGAGTCCGAAGCCGGGCTCGCTGGTGTCCTCGTCACCCATGCCCCCGAAGAGGTCGAACTGGCCCTCGGCCTCCTTGCGCTTGACCTGCACCACGTTGTCGATCATCGGCTCGAACTGCGCGGTGAGGCCCTTGCGGGTGTGCCCCATGGTGTCGAACGCGCCCGCCTTGATCAGCGACTCCGTGGTGCGCTTGTTGCAGGCGACGGCCTCGACCTTGTCGAGGTAGTCCGGGAAGGAGGCGTACTTCCCCTTGGCCTTGCGGCTCTTGATGATCGACTCGACGACGTTCGTGCCGACGTTGCGGACGGCGGAGAGGCCGAAGAGGATCACGTCGTCGCCCTGCGCGGCGAAGTTCTGCTCCGACTCGTTGACGTTGGGCGGCAGCACCTTGATGCCCATGCGCCGGCACTCGTTCAGATAGATCGCGGACTTGTCCTTGTCGTCCTTGACCGAGGTGAGCAGACCCGCCATGTACTCGGCCGGGTAGTTCGCCTTCAGGTAGGCGGTCCAGTACGAGACCAGTCCGTACGCGGCCGAGTGCGCCTTGTTGAAGGCGTAGCCGGCGAAGGGCACCAGCACGTCCCACAGGCCCTGGATCGCCTCGTCGCTGTAGCCGTTCTTCTTGGCGCCGGCCTGGAAGATGGTGAAGTTCTTCGCCAGCTCGTCGGGCTTCTTCTTACCCATGACCCGGCGGAGGATGTCGGCCTCGCCGAGCGAGTACCCGGCGATGATCTGGGCGGCCTTCTGCACCTGCTCCTGGTACACGATCAGGCCGTAGGTGACCGCCAGGACCTCTTCGAGGGGCTCTTCGAGCTCCTTGTGGATCGGCGTGATCTCCTGCAGCTTGTTCTTGCGGAGCGCGTAGTTCGTGTGCGAGTCCATGCCCATCGGGCCGGGACGGTAGAGCGCCGAGACGGCGGAGATGTCTTCGAAGTTGTCGGGCTTCATCAGGCGCAGCAGCGAGCGCATGGGGCCGCCGTCGAACTGGAAGACGCCGAGGGTCTCGCCGCGCTGGAGCAGTTCGAAGGTCTTCGGATCGTCGAGCGGGAGGGCCAGCAGGTCGAGGTCGACGCCCTTGTTGGACTTCACCATCTTGACGGCGTCGTCCATGATCGTCAGGTTGCGCAGGCCGAGGAAGTCCATCTTCAGCAGGCCGAGCGACTCGCACTGCGGGTAGTCCCACTGCGTGATGGTCACGCCGTCGGTGTGCCGCACCCAGACCGGGGCGTGGTCGACGATGGGCTCGCTGGACATGATGACGCCGGCGGCGTGCACGCCCATCTGCCGGACCAGGCCCTCGACGCCCTTGGCGGTGTCGATGACCTTCTTCACGTCCGGCTCGTTCTCGTACATCGCGCGGATCTCGCCGGCCTCGCTGTAGCGCGGGTGCGAGGAGTCGGTGATGCCGCTGAGGTCGATGCCCTTGCCGAGGACGTCGGCGGGCATCGCCTTGGTGAGGCGGTCGCCCATGGCGTACGGGTAGCCCAGGACGCGCGCGGAGTCCTTGATGGCGTTCTTCGCCTTGATCTTGCCGTAGGTGCCGATCATGGCGACCTTGTCGGCGCCGTACTTCTCGGTCACGTACCTGATCACTTCGACGCGCCTGCGCTCGTCGAAGTCGATGTCGACGTCGGGCATGGAGACGCGCTCGGGGTTCAGGAACCGCTCGAAGATCAGACCGTGCGGGATCGGGTCGAGGTCGGTGATGCCCATGGCGTACGCGACGATCGAACCGGCCGCCGAGCCACGGCCCGGGCCCACGGCGATGCCCTGCTTCTTGGCCCACATGATGAAGTCGGCGACGACGAGGAAGTACCCCGGGAACCCCATCTGGATGATGACGTCCATCTCGTACTCGACCTGCTTCTGGCGGTCCTCGGGGACGCCGCCCGGGAAGCGGCGCTCCATGCCGAGGCGCACCTCCTCCTTGAACCAGGTGACCTCGGTGAACCCCTCGGGGATGTCGAATTTCGGCATGAGGTTCTTCGCCTCGAACATGCCGGTCGTGTCGATCTGCTCAGCGACCAGGAGGGTGTTGCGGCACCCCTCCTGCCAGGCGTCCGAGGAGTCCACGGCGTACATCTCGTCCGTCGACTTCAGGTAGTAGCCGGTGCCGTCGAAGCGGAAGCGGTCCGGGTCGGAGAGGTTCTTGCCGGTCTGGATGCACAGCAGGGCGTCGTGGGCGGTCGCCTCGTGCGCGTACGTGTAGTGCGAGTCGTTCGTCACCAGGGGCGGGATGCCGAGCTTCTTGCCGATCTCCAGGAGTCCGTCACGGACCCGGCGCTCGATCTCGATGCCGTGGTCCATCAGCTCCAGGAAGTAGCGGTCCTTGCCGAAGATGTCCTGGTACTCGGCGGCCGCCTTCAAGGCCTCTTCCTCCTGGCCGAGGCGCAGCCGGGTCTGCAGCTCGCCCGAGGGGCAGCCGGTGGAGGCGATGAGCCCCTCGGACCACTGGGAGATGGTCTCCTTGTCCATCCGGGGCCACTTCTGGAGCCAGCCCTCGGCGTACGCGTCCGAGGAGAGCTTGAAGAGGTTGTGCAGGCCGGTCCGGTTCGCCGCCCAGATCGTCTTGTGCGTGTAACCACCCGAACCGGACACGTCGTCGCGCTTCTGGTGCGGCTGGCCCCACTGGATCTTGCGCTTGTTGCGCCGGGACTCGGGGGCGACGTACGCCTCGATGCCGATGATCGGTGTGACGCCCGCCTTCTTCGCCGTATGGAAGAAGTCGTAGGCCCCGTGAAGGTTGCCATGGTCACTCATGGCGATGTGCGTCATGCCCATCTCATTGCAGGCGTTGAACATGTCCTTGAGCCGCGCGGCACCGTCCAGCAGCGAGTACTGGGTATGGACGTGCAGGTGCGTGAACGGCGGCTTTGACACGGCTTCGGCCTCCAAGAAGAACAATCGTCGACAGGCTGCGGACAGTCTGGGGGGACAGCGTCGAAGTCTATGACGCGCCACTGACACTGGAGACGAACACTGGGCGCGAAGCGCCTCAATGAGGGGCGGTGGTCGGGTGACGGGCGGGCCGATCACCCGTACCTTCATCCGGGGCGCGGGGCACGCGCGCGTACCGTTCGTCCCCGGTGCGCGGGCACTCCCGCGTACCTTCGTCCGTTGGGAGAGGACGGAAGCAACCGTCCCGGCGGACGGACACGTCCTTCCCCCATGTCAAGCACCACCTGCACCAGGAGGCACCCAGCGATGTCGGTCCCGCAGCTCAGCGCCGAGCAACGCGGCGAGCAGATCCTCGCCGTCTTCGACACCGCCTTCGGCGAGCTCCTGGCCGCCGACCCGGCCGCGTTCCGCGTCAAGTTCCGCAAGATGGCGGCCTCCGCCTTCGCGTTCTACCGGGGCACGGCGGGCCTCTTCTACCACGACCTCACCGCGGAGATCGGGTTCGGGCCGAGGCGCGGCGGACCGTACCTGGACGAGCGCACCTCCCGCGTGTGGATCCACGGCGACCTGCACGCCGAGAACTTCGGCACGTACATGGACGCCAACGGCCGCCTGATCTTCAACGTGAACGACTTCGACGAGGCGTACGTCGGCCCCTTCACCTGGGACCTCAAGCGATTCGCCGCCTCCGTGGCCCTCATCGGGTACGCGAAGGCGCTCAGTGACGACCAGATCACCGAGCTGGTCAAGGTGTACGCGGCCGCCTACCGCGAGCGCATCCACGCCCTGGCCACCGGCGCCAAGAGCGACGAGGTGCCGCCCTTCACCCTGGACACGGCCGAGGGCCCGCTCCTGGACGCGCTGCGTGACGCCCGCTCGCTGACCCGCTTCGGGCTGCTCGACTCGATGACCGAGATCCGCGACTTCGAGCGCCGCTTCGCGCCCGGCGGCGGCTCCATCGAGCTCGACGCGGCCACCCGCTACAAGGTGCTCGCGGCCTTCGACGGGTACCTGGAGACGCTCCCCGAGTCCTCCCTGACCCGCCCTGACTCCTACCGGGTGAAGGACGTCGTCGGCCGCCGCGGCATCGGCATCGGCTCCGCCGGGCTGCCTTCGTACAACATCCTTCTGGAGGGCAACAGCGACGCCCTGGAGAACGATGTCGTGATCTACATCAAGCAGGCCCAGACCCCGGCCGTCTCCCGGCACATCACGGACTCCTCGATCCGCGAGTACTTCCAGCACGAGGGCCACCGCACGGTGATCTCCCAGCGCGCCCTGCAGGCGCACGCCGACCCGTGGCTGGGCTGGACCGAGCTGGACGGCGCCGGCCAGCTGGTCGCCGAGGTCTCGCCGTACGCGGTGGACCTGGACTGGGGCGACATCGACGACCCGGAGGAGATCGCCTCGGTCGTCGCCGACCTCGGCCGGGCCACCGCCACCATGCACGCCGCGGCCGACGACGAGAGCGGCCACTCGGAGCTGGTCCCGTTCTCCACCGAGCGGGCCATCGACGCGGCGATCGCCGCCGACGAGGACGGCTTCTCGGGCCTCCTGGTGGACTTCGCGCACAGCTACGGCGCACGCGCGCGTGCCGACCACCAGATCTTCGTCGACCTGTTCCGCAACGGCCGGATCCCGGGCCTGTAGGCACCCCGGACGACGGACCCACAACGCTCCCGTAACACATAGGAACCCTTTAGGGGGCCCTTACGGGAGCACGTGGGACACTCGGCTCCGCTATGGACATATCCGGGACCCAGCTCAGAGCCGTGCGCGCGGCACTGTTCACGGCTGTCGTCGTGACGCTCTCCGCCGCGTCGCACGTACTGCTGTCCCGGGTCCCGCTGCCGCTGGGCACCATGGCGGCGATCTCCGCGGCCGTCTTCGTCATCGCGTACGCGCTGGCGGGCCGCGAGCGCGGCTTCGGCCGGATCGCCGCCCTGCTCATCCCGCTGGAGCTGACCGCCGACACCGTGTTCACCACGGGCCAGCACGTCTGTTACGGCAGGGCGGGCGGCCCCGTCGCGGGCCCGCTGCGCTCGGTCGGCTTCGACGTGCTGTGCGGCGGCGGCAGCGTGGGCACCCCGCTGGCCCATGTGACCGGCAGCAGCGGCGACCGTGCCGCCGCCCTGCTCGCGCAGACCGACCCGGCCGCCGCCTGGCTGCTGCTCGCCGCCCATGTCAGCGTCGGGCTGCTCGCGGCCGCCTGGCTGCGCCGCGGCGACCGCGCCCTGGACCAGCTGCTGCGCGCGGTGGCCGCGGCCACCTTCCGGCCCCTGCTGATCGCGGTCGCCGCGGTGACCGTACGGCTCGCCCCGGTACGCCGGCTGCCGCGCCCCGCGCGCCGGAGCGCGGGCGCCCGCACCCGCCTGTTCGTGCACTCCCTGGGACGGCGTGGACCGCCGCTCTCGGCCGCTTTCGCCTGAGCCCTCGCTTCTGCGCGACAGCCCTTGAGCACCAGCGGTCCCCCATACGTATTCCGCGTACGACGTGTGCGCGTCCCCCTTGGAGATCACCAACATGAGCAAGCGAAACAGCCAGGCGTCGAAGACGGCGGCCCGGGAGAAGCTGCGCCTCGAGCGCGAGCGCCAGGCCAAACGCGACAAGGTCAAGCGCCAGGCCATCGTGGCCGGCTCCATCGTCGCCGTCCTCGCGATAGCCGGCGGCGTCGGCTACGCGGTCGTGCAGAACAACAAGCCGAGCTACTGGGCGGGCCTGAAGGACGCCAAGGTCGTCGCCCCGGCCAACACCACCGGCACCAAGGGCACCACCGTCGTCATCGGCAAGAGCACCGCCAAGAAGACCCTCAAGGTCTACGAGGACCCGCGCTGCCCGGTCTGCGCCCAGTTCGAGCAGACCGTCGGCTCGACCGTGAAGAAGGACATCGACGACGGCAAGTTCAAGTTCCAGTACATCGGCGCCACGTTCATCGACGACAAGGACAACGGCCAGGGCTCCAAGAACGCGCTGAGCGCCCTGGGCGCCGCGCTGAACGTCAGCTCCGAGGCGTTCCTCGAGTACAAGACCGCGCTGTACTCGACGAAGTGGCACCCGGACGAGACGACCGACAAGTTCAAGGACGACGCCTACCTCCTCAAGGTCGCCGACACCGTTCCCGCGCTGAAGGGCAACACCGCGTTCCAGAACGCGGTGAAGAAGGGCACCTACGACGCCTGGGCGATGGCCATGTCGAAGACCTTCGACGACAACAAGGAGGGCGTGACCGGCACCCCGGGCTTCGTCATGGACGGCAAGCAGCTCAACGGCGGCACCCCGCTCCTGACGGTGGCCGACTTCGACAAGGTGGTGGACGCGGCCCTCAAGGGCTGACGCCGACGGCCTCCGCGTGAAGAGCGGGCGAACTTTCGAGGTTCGCCCGCTTTCGCGCGTACCGATCAGTAACCTGTTCGGTCGTGACCAGTCGATACAGATCATCCGAGGCGTTCCAGGGCCTCAACTCTCCCTCGCCGCGCCGCCGTACGGTCGTCAAGGCCGCGGCGGCGACCGCTGTCCTCGCCGGCCCGCTCGCCGCCGCCCTGCCGGCCCGCGCCGCCACGGACGCCCCCGCCTTCCTGCACGGCGTCGCCTCCGGCGACCCACTCCCGGACGGCATCCTGCTGTGGACCCGGGTGACGCCCACCCCCGCGGCGATACCCGGCTCCGGCGTCGGCCCCGACACCGAAGTCAGCTGGACCGTCGCCAAGGACAAGGCGTTCACCACGATCGTCTCCAAGGGCTCCCTCACCGCGACGGCCGCGTCCGACCACACCGTGAAGGCGGACATCCGCGGCCTGGAACCGGCCACGGACTACTGGTTCCGCTTCTCCGCGGGCGGCACCGACTCGCCCGTCGCCCGCACCCGCACCGCCCCGGCCGCCAACGCCGCCGTGGCGGGCCTGCGCTTCGGCGTCGTCACCTGCGCCAACTGGGAGGCGGGCTACTTCTCGTCGTACCGCCATCTCGCGGCCCGGAACGACCTGGATGCCTGGCTGCATCTCGGTGACTACATCTACGAGTACAAGTCCGGCGAGTACGCGGCGCGCGGCACTGTCGTGCGGCCGCACTCCCCCGCGAACGAGATCATCACCCTCGCCGACTACCGCACCCGGCACGGCAAGTACAAGACCGACCCGGACCTTCAGGCCCTGCACCACAAGGCGCCGGTCGTGGCGATCTGGGACGACCACGAGTTCGCCGACAACGCCTGGTCGGGCGGCGCGGTCAACCACACCGAGGGCGCCGAGGGCACCTGGACGGCACGTCAGGCCGCCGCGAAGCAGGCCTACTTCGAGTGGATGCCGGTACGCCCGGCGATCGAGGGCACCACCTACCGCCGGCTGCGCTTCGGCAAGCTCGCCGACCTCTCCCTGCTCGACCTGCGGTCCTTCCGTTCCCAGCAGGCGTCCACGGCCAGCGGCACGGTCGACGACCCCGACCGTACGATCACGGGCCGGGCCCAACTCGACTGGCTGAAGGCCGGGCTGAAGGCGTCCGACACCACCTGGCGGCTGGTCGGCAACTCCGTGATGATCGCGCCGTTCGTCATCGGCTCGCTCACCGCCGACCTGCTCAAGCCGCTCGCCAAGCTGCTGGACCTGCCGCAGGACGGCATCGGCGTCAACACCGACCAGTGGGACGGCTACACCGACGACCGCCGTGAACTCCTCGCCCATCTGCGCTCGAACGCGATCGGCAACACGGTGTTCCTCACCGGCGACATCCACATGTCCTGGGCCAACGACGTGCCGGTGGACGCCGGGACGTACCCGCTGTCCGCGTCGGCCGCCACCGAGTTCGTGATCACCTCGGTGACCTCGGACAACCTCGACGACATCGTGAAGGTCCCCGAGGGCACGGTCTCCGCGATCGCCGCCCCGCTCATCCAGATCGCCAACCGGCACGTCCACTGGGTCGACACCGACCGCCACGGATACGGCGTCCTGGACATCACCGCCGCCCGCGCGCAGATGGACTACTACGTCCTGTCCGACCGTACGAACGCCAACGCGACCTCGTCCTGGGCTCGTTCGTACCGCACGCGCACCGGCACCCAGAAGGTCGAGCGCACCTACGACCCCGTATAGAAAACAATTCCGGGCGTGGGGAAGATCTTGATAGCGTCGGGCGCGTTATCTGATCGTCATATCGACGGTCCGTCAGTTCGCTCACGATTGGAGTCACATGGCCACCCCCCAAAGTGTCCTGACGAAGACCGCAGTGCTCGGCGCCGCCCTGGCCCTCGCCGGACTCACCGCCACATCCGCCGAGGCGCAGGAAGCCACGGCGGCAGCGGCACCGGCGTTCGTCAACCTGACCACGGCGGAAAGCTCTCCCATATACGCCCAGCCCACTTCCTCGTCGACGAGGTACCACACGGAGCCGCGGGGCACGACCCTGCGGATCCAGTGCTCGACCACCAAGACCCCCTCGGGGAACCGTTGGTTCAGGATCTACGACTCCCAGCCGACGGCCTGGGTGTGGTCCGGTCACTTCCCGTCGCAGGTGCACCCGCCCAAGGAGTGCTTCCCGGGCTAGGGTCTGCGACGTTCCACAACGCCGGTAGTCGCAGTTGACCGAGGTTGAACAGGCAGGCCCGGGTCATCCAACAGATGACCCGGGCCCGTCTGTTGGAGGCCTGTCGCCCCGGTGCGGCGGAGCGCTACAGCGAGTCGAGGAAGCCGAGCGCCACCCGCCAGGTGGCCTCGGCGGCCTCCTCGTCGTAGTCGGGCAGGTCGGGGTCGGTGTAAAGGTGACCGGCACCCGCGTACCGGTAGATCTCCACGTCCGCCCCCGCCCGCTGCATCTGCAGGTACCAGGCGCTCAGCCAGTCGTCCGTCTCGAACGGGTCCGGCTCCGCGACGTGCAGCTGGACCGGCAGCTCGTCCACCGACGCGCTCTCGGCGATGTCCGACGTGCCGTGCAGGAGCAGCAGCCCAAGGGCCTTCTCGTCGCCGATCGCCAGGGTCTGCGCGATGGAGGCACCGAGCGAGAACCCCGCGTACACCAGGCCGCGCTCGGAGTAGGGAGCGGCGGCCAGGACGGCGCGTCTGAGCAGCTCCTCCTTGCCGATCCCGTCGTTGAAGGCCATGCCCTCCTCCACGGTCTCGAAGGTGCGGCCCTCGAAGAGGTCCGGCGTCCACACCTCGTGCCCCGCGGCACGCAGCCGGTCGGCCGCCGCGCGCACCGCGGGCCGGGGCCCGTAGGTCGAGTGAAAGAGCATGATGTTCATGCGCCCCATGGTGCCAGCCAGGACTGACAGCGCCGGATCGTGGCCCGTGGACCAGGGCGACATGTTCAGGGCGGCCCCAAGCCGGTTACGGTCTCAGGCATGGAGAACGTACTGCGTCCCCTGATCGTCGTCGGTGGCTCGGTCGTGCTCACGCTGCTCATCGGATGGGCCGTGGACCGCGTACTGCGCAAGGCCGACACCCGACACGAAGAGACCTCCCTGTGGGGCCTGCTGCGCCGCGCACGGGTCCCCTTCCAGCTCGTGCTGTTCGCCGCCCTGCTACGCGGCTCGTACGACCAGGCGAAGCTGCTCGTGGAACACCGGGTCGGCGTCGGCCGCACCCTGACCCTGATCCTCATCGGGTCCGCCGCGTGGCTCGTGATCCGCATCGCGACGGCGATCGTCGAGACCTCCTACACCCGCTATGCGAACGCCCACCGCGACCCGGCGCGGGTCCGCCGGGTGCGCACGCAAGTGACGCTGATCCAACGGGTGGTGTCCGCGATCGTCGCCGTGGTGGCCGTCGCCTCGATGCTGCTCACCTTCCCCGCGATGCGTGCGGCCGGTGCCTCGCTGCTGGCTTCGGCCGGCATCCTCGGCATCGTCGCCGGTGTCGCCGCCCAGTCCACGCTGGCGAATCTCTTCGCCGGGCTGCAGATCGCCTTCGGCGACATGGTGCGCCTCGGTGACACGGTCGTGGTGGACGGCGAGTGGGGCACCGTCGAGGAGATCACCCTGACGTTCCTGACGGTACGCACGTGGGACGAGCGCCGGATCACGATGCCGGTCTCGTACTTCACGTCCAAGCCCTTCGAGAACTGGTCCCGCGGCACCCCCCAGATGACCGGCATCGTCTTCTTCCACGTCGATCACTCGGCACCCGTCGAGGCGATGCGCGAGCAGCTCCGCGACATCCTGCGCGAGTGCCCGGCCTGGGACGGCCGCGACTACGGCCTCGCCGTCACCGACTCCACCCCCAACACCATGCAGGTGCGCGCCCTGGTGACCGCGAAGGACGCGGACGACATCTGGACGGTACGGGTCACGGTGCGCGAGCGCATGATCCGCTGGCTCACCGACGTACACCCCTACGCCCTCCCCCGCGTCAACACGGCCGAGGCGATCCTGCCCCTGAGCTGGCCCAACGGCCGCTCCCACCACCCGGACCACGACGACACCGACGGCGCGATATCCGCCCCCACGACCCCCTACACCCCCGACCCCCCACGAACGGGCCCAGGCCGAAGCTGACCACCGAGGCCCCCCACCCCGCACCGCCCGCAGGCCGCGCAGAGTATCCGTATGTCTCTATGTCTCCCTCCCCCGCAGCCGCCGACGGCGCATCACCCCCACAAGCGACGGTCACTTGTCAGCGGGCTGGAAACGGGCGATGCGCGGGCGGGAGAACGCCCTCAACGCAAACTGCGTACGTCCAGGTGCCGCAGCACCCGGTCCACGATCTCCGGATCCGCCCCCGGCTCACTCCGCGCCGACAACACCTCATGCCGCGCCGCGCTCAACATCTCCCCCTGAATCCGCCGCAACCGCTTCACCCGTCGAGCCCGCTGCTCATGCGCCTCCCTCCGCTCCTCGTCCCCCAGATCCGGACTGATCCGCGCCCCGATGTCGAAGGCCCGCCGAATCAGCTGCTCGGACAACTCCTCCGGCAGCTCCTCCACCTCCTCGATCTCCTTGAGCCTCCGCTTCGCCGCCTTCGCCGCCCGAACCGCCAGCTCCTTCTCGAACGCCTTCTCGACATCCTCATCGGCCCGCACCCCGAGCCTGCGCACCAGCCACGGCAGTGTGAGCCCCTGGAGCACCAGCGTGGCCATGATCACCCCGAACGCGATGAAGATGATCTCGTCCCGGTCGGGAAACGGCGAGCCGTCGTCCATCTTCAGCGGAATGGCCAGCGCGAGGGCCACGGACGCGACTCCCCGCATCCCCGACCACCACATGATCACGGTCTCCCGCCACGAGGTCGGAATCTCCTCGTCGTAGTCCCGTTTCGCATGCAGCCGTTTCGTCAGCCACGTCGCCGGCATCAGATACACCAGCCGTACGAACACCACGACGGCGACGATCGCGGCGGCCCAGCCCAGCATCTCGCCCCACCGCCCCGACGCCGTCCTGATCGCGTTGTGCAGCTCGAGCCCGATCAGCCCGAACGCGACCCCGGTGACCAGCGTGTCCACCACGTCCCAGAACGTGTACCCGGCGAGCCGCGTCATGACGTCGTCGGCATCAG
This sequence comes from Streptomyces sp. NPDC111656, assembly GCF_055656965.1. Taxonomy (NCBI): domain Bacteria; kingdom Bacillati; phylum Actinomycetota; class Actinomycetes; order Kitasatosporales; family Streptomycetaceae; genus Streptomyces; species Streptomyces sp. NPDC111656. The sequence continues at coordinate 403,970 of NZ_JBVKCA010000005.1, forward strand.
TGGCGTACTCCGCGAGGAACAGCGCGGTGGTGAGCACGGCGAGCACTCCCGACCCGTGCAGCTCCTCCGCCAGGACGTACGACGCGAAGGGCACCAGCAGCGTCATCCCGATCTGCAGCGTGGCGTCGCCGAGCAGCGACATCAGCTTGTTCGCCGCCCACCCCAGCGCCAGCCCGATGGCGACCGCGACCACGGCGGACAGCACGAGATCGAGCCCGGCCCGCCACGGCGAGAAGGTGCCGCTCACGGCGGCGGCGATCGCGACGTGGTAGAGCACGATGGCCGTCACGTCGTTGAAGAGCCCCTCGCCCTCCAGGATCGACACCAGTCGGCGGGGCAGGCCGAGTTGCCCCGCGACGGCCGTCGCGGCGACCGGGTCGGGCGGCGCCACCAGCGCCCCCAGGGCGACCGCGGCGGCGATCGGCAGCCCCGGCACGATGGCGCCGGCGACGAAGGCCACGGCCGCCGTGGTGACGAATACCAGCGCCACGGCGAGCAGGAAGATCGGCCGTTTGTTGGCGGTGAACTGTCTCCACGAGGTGCGTCGCACCGAGGCGTACAGCAGCGGAGGCAGCAGCAGGGGAAGGATCAGGTCCGGCGGGACGTCCACGTTGGGCACGAAGTCCAGCACGGCCAGCACGATCCCGAAGAGCGTCATCAGGACGGGCGCCGGCAGCCCGAACCGGTCCCCCACCGGGACGCTCACCACGGCCCCGAGCAGCAGCACGAACAACAGGGCCAACTGATCCACGGTCAGCGCTCCGGCACGGTCTAGGCGATCAAGGAAGAGCCAGACCTCAAGCGTGCCACGCGCCTACGACAATGCCCTCCCGGCAACCCGCGTGCGACGAACCCCGTCTCACAGAGCCTTGCGCATCGCCCGGTGGTCGATCCCGGCGTCGAGGAACTCCTCGCCGTACGCCACGTACCCGAGCCGCTCGTAGAACCCCATCGCCTGTGTCTGCGCGTGCAGGTCCACCGCGGCGAGCCCACGCGCGCGTGCCGCGTCCTCGATGGCCCGTACGAGGGCCACGCCGACGCCGAGCCCGCGCGCCGCCTTCGTCACGGCGAGCCGGCCGAGCGAGCCGACCGTCAGGTCGCCGTCGGTCTTCGCGGCGGCCTGCGGGCCGTACAGGAGCCGCCCGGTGCCCAGCGGCACCCCGTCCTCGCGGATCGCCAGCACATGCAGGGCGTCTGCGTCGTACGCGTCGTACTCGATGTCCTCCGGGACGCCCTGTTCGCCGACGAAGACCTCCTTGCGCACCGCGAAGCACGCCTCACGGTCCGCGGCGTCCTCGGCCACCCGCACCACGTAGGAGCCGCTCCGCGCCCCGTCCGAGCCGCTCACGCGTAGCTCTCCTCACGCACCTTGTCGAGCGCCTTCTGCAGGTCCTCGGGGTAGTCGCTCTCGAACTCCGCCCACTGCCCGTCCCCGGGGTGCTCGAAGCCGAGCCGCACCGCGTGCAGCCACTGCCGGGTCAGACCGAGCCGCTTGGCGATCGTCGGGTCCGCGCCGTAGGTCAGGTCCCCCACGCACGGGTGGCGGTGGGCCGCCATGTGGACACGGATCTGATGGGTGCGGCCGGTCTCCAGCTTGATGTCGAGCAGGCTGGCCGCCCGGAAGGCCTCGATCAGGTCGTAGTGCGTGACGGACGGCTTGCCCTCGGCCGTCACCGCCCACTTGTAGTCGTGGTTCGGGTGCCGGCCGATGGGTGCGTCGATGGTGCCGCTCATCGGGTCGGGGTGCCCCTGGACCAGCGCGTTGTACCGCTTGTCGACCGTGCGTTCCTTGAACTGCCGCTTCAGTGAGGTGTACGCGCGCTCCGACTTGGCCACGACCATCAGCCCGGAGGTGCCGACGTCCAGCCGGTGCACGATGCCCTGCCGCTCGGCGGCACCCGAGGTCGAGATCCGGTACCCGGCCGCCGCGAGGCCGCCGATCACCGTCGGACCGCTCCAGCCGGGGCTCGGGTGCGCGGCCACACCGACCGGCTTGATGATCACGACGATGTCGTCGTCGTCGTGCACGATCTCCATGCCCTCGACGGGCTCGGCGACGATCTGCACGGGAGCGGGAGCCTGCGGCATCTCCACTTCCAGCCAGGCGCCGCCGTGCACCCGCTCGGACTTTCCGACCACCGAGCCGTCGACCGTGACCTTCCCCGCCGCGGCAAGCTCGGCGGCCTTCGTGCGGGAGAAGCCGAACATACGGGAGATGGCGGCGTCGACGCGCTCGCCCTCCAGGCCGTCGGGCACGGGCAGGTTGCGGATCTCGGGAATGGTGCTCACCCGTCGAGTATGCCGGACGGGTCGGACACCGCCGGACCATCGCCCGAACAGCAGTGCCCGTGGACCTGCCCCCAGACGTCCTTCGGACGTCCCGTACGCACTCCGTGCGGGACGATCAGCCCTGATGGACCGATCAGTCCTTGTGAACCGATCAGTCCTTGTGGACCGTGCCGTCCGGGTCGAGCCCGCGGAAGGACAGCAGCACGATCAGGATGCCGCCGCAGACGATCGCCGAGTCGGCCAGGTTGAAGACCGCGAAGTGCTTGGGCGCGATGAAGTCCACGACCGCGCCCTCGAAGATCCCGGGCGAGCGGAAGATCCGGTCGGTCAGGTTGCCGAGCGCACCGCCCAGCAGCAGACCGAGCGCGATCGCCCAGGGCAGGCTGTAGAGCTTGCGCGCGAGCCGCGCGATCACCACGATCACGGCCGCGGCGATCACCGTGAAGATGATCGTGAACGCCTCGCCGACGCCGAAGGCCGCTCCCGCGTTGCGGATCGCCTCGAACCTCAGCCAGTCCCCGATGATCCGGATCGGCGCGTGGTGCTCCAGTTTCGCGACCACGATCAGCTTGCTGACCAGGTCGAGGACGTACGCCAGGGCGGCGACCGTGAACAGGACGGCGATCCTGCGCCTGCCCCTGGGCTCCTCGGCCGGGGCCCCGGCCTCTTCCACGCCGGACTGCTCCGGCTCGCCGCCCCCCGCTCCTGGGGTATCCGGCGTACCGATGATGCGCTCCGCCTCTGCCACGTGAGTGAGTCCCTCGACCTAGGTGCCTGACTGAGGACGAGGGTACGGCACACCCACCGGCGCCCACGTGCTCAGGAACCCTCCCGCGCGAATCAGGAGCGGCGTTCCTGCTTCTGCTTGCACTCGACGCACAGGGTGGCTCGCGGGAAGGCCTGCATCCGCGCCTTGCCGATGGGATTGCCGCAGTTCTCGCAGAGCCCGTAGGTGCCCGCGTCGAGCCGCTCCAGCGCTCGCTCGGTCTGCTCCAGCATCTCGCGCGCGTTGGCCGCCAGGGCCATCTCGTGCTCGCGTGTGATGTTCTTCGTGCCGGTGTCCGCCTGATCGTCACCCGCGCCGTCGCCGGAGTCGCGCATCAGGCCCGCGATCGCCTCTTCGGACGACGAGATCTCGGTGCTCAGCCGCAGCGCCTCGGACTGGAGTTCGGCGCGCGCCTCCGCGACCTCCTCCGGGGTCCAGGGGTCCTCACCGGGGCGCACCGCGAGCTCGCCGGGCTCCACCGCGGCGATCCGCGCCTTGGGGACAGCGGTGGGGCTCTGCGCCGCCGTGGCCGTGCCAGGAGTCTTCTTCGCAACCACCGTCGTGGCTCCCGTCGTCTTCGCGGCCTTGGCCGCGCCTTCGGCCGCGGAAGCGACCGACTTCTTCGCCGTACTGGTGCTTTTCCTTGCCGTGCCGCTGCTCTTCCTGGCGACGCCCTTCCCGTCGGCCTTCTTGGCCACCGCCTTCCGGGCGACCGCTTCCTTGGCCACGGATTTCTTCGCGACCGCCTTCTTGGCGACCGCTTTCTTGGTAGCTCCCTTCGTAGCGGCTGGTTTCCCGGTGGCCGCCGCCTTCTTGCCGACAGCGGCTTTCGTGGCCGTCTTGGTGGGCGGCTTCGTGGCGGTGTGCGTGGCGGTCTTCGTAGCGGCGTTCACCGGATTGGCCGCGTGCGCCACAGGCGCCACCGACGCGCTCTTCTTCCCGCCCACGTCCTTGGCCGCCGGACCCGTGGATCTGCCGGACGCCGACTGCTGTACGGCGGTCTTCTTCGCCACCATGGCCGCGGCCCCTTCACATATTGTGATTTTGCGCGCAAATCGTGCTGGGACGATAAATCGACTTCTGGTCCACGGCAACCGGGCGCACCAACGTTTCGTCCGCCCCGCGGGTCCCTCGCGAGGAACCTGCATGCGTTGTGCCCAGCTCCCCGCCGGGTAATCCGCCAGGTCCGACGTCCCAGGATCCGGACGCCCGTGCCTCGCCGTTCGGGTCACCGCGAGGCCGCGGCACCGCTCGGGGCGGCCCCGGCGGCGTGCCCCGGAAAACCGGTCGGCCGCTGTCCGCGCGGCGCCGTACACTGGGCGCAGCGAGAAGCGTGGATGGGGACGAGTAGCGGCGTACGCAGCCAGGAGCGACCCGGGGACGGTGGAAGCCCGGGGGCGAGCGCGACGCGAAGATCACCCCGGAGCCGCCGGAAGAAAGCCGCAGCGAGCGAGCAGCGGCCGGTAGAACCGGCATCGCGACCCCAATGAGGGGGCTCACTGGTGCACAGCACGCACCCGGGAGCCAAGGAGGGTGGTACCGCGGGAGCGCGCCGCGCACGGCGTCCGCAGCATCCAGGAGATGGCTGCTCAGGCTCTCGTCCCTCCGGACGGAAGGCAGAAAGTCCGCCGGAGGAAGCTCGCTGATGACAACGCCGACGTACCGCCAGGTGCCCGCCCAGGTCGACCTGCCCGCCCTCGAGCACGCCGTGCTCGACTTCTGGCGCGAGCAGAAGATCTTCGCCAAGAGCCTTGAGCAGTCCGAGGGCCACCCTGAGTGGGTGTTCTACGAGGGCCCGCCCACCGCGAACGGCATGCCGGGCGCCCACCACATCGAGGCGCGCGTCTTCAAGGACGTCTTCCCGCGCTTTCGCACCATGCGCGGCTATCACGTGGCCCGCAAGGCCGGCTGGGACTGCCACGGCCTCCCGGTCGAGCTCGCGGTGGAGAAGGAGCTCGGCTTCACGGGCAAGCAGGACATCGAGGCGTACGGCATCGCCGCGTTCAACGCCAAGTGCCGCGAGTCCGTGACCCGTCACACCGACGCGTTCACCGAGCTCACGAACCGCATGGGCTACTGGGTCGACCTGGACGACGCGTACCGCACGATGGACCCCGAGTACGTGGAGTCCGTGTGGTGGTCGCTCAAGGAGATCTTCAACAAGGGTCTGCTGGTCCAGGACTACCGCGTGGCCCCGTGGTGCCCGCGCGACGAGACAGGTCTGTCGGACCACGAGCTGGCGCAGGGCTACGAGACGGTCGTCGACCCGTCCGTGTACGTCCGTTTCCCGCTCACCTCCGGTCCGCTGGCCGGCCAGGCCTCGCTCCTGGTGTGGACGACGACCCCGTGGACGCTGGTCTCCAACACCGCGGTCGCCGCGCACCCCGAGGTCACCTACGTCGTCGCGACGAAGGGCCCATCTGGCGACGAGAAGCTCGTCGTCGCCGCGCCGCTCGTCGAGAAGGCGCTCGGCGAGGGCTGGGAGACCACCGGTGAGACCTTCACCGGCGCCGAGATGGAGCGCTGGACCTATCAACGTCCGTTCGAGCTCGTCGAGTTCCCCACGGACGTGGAGACCCACTACGTGGTCAACGCCGAGTACGTGACGACCGAGGACGGCACGGGTCTGGTCCACCAGTCCCCCGCCTTCGGTGAGGACGACCTCAAGGTCTGCCGGGCGTACGGACTGCCGGTGGTGAACCCCGTCCGCCCGAACGGCACCTTCGAGGAGAGCGTCCCGCTCGTCGGCGGTGTCTTCTTCAAGAAGGCGGACGAAAAGCTCACCGAGGATCTCCAGCAGCGCGGTCTGCTCTTCAAGCACATCCCCTACGAGCACAGCTACCCGCACTGTTGGCGCTGCCACACCGCGCTCCTCTACTACGCGCAGCCGTCCTGGTACATCCGCACCACCGCCATCAAGGACCGCCTCCTCCAGGAGAACGAGAAGACCAACTGGTTCCCGGACTCGGTCAAGCACGGCCGCTTCGGCGACTGGCTGAACAACAACGTCGACTGGGCGCTGTCCCGCAGCCGCTACTGGGGCACCCCGCTCCCGCTGTGGCGCTGCGAGGAGGGCCATCTCACCTGTGTCGGCTCCCGCGCCGAGCTCTCCGAGCTGACGGGCACCGACCAGTCGAACCTGGACCCGCACCGCCCGTTCATCGACGAGGTCACCTTCGCGTGCCCGCAGGACGGCTGCGGACGGACGGCGACCCGCGTGCCGGAGGTCATCGACGCCTGGTACGACTCGGGTTCGATGCCGTTCGCGCAGTGGGGCTACCCGTACAAGAACAAGGAGCTCTTCGAGAGCCGCTACCCGGCGCAGTTCATCTCCGAGGCCATCGACCAGACCCGCGGCTGGTTCTACACCCTCATGGCGGTCGGCACCCTCGTCTTCGACAAGTCGTCGTACGAGAACGTCGTGTGCCTGGGCCACATCCTCGCCGAGGACGGCCGCAAGATGTCCAAGCACCTGGGCAACATCCTGCAGCCGATCCCGCTGATGGATCAGCACGGCGCGGACGCGGTGCGCTGGTTCATGGCGGCCGGCGGCTCCCCCTGGGCGGCCCGCCGCGTCGGTCACGGCACCATCCAGGAGGTGGTGCGCAAGACGCTCCTCACCTACTGGAACACGGTCGCCTTCCAGGCCCTGTACGCCCGCACCTCCGACTGGGCCCCCTCCGAGGCCGACCCGGCCCCGGCCGACCGTCCGGTCCTCGACCGCTGGCTGCTGTCCGAGCTGCACGCGCTCACCGACCAGGTCACCCAGGCACTGGAGGCGTACGACACGCAGCGTGCCGGAAAGCTCCTCTCCGCGTTCGTCGACGACCTCTCGAACTGGTACGTGCGCCGCTCCCGCCGCCGCTTCTGGCAGGGCGACAAGGCCGCGCTGCGCACCCTGCACGAGGTCGTGGAGACCATCACGCGGCTGATGGCCCCGCTGACCCCGTTCATCACCGAGCGGGTCTGGCAGGACCTGATCGTCCCCGTGACGCCGGGCGCCCCCGAGTCCGTACACCTGTCCTCGTGGCCGGAGGCGGACCTGTCCGCCATCGACCCGGAGCTGTCGCGGCAGATGGTCCTCGTGAGGCGTCTCGTGGAGCTGGGCCGCGCCACGCGCGCGGAGTCGGGCGTCAAGACGCGCCAGCCGCTGTCCCGCGCGCTGGTCGGGGCGATCGGCTTCGAGTCCCTCGAGGGGGAGCTGCACGCGCAGATCACCGATGAGCTGAACGTCACTTCCCTCGCCTCCCTCTCCGAGGTGGGCGGCTCACTGGTCGACACCACGGCCAAGGCGAACTTCCGCGCGCTCGGCAAGCGCTTCGGCAAGGGCGTCCAGGCGGTCGCCAAGGTGATCGCCGAGACGGACGCGGCGGCCCTCTCCCTCGCCCTGCGCGAGGGCACCGCCTCGGTGGAGGTCGACGGCGAAACGGTGCCGCTGGCCGCGGACGAGGTCATCATCACGGAGACCCCGCGCGAGGGGTGGTCGGTGGCGTCCGACTCGGGTGCCACGGTCGCTCTGGACCTGGAGATCACCGAGGAGCTGCGGCAGGCGGGCCTCGCCCGTGACGCGATCCGGCTGATCCAGGAGGCCCGCAAGAACAGCGGCCTCGACGTGGCCGACCGGATCGCTCTGCGCTGGACGTCCACCGACCCGGCCGTCATCGCTGCCCTGAACGAGCACGCCACGCTGATCGCCGACGAGGTCCTCGCCACCGACTTCGCCCAGGGCGAGGCCGACGACACCTACGGCGCCCCGTTCACCGACGAGGGCCTGTCCCTCACCTTCCACCTCCACAAGGCGTAGCCCGGGCCGACGACGGGGCCGTTCCTCGCCCGCAGACCCCCGAGTGGGTTCGTCGGCTGCGGGTGGGTGGGGGCCGATCGCGCAGTTCCCCGCGCCCCTGGGCCGTGGGGCTGCGCCCCCGGCCCCCAGATCGGCCTGAGCGGCCTCGCCCCCAAACGCCGGACAGGCTGAAGGCTCTTAGGGGCGCGGGGAACTGCGCGAGCAACCCCCACCGGCCCGCGGCCGAGCAGATCCGGGTGGGTGGGGATCCGGGGCGAAGCCCCGGCCTCAGGGGCGCGGGGAACTGCGCGCCCAGCCCCCACCCACCCGCAGCCGAAGAACGAAGGCCGGGGCCCACCAAAGATCTTGGTGGGCCCCGGCCTTCGGCGTTGCGTACCCCGTACAGATGCCCCAAGGAACCGCACGCCCGCCCGAAACTTCCCCGCCCGAACCAGCACGGCAAAAGGGCGGAGCCCCGGAAAAATCCGGGGCTCCGCCCTGAACGCTGCCGACGCCTAAGGCGTACTCAAGGCCGTCAGTTGTCGTCCTCGTCGATGAGGAACCCACGCATCGGCGAGGGGGCCTGCTGCATCGGCGACGGCCCCTGGGGCCGTACCGGAGCCATCGGCTGGGTCATGGCCGGCGACATCTGCTGCTGCCCGCCGTAGGAGGGTGCCGCCGGTGCCGGAGCACCGCCCATGCCCTGACCGCCGTACGACGGCGCACTCGCGCCGGCCGGAGCCATCGAGGGCGCGGAGGGCGACGGCAGGGAGGCCGTGGCCGGAGTGCGCGGCGGGGCGAGCGAGTCGTCCGCCTGCGTCTCCAGCTGGCGCAGCTGCGACTCCAGGTAGGACTTCAGACGCGTACGGTACTCGCGCTCGAAGCCACGCAGGTCCTCGACCTTGCGCTCCAGCGTGGCGCGGGCGGACTCCAGGGAGCCCATCGCGACGCGGTGCTTCTCCTGCGCGTCCCGCTCCAGCGCGTCGGCCTTGGCACGGGCGTCACGCTCAAGACCCTCGGCACGGCTGCGGGCCTCGCCGACGATCTTGTTGGCCTCGGAGCGGGCCTCGGCGATCGCCTGGTCGGCGGTCTGCTGAGCCAGCGAGAGGACACGCGCGGCGCTGTCGCCACCGGGGCCCTGCTGCGGCATCTGCGGGCCGTGACCGCCCATGGGTCCACCCATGGGGCCGCCCATCGGGCCACCCATCTGCTGCTGCATCTGGGGCTGCATCTGGCCCGGCATCTGCTGCTGCATCTGCTGACCGGGGCCCTGGCCCATCGGACCCTGACCCATCGGACCCTGACCCATGGGGCCCTGGCCCATCGGACCCTGACCCATCGGACCCTGACCCATGGGGCCCTGGCCCATCGGACCCTGGCCCATCGGACCCTGGCCCATGGGGCCCTGGCCCTGCTGGCCGCCCTGGGCACTGGGGCCCGCGGGCAGCTGCGGCGCACCGCTCGGCAGCTGGGGCGGCCCACCCATGGGGCCACCCATCTGCTGCTGCGGCGGGCCCGATATGCCGGCGGGTACGGGAGCGCCGGGACCTCGCATGCCCTGCGGCGGGCCCTGCTGGTCCTGCTGCTCGGGCGGCTTGCGCATGCCCTGCTGCTGGTTCTGCGCAGCCGCGCGCGTGGCCGCCGCCAGTTTGGCGCGCAGATCCTCGTTCTCGCGGAGCAGTCGCGTCAGTTCGGCTTCAACCTCGTCGAGGAAGGCATCGACCTCGTCCTCGTCATAGCCTTCTCGGAGGCGGACGGTCGTGAACTGCTTGTTCCGCACGTCCTCGGGGGTCAACGGCATCTCTTCACCTCAACGTAGTCGTCGGCATTCGGCAAGACCGTATCGTTCACAGCCGGCTCACGACGGAGATCAGGATGTAGACGATGATCATCAGTACGAAGAAGGACAGGTCGAGCGCCACGCCCCCGAGACGCAGCGGCGGAATGAACCGCCGCAGAAGCTTGAGCGGTGGATCGGTGACAGTGTAGGTGGCCTCGAGAACGACCACCATCGCCTTGCCGGGTTGCCATGAGCGGGCGAACTGGAAGACGTAGTCCATGACCAACCGGAAAATCAACACGACGAGGAAACACGTCAGCGCGATGTAGAGAACCTGCCCGACCACGCTCATGATCCGTGCTTCCCTCTCCCCTGTTTCCGTACCTTGATCCGGTCATGCGTCTCAGCTCTGGTTGAAGAACCCGCCCTCTGCGATGCGGGCCTTGTCCTCCGCCGTGACATCGACGTTAGCAGGCGACAACAGGAACACCTTCTGCGTCACCCGCTCGATGCTGCCGTGGAGACCAAACACCAAACCGGCCGCAAAGTCGACAAGTCGCTTCGCATCTGTGTCATCCATCTCAGTCAGATTCATGATCACCGGGGTGCCCTCACGGAAGTGTTCCCCGATGGTACGGGCCTCGTTGTAGGTCCGCGGGTGAAGCGTGGTGATCCGGTACGGCTCTCGTTCCGACACGACCTTGGGCATGATCACCGGTGCGTTCTTCTCCAGGCTTGCGCGTTCTTGTGTGATGGATGCCACGGGCGCGATCCGCGCCGGACGGCTGGATTCCGCAGTGAGCGAAGCGGAATGCGGCACCGGATCGCGAGGCGCCGGAGGCTGCACCATTCGTACCGATTCATCCCGTTGGGACTGATGTGCCTGATGCGACTGGTGGGGCGGCTCGTGCCGCCGCCGGTCACGCTCGGGCTCCGGGTCGAGCTCGGGCTCGAACTCGTCATCGGGGTCGAAACCCCTGCCGTCGTACCCATCGTCCTCCACGAGGCCGAGGTAGACCGCCATCTTGCGCATCGCGCCGGCCATGCTCTGAGTCCTCCGCTCTGTGGTGGATCGGCTGACGAATTGCCAAGTGCCCGCGATCCACGAGGTCGTTATGTCCGCCAGTGGCGGTAATGACCATATTTTCTGCTGTGGTCCGACTTCTTGGCGACGTTACCCGAGCCCGGGTCGGACTCCGAGTACCGCCGTACCGACGCGTACATGTGTCGCTCCGGCCGCCACGGCCTGCTCGAGGTCCGCACTCATCCCTGCAGACACCATGTTCGCAGCCGGATGCGTGCGGCGCATAGCAGTCGACAAATCCATCAGCCGCTCGAACGCCGCTTGTTGGCGCCCGACGTACACCCCGGTGAGCGGTGCGACGGTCATCAGTCCGTCGAGCCGGAGCCCGGGCGCCCCGGCGACGAGGTCGGCCAACTCTTCGATTCCGCCGACCCCGACACCTCCCCGCTCACCCCGGCCACTCTCCTGCGCGTCCAGTGCGACCTGGATGAGGCAGCCCACCTCGCGCTCCACCCGCACCGCCTCCTTCGACAGGGCCGTGACAAGTCGGGCACGGTCCACGGACTGCACCACATCCGCGTAACCGACCACAGAACGCACCTTGTTGGTCTGCAACTGACCGACAAAATGCCACGAGAGGGGCAGATCCGAGCAAGCCGCGGCCTTGGGCGCCGCGTCCTGGTCCCGGTTCTCGGCGACGTTGCGCACACCGAGTTCCGACAGGAGCCGCACGTCGCCGGCGGGGTAGGTCTTGGTGACCACGATCAGGGTCACCTCTTCACGCTTGCGCCCGGCGGCCACACAGGCCGCCGTGATGCGCTCTTCCACTTTCGCCAGATTTGCGGCGAGTTGAGCCTTACGTTCCGTCATGCCCCATCAGTCCAGCCAGACATAGCCCGCGAGCCGCCCGGTCGTGCGGTCCCGTCGATACGAGAAGTGGTCGTCCGACTCCAGCGTGCACACCGGCGACTGCGCCCGGTCGCACACCCCGAGCCGTTCCAGCTGCGCGTGCACTCCGGCGGTCACATCGACCGCGGGAGTGCCCCAGCTGGTCTCGGCGTACGCCGCCGGCTCAATGGCGGCGACTTCGGCGCGCATCTCGTCCGGCACTTCGTAGCACCGGCCGCAGACCGCGGGTCCGGTGCGGGCGACGATCCGCTCGGGCTCGGCGCCGAGGTCCACCATGGCCCGTACGGCGGCGGGGACGACCCCGGCGACCATGCCGGGCCGTCCCGCGTGGGCGGCGGCCGCGATCCCGGCGACCGGGTCTGCCAACAGGACCGGCGTGCAGTCGGCGGTGAGGACGGCGAGGGCGAGCCCGCGCCGCGCGGTCACGATCGCGTCGACGGACGGGATCTCCGCGGAGAGCCACGGTCCGTCGACCACCGCCACGTCCGGCCCGTGCACCTGGTTCATCCAGACGACCAGGGACGGATCCAGCCCAAGGGACTTGGCGGCCAGTTCACGATTGGTCCGTACGGCGTCCGGGTCGTCGCCGACCGCTCCGCCGAGGTTGAGCGCCTCGTACGGAACGGCGCTCACCCCGCCCCACCGGTCGGTGAAGGCGAAGTGCGCGCCGCTCACGGTGCTCGTTTCGGAGCGATGTCCTATCACTTCAGGAAGTCCGGCACGTCCAGCTCCTCGGCCGCGCTGTCCGAGTAGGCGCGGGACGGCGGGACCGGCGGAGCGACCTGGACGTCGTTGACCGGCTCCGGGGTGGGCGCCGGGGCCTCCTTCGGCGTGACGCTGCCGAGCGAGCCGAAGGACGGCCGGCTCTCGGCGGCCCGTACCGGCGTGGGCTCCTCGCGCTGCTTGGCGGAGGTGGAGCCGAGGATGTTGTCCCGCTTGGCCGGCGGCTGGCCGCCGTCGAAGCCGGCGGCGATCACGGTGACCCGCACCTCGTCACCGAGCGCGTCGTCGATGACCGCGCCGAAGATGATGTTGGCCTCGGGGTGTGCGGCCTCGCTGACCAGCTGGGCGGCCTCGTTGATCTCGAACAGGCCGAGGTCGGAGCCGCCGGAGATGGAGAGCAGGACGCCGCGCGCGCCGTCGATGGAGGCTTCCAGGAGCGGCGAGGAGATCGCCATCTCGGCCGCCGCCACGGCGCGGTCGTCGCCGCGGGCCGAGCCGATACCCATGAGCGCGGAACCCGCCTCGGACATCACGGACTTGACGTCGGCGAAGTCGAGGTTGATCAGACCGGGCGTGGTGATGAGATCGGTGATGCCCTGAACACCGGACAGCAGGACCTGGTCCGCCGACTTGAAGGCGTCGAGGACGGAGACCTGGCGGTCCGAGATGGACAGCAGCCGGTCGTTCGGGATGACGATGAGGGTGTCGACCTCTTCGCGGAGTTCCGCGATGCCGTCCTCGGCCTGGTTGGCGCGACGCCGTCCTTCGAAGGTGAAGGGGCGGGTGACCACGCCGATGGTCAGGGCGCCGAGCGAGCGGGCGATGTTGGCCACGACGGGCGCGCCGCCGGTGCCGGTGCCGCCGCCTTCACCGGCCGTGACGAAGACCATGTCGGCCCCCTTGAGGACCTCCTCGATCTCCTCGCGGTGGTCCTCGGCCGCCTTGCGGCCGACGGCCGGGTTGGCTCCGGCGCCGAGTCCGCGCGTGAGTTCGCGGCCGACGTCGAGCTTGACGTCGGCGTCGCTCATCAACAGAGCTTGCGCGTCCGTGTTGATGGCGATGAACTCGACGCCCTTGAGACCGACCTCGATCATCCGGTTGATGGCATTGACACCACCGCCGCCGACACCGATGACTTTGATGACTGCGAGGTAGTTCTGCGGTGCTGCCACGTCGAAGGCCTCTCGCCTCGAGTTACGTGTCGTCGCCTCGCACGCTCGCGATCCGACGACTGATGCCGAATGGGACGGTCCGAACGCCGACCCGAACCCTAACGCTGAAGTTTAGGGTTACCAGTGTGTCTGTTCCTTGGACTCTTCCGAACAGGACACTAAGTCGACAAGTGGCGCACGTTCAACGAACACGCCGAACCTCCCGTTTTTCTTTTCACCCTATGTGATCAGGCGTAGCGCTGCCCAACCAGGGTGCTGGCCTGCGCAAATGTGCGTCAACTCCCCGATGACGCAGGGGCGATGGGGGCACTCACATCGAAGTGCCGGGCCCCTGGAGCTGCTTTCATGAGAGCGGTGAGCGTCCCGGCCTTCGCGCGGCCCTTCTCGCCGCTCCCCCACTCGACGCTGCGTCCGCCGCTCAACTCCAGCGAGATCGAGTCGTACGAACGGACCTTGACGACCCGGGTGTCGCGACGGACAGCGGCCGGAATGTCCCCGGCCACCCCCACGGCCTCGCGCACCAGCCGGTCGACCGGGAAGCGGCGCAGAACGGCTGCCCTGGACTTCGCAGGCACCGCCAATTCCAGTGCGGGCACGCCCCTCGGGGCGGCCGAAACCGTCGCGAAACGCACACCCTTGGCGTCCACTTCGATGTACTTGCCGCCGTTTCCGGTGTTTTTGAGAATGAGCACCGGGGTGCGCTCGACCACTTTCAGCCCGATTCCGTGCGGCCAGGAACGGACGACATCAACCGAGTCAATTCGGGGCAATTTCCGGCGCAGTCGCGCCTCAATGGCGTCGGTATCGATGGAAATCAGCGGCGATCCGACCGCCACGTCGGCCGCGTCGCGCACTTGCCGGTCCGTCAGGACCCGCACCCCGGACACCGACACCTTCTCGGCCCGCAGCCACGGCGAGCCGTAGAGCAGCCAGAGTGCGGCCGCCGTCACCAACACCACCGCGACCAAAAGGACGATGAGCATACGAAGGCGACGCAACCGCCTGAGGCGGGGCGAGCCGGACTCCAACTTCTGCCGTTCACCGCGCTCGGCGGTCGTCGGTCCGGCCACGCTCCCTGCCTTCCCTCATGCGGTCCTAGCGGTGGCGAGAGGCGATCGCCTCGTACACCATGCCGACGAGCAGGTCGTCGGCGTCCCGGCGGCCGAACTCGCTGGCGGCGCGGGACATCTCGTACAGCCGGTGCGGGTCGGCCAGCACGGGCAGCACGTTCTGCTGAACCCACGCGGGTGTCAGCTCCGCGTCGTCGACAAGGAGACCGCCACCGGCCTTGACCACCGGCTGGGCGTTCAGCCGCTGTTCGCCGTTGCCGATGGGCAGCGGGACGTAGGCGGCGGGCAGCCCGACGGCGGAGAGTTCGGCGACGGTCATCGCGCCCGCACGGCAGAGCATCATGTCGGCCGCGGCGTACGCGAGGTCCATCCGGTCCACGTACGGTACCGGGATGTACGGGGGCATCCCCGGCATCTGGTGGACCTGCGGCAGTTCGTTCTTCGGGCCGACCGCGTGCAGGATCTGGATACCGGCCTGCTGGAGGTAGGGAGCCGCCTGCTGGACGACCTCGTTGAGGCGCCGTGCGCCCTGCGAGCCGCCGGAAACCAGCAAGGTCGGCAGCGAGGGGTCGAGACCGAACGCGGCGCGCGCCTCGGGGCGTACGGCGGCCCGGTCGAGGGTGGCGATCGAGCGGCGCAGCGGGATGCCGATGTAGCGGGCGCCGCGCAGCTTGTTGTCCGGGGTCGAGACGGCGACCTGCGCCGCGTACCGGGAACCGATCTTGTTGGCGAGGCCCGGCCGTGCGTTGGCCTCGTGGATCACGATCGGCACGCCGAGGCGCTTGGCCGCGAGGTAGGCGGGCAGCGCCACATAGCCACCGAAGCCGACGACCGCGTCCGCCTTGGTGCGCTCCAGGACCTGCTCGGCCGCCTTGATCGTGCCGCGCAGCCGTCCCGGGACGGTGATCAGCTCGGGTGTGGGCTTGCGGGGCAGCGGAACGGCGGGGATCAGCGCGAGTTCGTAACCCCGCTCCGGTACGAGCCGGGTCTCAAGTCCGCGTTCCGTGCCCAGGGCCGTGATCCCCACGGTCGGGTCCTGCCTGCGCAGGGCGTCCGCGAGGGCGAGCGCGGGCTCGATGTGGCCGGCGGTCCCCCCGCCGGCGAGTACGACATGCACCGAAATTCACCGCTCTCCGGACGAACGCGCCGCCGAGGCACGCCGTCGCATCGTGTTCCATCTCCGAGGCCCCGCGGCCCCCGCGGAGCCTCTCACCGCAGCACGCTTTCTACCAAAGCGGGGTTGCCGCATCGCAAGCGCCGCCCGCGCAGCGGGCTCGTCGCGTGCGAAGGCGATCAGCAGCCCGATGGCGAACATGGTCGGCAGCAGGGCGGACCCTCCGTAGGAGAACAGCGGTAGCGGGACTCCGGCGATCGGCAGCAGACCGAGCACCGCACCGATGTTGATCACGGCCTGGGCCGTGATCCAGGTGGTCACGCCTCCCGCGGCATACCTCACGAAGGGGTCCTCCGTGCGTCCGGCCACGCGGATACCCGCATAGCCTAGAGCCGCGAAGAGGGCGAGCACCGACAGCGTCCCCGCGAGGCCCAGTTCCTCCCCGGTGATGGCGAAGATGAAGTCGGTGTGCGCTTCCGGGAGTTGTCCCCATTTTTCCACACTGGCGCCGAGGCCGGAACCGAACAGTCCGCCGGAGGCCAGCGCGTAGATGCCGTGCACGGCCTGCCAGCAGGTGTCGTTCGGGCCGGGTTCGGTGGCGCCGATGCAGGCGAGCCGGGACATCCGGTTGGGGCTCGTCTTGATCAGGATGAAACCGATGGTCACGGCGACCGCCAGCACGCCGCCGAACAGCCGCGTGGGCGCCCCGGCCAGCCACAGCAGTCCGAAGAGGATGGCGGTGAGGATGATCGCCGTGCCCATGTCGCCGCCGAGCATGATCAGCCCGAGCAGCAGGAAGGTGCCCGGGACGAGCGGCACCAGCATGTGCTTCCACTGCGCCAGCATGCCCTTGTCCTGTTTGCGGGCGAGCAGGTCGGCGCCCCACAGCACGAGCGCGAGCTTGCCGAACTCGCTGGGCTGGATCTGGAACGAGCCGCCGAGGGAGATCCAGTTCTGGTTGCCGTTGACCGCCATCCCTATCCCCGGGACCTGCACGAGGATCATCAGGAAGACCGCGCCGGCCAGGATGGGATACGCCAGCGCCCGGTGGAGCTTCACCGGCATCCGCATGGCGATCAGGAGCAGCACGGTGCCGATGGAGGCGGCGAGGAACTGTTTGCGGAAGAAAAACGATCCAGGCAGCGACAGCTGCAGCGCCGTGATCATCGAGGCCGAGTAGACCATCACGAGGCCCAGCACGGTGATCAACAGGCTACTGCCGAAGATCAGATAGTACGCGGTGAGCGGACGGTCCCAGGCCTTGCGGGCGCGCAGGACGAGCAGGCGCAGGGAGTTGTCGCGCGGGGGACGGGGGCGTCCGGCGGGGCGCCGTGGGGCACGCTGGACGGGGGGACGGCCAGTACGGCTACTGGCCATCACCGGCTCCGTCCGCCATGCCCCGGGAGGGCGTCCCACAGGGCGATGGGGGTCCCCACCATGGCGTCACGCGTCCCTCCCAAGGGTCCCGGGCGCGCCCGGACCGTCCGAGACCCGCCGTCAGGCGCTCGCGCCGAGTTCGCGGACCGCCTCCGCGAACGCGTCCCCGCGCTTGTTGTAGTTGGCGAACATGTCCATGGAGGCACAGGCCGGCGCCAGCAACACCGTGTCGCCCTCGCGGGCGAGCCCCCGCGCCTCCCGAACCGCCGCGAGCATCGCCCCAGTGTCGGTCCGGTCGAGGTCGACGACGGGTACTTCCGGGGCGTGTCGCACAAGGGCTTCACGGATCAGAGCCCGATCCGCGCCGATGAGCACGACGCCCCGAAGTCGCTTGGCCGACTTGGCGACCAGCTCGTCGAAGGCCGCGCCCTTGGCGAGCCCGCCCGCGATCCACACGATCGACTCGTAGGCCGCCAAAGAGGCCTCCGCGGCATGCGTGTTGGTCGCCTTGGAGTCGTCGACGTACGCCACGCCGTCCACGTCGGTGACGTGCGCGATGCGGTGGGCGTCCGGTGTGAAGGCCCGCAGCCCGTCCCGTACGGCCGCGGCGGGCACCCCGAAGGCGCGTGCCAGGGCCGCCGCCGCAAGGGCGTTGGCGATGTTGTGCGGGGCGGGCGGGTTGACGTCGGAGACCTCGGCGAGTTCCTGGGCGTTCTTCTGCCGGTTCTCGACGAAGGCGCGGTCGACCAGGATGCCTTCCACGACGCCCAGTTGGGACGGTCCGGGGGTGCCGAGGGTGAAGCCGACCGCCCGGCAGCCCTCCTCGACATCCGCCTCGCGCACCAGGTCCTCGGTGGCCTTGTCGGCGAGGTTGTAGACGCAGGCGACCCGATTGCCTTCGTAGATACGGCCCTTGTCGGCGGCGTACGCCTCCATGGAGCCGTGCCAGTCGAGGTGATCCGGTGCCAGGTTCAGCACGGCGGCCGAGTGCGCGCGCAGCGACGGCGCCCAGTGCAGCTGATAGCTCGACAGCTCCACCGCCAGGACGTCGTACCGCTCCTCGCCGAGGACCGCGTCGAGGAGCGAAACCCCGATGTTGCCGACGGCGGCCGTGCGCAGCCCGGCCGCCGTCAGGATCGAGGCGAGCATCTGCACGGTCGTGGTCTTGCCGTTGGTGCCGGTGACGGCCAGCCAGGGGGCCGCGTCGGGACCTCGCAGCCGCCAGGCCAGTTCGACGTCGCCCCAGACCGGGACGTCCGCCGCGGCGGCCGCGGCGAACAGCGGCTTGTCCGGCTTCCAGCCGGGCGCGGTGACGATGAGCTCGGTGCCCTCGGGCAGGGTGGCACCGTCACCGAGGCGCACGGTGATGCCGAGCGCCTCCAGCTCCGCGGCCTGCGCCCGGGAGCGCTCGTCGTCGCCGTCGTTGACGACCGTGACGACGGCACCGAGTCCGTGCAGCACCTTGGCCGCCGGGATGCCGGAGACGCCGAGCCCGGCGACGGTGACGTGCTTGCCCTGCCAGTCGGTCACTTCTTGGCTGCCCATCCTGCGTAGAAGAGGCCCAGACCCACAATGACGCACATGCCCTGGATGATCCAGAAGCGGACCACGACAAGGACTTCGGACCACCCCTTTAGTTCGAAGTGGTGCTGGAGTGGTGCCATGCGGAAGACGCGCCTGCCGGTGAGCCGGAAGGAGCCGACCTGGATGACGACCGACATGGTGATCAGGACGAAGAGGCCGCCCAGGAGCGCGACCAGCAGCTCCGTGCGGGAGCAGATCGCGAGGCCGGCGAGCGCGCCGCCGAGGGCCAGCGAGCCGGTGTCACCCATGAAGATCTTGGCGGGCGAGGTGTTCCACCACAGGAAGCCGAAGCAGGCTCCCATCAGGGCGGAGGCGACGACCGCGAGGTCGAGTGGATCTCGTACCTCGTAGCAGGCGGCCGGGTTGGTCAGGGTCTGCGCGTTGGCGCAGGACTCCTGGAACTGCCAGACGCCGATGAAGGTGTACGCGCCGAAGACCATGGTCGCGGCGCCGGTGGCGAGACCGTCCAGACCGTCGGTCAGGTTCACGCCGTTCGACATGGCGAGAATCATGAACAGGGCCCAGACCACGAAGAGCACCGGGCCGATGGTCCAGCCGAAGTCCTCCACGAAGGAGAGCCTGGTGGAGGCCGGGGTGTTGCCGTGGTTGTCCGCGAACTGCAGCGCGAGGACCGCGAAGGAGATGCCGACGATCAGCTGACCGGCCATCTTCGCCTTGGCCCGCAGACCGAGCGAACGCCGCTTGACGATCTTGATGTAGTCGTCCAGGAAGCCGACCAGGCCCATGCCGGCCATCAGGCCGAGCACCAGCAGACCCGAGAAGGTCGGCGGCTTGCCCGTGATCACCTTGGACAGGAAGTACGCGATGATCGTCGCCAGGATGAAGGCGATACCACCCATGGTCGGAGTACCGCGCTTGCTGTGGTGCTCCTTCGGACCGTCGTCGCGGATGTACTGCCCGTAGCCCTTGCGGGCCAGCAGCTTGATCAGCAGCGGGGTCCCGATCAGGGTCAGGAACAGACCAATGACTCCTGCGAACAGGATCTGGTTCATCATCGGGCCGCGACCTCACCCTCGGCACCGCCGTCGAGCAGCGCCTGCGCCACCCGTTCGAGCCCGACCGACCGGGACGCCTTCACGAGCACGACGTCCCCCGGGCGCAACTCGCTGCGCAACAGGTCGACAGCCGCCTGTGCGTCGGACACGTGCACCGACTCCTCACCCCACGAACCCTCGTTATATGCGCCCAGTTGGAGCCAGGAAGCTTCCCTGCCACCGACCGCGACGAGCTTGCTGACGTTGAGTCGGACGGCGAGCCGCCCGACCGCGTCGTGCTCGGCGAGCGCCTCGTCCCCGAGCTCGGCCATCTGACCGAGCACCGCCCACGTGCGACCCCCTTGTGCCTGTGAGGCTTTGCCCATTGCCGCGAGCGCGCGCAGGGCGGCTCGCATGGACTCGGGGTTCGCGTTGTAGGCGTCGTTGACGACCGTCACGCCGTCCGGGCGCTCGGTGACCTCCATCCGCCAGCGGGAGAGGGAGCCCGCCTCGGAGAGCGCGAGGGCGATCTCGTCTGCGGACATGCCCAGCTCATGGGCGACGGCGGCCGCGGCGAGCGCGTTCGACACGTGATGCTCACCGTACAGGCGCATGGTCACATCGCTGCACCCGGAGGGTGTGTGAAGCCTGAATGCGGGCTGTCCAGCGTCCGTGAGACGGACGTTCTCGGCACGTACGTCCGCTTCGCCGGACTCTCCGAAGAGGATCACGCGCGCTTTCGTCCGGGACGCCATGGCGCGTACGAGGGGGTCGTCGGCGTTGAGGACGGCGACACCGCCCGCTTCCGACGGCGGAAGGCTCTCGACGAGCTCGCCCTTCGCCTGTGCAATCTGTTCGCGGCCGCCGAACTCACCGATGTGGGCGGTCCCGACGTTCAGGACGAGGCCGATCCTCGGTGGCGTGAGGTCCGTGAGGTAGCTGATGTGGCCGATGCCGCGGGCGCCCATCTCCAGGACGAGGAACCTGGTCTCCTCGGTGGCGCTCAGCGCGGTCAGCGGCAGCCCGATCTCGTTGTTGAGCGAGCCGGGCGTGAAAACGGTCGGCGCCTTGCTCCGCAGGACCTGGGCGATCAGGTCCTTGGTGCTGGTCTTGCCCGCGGAGCCGGTGAGGGCCACGAGGGTCGCGCCGAGGCGTTCGACGACGTGACGCGCGAGGGCGCCCAGGGCCGCCTGCACGTCCGCGACGACGATCGCGGGCACGCCGACGGGCCGGGAGGCCAGTACGGCGACCGCGCCCGCCGCGACGACGGCCTCGGCGAAGTCGTGGCCGTCCACGCGCTCGCCGGCGAAGGCGACGAAGAGGCTGCCTGGCTCCACTTCACGGGAGTCTCTGACGACCGGTCCGGTGACCTGTACCGCCGGATCCGGTATGTCGTACGTCTGCCCGCCGACGACTGCTGCGATCTCGGCGAGGG
Organism: Streptomyces sp. NPDC111656; assembly: GCF_055656965.1. Classification (NCBI taxonomy): domain Bacteria; kingdom Bacillati; phylum Actinomycetota; class Actinomycetes; order Kitasatosporales; family Streptomycetaceae; genus Streptomyces; species Streptomyces sp. NPDC111656. The sequence goes on from NZ_JBVKCA010000005.1 coordinate 424,991, forward strand.
AGAGGGCGATCACAAGTTCATCCCTGGGTCTTCTGGATAGCTTCGCGAAGCACCTGGCGGTCGTCGAAGGGACGCACCACCCCGGCGATGTCCTGGCCCTGCTCGTGGCCCTTGCCCGCGACCAGCACGGTGTCGCCGGGCCGCGCCCGGGCGACGGCGGCGGCGATGGCGGCGGCCCGGTCCTCGAAGACCTGGACCTCGCCACGCTCGTGCGCCGGCACCTCTGCGGCGCCCGCGAGCATCATCGCGAGGATCGCGAGGGGGTCCTCCGAGCGGGGATTGTCCGATGTCAGTACGGCGGTGTCGGCGAGCCGCGCCGCGGCGGCGCCCATCGGCATCCGCTTGGTCTTGTCACGGTCACCGCCGCAGCCGAGCACGATGTGCAGCCTGCCCTCGGTGACCTTGCGCAGCGCACGCAGGACGGATTCGACGGCGTCCGTCTTGTGGGCGTAGTCGACGACCGCGAGGTAGGGCTGGCCCGCGTCCACGCGCTCCAGGCGGCCCGGCACGCCCGGGACGGCGGCGATGCCGTCGGCGGCGGTCTGCGGGTCGATCCCGGCGACGGCGAGGGCGACGATCGCGGCGAGGGTGTTCGCCACGTTGAAGGGGCCCGCGAGCGGCGACTTGGCGGTGATCCGCTCGCCCTTGGGGCCGACCGCGACGAACGCCGAGTCCATCGGGCCGACCTCGACCTCCTCGGCGTGCCAGTCGGCGTCCGGGTGTCCTTCGGCGGAGAAGGTGACGACGGGGACGGTGGCCTCCTCGGCCAGCCTGCGCCCGTACTCGTCGTCGAGGTTGACGACGCCGAGTTTGCTGCGTTGCGGTGTGAACAGCTGCGCCTTGGCCCGGAAGTAGTCCTCCATGTCGGAGTGGAACTCCATGTGTTCCGGGCTGAGGTTGTTGAAGACGGCGATGTCGAAGACACAGCCGTCGACCCGCCCGAGGACCAGCGCGTGGCTGGAGACCTCCATCGCGACCGCGTCGACGCCGCGCTCGCGCATCACCGCGAACAGTGCCTGGAGGTCGGTTGCTTCGGGGGTGGTGCGCTCCGACTTGATGCGCTCCTCGCCGATGCGCATCTCCACGGTGCCGATCAGGCCGGTGGAGCGGAGCGTCTTCAGCCCGCCCTCGACGAGATAGGCCGTGGTGGTCTTGCCGGAGGTGCCGGTGATGCCGATCTGGAGCAGATCGCGTCCCGGGTGGCCGTAGATGGTGGCCGCGAGCTCTCCCATCAGGCCGCGCGGGTCGTCGACGACGAGGACCGGCAGCCCGGTGGCGGCGGCGCGCTCGGCGCCGGTCGGGTCGGTCAGCACGGCGACGGCGCCGAGACCGGCCGCCTGCGTCACGAAGTCGGCGCCGTGCAGGCGGGCGCCCGGCAGCGCGGCGTAGAGGTCTCCGGGGCGCACCGCGCGGGAGTCATGGGTGATGCCCGTGACTCCCGCATTCGACGCCGGGGCGGTGACACCCAGCTGATCGGCGAGCTCCGCGAGGGGTGTGGCGGGGTTCTCGACCGGTCGCGGCGGCCCCGGATATGTCACAGGAACGCCCTTCTGGGTGGTTTGGGACTGATCAGCGTGTGGCACGGCGGTGAGCGTACCGGGCGCACCCCCGCCGGAGCGAAGCGAGGGGCGTGGCGAGCCGTGGTTCCCGGAATCCGGGGTGATCGTTGTCACGAGCTGGTTCCTGGTCCGTTGTGCGTGCGGTCTTGTCCGGGTCCCGGCCGGCCTCTGATCAAGTCCTGATCAGGGGATATGGCCGGAATCGATCACGGCGTGAAGGTCACGGGCAGATTGGCGGCCCCCGCTCCGGTGGGCGGGACCTGGAGGGTCTTGAGCGCGAACTCCATGACCTGCTTGTAGATGGGTCCGCAGATCTGGCCGCCGAAGTAGCTGCCCTTGGTGGCGTTCTGGATCGCGCAGTAGACGGTGACCCGGGGCTTGTCGGCGGGGGCGAATCCGGCGAACGACGAGGTGTAGCCGTGGTACTTGCCGGTGGCCGGATCCACGCGGTTGGCCGTACCCGTCTTGCCCGCGACCCGGTAGCCGGGGATGCGCGCCTTGGCGCCGGTGCCCTGCTCGTCGTCCACGACCGACTCCAGCATCTGGGCGAGGGTCCCCGCCGTCTTCTCGCTCACGACCCTCGTCTTCTTGGGCTGGGCGGCCGGGGTGAACCGGCCGTCGGGCCCCTTCGTGCCGCGCACCAGCGTCGGCTCGACGCGTACACCGCCGTTGGCGATCGTCGAGTAGACGGAGGCAGCCTGCATCGCGTTGATCGACATGCCCTGGCCGAAAGGAATCGTGTACTGCTGGGAGGTCGACCACTTGTCGGCGGGCGCGAGGATGCCCTTCGTCTCGCCGGGGAAGCCGAGCCCGGTGTAGCTGCCGATGCCGAACTTGCGCAGATACGAATCGAGGACGTGGTTCGCCTCCTTCTGCGTCTTGCCGAGCTGGCCGGTCGCCAGGATGGTGCCGATGTTGCTGGACTTGGCGAGCACGCCGTTGAGCGTCAGGTTCCAGGTCGCGTGGTCGATGTCGTCCTGGAAGAGGCGGTCGCCGCGGTGCAGCCGGTTGGGCACGACCACGTGCGTCTCGGGTGTTGCGGCGTTCTCCTCCAGTACGGCCGCCATCGACATGACCTTGGCGGTGGAGCCGGGTTCGTACGCGTCCTGGAGGGCCGCGTTGCCCAGGGCCGCCGCGTTGGCCTGGGTGAGGTCGTTGGGGTCGAAGCCGGGCGAGTTCGCCATGGCGAGGATCTCACCGCTGCGGGCGTCCTGCACGATCACGTACCCGCGGTCCGCCTTGGACGCCTTCACCTGCTGGGTGATGGCGTTCTGCGCGGCCCACTGGATGTCGCGGTTGATGGTCAGCTCGACGTCGGAGCCCGCCACGGCGGGGGTCTCCGTCGCCCCCACGGTCGGCACCTGACGGCCGCCGGACTGGGCGTAGCGGATCTTGCCGTCCTTGCCGGCGAGTTCCTTGTTCAGCTTCTGCTCGACTCCGCCGCCGCCCTTGCCGTCGGCGTTGACCCAGCCCAGTATCCCGGCGGCGAGATCGCCGTTCGGATACACGCGCTTGCTGGCCGGGACCGCCACGACGCCCGCGAGGAAGTTGACGGTGCTCTTGTCGGTCTCCGCCTTGACCGCGAGCGTGCTCCTCAGGTCCTTGATCTGCTTCCAGACCTGAGGGGTCTGGCGGTGCGCGAGCAGGGTGTATCGGGTGTTCTTCGTACGGAGCTTCTTGGCGACGGTGTCCACCTCCTGGCCGAGGATCGGCGCGAGCAGTGCCGCGGCCTGCTCGGGCGCGTCCGTCACCTTCGTCGTGTCCTGCGTGAACATCGTGGGGTCGGCCGTGATGTCGTACGCGTCCACGCTCGTCGCGAGCTCCACGCCGTTGCGGTCCGTGATCCCGCCACGGGTGGCGGCCAGGGTGCGGCCGACATACCGGTTCTGCTCGGCCTTCGCGACGTAGGCGTTGGCGTCCACGGCCTGCACCTGGAGCAGGCGTACGACAAAGGCGATCATCACCAGTGTCAGGGCGAGGCTGACCATGCGCAGCCGGGGACGGGGGCTGCCCAGCCGCAGGACCTGTGGGCCGCCGGGCCGGGGCGCGCCCGGGCGGCGTGCGGGGCGGGCGCCGGGGCCCGGACGCCGCTGGCCCCCGGGGCGTACGGGCCTGGCGGGGCCGGGCACACGACGGCGCGGCGGTTCCCTGTCGGACACTTCCGTCACCTGCCGGGGGTCGAGGAGGGCTGCGCGGACGGGGTGGGGGCGGGGGTCTTCGGGGTCGGGATCCGCGGGGTCGAGGTCTGCGGAGCCGGGGTATGCGGAGCCGGGGTCTGCGGGGTGGCGACGCCTGGGGAGGGAACGGCGGCCGCCGGGGCGCTGGTGGCCGGGGCCGTGGTCTGCGTGAGGGCGAGGACCTCGGGCGGACGGACCACCGGGGTGCGCGCGGAGGACTGCTGGGCGGCCGTTCCGGGGACGCCCTTGACGCTGCCGTCCGGGTTGAGGAAGGCCGGGTCGCCGCCGGGCACCATGCCCAGCTCGCGGGCGCGGCGCTGGAGGGCGTCGGGCGCGGAGTAGGTGTCCACGTCCCGCTGCAGCGCCTGCTCCTCGTCGGTGAGGCTCTTGGTGTCCCTTTGCAGGTCGTCCAGGTGGAACGAGCCCTCACTCAGGGCGGAGTTCAGCACGAGGAGGCCGATCAGGCCGCCGCCGAGCAGGAGCACGACGAGCAGGACGAAGGGGGTGCGGGCGGCATGGCCCCCGCCGGCGGGGAGAAGCCGGGCGAGCCGGGCGGCCCGCCCCCTGAGTTCGGGTTTCCTACTCACTCGATCTCCCCCTCCTGGTGCCTCACTCGGCGTCCTCGCGGATGCGCTGGGCGCCGCGCAGTCGTGCGGGAGCCGCTCGCCGGTTCTCGGCGACCTCTTCCTCGGTGGGAAGTTCGGCACCGCGGGTGAGCAGCTTGAGCCGGGGCTGGTAGCGCTCGGGCACGACCGGCAGACCGGGCGGCGCGGTGGTGGCGGCACCGGCCGCGAACACCTGCTTGACCAGCCGGTCCTCCAGCGAGTGGTACGACAGAACGGCGATCCGGCCGCCGACGGCGAGCGCCTTCACGGCCGCGGGAATCGCCCGCTCCAGGACGCTGAGCTCCCCGTTGACCTCGATGCGCAGCGCCTGGAAGGTGCGCTTGGCGGGGTTGCCGCCGGTGCGCTTGGCGGCCTGCGGCAGGGAGTCGCGGATCAGCTCGACGAGCCGTGCGCTGTTGCTGAAGGGTTCCTTCTCGCGTTCGCGCACGACTGCGGAGACGATCCGCTTGGCCTGCTTCTCCTCGCCGTACGCGCGCAGGATCCGCACCAGTTCGCCCGGCGGGTAGGTGTTGAGCACCTCGGCCGCGCTGATGCCGGTCGTCTGGTCCATCCGCATGTCGAGCGGGGCGTCCTGGGCGTAGGCGAAGCCGCGGTCGGCCTCGTCGAGTTGCATGGAGGAGACGCCCAGGTCGAACAGGACGCCCTGGACGCGGGGGATGCCGAGGCGGTCGAGCACCTCGGGCAGTTCGTCGTAGACCGCGTGCACGAGGGTGGCACGGTCGCCGAAGGGGGCGAGCCGCTCTCCGGAGAGGCGCAGTGCCTCCTTGTCGCGGTCGAGGGCGACGAGACGGGCCTCGGGGAACCGGGTCAGCAGCGCCTCGCTGTGGCCGCCGAGTCCCAGGGTGCAGTCGACGACCACGGCGCCGGGCTCGGTGAGGGCCGGGGCCAACATGTCCAGGCACCGCTGGAGCATCACCGGGACGTGTCGACTCTGTCCCTCCCGTCGCCCACCACCACCCTTATCCGAATGCGCTTCGCGCCCCATTGAATCTGGGCCCTCTCAGGTCCGGCGCGGCCGTACGCACCGCCGGGTCCCCACCCGCTCGAGAAGGGGAGGCCTGCTGGCGCCGGGTGAGTGGCGTCAGCCGACCGGGAGCGGGAGGAGGCCGAGCCGTACGTACGCGCCGCGCACGCGGGGGGAGACGCCGGAAAAACGCCGGGTCTCCAGGGGAAAGCAGTCCAGCAGGGAGAGCCTCGCCTCCCGCTTCGCGTCACTTTAGTCCACGGTGTCTCGCGGTCAATCAACCGGCATGCGCGTCGCGGACCGCTCCTCCACGAACCCCCGATCGAAGCTGCGAATCAGCAAAAATCACCTATCCAGGTGATCTCTAAACACCCATGTGGGTTACCTCACAACAAGACACGATGACGTTCTTTGTCCCTTCTCACAGCAGGACTACTTCATACCTGACCAGTAACGTCATACCTATGACGACTTCTGCATCCGTACCCACAGAGCCCGAAGACGCCATAACCACGAGCGGCGGCGTGACCGACCGTCTCGTCGAGGCGAACCAGCAGTACGCCGGCGCGTTCACCGATCCCGGGATGGACGCACGCCCCGTGCTGCACGTCGCGGTGGTCGCATGCATGGACGCCCGGCTCGACCTGCACGCCGCGCTCGGCCTGGAGCTGGGTGACTGTCACACCATCCGCAACGCGGGCGGCGTCGTCACCGACGACGTGATCCGCTCCCTCACCATCAGCCAGCGGGCGCTCGGCACCCGCAGCGTCGTTCTCATCCACCACACCGGCTGCGGCCTGGAGTCCCTCACCGAGGACTTCCGGCACGACCTGGAGATGGAGGTCGGCCAGCGCCCCGCCTGGGCGGTCGAAGCCTTCCGGGACGTCGAACAGGACGTACGGCAGTCGATGCAGCGCGTGCGCACCTCACCGTTCCTCCTGCACACGAACGACGTGCGCGGCTTCGTCTTCGACGTGACGACGGGTCTGCTGCGCGAGATCGACCCCGCCTGAACACTCCCACCGGGCCCCTCGTAAAACTTCGTGGGGCCCTCGTGGGACCCTCACTTCACGAAAAAGCCCCGACTCACCGACGCCCGAAGAGTCGCAAGACCTGACATATCGCAGCCAGTTATCCACAGGCGAGTGACACGAACCGGTAACGGCAACAAGAATGCGGTTGTGGCGTCACGCGGAACTTCTCGCGCGTGGTGTCCGTGTTTCGGGGTGGGCCGGTCCGCACAGGGCGTCGGCCCGAGAACGGGCCGAGGAGGGCCGGGTGACGACCTATGACGATCGAGCGAGCCTTACAGATCTGACCGCCACTGTGGAGCGTGTCCGCAGTTCGGTGGAAGGAGTGATCGAAGGCAAGCCTGAGGTCGTACGGCTTTCGCTGACCGTGCTGCTCGCCGAGGGACATCTTCTGATCGAGGATGTCCCCGGCGTCGGCAAGACCATGCTGGCCAAGGCATTGGCACGGTCCATCGACTGCTCGGTGCGGCGAATCCAGTTCACGCCCGACCTGCTGCCCTCGGACATCACGGGTGTGTCCATCTGGGACCAGCAGCGCAGGGACTTCGAGTTCAAACCAGGTGCGATCTTCGCGCAGATCGTGATCGGCGACGAGATCAACCGCGCCTCCCCCAAGACGCAGTCCGCGCTCCTGGAGTCGATGGAGGAGCGCCAGGTCACCATCGACGGGCAGACCTACGAACTGCCCAGCCCCTTCATGGTGGTGGCCACGCAGAACCCGGTCGAGATGGAGGGCACCTACCCGCTGCCGGAAGCCCAGCGCGACCGCTTCATGGCCCGCGTCTCCATCGGCTACCCCAGCGCGGAGGCCGAGCTCCAGATGCTGGACGTCCACGGCGGGGTCTCCCCGCTGGACGACCTCCAGCCGGTGGCGCACGCGCACGAGATCGTGAAGCTGATCGACGCGGTCCGCACGGTCCACGTCGCGGAGACGGTCCGGCGGTACGCGGTGGATCTGGTCGCCGCCACGCGCACCCACCCCGACCTCAGACTCGGCGCCTCGCCGCGTGCCACGCTGCATCTGCTGCGCGCGGCGAAGGCCTCCGCGGCGCTCAGCGGCCGGGAGTACGCGCTGCCGGACGACATCCAGGCACTCGCCGTGGCGGTCCTGGCCCACCGTCTGCTCCCCACGGCCCAGGCGCAGTTGAACCGTCGCACGGCCGAGCAGGTCGTCCAGGAGATCCTTCAGCAGACCGCCGTTCCCGCGACACCCCAGCAGCAGCCGGGCTTCACGATGGGCCGCGGCGCGCCCGCGTACGGCCAGCAGCCGCCCCGGAGGCTGTGATGACGCCCGGGGGGACCGGTGACGCCGAGGAGGACAAGGGCGGGCTGCGCACCGCGCTCACCGGTCTCACCACCCGTGGACGCTCCTTCCTGGCCGCCGGCATCGCGGCCGCGATCTGCGCGTACGTCCTGGGGCAGAGCGATCTGCTCCGGGTCGGCCTGCTTCTCGCGGTCCTGCCGCTGGTCTGCGCGACCGTGCTGTACCGCACGCGCTACCGGGTCGCGGGCAGCCGCAGGCTCTCCCCCGGGCGGGTGCCGGCCGGTTCCGAGGCCCGCGTCCATCTGCGGATGGACAACGTCTCACGGCTGCCCACCGGCCTGCTGATGCTCCAGGACCGGGTGCCGTACGTGCTCGGCCCGCGACCCCGGTTCGTCCTGGACCGGGTGGAGGCGGGCGGGCGGCGCGAGGTGTCCTACCGGGTCCGCTCCGACCTGCGCGGCCGCTATCCGCTGGGTCCGCTGCAACTGCGTCTGACGGACCCGTTCGGGATGTGCGAACTGACCCGCTCCTTCTCGACGTACGACACCCTGACGGTCATCCCGCGCGTGGAACCGCTGCCACCGGTGCGGCTGACCGGTGAGGCGAAGGGGTACGGCGACGGGCGGCAGCGCTCGTTGGCGCTGGCCGGCGAGGACGACATCATCCCGCGCGGCTACCGCTACGGCGACGACCTGCGCCGGGTGCACTGGCGCCTGACCGCGCGCTACGGCGAACTGATGGTCCGTCGTGAGGAACAGCCGCAGCGCTCCCGCTGCACGGTGCTGCTGGACACCCGGGGCATCGCCTACGAGGGCGCCGGCCCGGACTCCGCCTTCGAGTGGGCGGTGTCGGGCACGGCGTCGACGCTGGTGCACATGCTCGAGCGGGGCTTCTCGGTGCGGCTGCTGACGGACGACGGCAACTCGGTGCCCGGCGAGGGCGCCGACGGCTTCGCGGGCGCGAGCCAGGAGTCGGCGGACGCGGCCGGACTGATGATGGACACGCTCGCGGTCATCGACCACTCGGACGGCGCCGGGCTCTCCCGGGCCTACGACGTCCTGCGTGGGGGCAACGAAGGGCTGCTGATCGCCTTTCTCGGCGACCTCGACGAGGAGCAGGCGACGGTGCTCGCCAAGATGCGCCAGCGCAGCGGCGGGGCCCTCGCCTTCCTGCTGGACAGCGAGACCTGGGTGCGGGAACCGACCGACGTCCCCGGCCCGTTGGACAGGAGCGAGGATCGACTGCGCATGCTGCGCGAGGCGGGCTGGACCGCCGTGACGGTGCCACGGGGGGCGGAACTCGCCGACCTGTGGCGGCAGGCGGACCGGCAGCGCACGGGTACCGCCTCGACGGGGAGTACGGCAGGGGGTGGACGATCATGAGCGGGCGGGCTCGGCTGACGTTGTATTCGGCGGCGGCCACACTGATGGCGGCGTGCGCGCTGCTGCCGCTGGTCAAGCCGGCGACATGGTTCCTCCAGGCGGTGTTCCTGCTGGCCCTGCAGTCCGGTGTGGGCGCGCTGACCCGGCGGGTTCCGCTGGCCCGGCCGCTGACGGTGGCGGCGCAGGCGCTGGTGACGCTGATGCTGCTGACGCTGGTCTTCGCCCAGCAGCAGGCGCTCCTCGGCTTCGTCCCGGGACCGGAGGCGTTCCGGCATCTCGGCGATCTGCTCCAGGCGGGCACGGACGACGTCGGGCGGTACGCGATTCCGGCGCCGCTGTCCGACGGCATCCGCCTGATGCTGATCGGCGGTGTCCTGGTGATCGGGCTCGCGGTGGACACGCTCGCGGTGACGTTCCGCAGCGCGGCCCCCGCCGGGCTCCCCCTGCTCGCCCTGTACTCGGTCGCAGCGGGACTGTCGGGCGGCGGCTGGGCCTGGCTGTGGTTCCTGCTCGCGGCCACGGGCTATCTGATGCTGCTCCTGGCGGAGGGCCGCGACCGGCTCTCCCAGTGGGGCCGGGTCTTCGGCGGCGCGCCCCGCTCACAGGGACTGGACGCCTCCTCGGACACGGTCGCACCGGTCCGCACGGGGAGGCGCATCGGCGTGGTCGCGCTGGGCGTCGCCCTGGCGGTGCCGCTCGCCCTGCCCGCCCTCGACGGCGGTCTGCTGGGCGGCGCGGGGGCAGGGGTCGGCTCGGGTTCCGGGGGCGGCACGATCTCCGCGGTGAACCCGCTGGTCTCGCTCCGCGACAGCCTGAACGTGGACGAGGACCGCCAGGTCATGTCCTACCGCACCAACACCGAAGACACCCAGGACATGTATCTGCGGATCGTGTCCCTGGACGACTTCGACGGCACGGCGTGGAAGCCGGCCCAGCGACACATCCAGGACGTGCCGGACACGTTCCCGACGCCGATCGGCCTCGGGGCCGATGTCCAGCGCAGCGAGATCCAGACCCGTATCTCGGCGGCCGACTGGTACGCGCAGGACTGGCTGCCCATGCCGTACCCGGTCAGCAAGGTGAACATCAGCGGCAGTTGGCGGTACGAGCCGGTCGGGCGCACGCTCGTCGGTGACCACGGTCAGAACACACGCGGCGTGCAGTACCAGGTGACGAGCCTGATCGTGCAGCCGACCGCGGAGCAGCTGGCGAACGCGCCGGAGCCGTCGAAGGCCCTGAAACGCGAGTTCACCAAGGTGCCCTCGTCGCTGCCCGCGGTGGTGGCCGACACGGCGCGCAAGGTCACCGCGGGCTCGTCGAACCACTACGAGCAGGCGGTCAAACTCCAGGACTACTTCGCGGTGAACGGCGGGTTCACCTACAACACCCAGGTGCAGGTGGGCAGCGGCTCGGCCGCGATCGCGCGCTTCCTGAAGGACAAGCAGGGCTTCTGCGTCCACTTCTCCTTCGCGATGGCCTCGATGGCCCGCACGCTGGGGATTCCGGCCCGGGTCGCGGTGGGCTTCACGCCCGGCTCCCCGCAGTCCGACGGTTCGATGTCGGTGGGGCTGCGGGACGCGCACGCCTGGCCCGAGCTGTACTTCGAAGGGGTGGGCTGGACCCGCTTCGAGCCGACCCCGAACCGGGGCTCGGTGCCGGAGTACACCCAGACGGACACGCCCGGGTCGGACTCGTCGGCGGTGCCGAAGCCGTCCACGTCGACGTCCGCGGCGCCGTCCACCGCTCCCTCGGCCAACGGCAACTGCCTGGCCGAGCAGAAGAAGCTGGAGGCGTGCCCGAGCCAGTCCGCGCTGGCCACGGTGGGCTCGAAGGACGACGGCACTCGGTGGCTCCGGGACCTGGGGTACACACTGGCCGGACTCCTGCTGCTGGTCGTACCGCTGCTGCCGATGCTGTGGCGGATGCGGCTCCGGTCCGTGCGGCTGGGTGCGCACGGCCGCGGTGCGGCGGACGCGCCCGCGTACACGCTGGCGACGTGGCTGGAGGTGACCGATACGGCGTGGGACTACGGAATCGTGCCGGACGAGTCCCAGACACCACGGAAGGCCGCGGCGCGGATCGTGCGACTCGGGCTCCTCGAAGCCGAGGCGTCGGAGGCGGTGCACCGGCTGGCCGCGGCGGTCGAGCAGGTGCTGTACGCCCCGCACCCCCGGCTGACGGCGGGGCTCGCGGAGGACGCCCGTCGTGTCACGGACGCCCTCGGCGCCCGGGCGAGCCGCACCGCCCGCCTGCGCGCCCTGCTCGCGCCCCGCTCAGCCGTCCGGGTGGCCTGGGCGGCGTCGGCCTACTGGACTGCTCTGTCGGCCCGGCTGGCGGCGCGCAGAGAGTCCCTGCTGCGACGTCCTTCGGGGCAGAACAGCTGACGTCGCGTTGAACCATGTGGCCCGTGTCCCCGGCCGGGACACGGGCCACATGTGGTGGGTGCCCGACCGGGACGGAGGCCGCCGGTGGCGACCCGCCGGTACCGGCCGACGTCCCACGGGCGAAGGTTCGGTTCTCGTCGGCGTCACGCATGCTCTTCACGCCGGCGCGGGCAGGACGCCCTGTCGGGATACGACTGAGGGGGTGTCCCCACCCGGCCCGGGTGGGGACACCCCCTCACGCGTTGTCTTCGACTGCGGGCGCCCGCAGGGCTACTGCCCCCGCGGGGGCTACTGACCCTGCTCGTCTCGGCGTCGCTGCCAGCGTTGTTCGATACGGTCCATCATGGAGCGGCGCTGTCGGCCCTGGTGGCGCGTGGTGGGTGCGCCGGGCGCGGCCGGCTGCTCACCCGGCTTGGGAGCCTTGCGCCAACCGGTGACGGCGAGCACCGCACAGCCCAGCATGACGAGAAAACCCACCACGCTGACCCAGATCTGCTTCGAGACCATTCCGGCCATGAGGAGCGCGATACCCACCAGAAAGCCCGCGACCGCCTGGTAGACCCGTCGCCGGGTGTACGTACGCAGCCCGCTTCCCTCAAGCGCTGTCGCGAACTTGGGATCTTCGGCGTACAGCGCTCGCTCCATCTGCTCGAGCATTCGCTGCTCGTGCTCCGAGAGCGGCACGGCGTCCTCCTCATCGTGCAGTCGCCGGGGCGACCGGGGGTCCCCTTCAGGATAGGCAGGGAATCGCCCCCGTGAAACCCGCCCCTCTGCGCCAATTCGCCAACCGGAACCCGCCATGGCACCCCGATTCACTGAGGCGTGCATTCCCCAGCAACCGGCCCGTCATGCCGGACGGTCTCCCTCGATCATACGGCGCCGAGCGCCCGATCGGGTGGCCTGTGGCGTACTCCATCTGCCGCCCCGCCCCTGATCAGGGGCGCAACATGAGAGGCGGCTCACCCCTCGTCGGCCTCCTGCGCCTCACCGAGCACATGAAGCTGCGTGGCCACGGAGTGGAACGCCGGGAGTTCGGCGGCCGCCGCCTCGAGCTTCAGGAGGGCCTCCACGGCACCCGGCTCGGTGTCCACGAGGACGCCGGGGACCAGGTCCGCGAAGACCCGTACGCCGTGCACGGCGCCGACGCGCAGACCCGCGCCCTCGACGAGCGCGGTGAGCTGGTCGGCGGTGAATCGGTGGGGCACGGGATCGCCCTCGCCCCAGCGTCCGTCCGGGTCGTCGAGCGCCTGCTTGGCCTCCTTGAAGTGGCCGGCGAGGGCACGGGCGAGCACGGCGCCGCCCAGGCCCGCCGCGAGGAGGCTGAGAACGCCCTCGGGGCGCAGCGCGTCCACCACGTTGCGCACGCCGTCGGCGGGGTCGTCCACGTACTCCAGGACCCCGTGGCACAGCACGACGTCGTAGCCACCGCGCTCGACGACGTCGAAGAGGCCGTGGGCGTCGCCCTGGACACCCTTGACACGGTCGGCGACCCCGGCCTCGGCGGCCCGGCGCTCCAGCGCGAACAGCGCGTTCGGGCTGGGGTCGACGACGGTGACACGGTGGCCGAGGCGGGCCACGGGCACCGCGAAGTTGCCGCTGCCGCCTCCGGTGTCGAGGACGTCCAGGGACTCCCGCCCGGTGGCCTTGACCCGGCGGTCGAGAGCGTCCTTGAGGACCTCCCAGACCACGGCGGTACGGAGAGAAGCGCGAGGGCGCGTCGGGTCCGGCACGGCAGTTGACTCCTCGGAGCGGCACCGCCTCTTGCGCGGCGGAGCGATCGGGGGGCCTCCCGACAGGAGGCTTCAGGCGCCTCCACCCTATTGCCTCCGCCGTCGTACCTGACCCTCCGTCTCACCCGGTGGATCACGCGTCGGATGAGGCGTCGGATCAGGCATCGGATCGCGCGGCGGATCACGGAGTCAGCTCGCGTCCGGGACCTCCCTGTCCGCCCTGTGCCCCCCGCCCTGCCCGTCTCCGTCCCCCTCCTCCTCTCCGTGGCGACGGGGCTGGGGCAGTACGGGTTGCAGCACCAGCATCCGCTCGACGAGGCGCAGGAACATCGCCACGTCGCGTATCAGGTCGTCGGCGTCGCGGGTGCCGGCCGCGCCCCGGATACCCGCCTCGGCGCGGGCGCGCCGGTCGGCTCCGGAGGCGAACAGGGCGCTCCACTCGGTGAGTTCGGGCGCGATCTCGGGGAGCACTTCCCAGGCGCTCCGGATGCGGGCGCGGCGTCGGGGTGTGGGCTCCGGGCGGCCCCGTGCGGCGAGAACCGCGGCGGCGGTGCGCAGGGCCGCCAAGTGCGCCGTCGCGTAGCGCTCATTGGGGGTTTCCAGGGCGGTCGCCTCGTCGAGGCCGGCGCGGGCCTGGGCGAGCAGGTCGAGGGCGGCGGGCGGGGCCGTGGCCCGGCGGAGCACGGGGTGTACGTCGCCCGCCGGGCCGGTCAGTGAGGGGGCAGGGCCGGTGGCGCGGCGCCGGTGGGCGGCTGCTGCGGAAGAGGTGGCCATGACGAACCTCCTGTCGTCTGTGTGACGGCACTGTGGCCGTATGTGCCCATCGTGAGGTATGCCACTGACAATCCGTTCTGACCTGGGCCTTTGCTTCGATCGAAGGTTCGGGTTAGTTTTTGCACTGACCAGTCAGTTCAAAAATGTTCAGGGGATGGGGACGCTGTGGACGGTCCGCGCGGACTCGGTGTCGCGGCCAGGGACTTCGGACTCGAGGGCCCTCGCGGTTGGGCGTTCCGCGGGGTCGGTGTCGATGCGGGGCCCGGCTCGCTGATCGCGGTCGCGGGGCCGTCCGGCTCGGGCCGTACGTGCCTGCTGCTCGCGCTCACGGGCCGGATGCGGTCCACCGAGGGGACGGCCACCGTGGGCGGGGCCACGCTGCCGCGGCAGATGGCCGCGGTGCGTCGCGCGAGCGCGCTGGCCCATGTCCCGGGTGTCACCGACCTGGACCCCGCCCTGACCGTCGGGGAGCACCTGCTCGAACGGGCGCTGCTGCAGCGGCGGTTCGGTGCGTCCCTGAAGGACTCCCTGCGCGGGCCGCTGCGTCCGCGAGCCGAGCGGGCGGCCGAGGGGAAGCTGCGGATCGACTCCGCGCTGGCCGCCGCCGGGCTGGACCGGGAGGCCCTGCCCAAGGGCTCCCGGACCGCCGTACGCGACCTGGAGCGGCTCGAAGCCCTGCGGCTGTCCGTCGCGTTGGCCCTCGTCGGCCGCCCGGGGCTGCTCGGCGTCGACGACACCGACCTCAAGTTGTCGGATGCCGAACGGGCCGAGGTCTGGGCCCTGCTGAAGTCGATCGCCCAGTCGGGCACCACGGTCGTGGCGGTGTGCGGCGAGGCTCCCGACGGAGCCGTCCGCGTGTCCACCCGCCCGACCGACCACACCAGCGACACCGACGACAAGGAGACGGCCGATGCGCTCGCCGAGACTGGCCGTTCTTGAGCTCAGGCGCTTCGGCCGGGGCAAACTCCCGCGCGCCGCGCTGGCCGCGCTCCTGTTGCTGCCGCTGCTGTACGGCGCCCTCTACCTGTGGTCGTTCTGGGACCCGTACGGCCGGCTGGACCGCATTCCCGTGGCGCTCGTGAACGACGACAAGGGGGCGAGCGTCGCGGGCAAGAAGCTCTCGGCGGGCGAGGACATCACCAAGGGGTTGCGCGACAGCGACACCTTCGAGTGGCACGAGGTGAGCGCGGCCGAGGCCCGCCGGGGTGTCGAGGACGGCACGTACTACCTGTCGCTGACCATGCCGTCCGACTTCAGCCGGAGGATCGCCTCCAGCTCCGGGGAAGCTCCGGAGACGGGCGCCCTCCAGGTGCGTACGAACGACGCGAACAACTACATCGTCGGGCAGATCTCACGGACGGTGTTCGGCGAGGTGCGCACGGCGGCGTCCACGAAGGCCTCCCGGTCGTTCCTGGACAAGATCTTCATCTCGTTCTCGGACATCCACGGGGCGACCGAGAAGGCCGCCAAGGGGGCCGACAAACTCAGCGGTGGCATCACCCGGGCCCGGAAGGGCTCCGAGGACCTCGCCGACGGCCTGAAGGACGCCAAGGAGGGCAGCGGCAAGCTCTCCGGGGGCCTTCGGAAACTCGACAAGGGCGCCGGCGACCTGGCGGACGGCTCGCGGCAGGTCGCCGACGGCACGGGGGTGCTGGCCGACAAGGTCAACGGGATCGCGGACAAGGTGGGCCCCTTCCTGAAGGACAACGAGAAGTCGATCGGCGACACGGCCCGGCTCGTCGCCGACTCCGCCGCGGGAATCCGCCACAACCTCGACACGCTGGTGAAGACGGCCCCGGCCGCCGCCAAGGGCGCCCATACGGCGTCCGACGCGCTGAGCGCCGTCTACAGGGCACGCTGCGAGACCCTGCCGTTGCCCGACGCCGCGTGCCCCGACCTGAAGAAGGCCCGGCAGGCGGCCGTGGACGTGGCCGAGGTCGCCGACGACGTGAACACCCTCATCGGCGACCAGAACGGCGATCTCGACCGGCTCGACGAGAACCTGGCCACCCTGCAGAAGCAGGCCCAGGCCCTCGCCGACCGCTCGCCGCACCTCTCCGAAGACCTCACCGACGCCGTCTCCAAGGTCAACAAGCTGAACGAGGGTGCCGAGAAGGTCGCCGCGGGGGCCAAGAAACTGCGCACGGGGCTCGGCACGGCCAAAACCGGCGCGGCGGACCTCGACACAGGGGTCGGCAAGCTGAAGACGGGCGCGGGCGCCCTCGACGAGGGCATGTACAAGCTCGTCGGCGGCTCGGGGCAGCTCGCCGGCGGGCTGCACGACGGCGCCGGGCAGATCCCCGACTACGACCGGCAGGACCGCGACCTGCGCACCCAGGTCATGGCCGACCCGGTGAAGCTCGCCTCCAAGGACCTGCACAAGGCGCCCAACTACGGCACCGGCTTCGCCCCGTACTTCATCCCGCTGTCCCTGTGGGTGGGCGCGATGGTGGCGTACATGCTGATCCAGCCGCTGAACCGGCGCGCGCTCGCGGTGGGTGCCTCGGCCTGGCGCATCGCGCTGGCGGGCTGGCTGCCGGTGGCCGCCCTGGGCGTGCTCCAGACGGTGGCCCTGATGTCCGTGCTGCACTGGGCGATCGGCCTGGAGATGGTGCGGGCGGCCGGGACGGTCGGCTTCCTGTGCCTGGTGACGGCGTGCTTCGCGGCGCTCGTGCAGTGGCTGAACGCACGCTTCGGAGCGGCGGGCCGGATTCTCGTACTCGCCCTCCTGATGCTCCAGCTGACCTCGGCGGGCGGCACGTACCCCGTCCAGACCAGTCCGGGCTTCTTCAGCGCGATCCACCCCTTCTTGCCGATGAGTTACGTCGTCGAGGCCCTCCGCCGGCTCATCACGGGCGGCGGTCTCGGACCGGTCTGGCAGGCGTGCGCCGTCCTCACGGCGTTCACCGCGGGCGCGCTCGCGCTCACCGCCCTGTCGGCACACCGCAAGCAGGTGTGGACCCTCGACCGTCTGCACCCCGAGCTGAGCCTGTGACAATCAGGGCCATGGAAAGCAGCAGCACCACGGCAGGTGGCGGCCGTCGCGAGGCGACCCGGCAGAAGCTCTACGAGGCGGCGGTCACCCTCATCGCGGAACAGGGGTTCTCCGCCACCACCGTGGACGAGATCGCCGAGCGGGCCGGGGTCGCGAAAGGCACGGTCTACTACAACTTCGCGAGCAAGTCCGTCCTCTTCGAGGAGTTGCTGCGGCACGGCGTGGGACTCCTCACCGCCTCGCTGCGGGAGGCCGCGGAGCGCACCGAGCGGGACGGCGGCACCAAGGTCGACGCACTGGACGCGATGATCAGGGCCGGGCTCGCCTTCATCAACCGCTACCCGGCCTTCACCCAGCTCTACGTGGCCGAGCTGTGGCGCACCAACCGGGCCTGGCAGTCCACGCTCATGGTGGTCCGGCAGGAGGCGGTCGCGGTCGTCGAGGGCGTGCTGCGCGACGGGGTGGCCAACGGCGAGCTCAGCGACGAGATCGACGTTCCGCTGACGGCCGCCGCGCTGGTCGGGATGGTCCTGGTGGCCGCCCTGGACTGGCAGGCCTTCCAGCCGGAGCGTTCCCTGGACGACGTCCACGCGGCGCTGTCGCGGCTGCTCCAGGGCCGTGTGAGCGGCAACCGGTGAGCTGACAGGGCTCGGTACGGGAACGGGGAACGGCGAAGCGCCGGTCCGAGGTGGCCGCGTCCCCCGCGGGCCACTTCGAACCGGCGCTTCGCCGTACTCCCCCGTACTCCCCGTTGGGCCCCCGTTCGGTCGTCCCCCGGGTTCCCCCGTGCCTCGCTCCCGCCGACGGAGTCGGCGGAAGGAGCGGCCAAGGGCGCGAGGACCGTTCCGCCGCCCCGTGTCGGCGGTACCGGAGCCGCGCCCCTTTCCGTGCCTCCACTCTCTCTTTCGCGCAGGTCGGGCCCCATCCGCGCGCGTACTCATCTCACTCACTAGGTACGGATACTCAGTCGTACGCACTCATGCCCAGGACGCACCGTCGTCAACTGGTTACGATCGCGTCCGTGTCCGTACTCCCCCTGGTCTTCACCAGCGGCTGGGCCAGTGGCATCAACGCGTACGCGGTGGTGCTGCTCCTCGGCATCTTCGGAGCGACCGGTCTGAGCGACGACGTCCCGGAGTCCCTTCAGCGTCCTGAGATCCTGATCACAGCGGGCGTTCTCTTCCTGTGCGAGGCGGTCGCCGACAAGATCCCGTACGTGGACTCGGTGTGGGACTCGGTGCACACCGTGATCCGCCCGGCGGCGGGGGCGTGGGTCGGGGCCCTGCTCGCCGGGCAGAGCGGATCGCTCTCCGATCTGGCGGCGGGCGCGATCGGCGGTTCGACGGCATTGGCGAGCCACACGGTCAAGGCCGGGACGCGGATGGCGATCAACACCTCGCCGGAGCCGTTCAGCAACTTCGTCATGAGCACCGCCGAGGATCTCGGGGTCGCCGGGATCCTGACCTTCGCGATGTTCCACCCCGAGGCCGCGGCGATCATCGCGGGCGTGCTGCTGCTCGCGGGGCTGCTGGCGCTCTTCTTCCTGATCTCACGGATCCGCCGGTTCCTGCGCCGCAGGGCCCAGCGCCGGGAGGAGAAACGCCTGGCCGCACGGGTGGGACAGCCACCCGACTGAGACCGCGGGCCGGGTTGTCAGTGGCGGCCGATAAAGTCGCTGGCATGGGACGGATTGCGGTGATCGGCGCCGGGATGGGCGCGATGGCGGCCGCCGCCCGGCTGGCCGTCGCGGGCCACCGGGTGGTGGTGTACGAGCGCGCGGCGACGTACGGCGGGGCGGTGCGCCGCTTCGAGCGCGACGGCTTCACGTTCGACACGGGCCCGGGACTGCTCCCCCTGCCCGCGGTCTACCGCGATCTGTTCGTCAAGACGGGCAAGGAGCCTCTGGAGACGTGTGTCGAGCTGGTCCAGGTGGACCCGTCCTCGCGCCATGTCTTCGCCGAGGGCACGGAGGTCGGCCTGCCGAACGCCTCGCGCGCGGGCGTCGTCACCGCCCTCGACGAGGCCCTCGGGGCGGGCGCGGGCGCACGGTGGGGCGACTTCCTGGTGCGGGCACGCGAGGCCTGGGACCGCACCCGCAGGCCGCTCTTGGAGGAGCCGCTGTGGCCGAACTGGTCGGTGCTCGCCGAGCGCGAGCCCTACCCCTCGGTGCCGCACAAGAAGCTGCTGCGCACCCGCCGCGCCACGACCCTCGCCGAGGTCGGCGCCTGGGAGTTGCGCGACCCGCGCCTCACGGCCCTGCTGGAGAGCCACGCCCTCGCCCACGGGCTCGATCCGCGCGTCACCCCGGCGAGCGCGGCCGTACTGCCGTACATGGAGCACGCCTTCGGCACCTGGTATGTGCGCGGCGGCCTACGGGAGTTGGCGCGCGCGGTGTACGAGCGGTGTGTGACCCGCAGGGTGGAGTTCCGCTTCGAAACTCCGGTCGCGCGGATCGTCGAGAAGGACGGCCGGGCGACGGGTGTGGAGCTGGCCGACGGCGAGGTCGCGGACGCCGACTTCGTGGTCGCCGGTGTCGCGCCCGGAGCGCTCGACGCCCTGGTCCCCGGGACGGCGCTACGGGGCGGTGACGAGGTCGCGCCGCAGCGCGGGGCGCCGAGCAGACTGACCGTGCTGCTGGCGCTGCGCGGAGGGCGCCCCGAGGGGGTGGCACACCGGACGGTGGTGCACGCGGCGGACCGCACGGAGGAGTTGGACCGGATCTTCGGTGAGCGTCCGGGGTTCTCCTCCTCGCCCACCGTGACGGTGTCGCGCCCGGACGACCCCGCCCTCGCACCGGACGCGGCGCACGAGGCGGTCACGCTGAGCGTCACGGTCCCCTCGGGCCTGTCTGTGTCCGAGGCGGACGTGGAGGGGGTGCTCGGTGTCGCCGAGCGCGCGATACCGGGCCTGCGCGAGCGTCTGCTGTGGCACGAGGCCCGCACTCCTGCCGACTTCGCGGAAGAGACGGGCGCGGACGGCGGCGCCGTCCCCGCACCGGCGCTCGCCGCGGCGGACGGACGACTGCTGCACGCGTCGAACTCCACCCGTATGCCGGGGCTGTTCGTGGTCGGCGGCTGGGCCCACCCGGGCGGCGGCCTCCCGCACGCGGGCATGTCGGGCGCCCTGGTGTCCGGACTGATCGTGGAGGGACCGCAGTTCCGGGGCTCTCAGTGAGCGCACCGGCGCGCCGAAGGCCGCCCGAAGGGGGCGGCCTTCAGTACCGGTACTGCTCGTCGTACCCGGCGCCGTTGGCGTTGCCGTTGCCCTGGTACGGGTAGGGCTGCTCCGGCGGGAGTTCGCCGCCGTAGGGGTCGTCGGTGTTGCGCTGCTGCGGGACCCAGACGCCGCCGGCCGGGGTCTCGCCGCCGTAGCCGCCGGTGGCGTACTGGTCCTGGCCGTAGCCCTGCTGCTGCTGCGTGTACTGCTGGTCGCCGCCGCCGTAGGTCGTGTCGTACGAGGCGCCGCCGTAGGTCTGCGTGCCGGTGTACGGGTCGGAGTAGCCCGCGTACTGCTGCTGGCCGTTGTCGTAGCCGTACTGCTGCTGCTGGTCGTACCCGGTCGAGTAGCCGTCGTACGCGTAGGGCTGCTGGCCCTGGGACTGGGCCGCGGCGGCGTAGGACTGGTCGGTGGCGGCCGCGTAGGCGGTGTCGCTGTAGACGCCGTAGGAGCCGGTGTCGTCGGGCAGGGGCTGGGGCTCGTACACGGCGGTGGCCTCGGCGGCCGTCAGGTCGCCGGAGCCGGGCGGCATGAACCGGTCGGAGTGCGCGGGCGAGAACACGTCGTCCTCGCGGGTGAAGTCGTCGCCCTGGGGATACGCCGCGCCTCGGGCCGGTCCTTCGGCCCTGACCTCGGCTCCCTCGGCCGTTTCGAGGTCGGAGACCTCCAGCGCCGGGTCCTGGTGGTCCTCACCGCGGCGTCGCTTGCTCTTGCCGAAGCCCTTGCCGGCGCCACTGTCGGCGCCCTGCCGGTTGCCCACGGCCCAGCCCTCCGCGAAACCACGGCGGAACGACAGGGTGACGTACGTCTGGCCGACCGCGAAGGCCGCGGCGCCGAGCCCGATGACGATCACGGAAGGGATCAGCACGCCGAAGACGACACCGAGGAAGCCCACGAACGCGAGCAGGCGCCAGCGCAACCGCGCCTTGTACTGCAGCAGGACCTCGCCGAGCAGCCACAGCGCGACGATGCCGAACGCGATATAGAGGACCGTCCAGCCCATGTACGCCCCTCTCCCAGTGGCCGCTACGCAGTGTGTCGTACGTGGGTGCGACCGGTCTAGGCCTGCTGCGGGTGGTGCAGGCCTAGATTCTCGTAGATTTCCAGCGTCGCCGTGGAGTTGTTGAGCGTGATGAAGTGAAGTCCGGGGACTCCCTCGTCCAGCAGCCTCGCGCAGAACTCCGTCGCGAACTCGATCCCAATGGAGCGTACAGCCGCCGGATCGTCTTTGGCTGTGAGGATCCGCTCTTTCAGGACGTCCGGGAATGAAGCGTTGCTGAGCTTCGGAAGTCGTTCCAGCATCTTCACACTTGTCACCGGCATGACCTCCGGGATGACCGGTGTCGTACAGCCGGCCGCCACCACCCGGTCACGCAGGCGCAGATACGACTCGGGCTGGAAGAACATCTGGGTGATCGCGTAGTCGGCGCCGGCCCGGCACTTGTCGACGAAGTGCGCGACGTCCACGTCCCAGTCCGCGGAGCGGGGGTGCATCTCGGGGAAGGCGGCGACGCCGACACAGAAGTCGCCGGACTCCTTGATGAGACGGACGAGTTCGGCGGCGTAGGTCAGGCCCCGGGGGTGCGGGACCCACTCGCCCATCGGGTCTCCGGGCGGGTCGCCGCGGACCGCGAGCATGTTCCGGATGCCGGCGTCGGCGTACTGGCCGATGATGTTGCGCAGTTCCGCGATGGAGTGGTTGACCGCGGTGAGGTGGGCGACCGGGGTGAGCGTCGTGTCGGCGACGATCTGCTCGGTCTCCTTGACCGTGCCCGCGCGGGTGGAGCCACCGGCACCGTAGGTGACGGAGACGAAGTCGGGGGCGACGGCCTCGACGCGGCGCAGCGCGTTCCACAGGTTCCGCTCACCCTTGGGGGTCTTCGGCGCGGAGAACTCGAACGAGTACGTCGCCTTGCCGGTGGCGAGCATGTCGCGCACGGTGCGTGCGCGATCAGTCCTGGTGGAGGCAGATCCGAGGGCCATACCCGCAGGTTAGTCAGGGGGCGGCGGTCTCCCAACCGAACCGGCGTCAATTGTCTGTTTTGTCGACTTCTTGTCCACCCCTCGGACACCTGCTGGGACAACCGGTCCGATTGTTGATCGGACCATCGACGCGTCGGGGCACGGCCTGTGCCTGACGCGGCCGCCGCTCAGGCCTGACGCAGCCGCTTCGCGAATTCCGCCGCCGCCGCGCCGGGATCCGCCGCCTCGGTGATCGCCCGTACGACGACGACACGGCGGGCGCCCGCCTCCAGGACCTCGTCGAGGTTGCCGAGGTCGATGCCGCCGATGGCGAACCAGGGGCGGTCGGTGGCGAGGGAGGCCGTGTGACGGACCAGGCCGAGGCCCGGGGCGTGGCGGCCGGGCTTGGTGGGGGTGGGCCAGCAGGGGCCGGTGCAGAAGTAGTCCACGCCGTCCTGGACGGCGGCTGCCGCGGCCTCGGACTCGGCGTGCGTGGAGCGGCCGATCAGGACCTCGTCGCCGAGGATCGCGCGGGCGGCGGGGACCGGGAGGTCGCCCTGGCCCAGGTGGAGTACGTCGGCGCGGATGGCGTGGGCGACGTCCGCCCGGTCGTTGACCGCGAGGAGCTTGCCGTGGCGGGCGCAGGCGTCCGCGAAGACCTGGAGGTGCTCCAGTTCCTCGGCTGCCTCCATGCCCTTGTCGCGCAGCTGCACGATGTCGACACCGCCGGTCAGGACCGCGTCCAGGAAGTCGGCGAGGTCGCCCTGGCGCTTACGGGCGTCCGTGCAGAGGTAGACGCGGGCGTCGGCGAGGCGGGTGCGGGCGGCGTTCTCGGGCATGCGTGTGTCCCCCGTGGTGCGGGTGCGTACGGATGTCGTACGCACCCTACGGACGTGGTGCGGTGCGTACGGACCGCGGCGGCCGGGGTGGTCCGGGGCCGACCGTGGTCCGTACGCCGGACGGTCGTTCGAATCAGACGGCGAGCGCCTGGGCGCGGCGCTTCACCTCCGTGCCGCGATTCTCGCTCAGAGCCTGCGCGGGGGTGCCGGGCAGGCTCGGGTCGGGGGTGAAGAGCCACTCGAGCATCTCTTCGTCGGAGAAGCCGTCGTCCCGCAGGAGCGTCAAGGTGCCGGTCAGGCCCTTGACGACCTTCTGCTCGTTCCCGTCGATGAAGGCGGCGGGGACGTGCAGCGCGCGGTTCTCACCACGGCGTACGGCGATCAGCTGGCCCTCCTTGACCAACTGCCGGACGCGGGTCACCTCGACGCCGAGCTGTTCGGCGATGTCGGGGAGGGTGAGCCAGGCGGGGACGAGAGCATCGATCTTTGCGTCAATCTCGGTCACGGGACAAGCCTGCCATCCCGGACTGACACTCGGTACCCGGGCGCCCCCCGGACCGCCGCCGTCCGGGCGACGGAAACCGGGCGGTCATGCCGTGGCGTCCTTCAGGGGGCGGGACGGGTCGGCCAGGACGTCCGGGTTCATGGGCATGCCCGCCTCGATCAGGCGGCGACCCTGGGCCAGGTCACGGGGACGCCCCACGGCCAGCAGGGCGACGAGGCGGCTCTCGCGGAGCCAGCACACCGTCCAGGCCGCGCCCGACGGGTCGCCCCGCCAGATGGTCGTATCGGCGGGGGCGTGATGGCCGACGTACTGGACGAAGCGGCCGAACTGCTCGGACCAGAAGTACGGGATCGGGTCGTACGCCGCCGGGGCCTCGCCGATGATGTTCGCCGCGACCGTGCGCGGCGCCTGGAGGGCGTTGTCCCAGTGGTGAACGAGGAGGCGCTCCTCGTAGCGGCCCGACGGGAAGGAGGCGCAGTCGCCGACCGCGTAGATGTCCGGCACGGAGGTGCGCAGGTGGTTGTCGGCGACCACTTCGCGGTGGGCGCCGAGCTCGACGCCGGAGCCGGCCAGCCAGGCGGTGGCGGGGCGCGCGCCGATGCCGACGACCACGGCGCCCGCCGACACCCGCGTGCCGTCGTCGAGGACCACCGCGCCGGGCTCGACGCGCTCCACGCGCGCGTGGGTGCGCAGCGACGCGCCGCTGTCCGCGTACCAGGCGGTCATCGGCGCGGCCACCTCCGCGGGCAGCGCGCCGGCCAGCGGCCGGTCGGCGGCCTCGACCACCGTGACCGCGCACCCGGCCTCACGTGCCGCCGTCGCGAACTCCGCACCGATCCAGCCCGCCCCGACGACCACGATGTCGTGCTGCTGGGCGAGCACGGGGCGCAGCCGCTCGGCGTCGTCCAGGGTCCGCAGCAGATGGACGCCGGGGACGCCCTCCGAGCCCGGCAGCTGGATCGGTTCCGCGCCGGTCGCGAGGACCAGGACGTCGTAGGGCACCGGTCCTGCCTCGGTGTCCAGCTCGTGGTCCGCGGGGCGCAGGCCCAGCGCCTCGCAGCCGAGCCGCAATTCGATGTCCAGCGCCTCGAAGTCGATGTCGAAGGCGGAGCCCTCGGCCTTGCCGAGCAGCACCGCCTTGGACAGGGGTGGCCGGTCGTACGGCTGGTGCGGCTCGGCGCCGATCAGCGTCACATCCCCGGCGAATCCCTGTTCCCGCAGGGCGACCGCCGTCTGTACGCCGGCCATGCCGGCGCCCACGATGACGACCCGCCGTGCCATACGCCCCTGTGCCCGCGTCTGCTCGCTCACCTGATCACCATAGACAACTGACAATCTGTCAGTCAGGGGACGTGCGCAGTGACCTGTTCCACAACGCTCGTACCGCTCCCGTCCTGGGACTCCCACGCCCAGGTCTCCTCCAGGCGCAACCGTCCGTCGGGCAGCTCCACGACCACGGACACGCAGTGGCCCGACGAGGTGCTGCCGTCGTGTTTCAGCTGCACGTACCGGAAGTCGAGGCGGTCGCCCTCCCGCGTCCCCACGAGGTGACCGCGCACGACGTCCCCGCCCGCGTACTCGGCCCAGATCTCGCCGTCCTTCTCGTGGTAAGTGAACCGGGTGCGCGTGCCGACCTGCCCGGGGGCCTGGTCGGCGACCGGGGCGAGGACCAGGCCGTCGAGCGTACGGGCCATGGACGGAGGCTCCCTTACTGAGACATACGACAGCGGGCTAGGGTGGCCAACGTGCTGCATCTCCCGGGGGCGACCCCCAGACCCCCAGCACAAAAGATTACTCGCGGGAGCCCGGACGCACCGGGCTGAGAGGGAGGCTGGCGGCCTCCGACCGTACGAACCTGATCCGGGTCATGCCGGCGAAGGGAGGGGCTGGACACCCATGTCGCCTACGCGTACACCTGCACGTTCCTCGGATGCGTCGGCATCGGACGCACGTGCGTCAGACGTCCTCGTCATCGGGGGCGGGATCATCGGTCTGGTGACCGCCTGGCGGGCCGCGCAGCGCGGGTTCACCGTCGCGGTCGTGGACCCCGAGCCGGGCGGCGGGGCGGCGCGGGTGGCCGCCGGAATGCTCGCCGCCGTCACCGAGCTGCACTACGGCGAGCAGACCCTGCTGGGCCTGAACCTCGCCTCCGCGCGCCGCTATCCCGACTTCGCCGCCGAACTCACCGAGGCGAGCGGCCAGGACCTCGGCTACCGCCGGTGCGGCACGCTGGCCGTCGCGCTGGACGCCGACGACCGGGCTCACCTGCGCGAACTGCACGCCTTGCAACACCGCTCGGGGCTCGAATCGGAGTGGCTCAGCGGCCGGGAGTGCCGCCGTCTGGAGCCCATGCTCGCGCCGGGCGTGCGCGGCGGGCTGCGGGTCGACGGCGACCACCAGATCGACCCGCGCCGGCTCGCGAAGGCCCTGGTCACGGCGTGCGAGCGGGCCGGAGTGGAGTTCCACCGGACGTGGGCGGAGCGCTTGACCGTCGTACGGGACCGGGCCGCCGGGGTCGTCACGACGGGCGGTGAACAGCTGGCGGCGGGGCAGGTGGTGCTCGCCGCCGGGAGCCTCAGCGGGAAGCTCCCGGGCGTGCCCGCAGACGTACTGCCGCCCGTACGGCCCGTGAAGGGTCAGGTGCTGCGGCTGACCGTGCCGAAGCGGTACGCGCCGTTCCTGAGCCGGACCGTGCGGGCCGTGGTCCGCGGCAGCCAGGTCTATCTGGTGCCGCGGGAGAACGGTGAGCTCGTCGTGGGCGCCACCAGCGAGGAGCTGGGCTGGGACACCACGGTGACCGCGGGCGGGGTCTACGAGCTGCTGCGCGACGCCCACGAGCTGGTGCCCGGGATCACCGAGCTGCCGCTCACCGAGACGCGCGCGGGCCTGCGGCCCGGGTCGCCCGACAACGCGCCGCTGCTCGGCCCGACCGCGCTCGACGGGCTGCTGCTGGCCACCGGGCACTACCGCAACGGCGTCCTGCTCACGCCCGTCACCGGGGACGCCATGGCGCACGTCCTGACCACCGGCGAGCTCCCGGAAGTGGCCCGCCCCTTCGCCCCCGGGCGCTTCAGCACCGCACTCACGGAGCAGACCGTATGAACATCTTCGTCAACGGAGAGCGACGGCTCGTCGCCGCCGACACGGCCCTCGACACGCTCGTCGCCACCCTCACCGTCGCGCCCTCCGGCGTCGCCGCCGCGCTCAACGAAACGGTCGTCCCGCGCACGCGGTGGTCGTCCACGGCCCTCTCCGAGGGAGACCGCGTCGAAGTCCTCACCGCAGTCCAAGGAGGCTGAACCATGGCCGACGATCCGTTTGTCCTCGGAGGTACGTCCTTCTCGTCCCGGCTGATCATGGGTACGGGGGGTGCGCCCAGCCTCGACGTCCTGGAGCGGTCGCTCGTGGCGTCCGGCACGGAGCTGACGACGGTCGCGATGCGGCGGGTGAATCCCGCGGCGCACGGCTCGGTGCTGTCCGTGCTCGACAAGCTGGGCATCCGGGTGCTGCCGAACACGGCGGGGTGTTTCACCGCGGGCGAGGCCGTGCTGACCGCGCGGCTCGCGCGGGAGGCGCTCGGTACGGAGCTGATCAAGCTGGAGGTCATCGCCGACGAGCGGACCCTGCTGCCGGATCCGATCGAGTTGCTGGACGCCGCCGAGACGCTGGTCGACGACGGGTTCACCGTGCTGCCGTACACCAACGACGATCCTGTGCTCGCGCGGAAGCTGGAGGACGTGGGGTGCGCGGCGGTCATGCCGCTCGGGTCGCCCATCGGGTCCGGTCTCGGCATCCGCAACCCGCACAACTTCCAGCTGATCGTGGAGCACGCGCGTGTGCCGGTGATTTTGGACGCGGGGGCCGGTACGGCGTCGGATGCGGCGTTCGCGATGGAGCTGGGGTGTGCGGGCGTCATGCTGGCGTCGGCCGTGACCCGGGCGCAGGAGCCGGTGCTGATGGCCGAGGGCATGAAGCACGCGGTGGAAGCCGGGCGGCTCGCCTGGCGTGCGGGGCGGATTCCTCGGCGGCACTTCGCCTCCGCGTCGTCTCCTGCCGAGGGGCTGGCGCGGTTGGATCCTGAGCGGCCTGCTTTCTAGGCACCCGGCGCTGGTGTGTTTTTTCTCCCGCCCGCGCACCGCCCGTTTCCGGTCGGCTGGAAAGTGTGCGTCGCCTGTGGGGGTGGGGCGCCGTTGGCGGGTGGGCGGTGGCGGGGCAGGCTGCCTTACATTCGCTGTGCATGGCATGTGGACCGCATCGATCAAGCGTGCGAGATCCGTCACAGGTCGGCTGCAGTCCCGCTCCGGAATTGGCCGGAAGGGTGGGGGTGACAGTGGCGGCTCGTAGACTCGCCTGCGTGGATACGACCCTTCAGGACCCGCTTGTCGGGCAAGTGCTCGACGGCCGCTACCGCGTCGACGCACGGATCGCGGTCGGCGGGATGGCCACGGTCTACCGGGCCCTGGACACCCGCCTCGACCGCGTGCTCGCGCTCAAGGTGATGCACCCGACGCTGGCCGCCGACGGCTCGTTCGTCGAACGGTTCATCCGGGAGGCCAAGTCGGTGGCCCGGCTCGCGCACCCCAACGTGGTGCAGGTCTTCGACCAGGGCGCGGACGGGTCGTACGTCTATCTGGCCATGGAGTACGTCGCCGGCTGCACCCTGCGTGACGTGCTGCGGGAGCGCGGGGCGCTGCAACCGCGGGCCGCCCTGGACGTCCTGGAGCCGGTGCTCGCCGCGCTCGGCGCCGCGCACCGCGCCGGGTTCGTGCACCGCGACATGAAGCCGGAAAACGTCCTGATAGGGGACGACGGCCGGGTCAAGGTGGCCGACTTCGGCCTCGTCCGGGCCGTGGACACCGTCACGAACACGACAGGGGCCGTCCTCGGCACCGTGTCGTACCTCGCCCCCGAGCAGATCGAGCACGGCACCGCGGACACCCGCGTCGACGTCTACGCCTGCGGGGTCGTCCTCTACGAGATGCTCACCGGCGGCAAGCCGCACTCCGGGGACTCCCCCGCCCAGGTGCTCTACCAGCACCTGCACGCGGATGTGCCGCCGCCCTCGGCCGCCGTGCCCTCGATGCCCTACGCCCTCGACGAGCTGGTCGCCGCGGCGACCGCCCGCAATCCCGAGGTGCGCCCGCACGACGCGGTGGCGCTGCTCGGCCAGGTCCTCCAGGCGCGGGCCGGTCTCACCGCCGAGCAGCTCGACGCCATACCCCCGCAGGCGCTCGCCGTGGGCCACGACAACGCGGGCGACCGTACGAGCGTGATCCCGCGCTCGCTCTCCGTGCCCCGCCTGCTGCCGGTGAACGAGGGTTACGAGGACGGCGGCGCCGGCGGCGACGCCGGCGACCCGGTGAACCGGACCAGTCGGTTCGAGCAGACCAGCCGGTTCGAGTCCGGACCGCCCGCTCCCCCGCGGCGCGGCTCACGGCCACGGCGCGGAATGCTCGCGGTCATCGCCGCGGTCGTGCTGGTGCTCGGGCTCGGCGCGGGCGTCTGGTACATCAATTCCGGCCAGTTCACCAAGGTCCCGCTGCTGCTGTCGAAGACCGAGGCGCAGGCCAAGACGCGGATCGAGCAGGCCGGTCTCGACGTCGGGCAGGTCAAGCACGCCTACAGCGACACCGTGAAGCGCGGCACCGTCATCAGCAGCGACCCGGCGCCCGGCGCCCGCATCCGGGACAACGACTCCGTGACGCTGACCATCTCCAACGGCCCGGAGACGGTGAAGGTGCCCGACCTGACGGGACTCGCGCTGTTCAAGGCGCGAGAGGTCCTGAAGGGGAACGGGCTCGCCGCGGGCATGGTCACCCGGGAGTTCAACCAGGACGTTCTCAAGGGCTTCGTGATCAGTTCGGATCCGGGCGCGGGCACGGAGCGGCACGCCGGTTCGGCCATCGCGCTCACCGTCAGCAAGGGCAGTCCGGTGGAGGTCGCGGACGTCACGGGCGCGTCCGTCGCGGACGCCACCTCGGAGCTGGAGCAGGCGGGCCTGAAGGTGAAGATCGCCACCCAGCGGGTCAACTCGGAGTTCGACCAGGGTCAGATCGCCCAGCAGTCACCGAAGGCGGGCAGCCAGCTCGCCGACGGCGACACCGTCACGCTGACCGTCTCCAAGGGCCCCGAGATGGTCTCGGTGCCGGACGTGGTGGGCGACAGCGTGGACGACGCGAAGAAGACGCTGGAGGACGCCGGGTTCCAGGTCGACGAGGACCGCGGGCTGCTCGGGCTCTTCGGGGACCACGTCAAGAGCCAGTCGGTGGAGGGCGGCAAGACCGCGCCCAAGGGGTCGACGATCTCCATCGTGATCCGCTGAGACCACGGCAGCGCTGAGGCCTCGGCCATGCCGGGGCCACGGCAGTGAGGTCCGCCGACGGGCCGTCCGGGAGCGCGTGACACCCTGAAGGACGTGACCAGCAAGCAGCTCCGCAACCCCGTCGGCGGCCATGTCCCCGTGGCCGGCGGCCTCAGCTCCGTCGGCCTGACCTACGCACGCGAGATGGGTGCCGAGACCGTCCAGGTCTTCGTCGCCAACCCGCGCGGCTGGGCGACGCCCGTCGGCAGTCCCCGCCAGGACGAGGAGTTCCGGGCGGCCTGTGCCGCCGAGTCGATACCCGCGTACGTCCACGCCCCCTATCTGATCAACTTCGGCTCGCACACCGAGGCGACGGTCGAGAAGTCCGTGGAATCGCTGCGGCACTCGCTGCGGCGAGGCCGGGAGATCGGGGCGCTCGGCGTGGTCGTGCACACGGGGAGTGCCACCGGGGGCCGGGAGCGGTCCGTCGCCCTGCGGCAGGTACGTGAGCATCTGCTGCCCCTGTTGGACGAACTGACGCACGACGACGACCCGTATCTGCTCCTGGAGTCGACCGCGGGTCAGGGCGCTTCGCTCTGCTCGCGCACCTGGGACTTCGGGCCGTACTTCGAGGCGCTGGACGCCCATCCGAAGCTGGGCGTGTGCCTCGACACCTGCCACATCTACGCGGCGGGGCACGACCTGACCGGGCCGAGCGGCATGCACCAGACGCTCGACCTGCTGGTGGACACGGTCGGCGCGGGCCGGCTCAAGCTGATCCACGCCAACGACTCCAAGGACGTGGTCGGCGCCCACAAGGACCGCCACGAGAACATCGGCTCCGGTCACATCGGCGAGGACCCGTTCCGCGCGCTGATGACCCACCCCGCCACCGAGGGCGTACCCCTGATCCTCGAGACGCCGGGCGGGAAGGAGGGGCACGCGGCGGACGTGGAGCGCCTGAAGAAACTCAGGGACGGCTGACCCGGCCCGCCCCACAAGGCGGGCCGGGTCAGAGCTCGGGGCCGTCCCCGGGCTCCTCCTGGTAGGAGTAGCGCTGTTCGCGCCAGGGGTCGCCGATGTTGTGGTAGCCGCGCTCCTCCCAGAAGCCGCGGCGATCGGCCGTCATGTACTCGACGCCGCGCACCCACTTGGGGCCCTTCCAGGCGTAGAGGTGGGGGACGACGAGACGGAGCGGGAAGCCGTGCTCGGCGGTGAGGAGTTCGCCGTCCTTGTGGGTGGCGAAGATCGTGCGCTCGGAGGCGAAGTCGTCGAGGCGCAGATTCGAGCTGAAGCCGTACTCCGCCCAGACCATGACATGGGTGACGGTGGGCGCGGGCGGGGCGATCTCCAGGATCGTGCGCGCCGGGATACCGCCCCATTCGGCCCCGATCATGCTGAACTTCGTGACGCAGTGCAGATCTGCCACGACCGAGGTGTACGGCAGGGCCGTGAACTCCTCGTGGGTCCAGCAGTGCTTCTCACCGTCGGCGGTGGCGCCGAAGACCCTGAACTCCCAGCGTTCGGGACGGAACTTGGGTACGGGACCGTAGTGCGTGACCGGCCAGCCGCGCTGCAGTCGCTGCCCCGGCGGAAGCTCCGACTGTGCCGCTTCTCCCGTTCCACGTCCCACCGGCTGACCCATGCCTCCATCCTGACAGACCCAGGACAGTGCACATGACCAGCCCAGCACGGAATCGGGCAACTCGTACTAAGCATGCACTTACTGGACGACCCGGGACGCCGGTGCAAGGATGCGGCGCAACCTGCCCAGTCCCCCGCGTGGAAGGAGCCTCTGCGATGCAGGGCGACCCCGAGGTCATCGAATTCCTCAACGAGCAGCTGACCGGTGAGCTGACCGCGATCAACCAGTACTTCCTGCACGCGAAGATGCAGGAGAACTTCGGCTGGACGAAGCTCGCGAAGTACACGCGCCACGAGTCCTTCGACGAGATGAAGCACGCGGAGGTGCTCACCGACCGCATCCTCTTCCTGGAGGGCCTGCCGAACTACCAGCGGCTCTTCCACGTCCGGGTGGGGCAGACCGTCACCGAGATGTTCCAGGCCGACCGGCAGGTGGAGGTCGAGGCGATCGACCGCCTCAAGCGCGGGATCGAGGTGATGCGCAACAAGGGCGACATCACGTCCGCGAACATCTTCGAGTCGATCCTCGAGGACGAGGAGCACCACATCGACTACCTGGACACCCAGCTGGAGCTGGTGGAGAAGCTCGGCGAGGCGCTCTACATCGCCCAGGTGATCGAGCAGCCGGAGAGCTAAGCGGCTTCGGCTTCTTCCGGGCCCCGTGCCGTCGACAGCTCGGCCAGTACCGGCTTGCCCTGTTCGGCCAGCTCACGGCGGGGGCAGGCGCCACGGCCGAGGATCGCCTGGATGCTGCGGACGCAGGAGCCGCAGTCCGTGCCCGCCTTGGAGGCGGAGGCTATCTGGCGTGGCGTGCAGGCGCCGTTCTCCGCGTGCTGCTTGACCTGCTGTTCGGTGACCCCGAAGCAGCTGCATACGTACACGCGGTTCACCTCCCGGCGGGTTTGATGTCTGGTGCCGTCCCGTTAATCGGTGAGGCTAACCTAACCTTACCCATCGCTCAGGAACCGCAAAAGTGGGAGGGGGCGCGGATCGTATGTGATCCGCGCCCCACTTCACTCAGGTGTAACAGGCGAACCCGTCACTGATCCCTGTACATCTCCGCGACCAGGAAGGCCAGGTCGAGGGACTGGCTGCGGTTCAGACGCGGGTCGCAGGCCGTCTCGTAGCGCTGGTGGAGGTCGTCGACGAAGATCTCGTCGCCGCCGCCCACGCACTCGGTGACGTCGTCACCGGTGAGCTCGACGTGGATGCCGCCCGGGTGCGTGCCCAGACCCTTGTGGACCTCGAAGAAGCCCTTGACCTCGTCGAGCACGTCGTCGAAGCGGCGGGTCTTGTGACCGGAGGCCGCCTCGAAGGTGTTGCCGTGCATCGGGTCGGTCACCCAGGCCACCACCGCGCCCGAGGCCGTGACCTTCTCGACCAGCTCGGGGAGCTTGTCGCGGACCTTGTCGGCGCCCATCCGCACGATGAAGGTCAGCCGGCCGGGCTCGCGGTCCGGGTCGAGGCGGTCGATGTACTGGAGCGCCTCCTCGGCCGTCGTCGTCGGCCCGAGCTTGATGCCGATCGGGTTGCGGATCCGCGAGGCGAACTCGATGTGCGCGCCGTCCAGCTGCCGGGTGCGCTCACCGATCCACACCATGTGGCCCGAGACGTCGTACAGCTGGCCCGTACGCGAGTCGACCCTGGTCAGCGCCGCCTCGTAGTCGAGGAGCAGCGCCTCGTGGGAGGCGTAGAACTCGACGGTCTTGAACTCCTCCGGGTCGGTCCCGCAGGCCCGCATGAAGTTCATCGCGTTGTCGATCTCCCGCGCCAGCTGCTCGTAGCGCTGCCCGGACGGGGAGGACTTCACGAAGTCCTGGTTCCAGGCGTGCACCTGGCGCAGGTCGGCGTAGCCGCCGGTGGTGAAGGCGCGCACCAGGTTGAGCGTGGAGGCGGAGGCGTTGTACATCCTCTTCAGACGCTCGGGGTCCGGGATGCGGGCCTTCTCGTCGAAGTCGAAGCCGTTGACCGAGTCACCGCGGTACGTCGGCAGGGTCACGCCGTCGCGGGTCTCGGTTCCCTTGGAGCGCGGCTTGGAGTACTGGCCGGCGATGCGGCCGACCTTCACGACCGGCACCGAGGCGGCGTACGTGAGCACGGCGCCCATCTGAAGCAGGGTCTTGAGCTTGTTGCGGATGTGGTCGGCCGACACCGCGTCGAAGGCCTCGGCGCAGTCGCCACCCTGGAGAAGGAACGCCTCTCCCTTGGCGACGGACGCCATCCGGGCGCGCAGCTGGTCGCACTCGCCCGCGAAGACGAGCGGCGGATACGACTCGAGGTCCGCGATCACATCGCGCAGAGCCTCGGCATCGGGGTACTCGGGCTGCTGCGCCGCGGGCAGGTCTCGCCAGGTGTTGCCAGCGCTTGCGCTGGGCTTAGCGTTCACGGTCACCCTGACAACATTACGGGGTCGTGTCGGGCGTCCATCCCCATGCCCATCAATTGAGACGAACCGCGCTCGATCGGGACGCGCTCCGGGCGGCCGCACGGCAGGTCCCCGCGGCCGCCCGGAGGGGGCGGGAAGGTGACGACAGGGCCTAGTCCACGTCGAGCCGGTCGCGGTCGATGGAGATCGTCACGCCGCCGTGCGTCTCGGTCGTGTCGCCCAGGTACTGGTGGATGCGCTGGTGGTCGGCCCACAGGTTCGCGGGGATCGTCGAGTCGGTGGTCGTCGACTTGCCGTTCCAGCGGGCGAAGTGGAGCACGTCGGGCAGGGTGACGCGGCTCTTGTTGGCGACCAGGTCGGTGACCAGGGACGAGGTGTTGCCGTAGACGCCGGAGCGGTAGCCCAGTGCGTGCAGTCGTTTGGTGTAGGCGTCGAGGTACGACAGCACCCGGCTGGTGACGGTGGAGCCGGGGGTGTAGTTCTCCAGGTCGTCGTAGATCACCGCGCCCTTGGGGAAGCCCAGCGTGGCGGCCTGCTCGACGGCGTCGTCGGCGGCCTCGGTGCCCTGCGGCACGGGGTCGGTGATCGCCTCGCAGCCGCCTTTGCAGCTGCCCCCGTCGGAGGTGGGCTGGCGGCCGACGTACAGCGGGAAGAACCGCCAGCCGTTCGCGTACTGCGTCCGCAGCCAGCCGGCGGTGAGTCTGCTCTGGGCGCAGGCACGGTTGACCCCGCCGATGTAGACGCCGATGGCCCCGTAGTCGGAGTCGTCCCGCCAGGCGTCCATCGCCGTCTGGCCCGGCGCGGTGCAGGCGTCGAAGCCCTCGCCGCGGAAGGACGTCGCGTCGGCGGGCAGCGGCGCCGCGGCGGGCGCCCCCGCGGTCGGCCCGGTCCCCTCGGCTGCGACGGACAGACCGGCGCCGCGCAGGATGTCCTGGATCCTCGTACGGTCCGCCTCGTACGCGGCGGTCACCGCGATCCGGTCGGCGGTGACCCGGATCATGCGGGCCGTGCGGTTCTCGGTGGCGGTGCGGCCCTTGACCGCGGACGGCTGGACCAGGAACGCCTCGGTACGTCCCCTCGCCCCCGCCGGACACCGTTGCTGGTCGCCGGGCGTGCCGACGTACACGGCGTGCCGGTCGAAGCGGACACAGACGTCCGGATGTTTCTCCAGGTCCACGATCGGCCAGGAGGCGGGGACGGTGAACTCGTGGCCGCGGTAGGTGACCTTGACGGTGTCGTCGGTCCCGGCGGCGCGTGCGGTGCCGAGCGGGCCGGCGGCGAGGGCCGCGGCGGCGGCGCACAAGGTGAGCGTTCGGACGCCGCCTCGGCGGGGCCGGGGTGAACGGGCTGCGTACATGGTTCTCTCCTCGGTCGGGCTTCCTGGGCCATGCCATCCATGGCCGGTGACCGAGCGGTAGGAACGCAGGGCGCGGACGGTTCACGCTGTTGCCCGCCCCCTGACGTCGGGTAAGGTGCGGCGCATGTTCGCGCACTCGACCCAGAACTGGTGGTGGACCGCTCATCCGGCGGCCCACTGACTGCGCGTACGCAAGACTTCGCGAAGGCCGCCCGAGGGGCGGCCTTCGGTGTTTGCGGACACGGGCCGTTCCTCTCCGAGTTTTCGGGAATCCGAGAATCCGAGAATCCGAGAGAAGGAACAGGACCGATGCACCTGCTCGACCTGCTGGACGATCCCCGTCCGTTCGCCCTGCTGCGGCGCCGCACCCCCGGTCACGATCACGACACCGTCGAGCTGCTGCTCGGACCGGTCAGCACCTGCGACCGCCTCGCCGACCTCCCGGACGAGGGACTCGCGCTCGTTCCCTTCCGTCAGATCAGGGAGCGCGGCTTCGACGTCCGCGACGACGGCACGCCGCTCGCGGTACTGACCCCCGAGGAGACGCACGTCCTGCCGCTGGAGCGGGCGCTGGCGGAGCTGCCGACGCACGAGGTGCGTGTCACGGGCGGGGGCTTCGACGTCGCCGACGAGGAGTACGCGGGGATCGTCGGGCGCGTGCTGGAGGAGGAGATCGGGCGCGGCGAGGGCGCGAACTTCGTGATCCGGCGTACGTACGAGGGCGCGATCGCGGGGTTCGGGCGGGCCGACGCGCTGGCCCTGTTCCGGCGGCTGCTGGTCGGTGAGCGGGGCGCGTACTGGACGTTCGTCGTGCACACCGGAAATGAGCAAGGGCCCGAAGGGCCTTCCTTGGAAGGGCGGGGGCGGGAGACGGGTGGGCGCACGCTCGTGGGCGCGAGCCCCGAGGTGCACGTGCGGATGTCGGGCGGGACCGTCGTGATGAACCCGATCAGCGGCACGTACCGCTATCCGGCCGAGGGGCCCTGCGCGGACGACCTGCTCGGCTTCCTCGCCGACGGCAAGGAGATCGAGGAGCTCTCGATGGTCGTCGACGAGGAGCTCAAGATGATGTGCACGGTCGGTGACAGGGGCGGCGTGGTGATCGGTCCGCGGCTCAAGGAGATGGCCCACCTCGCGCACACCGAGTACGAGCTGCGGGGCCGGTCCTCGCTGGATGTGCGCGAGGTCCTGAAGGAGACCATGTTCGCGGCGACCGTCACGGGGTCGCCGGTGCAGAACGCGTGCCGGGTGATCGAGCGGCACGAGGTCGGCGGGCGGGGCTACTACGCGGGTGCGCTGGCCCTCATCGGCCGCGACGCGGGCGGTGCCCAGACCCTCGACTCGCCCATCCTCATCCGGACCGCCGACATCGACGCGGACGGGCGGCTGCGGGTGCCGGTCGGCGCCACCCTCGTCCGGGGATCGGATCCGGCGGGCGAGGTCGCCGAGACGCACGCGAAGGCCGCGGGGGTGCTGGCGGCTCTGGGAGTCGTGGAGGCCGGGGCCCGCGTGGAAGGTGTACGGCCGAGGCTGGCCGACGATCCGCGGGTGCGGGCGGCGCTGGACGGGCGGCGGGCCTCGCTCGCGCCGTTCTGGCTGCGGATGCAGGAGCAGGCGCGTGAGCTGGAGGGCCATGCGCTGGTCGTGGACGCCGAGGACACCTTCACGGCGATGCTCGCGCATGTGCTGCGGTCCTCGGGGCTCGAGGTGACCGTGCGGCGCTACGACGAGCCGGGGCTGCGGGAGGCGGTGCGGGCGCACGAGGGGCCGTTGGTCCTGGGCCCCGGCCCGGGCGACCCCCTGGACCTGGACGATCCCAAGATGCGGTTCCTGCGGGAGCTCACCGCCGAGGTGATCGGGGGGCACGGGCACGGCGTGCTCGGCGTCTGTCTCGGGCACGAGTTGATCGCGACGGAGCTGGGCCTGGAGATCGTACGCAAGGAGGTCCCGTACCAGGGCGCGCAGACGGAGATCGATCTCTTCGGGCGGGCCGAGACCGTCGGTTTCTACAACAGCTTCGTGGCGCACTGCGACGAGGAGACGGCGGCCGAGCTGTCGGCCCACGGCATCGAGGTCAGCCGCACCGAGGGCGGTGAGGTGCACGCGCTGCGCGGGCCCGGGTTCGCGGGTGTGCAGTTCCACCCGGAGTCGGTGCTGACGCTGAACGGGACGGCCGTCGTGCGGGAGCTGGTCGGTCGGCTGCGGGGCGCCGGCACGCTGTCGGAGCGGCGGCCCTGCGGGTAGTCGTGGCAGCCGTGGTCGAGGACGCCGGCCGCACGGGTGTCGGGAGGCCCGTGCGGCCGACGGGATCGCGGGGAGGGAAAACGTCAGCCGAAGAAGACCCCGACCTCCTCGTACAGCTTCGGGTCGACCGTCTTCAGCTTGGCCGTGGCATCCGCGATCGGGACCCGGACGATGTCCGTGCCGCGCAGGGCGACCATCTTGCCGAAGTCGCCGTCACGGACGGCCTCGATGGCGTGCAGTCCGAAGCGGGTGGCGAGCCAGCGGTCGAAGGCACTGGGGGTGCCGCCGCGCTGGATGTGCCCGAGGACCGTGGTGCGGGCCTCCTTGCCGGTGCGCTTCTCGATCTCCTTGGCCAGCCACTCACCGACCCCGGAGAGGCGTACATGGCCGAAGGAGTCGAGGGACTCGTCCTTCAGGACCATCTGGCCGTCCTTGGGCATCGCGCCCTCGGCGACGACCACGATCGGCGCGTACGAGGCCTTGAACCGCGAGGTCACATAGGCGCACACCTGGTCGACGTCGAAGCGCTGTTCGGGGATGAGGATGACGTTGGCGCCGCCGGCCAGGCCCGAGTGGATGGCGATCCAGCCCGCGTGACGGCCCATCACCTCGCAGACGAGGACGCGCATGTGCGACTCGGCGGTGGTGTGCAGGCGGTCGATCGCCTCGGTGGCGATGCCGACGGCGGTGTCGAAGCCGAAGGTGTAGTCGGTGGCGGACAGGTCGTTGTCGATGGTCTTCGGTACGCCGACGACGGGCACGCCGTACTCGTCGGTGAGACGCGCGGCGACGCCGAGCGTGTCCTCGCCGCCGATCGCGATGAGCGCCTCGACGTCCTGCTTGGCGAGGTTCTCCTTGATGCGGCGGATGCCGTTCTCCTGCTTGAGCGGGTTCGTCCGCGAGGAGCCGAGGATGGTGCCACCGCGCGGCAGGATGCCGCGCACGGCGGGGATGTCCAGCCGGACGGTGTCGTTCTCGAGAGGT
This sequence comes from Streptomyces sp. NPDC111656, assembly GCF_055656965.1. Lineage (NCBI taxonomy): Bacteria > Bacillati > Actinomycetota > Actinomycetes > Kitasatosporales > Streptomycetaceae > Streptomyces > Streptomyces sp. NPDC111656. The sequence goes on from NZ_JBVKCA010000005.1 coordinate 463,315, forward strand.
CCGCGCCAGCCGTCCCGGAAGCCGACGAAGTCGTATCCGTACTCCTGCACGCCCTTGCGGACGATGCCCCGGATGACGGCGTTGAGTCCGGGGCAGTCGCCGCCTCCGGTCAGTACTCCGACCCGCATGGAAAAGTCCCTTCGCCGCGATTGCCTGAGGGGACTCACGCTAATAGTGATCCAGGTCACTTCGGCATGGGGCGGAAGGGCAATTCCGGTGAATTGTGCGGTTGTTGATCACTCGCCTTCACTCGATGGTGGGTCAACCAGGGTTTACGCCGCCCACTCGTCGGGGTCTACGCCTCGTCGAGACCGCGCTCTATGGCATAGCGCACCAGCTCGACCCGGTTGTGGAGTTGGAGCTTGCCCAGGGTGTTCTGCACATGGTTCTGCACCGTGCGGTGGGAGATGACCAGGCGCTCGGCGATCTGCTTGTAGCTCAGGCCCTTGGCGACCAGGCGCAGCACCTCGGTCTCGCGGTCGGTGAGCTGCGGGGCCTTGGGCTCGTCGGCGCCCGCGGCGGGGACGGGCTCGGAGGCCAGCCGGCGGTACTCGCCGAGGACCAGGCCCGCGAGGCCTGGCGTGAACACCGGGTCGCCGACAGCCGTACGGCGCACCGCGTCGATCAGCTCCTCCGTGGACGCCGACTTCAGCAGATAGCCGGTGGCGCCGGACTTCACCGCCTCCAGGACGTCCGCGTGCTCGCCGCTGGCCGACAGGACGAGGACGCGCAGCGCCGGGTTGCTGCCGACCAGTTCCTTGCAGACCTGGACGCCGGGCTTGGCGGGCAGGTTCAGGTCGAGCACCAGGACGTCGGGCGCGGCGGCCCGGGCACGGCGCACCGCCTGCTCGCCGTCGCCCGCGGTGGCGACCACGGCGAAACCGGACGCGTCCAGGTCGCGGGCGACCGCGTCGCGCCACATGGGGTGGTCGTCCACCACCATGACCTTGATCGGGCCCTGCCCCACCACGTCGGTGACCTCCGTCATCGCTGCTCCGCCTTCCCCCGTGAAACCCTGGAAACCTTCGGTACCTTCAGCTCGACCTCCGTGCCCTGGCCTGGCACCGAGATCAGTTCGGCCGCGCCGCCGAGGTCGCGCAGCCGGCCCCGGATCGACAGGGCCACACCGAGCCGTCCCTCCCCCTCGGCCTGTGCGAGCCGCCCCGCCGGGATGCCCGGGCCCTCGTCGCGTACGGTCACGATCACCTCGTCCGGCTCGTCCTCGACGAGGATCCAGGCCCGGGCGTCCTCGCCGACGTGCTGACGGACATTGTCCAGGGCCGCACCGACAGCGGCGGCCAACTCCCGGGCGGCGGCCGGGGGGAGAGCAACCGGGGCGCCCGGTTCGGAGAAGGTCACGCGCGCGCTCGCGTACGGGGCGAGCAGTGCGCGCAGGTCGACAGGGCCCCGGGAGTCCTGGTCGTCGTCCGGTTCCTCGACGGCCCGTACGACCGCGCCGAGCGCGGCGTCCTCGGACACCCGCGAGACGGGCACCAGGCCGCCCGAGACCAGGGTGCGCAGCGCGACCTCCTGCTCGCCGGCCATCCGGCCCAGCTCCGCGGCCTCGCCGCCGAGCGCGGAGGCCCGTCGCTGCACCATGGCGAGGACCTGCAGGACGCCGTCGTGGATGTCACGGGCGAGGCGCTCGCGCTCGCGGGTCGCGGCCTCGATCTCCAGTGCGCGGGCGAGGGTGAGCTCGGAGGCGCGGGCGACCTCGACGACGTATCCGATGGCGATGGAGGCGACCCAGACGAGGATCACGTTGTGGACCGTGTCGCGGGTGGGGGCGCCGCGCTCGACGAGGTTGGCGGCCGCAACCAGCGTCGAGGCGAAGGCCGCCCAGCGCCAGCCGCCCTTGATGGCGAAGGCCAGGACGGAGCCCGCGGTCCATATCGACGGGAGTGTGGGGGCGCCGGTCACCACGCGGTAGTGGGCGTCCGCGACGGGCGTGAGCATGATGCCGGTGAGCGCGATGGTCAGGTCGACGGCGAGGAAGCGCTTGGTGCAGCTCGCCGCGTTCGCCACTCTGGGCAGGGTGGCGAGCGTCCAGACGAACAGGACCGCGTAGTACCCGATGGCCACCCAGGGGTGGGCGAACTTGCGGAACGCGGTGGCGAAGAGCCCGATCGCGTACAGCATCGTCAGCACGCGGTAGGCGGTGAGCGCACGCCACAGCGGCTGCTCGACCGACATCCTCATGACTCTCTCGCGCTTGGCCATGTCCCCCACCCCCACCGTCCCCCGACGCAAGCGTCTAGGTGCCGGCTCGTCCTTCCTCGGTTTCGGCTTCGGCCGCCTTCGCGGCTTCCTTCAGCGCCTGTTCGGCTTCCTTGAGCGCCTGTTTCTCGGCCTTCGCGGCGTCCGCGATCTGCCGCTTGGCGGCCGTCGCGTAGATGTCGACGTACTCCTGGCCGGAGAGCTTCATGATCTCGTACATGACCTCGTCGGTCACCGCGCGCAGCACGAAGCGGTCGTGCTCCATGCCGTTGTAGCGGCTGAAGTCGAGCGGCTTGCCGATGCGGATGCCCGGGCGCATCAGCTTGGGCATCACCTTGCCCGGCGGCTGGATCTTCTCGGTGTCGATCATGGCGACCGGGATGACCGGGGCGCCGGTGGCGAGCGCCACGCGCGCGAGGCCGCCCGGCTTGCCGCGGTACAGCCGCCCGTCGGGCGAGCGCGTGCCCTCCGGGTAGATGCCGAACAGCTCACCGCGCTCGATGACGTCGATGCCGCTCTTGACGGCCGCCTCGCCCGCGCCGCGCGCGCCGGAGCGGTCCACCGGGAGCTGGCCGACGCCCTTGAAGAAGGCGGCGGTCATCCGGCCCTTGACGCCGGGCGTCGTGAAGTACTCGGCCTTCGCGATGAAGGTCACCTTGCGGTCGAGGACCGCGGGCAGGAAGAACGAGTCCGAGAACGACAGATGATTGCTTGCCAGGATGGCGGGGCCCTCGGCGGGAATGTTCTCGAGGCCTTCCACCCAGGGCCTGAAGGCAAGCTTCAGCGGCCCTCCGATGGAAAACTTCATGGCGCCGTAGATCAACCGAATGCCTCCTGTGTCGTCGGTCAGACCTTATCCCGGAGCACTGTCAAAGGCTCCGACGACCCTGGTCGGTGTCAGTGCCGTCGCGTACGGTGAAGTACGCCTCGCATTCCGCCCGTCTTCCGCCCGTCTTCCGCCCGTCTGATGAACAGGAGACCGAAGTGCCGGTCCTTCCTGGAGCCGAGCCGTTCCGCCACGAGGGCGGAGAGGTCGGTGTCCTTCTCTGTCACGGCTTCACCGGTTCCCCGCAGTCGCTGCGCCCCTGGGCGAAGTATCTCGCCGAGCGCGGTCTGACCGTCGCGCTGCCCCTGCTGCCCGGGCACGGCACGCGCTGGGAGGACATGCAGCTCACGGGCTGGCAGGACTGGTACGCGGAGGTGGACCGCGAGCTGCGTGCGCTGCGGGAGCGCTGCGCCCAGGTGTTCGTCTTCGGCCTGTCCATGGGGGCCGCGCTGACCCTGCGGCTCGCCGCGAAGCACGGGGACGAGGTGAGCGGCATCGTCGTCGTCAATCCGGCGAACAAGGTGCACGGGGCGGCGGCCCACGCCCTCCCGGTGCTCCGCCACCTCGTCCGGACGGTGAGCGGCATCACCAGCGACATCGCCAAGGAGGGCGTCTCGGAGGTGGGCTACGACCGGGTGCCCCTGCACGCCGCCCACTCCATGCGGAACTTCTACCGGATCGTCGACGGTGAACTGCCCCAGGTCACCCAGCCGATGCTGCTGCTGCACAGCCCTCAGGACCATGTGGTGCCGCCCGTCGACTCGGCCCGGATCCTGAGCCGGGTGTCGTCCACCGACGTGACGGAGATCCTGCTGGAACAGAGCTACCACGTGGCGACGTTGGACCATGACGCGGACCGGATCTTCGAGGAGAGCTACGCGTTCATCGCCCGGCTCGCGCCCAGTGTCGGCAAGCGGTCCGACACGGGTCAGGTGGGTCAGCAGGAAGGGACGGCCACTGGTGGCTGAGCACGACGCGGAGCGCGGCGAGCCCGACGAGAAGGGCGTACCCGTCGGCGAGCCTCTCGGTGACGAGCAGGGGGTGCCGTTCGACGAGGACGCCGCGTGGCAGGCGATCGTGGCGGGGTACGGCGAGGAACCGCCGGATCCGCCCGGCGCGAAGCCGTTCAAGTCGATCGAGGACCTGGCGCTCCTCGACCCGGTGACGAACGACGCCCCGGGCGGCGGGGACGCACCCGAGAGGCCCGAGAAGGGCAAGAAGAACGGGACCGGCGGGACCGTCGGGACGAGCGAGAAGGACGGGGCCGGCGACGAGGCCGGGGAGGCGCCCGCTGCGGCGAAGCCCCTCGGCGGCTCCGTCTCCTTCGCGCCCGGCGTCGGCGGTCCGCGCGACTACCAGGCGCCCGAGCCCTCCGAGGACGACTTCGACGGGGACGACGAGGGCCACTTCGTCCCCCCGGAGCCGCCCCCGCTGCCCACCGCGGACACCACGGCCAAGTTCGCCTGGCTCGCCGTCGTCGGTGGCCCGATCGTGCTCCTGCTGACCATCCTGCTCGGCTGGGACATGACGTGGTGGCTCGCCACGGTCGGCATCGGCGGCTTCCTGGGCGGCTTCGCCACCCTCGTGGCGCGCATGAAGCCCGATGACGAGGACGAGGACGATCCCGGGCGGGGCGCGGTGGTCTGACGCGGCCGGTTACGCGGCGGGCACTCTGAGGGCGGCCAGCACGGGCAGATGGTCCGTGGCCGCCCTCAGGTCTGCCTCCGTGACCCCGGGGTGGCCGTACGGGACCCCGCAGCCGAGGACCTCGATGCCGCCGGTGGCGAAGATCGCGTCGATGCGCTGGTGGGGGTCGGTGGGCGTCGAGGTGTACTCCGTGCCCCAGGGTGCGGTGGCCCAGCAGTCCTGGAGGTCGGCGGCGAGGCGGGTGAAGGTGGGACCGTCGGGGCGTTCGTTCAGGTCGCCGCCGGCGAGGGCGTGCGGGGTGCCGAGGGCGGCGAGGCGGTCGAGGAGCAGGCCGCTCTGCGTGTACCGCTCGTCCTTCTGGAGCGAGAGGTGGCAGCTCACCACGCCGAGCCGGGCGGCGCCGAAGCGGACGACGGCGGTGGCGAGGCCGCGGCGGTGCAGGCCGGGGGTGAGGGGCAGCAGGACGTCCTCGGTGCGTTCGACGGTGGCCCGCATCGAGCAGAGGAGCGCGGGGCCCGCGGCGGTCGCGCCGCCGGACAGGATCGTCTGGCCGGACGCGGCCGCGAGCCGGGCCAGCTTCTTGCGCCAGCGGAAGAAGCGGGGGGCTTCCTGGACGAGGACCAGGTCGGGGGCGCAGGCGTGGATGACGTGGGCGAGGGCGGTGGTGTCGTCGCGCATCGAGCGGATGTTGTAGCTGAGGACGCGGATGACGGCGGAGCCGTCGGATTCGGTGTGGGAGCGGGGCAGCGGGGTCGTCGCCATGTGGATCAACATACGTGGATGCGCCGCTGGGCGGAGACGGAACGCTGCGGGTGGTTTTCGTCGGCTGCGAGCCGGTGGGGGCTGGTCGCGCCCACGCGGCGGAGCCGCAAGATGTCACAGCCCCGCGCCCCTGCCGAAAGGAGCGCGGTACGACCTCGCCCGCCGTACCCCTGAAGGGCGCGGCGGGCGAGGTGTGTGTACTGCGTGATCAAGTCGGTTACATGATCGGGTCGGGCTCCCTGGCCAGGTCCGCCGCGCCCACCAGGCCCGCCTCGTTGCCGAGCTGGGCGGCGATCACCTCGGCCACCGGGCGCCAGTTGCCGCCGACGAGCCAGCGCTTGTACGACTTACGGATGGGGTCGAGGACCAGCTCGCCCTCGTCCGAGAGGCCGCCGCCGACGATGAAGGCGGAGGGGTCGAAGAGCGAGGCCAGGTCGGCGAGGCCGGCGCCGGCCCAGCGGGCCAGCTCGCGGTAGGAGTCCACCGCCACCGGGTCGCCCTGGCGTGCGGCCACCGAGATGTGCTTGCCCTCGATGCCGTCGGGGGTGCCGTTGCCCAGCGCGAGCAGGATCTCCGCGTTCTCGGGGGTGGCGTTGGCCCGCTGCTTGGCGTAGCGGACGAGGGCGCGCCCGGAGGCGTACTGCTCCCAGCAGCCCTGCGAGCCGCAGCCGCACAGCAGACCGTCCGGCACCATGCGGATGTGGCCGAACTCGGCCGCCACGCCGAAGTGCCCGCGGCGCAGCTTGTTGCCGATGATGATGCCGCCGCCCAGGCCCGTGCCCAGGGTGATGCAGATGACGTTCCGGTGGCCCTTGCCCGCGCCGAACTTGTACTCGCCCCACGCCGCCGCGTTCGCGTCGTTCTCGACGACGACGGGCAGCCCCACGCGCGCCTCGACCTCGGTCTTGAGCGGCTCCTGCCGCCAGTCGATGTTGGGCGCGAAGTACACGGTCGAGCGCTGGCGGTTCACGTATCCGGCGGCACCGATGCCCACGCCGACGATGTCGTGACCTGCGCGCGCGCCCTCCACCGCGGCGGCGATGGCGTCCACGATGGCCTGCGGCGTGGTGGGGGTCGGCACCTTGTGCGTCGAGAGGATGTTGCCTTCCTCGTCGACCACACCGGCCGCGATCTTCGTGCCGCCGATATCGACGCCGATGGTGAGTCCCATGAATCCCTCAGTTTCGGTCGAGCCCCGCTACGGCCAACCGTACCCGAGCAGCCTTTAGTCCAAGTCAATCCGCTCCCCCGGACCGGTCCCCTCGTCGCGGGGGCCACGCTCCCGGGTGGTCCAGCGTCGTTCCTGTGCCTCGACGGCCGAGCGGTAGGCGGCGAGCAGCTCGCTGCCCGCGGCCGCGAGGTGATCGAAGACATCGGGGTTGCGCTCTATGACCGGTTCGACGGCGGCCTTGGCCTGCTGGACGACCTGGTTGACCATCTGCTGGGCGGTGCCGGAGGCGACCACGCCGAACAGCGGCGAGTTCAGTCCGGACAGCTTGTCGGCGACCGTGTCGACCAGCTTGCGCAGTTCCTCTGCGGCCGAGCCGGGCGGCGGACCGTACTGGGCGCGCCGGCGGGCCTTCTCCGCCGCGAGGTCCTCGGCGCACGCCTTCGCCCATGCGTCGGCGTCGCTCGCGCGCGCTTCGTCGTTCGCCTCCTGAGCGGCGTCGGACGTGGGGCGCTCTTCGCTCATGGCGGACTCCTGCCTATGGTTCTTCCTTTCGACGGTACCCGAACGGGGGTACGCCGTTCACCGTGTCCGGGGCCACAGGTCCGGGTCCGGCGCGAAACGCACCCTGAGTTCCCCCTCGCGCAGGGCGGCGCCGGCCACGGTGCAGCGGCGCAGCGCGGACGGCAGCGGCACGATCCTGCGGAACTGGCCCACGGTGACGACGAGTTCGTCGCCCCGGCGGATCAGGTCCAGTTCCTCGCGTATCGCGCCGGGCAGCGGGATGTGCCATACGAGGACGCCGTCGTCGGCGCGGTGGTCGAGAACGGGCCACTCGACCGGGGTCGGCGCCCGGTTGACGCCGGGCACGGGGAGCGCGCCGAGGTCGTCGGTGCCGCGCGGGTCGCGGCCGAGGTGCGGGACCTCGTGGACGGTGTACGTCTCCTGCCACTCGTCCAGCGCCTTGCGCTGTTGGGCGGCGAGGGCGCCCAGCCAGGCGTCCGCGCTGGCGGCGGGCAGTACCCGGCTCGCGACCAGCGCGTCGACGCGCAGCCCGTGCAGGGCGAGAGCGGTGGTGGCGGCGTGCACGGCGTCGGTGCCGGCCGGACCCGGCTCGGCGACCAGCCGTACGGTCGTGGCGCGGTCCTCGACGACCGCCGCGACGGCGGCCAGCTCGATGTCCCAGCGTGCCGCCGTCTCGTACAGCCACTCGGCGGGCATCGGGACGCCCGCGAGGCGGCCGAGGACGGGGCGCAGGGCGCGGGCCGCCTGACGCTCCGGCGGGAGCAGTCGGCGCAGATAGCGGCGCAGCTCCTCCGGGAGGGCGAGGAGGGCGAGTGCCTGTGGGGTCGGCGGGAGGTCCACGACCAGTAGGTCGTACGTCTGCGAGGTCGCCGCGTCGCGCAGGGCGCGCAGCAGGGCGAGTTCCTCGGCGCCGGGCAGGGGGGTGAGTTCCTCGGCGTCCAGGCGGGCGGCGCCGAGCAGGTCCAGGGCGGTGGTCGCGCGGTCCTGGAAGGCGGTGAGGTCCTCACGGAAGCGGGCGTTGGCGTCGGGGCGCCAGGTCGTGAGGTGGGGCGCGGTGTCGGTGGGTTCCGCGCCGGTGGGTACGCCGAGGACGGCGCCGAGGGTGTCGGTGCGGTCGGCGGTGAGCAGGAGGGTGCGGGTGCCCTCGCGGGCGGCCTTCAGCGCGGTGGCGGCCGCGACCGTCGTACGGCCCGTGCCGCCCTGGCCTGTGATCAGGATGGTGCGCATTGCATGAACGCTACCTGCGTCGAGCGCCCCCGCCGCCCCTGCCCTCCCCCAAGCTCTCGGCTTCGCTCGAGCAGGGGGGACCCCCCATCCTCAACCTGGGGGCTCCGCCCCCAGACCCCCGGGCAGGTGTGTCACCTGCGGGTGAGTGGGGGCTGGTCGCGCAGTTCCCCGCGCCCCTGAGGGGCGGGGGGAAGGGTTGTAGGCCCCCGTCGCGGCCCGCGGAGCGGGATCAGCCCGCCTCGCCCGACTCCACGCGCTTCTTCAGACCTGCCAGCGCCCGGTCGATGATGACCTTCTCGGCCTTGCGCTTGATCATGCCCAGCATGGGGATCTTGACGTCGACCGTGAGCCGGTAGGTGACCTCGGTGGCGCCGGCGCCCGCGGGCTTGAGGATGTACGAGCCGTCCAGGGAGCGGAGCATCTGGGACTTGACCAGGGTCCAGGAGACCTCGTGGTCGCCGGTCCAGGTGTATCCCAGGGTCTGGTCGTCCTTGATCGCACCGGCGTCCATGACGAGGCGTACCTGCTCGGCGCGGCCCTGCCCGTCCGTGGCGAGTACCTCCGCCTCCTTCACCTCTCCCGTCCAGTCCGGGTAGCGGGCGAAGTCGGCGATGACCCCCATGACATCAGCCGGTGCCGCCTCGATCGTGATGCTCGAGCTGGTGTGTTCCGCCATCGCGGTGGCTCCTCCAGATGCGGTCCGGTGAGGGAGGGTGGTACGCACGTGTGTGCAGCGTGAAGGCTACCGCGCGCCCGCCGAACCATCGCCACCCCACCTGGTGTTCACCACTCCATGACCCACGGGCGGCCCGACGACGCGAAGTGGCCGACGTTCACGCACTCGGTCGTCCCGATCCGCATCCGGCGCGCGAGCGGCTGGTGGACATGGCCGAAGAGGGAGTAACGGGGACGGCTGCGACGGATCGCGTCGAGGAGGGCACGGGAGCCGCGCTCGAAGCGGCGCGCCACCGTGTCGTAGACCAGCTCCGGTACGTCCGGCGGGATGTGCGTGCACAGCACGTCGACCTCGCCGACCGCCTCGATCTTCGCCGCGTACTCCTCGTCGTCGATCTCGTAGGGCGTCCGCATGGGGCTGCGCAGCCCCCCGCCGACGAAGCCGAAGACCCGGCCGCCGATCTCCACCCGCTCACCGTCGAGGACCGTCGTGCCGGGTCCGGCGTACTCCGCCCACAACGGGGGCATGTCGACATTGCCGTAGGTGGCGTACGTCGGTGTCGGGAACGCGGCGAACAGCTCGGCGTACTGCTTGCGGACCGCCTTCTCGATGGCCACGGAATGATCCATTCCGATCTCGTCCCACAGCCGCCGCCCGAACTCCCGCGCCTCGGCGAAGCGGCGGGCGGTGCGCAGCTCGACGATCCGGTCGGCGTTCTCGGTGCCGAAGAGGTCGGGGAAGATGCCGCGCGCGTGGTCGGCGTAGTCGAGGAAGAGCACCAGGTCACCGAGGCACACCAGGGCGTCCGCGCCGTCGCCGGCCCGGGCCAGGTCGCGCGCGTTGCCGTGCACGTCACTGACCACATGAATGCGCGTTCTGCGGTTACCGCCTGGTGTGGGTGCCATGACGATCAAGCGTAGGCGTGTGGGGCAAACGTGAATAGAGGCGGTCGGACCTGCGGTTACTGGCACGGCAAGAAGAGCGTGGACTACTGTGCGCGAAGGAACGCCATCCGGTGCGACGCGCCAACCTGTGTGACGCAGGGAACATCTCGGTAAGCCCCCTATCGAAAAAGCCGTACCGGTGGGTAACGTCCGGGCAGTCCAGTCGTACTCAGGATTTCAACAATGATGTTCCTGGGTACCTGCCCGAGCCTTGGACCGCTCCGTCGCATCACACACCGTCGTGGCGTCGGCGCCCTATGAGGAGCAGCAGTCTTGCGCGAGTTCAGCCTTCCGGCTTTGTACGAGGTCCCTGCGGACGGAAATCTGACCGACATCGTCCGCAGAAACGCCGCGCAGCATCCCGACGTCGCCGTCATCGCCCGCAAGGTGGGCGGCACGTGGACGGACGTCACCGCCACCACCTTCCTCGCCGAGGTGCGGTCCGCGGCCAAGGGCCTGATCGCCTCCGGCGTACAGCCCGGCGACCGGGTCGCCCTGATGTCCCGTACCCGCTACGAGTGGACACTGCTCGACTTCGCGATCTGGAGCGCGGGCGCGATCACCGTGCCGGTGTACGAGACCAGCTCGGCCGAGCAGGTGCAGTGGATACTCGGCGACTCGGGCGCGAGCGCCTGCATCGTCGAGCTGGACACGCACGCGGCCTCCGTGGAGTCGGTGCGCGACCGGCTGCCCGCCCTCAAGCACGTCTGGCAGATCGAGGCCGGCGGGGTGGAGGAACTGGGGCGCGCGGGCCAGGACGTCAGCGACGCCACCGTCGAGGAGCGCAGCTCGCTCGCCAAGGCGGACGACCCGGCGACCATCGTCTACACGAGCGGTACGACCGGCCGCCCCAAGGGCTGTGTCCTCACCCACCGCGCCTTCTTCGCGGAGTGCGGCAACATCGTGGAGCGGCTGCGCCCCCTGTTCCGTACGGGCGAGTGTTCCGTCCTCCTCTTCCTGCCGCTCGCGCACGTCTTCGGCCGGCTGGTGCAGGTCGCGCCGATGATGGCGCCGATCAAGCTGGGCTGCGTCCCGGACATCAAGCACCTCACCGACGAGCTGGCCGCGTTCCGGCCGACGCTGATCCTCGGTGTGCCGCGTGTCTTCGAGAAGGTCTACAACTCGGCGCGCGCCAAGGCGCAGGCGGACGGCAAGGGCAAGATCTTCGACAAGGCGGCGGACACGGCGATCGCCTACAGCCGCGCCCTGGACACCCCCTCCGGCCCGTCGCTCGGCCTGAAGATCAAGTACAAGACGTTCGACAAGCTCGTCTACAGCAAGCTGCGCGCGGTGCTGGGCGGTCGCGGGGAGTACGCGATCTCCGGCGGCGCCCCGCTCGGCGAGCGTCTGGGCCACTTCTTCCGCGGCATCGGCTTCACGGTCCTGGAGGGCTACGGCCTCACGGAGTCCTGCGCGGCCACCGCATTCAACCCCTGGGACCGTACGAAGATCGGTACGGTCGGCCAGCCGCTGCCCGGCTCCGTGATCCGGATCGCCGACGACGGCGAGGTGCTGCTGCACGGCGAGCACCTGTTCAAGGAGTACTGGAACAACGAGGCCGCGACCGCCGAGGCGCTCGCGGACGGCTGGTTCCACACGGGTGACATCGGCACCCTCGACGAGGACGGCTACCTCCGTATCACCGGCCGCAAGAAGGAGATCCTCGTCACCGCGGGCGGCAAGAACGTCGCCCCGGCCGTGATCGAGGACCGCATCCGCGCGCACGCGCTGGTCGCGGAGTGCATGGTGGTCGGCGACGGGCGCCCGTTCATCGGCGCGCTGGTCACCGTCGACGAGGAGTTCCTGGGCCGCTGGGCCGAGGAGCACGGCAAGCCGGCGGGTTCCACCGCGGCGTCGCTGCGCGAGGACCCGGATCTGATCGCTGCGATCCAGGACGCGGTCGACGACGGCAACGCCGCGGTGTCGAAGGCGGAATCGGTGCGGAAGTTCCGCATTCTGTCCTCCCAGTTCTCGGAGGAGTCGGGCCACCTCACGCCGTCCCTGAAGCTCAAGCGCAACGTGGTGGCGAAGGACTACGCGGACGAGATCGAGGCCATCTACCGGGGCTGACGGCCCGATCGAGCGGTTCTCATGGCGCGGTGTCCTCGGCGAGGATCCGCGCCATTCCGCGTTCCGCGAGCGCGGTGATCGTGACGAACGGGTTCACCCCGATCGAGCCCGGCACGAGCGAGCCGTCGGTGACGTACAGGTGCGGGTACCCCTTGACCCGGCCGTAGTTGTCCGTGGCCTTGCCCAGCACGCAGCCGCCCAGCGGGTGGTAGCAGAAGTCGTCGGCGAAGGTCTTGTTGTTGCCGAAGAGGTCGTAGCGGTAGATCGTCGCGTTGGCCGAGTTGATCCGGTCGAAGAGCTTCTTGGCCATGCTCACGGAGACCGCGCTCTGGGCGGCGGTCCAGCCGAGCTTGGCGGAGTCCGTCGCCGCGTCGTACGTGAAGGACGCGCGCTGCGGGTTCTTGGTGATCGCGAGGTAGAGACTGATCCAGGTCTCCAACCCGGTGGGTATCGGGGCGATTTCGGCGAAGACGGGGTTGGCGGTGTTGGCCCAGTCGTCGATGCCCATGACCGGCATCGTCGACTGGTTCGCCCCGACCGTGTCCCAGATGTGGTTGGCGCGGCCCGTCATCACGTTGCCGTTCGTGCCCCAGCCGGTGCCGACGCTCGCGTCCAGGGCCGGCAGCGTGCCCGTCTCCCGGGCCCGGACGAGGAGTTCGGTGGTGCCCAGGCTGCCGCCGCCCAGGAAGAGGTACGTGCAGCTGTACTGCTTGGTCTCCACGACCGCGCCGGTGGTGTCGATCCGGTCGGCGGTCAGGGTGTACGTGCCGTCCGTGGCCCTGCTGATCGCCCGGACCTTCTCCAGGGTGTGGATGGTGACGTTGCCGGTGCCGAGCGCGGCCGCGAGGTAGGTCTTGTCGAGGCTTTTCTTGCCGTAGTTGTTGCCGTAGATGACCTCGGCGGCGAGCGCGGACTTGGTGGCGGTGCCGGCCGCCTCGCGCTGCATGTAGGCGAAGTCGTAGACGTTCGGGACGAAGGTCGTCTTCAGGCCGGCGTTGGCGGCGGCCTTACGGGAGGTGCGGGTGAACTGGTACCACTCCGTGGACTCGAACCAGGTGGGGTCGACCGTGTTGACGCCGAGCATGGTGCGGGCGCGCGGGAAGTAGGTGTTGTACATCTCGGTGGCGTCGACCGTGGGGAACTGCTCGGAGAAGTAGGACTGGAGGGGCGTGACGGCCATTCCGCCGTTGACCAGCGAGCCGCCGCCGACGCCTCGGCCGACGTAGACCGACATGTTGTCGTAGTGGACCCGGTCCAGGACTCCCGGGTAGAGGCCGATGTCCTTGTTGACGACGTCCAGCCACAGGAAGGTGGCGAGCGGGGCCTCGGTGCGGGTGCGGAACCACATCGAGCGCTCGTCGGGGGCGGCGGTGGAACAGAAGACCTTGCCGTCGGAGCCGGCGGTGTTCCAGAGCTTGCCCATCTCTATGACGAGGGTGCGGATGCCGGCCTGGCCGAGGCGGAGGGCGGCCACGGCGGCGCCGTAGCCCGATCCGATGACGATGGCGGGCGCGGTGTCGACTGCGGCGGGCTCCGCCGCGTGGGCGGACTGGAGGCCCACACGGGTGAGGCCGGCGGCGGCGGCCGTCTGGAGGGCGACCATGCCCAGGATCTGGCGTCTCGTCAGGTGACGGTTTGTCAGCTGACGGTTACTCATCTGATGATGAGTCAGTTTTTCTGTCATGTGCGCAGCATCGGCGGATTATTTGCTTCCGCCTAGGCTTTTTGCCGGGATTTCAGAGGGCGTCGCGGTGAGTGGGGAGAGCGCGGGGTGTTTGTGACCGGACGCGCACCTAGAGCAACTCCTTCAGGCTCTCCGCCAGCAGGTCCCAGCGCCATTTCTGCTCCACCCACTCCCGTCCCCGTTCGCCCATGTGGCGGCGGAGTTCGGGGTCGGCGAGGAGGGTGATGATGCGGTCGGCGGAGTCGTCCGGGCAGTCACCTCGGACGACCCAGCCCGTTTCGCCGTCGAGGACCGCGTCGGGGGCGCCCCCCGAGTCGCCCGCGACGACCGGCAGGCCCGTCGCGGAGGCCTCCAGGTAGACGATGCCCAGGCCCTCGACGTCGAGGCCGCCCCGTCGGGTGCGGCAGGGCATCGCGAAGACGTCGCCCGCGCCGTAGTGGGCCGGCAGCTCCGACCAGGGAACCGCGCCGGTGAAGCGGACCGCGGCGGCGACCCCGGTGTCGTACGCCAGCTTGCGCAGGTCCTGCTCGTACGGCCCGCCGCCGACGATCAGCAGCACCGCCTCCGGCTCCTTGGCGAGGATGCGGGGCATGGCGAGGATCAGCGTGTCCTGGCCCTTGCGCGGGACCAGCCGGGAGACACAGACCACCACCGGGCGGTCGGTGAGGCCGAGGCGGGCGCGGACCGCGTCGCCGCCCGAGCCGGGGTGGAAGGTCTTCTCGTCGACCCCCGGAGGCAGCTGGACCATGCGGGAGGCGGCCTCGGGCGTCAGCGCGGACGCGATGCGCGAGCGCGTGTACTCGCCGAGGTAGGTGATCGTGTCCGTGGACTCGCCGATACGGCGCAGCAGCTGCCGTGCGGCGGGCAGCTGGGCCCAGCCCGCCTCGTGACCGTGCGTGGTGGCCACCAGGCGCTCGGCGCCCGCCCTGCGCAGCGCGGGCGCCATCAGGCCGAGCGGGGCCGCCGCCCCGAACCACACCGACGCACAGCCGTGCTCGCGCAGCAGCCCGACGGCGCGCCGGGTGGCGCCCGGCGTGGGCAGCAGCATCGTCGTACGGTCCCGGACGACGGTGAAGGGCTGCTCGGCGTCGAAGGCGGCCGTCGCCTCGACGCCCTCCCGGCTCCGCTTCCACGTGGATGCGTAGACTACGAGCCTCTCGGGGTCCAGTCGTAGCGCCATGTTGTGCAGGAACGCCTGGATGCCGCCGGGGCGGGGCGGGAAGTCGTTGGTCACGATCAGGGTCTTGTGCATCGCGTTCGACACTACCGAAACCTTCGAATCCCCACGCGAGCGGTCCACAGCGGCGAAGCTGTATTCCACCGGTGGTCACAGCTCCGTACGGCCGCACTTCACGGGCCTCGCACAGCCCCGCACGTCATCATGTTTCCGCACCACCGCACCACCGCACGACCGCACGACCGCACCAGCGCAAAGACAGCCGACGAACGAGGGCCAGGTGAGCATGAAGGGCACACGGGGGGAAGGGGTTCCGTACGCGTTGCTGGGAACCTGGGGCCTGACCAGGCTTCTGCTTCTGCTCTTCGTCTCCAAGGTGTTCGTCTTCCCGGGACCGGACGTCACGAGTGACGTCTCGGTGATCTACCAGGGCTGGTACGAGATCCTGCGCACCGGCACCTTCCCGCTCGACGACGTGACCTGGCAGTACCCGCCGGCCGCCGCGCTCGCGATCCTCTCCCCCGGGCTGCTGCCCTTCCTCGACTACGCGCACGCCTTCTTCCTGCTGGCCTTCGTCGCCGACCTGGTGGTGTACGCGCTGCTCCACTACGCCGGCCGGCGCCCCGGCAAGACGCTGCGCGGCGCCTGGGTGTGGGTGATCGGCGTCCCGCTGCTCGGACCGACCGTCTACGCCCGCTACGACGTGATGGTGACGGCCGTGGCGGTCGCGGCGCTGCTCGCGGGAGCCCGCCATCCGCGGGTGATGGGCGTTCTCGTGGGCTTCGGGGCGCTGGTGAAGGTTTGGCCCGCGCTCCTGCTCCTGGGGGCCGTGAAGCGGCGCGCGTGGGCCGCGGCGGCGGTGACCGCGGGCGGGATCGCGGTGCTGTTCGGGCTGTCGATGCCCGGCGCCTTCTCCTTCCTGACCTTCCAGCGCGACCGGGGCACCGAGGTGGAGTCGCTGGGCTCCCTCGTCTTCCATGTGGGCCGGCACTTCGGCTGGGACGGTCAGGTGCTGCTCAACTACGGCTCGGTGGAGTTCCTCGGCCCGTACGTCGACGTGGTGAGCAGGCTGGCCCTGGCGCTCACCGCGATCGCCTTCGCGTGGCTGCTGCTGTGGCGGCTGCGCGCCCAGCGCTTCTCGCCGCACACGCTCGCCGACGCCGCGTTCGTGGCGGTGCTGATGTTCACGGCCACCAGCCGGGTCATCAGCCCGCAGTACATGGTGTGGCTGGTCGGGATCGGCGCGGTCTGCCTGTGCTTCCGGGGCAGTCGGATGACCCTGCCGGTCGGGCTGGTGCTGGCCGCGTGCTTCGTGACCGTCCTGGAGTTCCCGATCTGGTTCTCGCACATCGTGGGCAGCGACCGGCTGGGCATCACCCTGCTCTTCCTGCGCAACGGCCTGCTGGTGATCGCGGCCCTGCTCGCCGCGCTCGAACTGTGGTGGAGCACGGTGTCCGACCCGGCCCCGACCCTGCCCGCTCAGGCCACCCGCAGCAAGGAGCGCCTGAGCTCCCCCTGACGGCGGCGGGCGCGGGCGAGAAGCAGTCCGACGGCCGTGCACTGCACCGCCATGGACAGCGCCAGCGCCAGGCAGATCCCGGGCAGCCCGAGCCCCGACAGGGCGTACGCCAGAGGCAGCTGGACCGCGGCGCCGAGCAGTGTCACCCGCAGCAACAACGGGGCTCCCCCGCTCCCCTCGAAGACCCCGCCCAGCGCGATGAAGCAGGCCATCAGCAGCAGGTAGGGGCCGACGCAGCGCAGGAACAGCACGCCGGCGTGGGCGACCGCGTCCCCGGCTCCGAAGGCCCGCATGATCCAGGGGGCGAACGCGCCGAGCAAGACGGCCGCCACCAGGCCCACCGCCCCGGAGACGATCACCGCCTGCCGCCCGATCGCGCCCCGCTCGTCCCGGCCGGTGCCCCGGCTGTGCGCGGTCTGGATCGAGGCGGCCTGCCGCACCGCGTAGAAGGCCATGGTCGCGACGTACATGACCTTGTACGCGAGGGAGTACGCGGCCACGGCCGGCACCCCGAGCCGGGCCACGATCGCGACCAGGGCCAGCGCCCCGCCCTGGCGCACGGTGAAGTCGGCGGACATGGGCAGCCCGGTCCGCAGGGTGCGGCGCAGCGCGGGGCCGGTGGGCTCGGCGGGGCGGACGGCCGCGGCCTCGCGCAGCGACGCGTTGCGGCGCAGGGCCCGCAGGCCGACGGCGAGGGCCACGCAGCGGCACAGGACCGTGGAGGCGGCGGCGCCCCGGACGCCGTACGCGTGGATGAGCAGCGGGTCCAGGCCGAGAATCAGCCCGTTGGCCAGCAGGGCGAGGCGCATCGGGGTGCGGGTGTCACCGGCGCCCTTCAGGATGCCGTCGACGAGGTTCTGCGCGAAGAAGACGGCCATGCCCGGCAGGGAGATCCCGAAGTAGGCGACCGCCAGGGCGAGGGCGCGCCCGTCGCCGCCCAGGACCAGCCGGGCCAGCGGCTCGCGCAGCAGGTATCCGCCCACGGCGACCACGGGCGTCACGACCTCGCACAGGGCCCCTCCGCCGCGTACGGCCGCCCGGAGCGCGCCCGGATCCCGGGCCCCTCTGGCGTGGGCGACGAGGACGGTCGTACCGGAGGCGAAGACCAGGGCGACACCGAGGAGCACGTTCTCGGTGTTGGTCGCGACGGCGACGGCGGCCACGGCGGGACCGCCGAGCCGGGAGACCCAGACGGTGTTGATGATCCCGGCGGCGACGGAGGCGAGCAGGGAGAGGTACACGGGGTGGGCGAGCGATATGAGCTGCTTCCGGTTGGCGTTCACCGATGGGTCCCTCGATTCCCTTGGATTCCCTTGTTTCCTTGGTCCCTCTTGATTACCTCTTATCGAGCTACCTCGTTTAGAGGTAGCTCGATAAGAGGTACCATGGGCGCCCGGCACCCGCAAGCAAGGAGCGCCCCGCATGCTGGAGCTGTCGATCCTCGGATTCCTGTTCGAAGAGCCCTTGCACGGCTATGAGTTGAAGGAGCGCATCAAGGCGCTCAGCGGCCATGTCCGCCCGGTCAGCGACGGCGCGCTCTACCCGGCGATCACCCGCCTGGTGGCCGCAGGACAGCTGGACCAGCACACGGAGCCCGGCAGCGGCGCCGCCCCGCGTCGCATCCTGTCGCTCACCGAGAAGGGCCGTGCGGACCTCCTGGATCGGCTGCGCCACCCCAAGCAGGCCGAGATCACCGACCACGTCCGCTTCAACACCCTGCTGGCGTTCCTGCGCCACCTCCCGGACCCGCGGGAGCAGGCCGCGGTCCTGCGCCGCCGCCAGGAGTTCCTGCTGACGCCCGCGAGCTTCTTCTACCGGGACGGCGAGCCCGTACGGGCGGAGGAGGCCGGCGACCTGTTCCGGCAGGGGATGCTGCGGGTGGCGCGGGCGACGGGCGAGGCGGAGCGGGAGTGGCTCGCCGAGGCCATCGCCCGACTGGACACGGCGACGGACTGATACAGCCGAGCTGCTTCAGCCGAGCTGCGCCTTCAGGTACGCCTGCCACTGCTGCGTGAACTTCTCCGGCGTCGTGTGCAGTACGTCCCGCAGCGCGCCCTCGACGGCCCCCGGCCGCTTCTTGTGGTCACCGACGGCCCGGTAGAACTCGTTCAGCCGGACCTCGCCCCAGTGGTCGGCGATCAGCCTGCAGGCCATCCAGCCGCCCTCGTACGCCCGCGCCAGCCGCGCCGCGTCCCCGGCGAACCCGAAATCCTTGTCGTCCGGCAGCGCGGCCGGTACGTGCCCGTCCAGCACCGCCCGCTCCAACTCCGGCGCCGCCTGCGTCGCCGTACGGCCGCTGCCGCGGTAGCCGACCCAGTCCGCGAAGCCCTCGGAGAGCCACAGGGGTGTGGCGGCGGTGGTGTGGGCGCGGGTGGCCACGTGCGTCGTCTCGTGGGTGAGCACGACCTGCTTCCCGAAGTCGCCGAGGAGGCCGTACGCATCGGGGTTGACGATGATCCGGTCCGCGGGCGCCCTGGCCGTCCCTCCCGCCTCTCCCGTGGTGACCGCCGCGATCCCCCGGTACCCGGACGCGGGCGCCCCGAGCAGCCCCGCCATGCCCTCCAGCGACTTCGGTACGAGGACGACGACGTGCCCCGTCCAGTCCGCGCCCCAGGCGTCCGTCACGGCGGGCACGGCGCGGTCCGCGAGCCCGGCGTACGCCCGCAGCCGCTCACCGGACTGCCCGACCCCCAGGACGAGGCTGTGCGCGCCCCGTACCACCGTCACCGCCCCCTGCTCCCACAGCTGCTGACTGGCCCGCTCGGCGGGTACGTCGGAGGCGACCCGCCAGGTCCCGCCGTCGCGGACCAGGCGCAGGGTGCGGGCCGCGGTGACGGGGGCCCTGTCGTAGCCCTCGATGCGGTAGCGCAGCTCGGCGCCCGCGGTGGCGCGGTCGCCGGAGCGGTGCAGGTCCGTCAGGCGGTACGACCAGGCGGCCAGCGGGACCGCGCGCAGCCGGGCGAACTCCGCGGTCGGGCCGGACGGTTCCTCCGTGGCCCGGTACGCCGACTCGTTCCGGTCCAGGACCGCGGCCGCCCGCCGGTCGAGGACCCGCTGCACATCGGCGGACGCGGTGTCCGGGGACGGCCTGCCGCCGCAGCCCACCAGCACGGCGAGCAGCAGCACCAGGGAGCACCCCGCCCGCGACGCACGCCTTCGACCAGCCACGTTCCCGATCGTACGGCGCCCGGGTCGTACGGCGCCCGGGTGCGGGGGTCAGACGCGCGTCACGGACGAGATGGGCATCATGCCCACCGGGTCGTAGCGCACCGGCGCGCCCGGGTAGGGCGCGTGGATCACCTGACCGTTGCCCACGTACATCGCGACATGACTCGCGTCGGAACGGTAGGTGACGAGGTCGCCGGGCTGCGCCTGGGAGAGCGACACCTGCCGTCCGGCGTAGCGCTGTTCCTGGGAGGTGCGCGGCAGACCGATGCCCGCCTGCCGGTACGACCACTGCATGAGGCCCGAACAGTCGAATCCGCCGGGCCCGTTGGCGCCCCACATGTAGGGGCGGCCGAGTGCGGAGCGGGCCGCGGCGAGGGCGGCGGCGGCGCGCCCCGAGGCGGGCGTGACACTGCCGAGTTCGGGCAGGTCGGAGCGTCCGGAGCGGGAGGCCCGGCCGTAGGCGGCGCGCTCGGCGGACGGCAGCGAGTTGAGCAGTATGCGGGCCTTGGCGAGTTTCCGCTCGACGGTCCGCTTGTGCCGGGCGGCGGCCATGGTGCTCTTCTCCAGCTCGGCGAGTTCGGCGGTCGCCTCCTCGCGCTCCTGGGCGAGGTCGCGCATGGCGAGCTGGAGGTCCTTGAGTTCGCCCGCCTGGTGGGCGTTGATCCGGTCGAGCGCGGCGGCCTTGTCGAGGTACTCGGCGGGGCTGTCGGAGAAGAGCAGCGCCAGGGAGGGGTCGAGGCCGCCCGCGCGGTACTGGGCCCCGGCGAGCGAACCGAGCGCGTCCCGCATGGCGTTGATGCGGTCCTGCTGCCGGGCGATGCGGTCCTGTGCCGTGCTCACCTCTTTGCGCAGGACTCCCGCGCTCTCGTCGGCCTTGTTGAACGCCTCGGTTGCCTTCTCCGCCTGGGTGTACAGGCGGTCCACCTCGGCCCGGGTGTCGTCCTTCGGTGCTGCGGCGGCCGGTACGGCCCCGAGGGCGGCGGCCGCGACGGACATCACGGTCACGGCGATGCCGGCGATGCCCGCGGCGCTGACGCCCCGGTCGAACCCGGACGGTGGACGGCGGCGATGGGACCCCACGAGTAGCCGCTCTCCCTTCCGCTGACGGTCCCCCGGAGTTGGGGGAAACGCGCCAGACAGTAGCCGTGCGACCACGCACCGACCAAAGACCTCCAGGGCCGCACAACGCGGCGCCCCGCCGGAGACGCAGGTCACCGACGGGGCGTGGGGTCAGCGGGAGTTACCGCGATTCGCCCGTTCGGGCGGCATGTCGAGGGGCCTCGAAAGGATCTCGGAGGGTTCGGGGAGCCGGATCAGACCCGGACGCCGAACTGGAACGCCCCGCCGATGGTGCTCATCGACTCGTAGCGCACGACGGTTCCGGTGCGCGGGGCGTGCAGCACCTGGCCGTTGCCCGCGTAGAGGCCGACGTGGTGCAGGTCGCCGAAGAAGAAGACCAGGTCGCCGACCTGCAGATCGCTCTGCGAGTAGATGCGGGTGCCGATGGTCGCCTGCGACTCCGAGGTGCGCGGGATGGAGACACCGGCCTGGGCGTACGACCACGAGGTGAAGCCCGAGCAGTCGAAGGAGCCGGGGCCGGTGGCGCCGTAGACGTACGGCGTGCCGATCTTGCTCTGTCCGGCGGAGAACGCGGCACCGGCGCGCCCGGACGCGGGCGTACCGGGGTCGCCGAGAACGGTGCGCTCGCTGGCGCGGGTGGCGCGGGACTGCTGCGCGTCCAGAGCCGCCTTCTCCTTGGCCGTCAGGGAGTTGAGGAGCTTCTGCGCCGCGGCGAGCTTGGTCTGGACCGTCTTCTTCTGCTTGGCCAGTTCCGTACGGGTGTCGGCGAGGTCCTTGAGCTTCGCAGAGGCTTCCTGCCGCTGCTGGGCGAGCGAACGCTGCTTCTCCTGGACCTTCTTCAGCGCCTCGACCTGCTGACTGCTCAGCTGGTCCATCGCGGACGCCTTGTCCAGGTAGTCGTCCGGGTCCGAGGAGAGGAACAGCGCCACGGAGGGGTCGATGCCGCCGGTGCGGTACTGGGCGCTGGCCATCGAACCGAGCCCGTCGCGCAAGGCGTTGAGCTCGTCCTGGCCGCGGGCCACGTTGTCCTGCAGGGTGCTGATTTCCTTCTCCAGCTTGTCCTGCTTCTCCTTGGCCCCGTCGAGCTTCTCGGTGGCCTGCTCGGTCTCCTCGTAAAGCTTGTCGACCTTGCTCTTGACCTCGTCCTTGCTCGGCTTCTCGCTGGGCGCGGCGTTGGCGGCGTTGGCGCTGAGGACAACGGCAGCGGCTGCGGCGGTGGTGAGCACGGTCACACGGGTGCGGCTCGGCTGCTTGGGTCGACGGTGGGACGCCACGAAGGCGAGCTCCTTCTTCCTCCAGCCGCCTGCCGAGACGCCGACGGGCGGTGTCCCCCCACCGTCACTCCCAATGAGTGATCACCCGAGTGGAGGTTCGAGCCCAGACCCTAGTGACCTTCCTGTGATCAGTTCAAATCCAAACCTGAAAATTCTTAGTCGCCCAGCGCATTCTTTACACTCAACTCACCTGCAGTGATGTGGGGCTGACGCTACGTTGCGTGAAAGTTTCGCCAATTCGGGCACAACGCCCGGATGTTATGGATGGGACGTACGAGCCCTTTGGGGCGTACGACGCAGATCGCCGACGACTGTTTCAGCCGCGCGAAAAGCGCTTGAGAAGCACCACGGAGGCCACCGGGCGAGCGCCGGCCTTGGCGATCCCGTCGGCCACCTCACGGTCGGTGGAGACCACGATGACGGGCCGCCCGGGCGGCTCGGCGCGCACCAGCTGGCGGATCAACTCGTCCGCCGTGACCCCCGCCTTGGAGAACAGCACCCGCACCCCGCGCGGCGGCGCGAGCAGCACGGGCGCCGCCAGCTCGGCCCCGTCGAAGACACAGGTCACCTCGGCCCCGGTCTGCGCGGCGAGCTGCGAGAGCTGCCCCAGCAGCCTGAGCCGCTGCTTCTCCAGCGGCATCTGCGGATAGCCGGTCTTGGTGACGTTGTAGCCGTCGACGACCAGATGCGCCTGCGGCAGCGCGAGCAGCTGGTCGAGGATCGCGGGATCATTTTCGGACAGCGCACGGGCCGCGATGTCCTTGGGCGTCATGCGCCCCGGTTCGACCGCGTCCACGGTCTCCGCCGGCCGTACGGACACGGGCGGCAGCGCGAGCTCCCGGCGCAGCCCCTGGGCCGCCTCCAGCACGGTGTCGAGCAACAGGCGTACGCGCATGTCCTCGACGCTGCGTCCCTCGCGCGCCGCCTTGCGGGTGGCCTCCAGGGCCGCCTCGGCCTCCGAGAGCCGCGCCTTGAGCCGCCGGGTCTCGCTCTCGGCGGCGGACACCTGGGCCTGCCCGTCCGCCCGCGCGGCGTCCATCTCACCCTGCAGCTTGCGCAGCGCGGCCTCGCCCCGCTTGACGTCGCTGAGGGCGCCGCGCAACTTGCGGTGAAGCGATTCCGCTTCCCTCTTCGCGGACTCCAACTCCGTGCGCAACCGCTCGGTTTCGGCCTTGGTCTGACCACGTGCCTGCGCGAGCTCCTCGCGCAGCCGCTCCAGCTCCGCCCGGCTCTCCTCGTCCGCGCGCTCGGCGTCCGCCCGCAGGGCCTCCTCACCCGCGGCCGTCACCAGCTTCACCCAGCCCGTGGGGCGCAGCACATAGGCCGCGGCCGCCACGTCCAGCGGATCCGCGGCCGGCGGCGGCGCGCCCGAGTCGAGGGCACCGACGAGCTCGGGCTGCGCCTCTCTGAGCTTTTCGGCGATACGCTGCCGGAACAGCGGATCGGTCTCCAGCGCGGCGGCCATGGCGTTGCCGGCGAACTTCGCGCGCCGATTGGGTGTGAACCGCGCATACTGCCGCAATTGGGCGGGCAGTTCGGCGACGGTCAACCCGCCGAAGCCGTCCGACACGATCTGTACGACCCGTCGGCGCACCCCGTCGGGCAGCGGACGGTCGAGCACCTCAGCGGCGCCGTCGTCCGGCTCCCCGCCTGTGGTCTCCACCATCCGTCACCCCAATGTCTGTGCGGGGCCCGCTCCCTCAGGAGCCGGCACCCGGCCTGTCCACCAGTTCCACCTGGTCCACCGCGTTGCACCACCGGCAGCGCACCGACTCGATGGTCTCACTGACCACCTTGCGCTCCTCGACGTTCGGCTCACCGGCCAGGTCGAGGTGCACATACTCGACGACCTTGGACGAGCGGGTCACGTCGAATCGCGTGAGGTTGCCGCAGAGTGTGCAGCGCCAGCGAGTCTCGGCGGTCGGGAGGGGAACCGTCATGTGGCAGTCGCTTTCCTTCTAGTGTCCGTCCGGCACCGGTCTCCGGCGCGTGTGGCTCGTTACCCTACGGCCTGGCGGGTACTCGACGCTCGGCCGTCCATGGCGGCGAGGCACTCTGTGCGCATCGGTCCGGTTACGTCATGCTCTGTTCCATGATCAGCACCTGGGGTACGGCGGTCGGCAGGACGATGCGCGGTCAGTCCGCGCCGGTGACGTACGGGCTGATCTTCCTGTGCTGCCTGATCTTCCTGATCGGTCCCGCCTCGGGACTCAATCCGTCGTTCGGCACCGGGGACGCGCTGGTGGTCGCCCAGCGGGCCTACTTCCGGCGCTGGGGCGTGATCCCCGCCGAGCTCTTCGACGGGACCCCGGGCGCCTGGCTCACCCCGGCCACGGCCCTGTTCATCCACGGCAGCTGGCTCCACCTCCTGGGCAACATGCTCTTCTTCTACGTCTTCGGAGCGATGACCGAGGAACGCATGGGCCACGTCCAGTTCGCTGTCTTCTACGTGGTCTGCGGCTACCTCGCTCTGCTGGGTTACGCGATCGCCAACTCCGGCTCCGAGCAGACCCTGGTCGGCGCCTCGGGGGCGATCTCCGCGGTCCTCGGAGCGTTCCTGTACCTGTTCCCCAGGGCCCGGGTGACCAGTCTCTTCCCGTTCCTCTTCTTCCTGCCGCTGCGCTTCCCCGCCTGGGTCGTGCTGCCCTTCTGGGTGACCCTGCAATGGCTGGCGGCGGGCCGCAGCCCCTCGGGCCCCGGGGTCGCCTATCTGGCCCACCTGGTGGGCTTCTCGCTGGGGTTCGTCTACGCGTGGGTGCGGTTCGGGCGGCCGACTAGAGTGAAAACCCCAGCAGCAGCCCCCGAGGGAGAAAACCAGCCGTGATCACCGCGATCGTGCTCATCAAGACCAGCGTGGACCGGATCCCCGAGATCGCCGAGTCGATCGCCGCGCTGGACAGTGTCAGCGAGGTCTTCTCCGTCACCGGTACGTACGACCTGATCGCCATGGTCCGGGTGAAGGCCCACGACGACCTGGCGGACGTCATCCCCGGCAAGATCAGCAAGATCCCCGGCGTCGAGGGGACGGACACCCACGTCGCGTTCCGCACGTACTCCCAGCACGACCTGGAGGCGGCGTTCGCCATCGGCCTCGACAGCTAGGCACAGCCGCGCGGACCCTTTGGGGATGTGGGGGCGGAGCCCCCACGCGCCCCCACGCACCCCGAGCCGATCTCAGACCGCCGGAACGCAGCGGCCGTCCTCCGTGCGGTAGTTCCACTTCGCCCCGTCCCGCACCAGTTCCTTGACCGCGCGCACGAACCGCTCCACATGCTCGTCGGGCGTACCGGCCCCGAAGCTGACGCGGATCGCGTTGAGGGACTTCTCCCCGGGCGCGGCCTCGGGCGCCCCGCACTCCCCCTGCGTCTGCGGATCGCTGCCGAGCAGCGTCCGCAGCAACGGGTGGGCACAGAAGAGACCGTCCCGCACCCCGATCCCGTACTCGGCGGACAGCGCGGCCGCGAAGTGCGAGCTGTTCCAGCCCTCGACGACGAACGAGATGACGCCGACGCGCGGGGCGTCGTCGCCGAAGAGCGACAGGACGCGGACCTCGGGCACCTCGGCCAGACCGGCGCGGACGGCCCCGATCAGCTGCTCCTCGCGGGCGACGAGCGTGTCGAAACCGGCCTCGGTCAGCGCCTTGCAGGCGGAGGCGATGGAGTAGGCGCCGATCACGTTCGGCGAACCGGCCTCGTGCCGGGCCGCACTCCCGTGCCACTCCACGTCCACACCGCCGTCCACCCGCCGCGTGACCTTGCGGCTGGCGCCGCCGCCCGCGAGATACGGCTCGGCCTCGCGCAGCCAGTCGGCGCGGCCCGCGAGCACTCCGGAGCCGAACGGCGCGTACAGCTTGTGCCCGGAGAAGGCGACCCAGTCGACGTCGAGGTCCCGCACCGACACCGGGTGGTGCGGGGCGAGCTGGGCGGCGTCCAGGACGATCCGGGCACCGTGCGCGTGGGCGGCGGCGGCCAGCTCGCGCACCGGCCACAGCTCGCCGGTGACGTTCGAGGCGCCGGTGACGCAGACCAGAGCCGGGCCGTGGCCCCCTTCGGTGGACGCCGTGCGGGCGGCGAGGGCCCGCTCCAGGGCCGTGACGGCCTCCTGCGGGGTGCGGGGCGCGTTGAGGTAGGTGACGTGGGCGTCCTTCCACGGCAGCAGCGAGGCGTGGTGTTCCGTCTCGAAGACGAACACCTGGCAGTCGGCCGGAAGCGTGGCGGCGAGCAGGTTGAGGGAGTCGGTGGTGGAGCGGGTGAAGACGACCTGGTCGTCGCCCCGGCAGTCGAGGAACTCCGCGACGGTCCTGCGGGCGTTCTCGAAGAGGTCGGTGGACAGCTGGGAGAGGTACCCGGCGCCGCGGTGCACGCTGCCGTAGTACGGGGCGTACGCGGCGACGTCGTCCCACACCCGCTGGAGGGCGGGGGCGCTGGCGGCGTAGTCGAGCGCGGCGTAGGTGACCTCACCGCCGGTCACGAGCGGGACGGTGACGTCTCGGCCCAGAACGGGCAAAGGGGCACAAAGGGTCTGGTCGGCGGCAGCGGTGGAGACAGACATGGCGAGCTCCTGTGAGAGGCAGGCGGAATCGCTGCGCGGGCCGGGTGCACGGGGGTATCGCTGTGCACCCGCGCGGCTCGGCGCAGGGAGAAAAGGCAAAAGGGGTGTGCGGAGGCGGGGCTCTACGCCCTATCGCATTCGCTTGCTCACAGAAGGCTCCCTCGAACGACCAGGACCCCTGGGATTCTCGAGGGGTCCGCGCTTGCCGTAGACCTCGCTGCCTACGGCCTGGTCTTCACCCGGGGCACCCCGCCACGGACGGAGGGTTGCCGGACAGCCGGCCGGGGCCTGATGGCTGTCGCTCATGACCTGATACGGCATCCTGCCACAAGATCTTCCCCCCGCAACCCCGCTGTCCGCATACCGGGACGTCGAGCGGGAGCGGCACCCGGACCCCCAAAAAAGATCGCGCAGTTCCCCGCGCCCCTTTTGGGGGCGCGGGGAACCGCGCGGGCAACCCCCACCGGCCCGCGGACGAACAACCCGACTACGACTGGCTCGCAGCCACCCAGCGTTCCAGCGTCCGCTTCGCCGCCCCCGAGTCGATCGCCTGCGCCGCCTTCGCCATCCCGGCGCGGAGCTGGTCCGCGAGCGGCGCGTCGGTCGGGGACAGGGCGACGAGGGCCGCCGCGGAGTTCAGCAGCACAGCGTCCCGTACGGGCCCCGTCTCGCCGCCCAGCAGGCGACGGGCGACGTCCGCGTTGTAGGACGCGTCGGCGCCGCGCAGGGCCTCCACGGGGACGAGTTCGAGGCCGACGTCACGTGGGTCGAAGCGCTCCTCGGTGACCTTGCCGTCGCGGACGACCCAGACCCGGGACGTCGCGGTGGTGGTCAGCTCGTCCAGGCCGTCGTCGCCGCGGAAGACGAGCGAGGAGTTGCCGCGCTCGGCGAACACGCCCGCCACGATCGGCGCCATGCGCAGGTCCGCGACTCCGACGGCCTGCGCCTTCACCCGCGCCGGGTTCGTCAGCGGACCCAGCACGTTGAACGTGGTCCGGATCCCCAACTGCCCCCGCGCCGCGGCGACATGACGCAGCGCCGGGTGGAACTTCACCGCGAAGCAGAAGGTGATCCCGGCCTCCTCCGCGACCTCGGCCACCCGCTTCGTCGTCAGGTCCAGATTGACGCCGAGCTTCTCCAGGACGTCCGAGGCACCGGACGCGGAGGAAGCGGCCCGGTTGCCGTGCTTGACGACCTTGGCGCCGGTCCCGGCCACGACGATCGACGACATCGTGGAGATGTTCACCGTCTTCGCGCCGTCACCGCCCGTACCGACGATGTCGACGGTGTCCCCCGGCACCTCGATCACATTGGCGTGCTCGTACATCGTCCGGACCAGACCGGAGATCTCCTCGACCGTCTCACCCTTGGCCCGCAGCGCCACCGCGAACCCGGCGATCTGCGCGTCCGTCGCCTCGCCACTCATGATCCGGTCCATCGCCCAGGCCGTGTCGTCCGCGCTCTGGTCGCGGCCCTCGAGCAGGCCGTTCAGCACCACGGGCCAGGAACGGCCCGCCGCGGTGTTGCCTCCAGCGGGGTTCACAGCGCTCATAAGCCGCTCCTGGGTCCGTCGTCCCGGCAAAGGGACTCCTTGTGTAGATGGGAACACCCTATCCAGGCCCGGAGACGGCAAAGAGCCCCCGTCCAGGCAATGGACGGAGGCTCTCGCCGTGGCGATCAGTGAAGACCGGTCAACCGGTCGGAAGATCAGTGGTGGCCGTGGCCGCTCGTGATCTCCTTGTACTCCTCGACCGTGGGCTTGGGGATCTGGCTGTCCTCCCCGTAGAAGCCCTCGCTGAGCTTGGAACGCAGGCGCTCCGTGCCCTTCACCTTGCGCTCGACACCGTTCTCGTCGACCGTCGCGCCGATCTCGGCGGGCTGGTACTGCTCGTGCGCGGTGAGCGTGTGCAGGGCGTCCTGACTGAGCGGCTCGTGCACCTCGATGAACTCACCGTGAGGCAGGCGCTTGATGATGCCCGACTCGCGGCCGTGCAGCACCTTGTCCTTGTCGCGGCGCTGGAGGCCGAGGCAGACCCGCTTGGTGATGACGAACACGATGACCGGCACGACGAAGAAGCCGATGCGCACGAACCAGGTGATCGAGTTGATCGACAGGTGGAAGTGCGTGGCCCAGATGTCGTTGCCACCACCGACGAGCAGGACGAAGTACCAGCTGATCCAGGCGGCACCGAACGCGGTCCGGGTCGGGACGTTGCGCGGGCGGTCCAGGATGTGGTGCTCACGCTTGTCGCCGGTGACCCAGGACTCGATGAACGGGTAGACCGCGATCGCGACCAGGACCAGCGGGAAGATCACCAGCGGGATGAACACGCCCAGCACGAGCGTGTGACCCCAGACGTTGATCTCCCAGCCCGGCATGACACGGATCAGGCCCTCGGAGAAGCCCATGTACCAGTCGGGCTGGGCGCCCGTGGACACCATGTCCGGACGGTAGGGGCCCATGGTCCAGATCGGGTTGATCGAGGCGATCGCCGAGATGGCCGCGATGACACCGAAGACCAGGAAGAAGAAGCCTCCGGCCTTGGCCATGTAGACCGGCAGCAGCGGCATGCCGACGACGTTGTTGTTCGTCTTTCCGGGGCCCGCGAACTGCGTGTGCTTGTGGTAGAAGACCAGGATCAGGTGGCCGACCACCAGGCCGAGCATGATGCCCGGCAGCAGCAGGATGTGGACCGAGTAGAACCGCGCGACGAAGTCGCCGCCCGGGAACTGGCCGCCGAAGAGGAAGAACGCCAGGTACGTGCCGACGATCGGCACGGACAGGACCGCGCCCTCCATGAAGCGGACACCGGTGCCGGAGAGCAGGTCGTCCGGGAGCGAGTAACCGGTGAAGCCGGTGAACATGCCCAGGACGAACAGCAGGAAGCCGAACAGCCAGTTGACCTCACGCGGCTTGCGGAACGCACCCGTGAAGAACACGCGCATCATGTGCACGAACATGCCGGCGAGGAAGACCAGCGCCGCCCAGTGGTGGATCTGCCGGACCAGCAGACCACCGCGCACCTCGAAGGAGATGTGCATGGTCGAGTTGAACGCCTCGGACATCAGCTGTCCCTGCAGGGGGACGTAGCTGCCGTGGTACGTGACCTCGTTCATCGACGGGTGGAAGAACAGCGTCAGGTACACACCCGTGAGGATGATGATGATGAAGCTGTAGAGGCAGATCTCACCCAACATGAACGACCAGTGGTCGGGGAAGATCTTGCGCATGTTGGACTTGGCCAGGGAGTAGATCCCGAGCCGTCCATCGGCCCAGTCGGCTACTTTCTCGCCGGCCGGGGCCTTCTCGCGCGAGGGGCGCGAGTCGGAGGTGGTGGTAGTGCTCATCCGCGCTCCCAGAAGGCAGGACCGACGGGCTCTTCGAAGTCGCCGAGCGCTTCGAGGTAGCCCTGTTCGTTCACACCGATGCGCAGCTGCGGCAGGGCGTGACCGGCCGGGCCGAAGATCACTCGGGCACCGTCGGAGAGGTCGAAGGTGGACTGGTGGCAGGGGCAGAGCACGTGGTGCGTCTGCTGCTCGTACAGGGAGATCGGGCAACCGACGTGGGTGCAGATCTTCGAGTACGCCACGATGCCCTCGTGCGACCAGGCGAGCTCACGCTTGTCCTTGATGTTCTCCGGCTGGAGCCGGACGATCATCAGGGCCGCCTTGGCGATCTGGAGCTGGAAGTCCTCGTCGTGCTCCTCCAGGCCCTCGGGCTTGGCGAAGGTGAGCGAGCCGACGGCGACGTCGGAGGCGCGCAGCGGCTCGTTCGTGTTCATGTTGACGAGCAGCTTGCCCTTGGACCAGAGCGTGTGGCGCAGCTTGGTGCCGGGCAGCGGGCCCAGGTCGCGCAGCAGCATGACGCCGGAGAGCGGGAACAGGGCCAGCGCGCCGAACATCGTGTTGCGGATCAGCTTGCGGCGGCCGAGCGCGGACTCCTTGGCGCCCTGCTTGAAGTCGGCCAGGACCTTGGCCTTGACCTCGGGCTCCGCCTCGATCGGGTGACGCTGGTCGGCGATCTCCACGTCGGACATCAGGGTGCGGGCCCAGTGGACCGCTCCCGCGCCGATCGCGAACAGCGCCACACCGAGGGTCATCCCCAGCGCGAAGTTCAGCGCGCCGATGTGCCCGAGCGGGAAGACGAAGATCGACTTGTCCCTCGGGATCGCCACGTACGAGGCGATGAAGCCGACGGTGGCCAGCATCGACAACGTGAACAGCATGGCGACGACACGCTCGGACCGCTGGGCGGCCCGCTCGTCGATGTCCTGGATGCGGGGCTCGTGGGGCGGCAGGCCCGGGTCCGCGAACGGGTTGGTCTCGTCCGCGAGGGCTACCGCGCCATGACCGTGCTCGTCGACCTGCTCAGCGGGCAGGTTCTCTTCTGGAATGTCTTGGCTACTCATGACTTCTTGGCCTTTGCGGTCCGAGCGGCGACCCAGACGGCGACGGCGACCAGGGCGCCAAGACCGAAGATCCAGCCGAAGAGGCCTTCACTGACCGGCCCGAGGCCGCCCAGCTCCAGGCCGCCGGGGCTCTCGGTGTCGTCACCGTTGACCGCGTCGAGGTACGCGATGATGTCCTTCTTGTTCTTCTCCGACAGCGTGGTGTCGGGGAAGGAGGGCATGTTCTGCGGGCCGGTCTGCATGGCCTCGTAGATGTGCTTGGGGTCGACACCCTCAAGGCTCGGCGCGAACTTGCCGTGCGTCAGCGCGCCGCCCTTGCCGGTGAAGTTGTGGCACTGCGCGCAGTTCGTACGGAAGAGCTCGCCGCCCTTGGCGATGTCCGCGCCCTCGGGGCTGACCTGGCTCTTCGTAGGCACCGTGGGACCAGCGCCCAGCGAGGCGATGTACGCCGCGAGCTGGTCGATCTCGGCCTGCGAGTAGATGACCTTCTTCTTCGGGATCTGAGCGCCCGGCTGCTGGGCCGGCATACGGCCGGTGCCGACCTGGAAGTCGACCGCCGCGGCGCCCACACCCACCAGGCTCGGCCCGTCGGAGGACCCCTGACCGCCGGTTCCGTGGCAGCTGGCGCAGCCCACGGAGTAGAGCTTCTTGCCCTCGTCGATGGCAAGGGACTGGGCGGTCGTATCGGCCTGCGCCTTGCTCGCGGGTGCGAACGCGGCGTACAGCCCCCCGGTGGCCGCCAGCGCGAGGAGTAGGACGACGACCGCCGCCAGCGGATGGCGTCGTCGTGCGGAGAGCTTTTTCACGGATTACCCCGGTGTCAGGATCTTCTGCGTCGATGCTTCTGGGAATGGATCGGTTCGTCGCGTGCGATCGGTTCGCCGCGGACGCCGCCCGGTTACTTGATCATGTAGATCGTGGCGAAGAGGCCGATCCAGACGACATCGACGAAGTGCCAGTAGTAGGACACGACGATGGCTGCGGTTGCCTGCTCGTGAGTGAACCTCTTGGCCGCGTAGGTGCGACCGAGGACAAACAGGAAGGCGATGAGTCCACCCGTCACGTGCATGCCGTGGAAACCGGTGGTCAGGTAGAACACCGAGCCGTACGGGTCGGAGGAGAGCGAGAGCCCGTCCTTCTTGACCAGCTCGGTGTACTCGAAGATCTGACCGCCGATGAAGATCGCACCCATCACGAACGTGACGGTGAACCACATCCGGAGCTTCTTCACGTCCCCGCGCTCGGCGGCGAACACGCCGAGCTGGCAGGTCAGGGAGGAGAGCACCAGGATCGTGGTGTTCGTGGCCGAGAACGGGAAGTTGAGATGGCTCGCCATCTCCTTCCAGTGATCCGGTCCGGTCACCGATCGCAGGGTGAAGTACATCGCGAAGAGGGCCGCGAAGAACATCAGCTCGGAACTCAGCCAGATGATGGTTCCGACGCTGGTGAGGTTCGGTCGATTGACCGACGGGTGCGCGTGCCCGGTTTCTACTGTCGTTGCTGTCGCCACGACCGACATTATGTCGGTCGCTTATCCCGCCCTCACGCCCGGGGGTGCCGTTCGGGGTGTTGATGGGGTGTGTCCAGCCCGTATGGCCCATCGAAGCCCTGTCCGAACCGGTGTTGACGGGGTGTTCGAGGGGGTAGCATCCGCGCCATCGGTACCAGGAGTTCCCGAGCAATGCCGTGCTTCTTAGATGCGTGGAGGAACAATGCAGCCGACCGCCACGGTGCTGGTCTACAGCGACGACTCCAACACCCGGGAGCAGGTGCGACTGGCGACCGGCCGCAGACCGGCCCCCGATGTCCCCCAGGTCGAGTTCATCGAGTGCGCCACGCCCGCCGCCGTCCTGACGGAGCTGGACAAGGGCGGGATCGACGTCTGTGTGCTGGACGGCGAGGCGGTTCCGATGGGCGGCATGGGTGTCTGCCGGCAGATCAAGGACGAGATCTTCAACTGCCCGCCGGTGCTGGTGCTCATCGGGCGGCCCCAGGACGCCTGGCTGGCCACGTGGAGCCGTGCGGACGCGGCGGTGACCCTTCCGGTGGATCCGGTCGAGTTCGCCTCCGCGTTGGCCTCGCTGCTGCGTCGTAAGGCTTTGCAGGGCGCCTGAGAGCGCGGAGCCGCGGAAGAACACGGCCCCGCGCCCCTTCCGGGGCGCGGGACGGGTCGATCTCAAACGCTCTCCGGCCGCAGCCTCGCGCGGTCCGTCAGCTTCGGACCCTCCGGGGTGCCCGCTGTCAGGGCGCTGCCGTTGCGCCAGTCCTTCCAGGCGACGTTCCAGTCGCCGAAGCCGTTGTTGAACGGGGTCATCGCGTCGCCGTTGGAGTTCTGGACCTTCACGATGTCGCCCGGTCGGACGTTCTTGAAGAACCACTCGGCGTTGCTGGTGCTCATCCCGGTACAACCGTGGCTGACGTTGGCGGACCCCTGCTCCCCCACCGACCAGGGCGCGGCGTGCACGTACTCGCCGCTCCAGGTGACCCGGGTAGCCCAGTAGACGGGCAGGTCGTAGGAGTCCGCGCTGCCCTCGGCGATGCCGACGGTGGTACCGCGCATGCGTACGTAGGGCTCCTTGCTCAGTACGACCTTGACGCCGTTGCGGGTCTCGTAGCCCGGCTTGCCGGTGGTGACGGGGATCTGGTTGATCACCTTGTCGTTCTTGTAGATCGTCATGGAGTGCGTGGCGGCGTCCGTGACGGCGACGAAGCGGTCCCCGGTGGTGAGTGTCAGGGGCTTCGCGTCGCCGCCCCAGAGCCGGTCGGCGACCTTGATGCCCTTGAGGTTGCTGTGGGCCTGGATGGTGGCGTGGATGGGCCAGTACTCCTTGGGGCGGTAGTGCAGCGTCTTGTCGTCCACCCAGTGCCAGGCGCCCTCCGTGGCGGGCACGGAGTCGACCTTCAGGGCGCCCTCGACGATCGCGCGAGCGGCCTTGTCCTTGACCGGGGCACTGAGTTCGGCGGTGATGGGCTGACCGACGCCGTACTCGCCCGAGGCGGGCCCCAGAGTCACACCCAGGGGCTTGTTCGTGGTGGGCGCGGTGGTCTCGAAGTCGACGATCTGGCGTCCGGGGGCGCCGTCCTCGTCCTCCGTGCTCACGTGCACCGTGTAGTGGGCGCCCGCGGCCAGTGGTGAGGTGCTGTGCCATCGGGAGCCGTCGGCGGCGAGTTCGCCCGCCACATAGCGCCCCGACGCGTCGACGGCCGTCACATCGGTGATGCGCTCGTCGTCGCCCTTGGAGGTGATTTCCAGGGGCTTGTCCGGGTCGACCTTGCGGCTGTCGCCGACCACGTCGGTGAAGGAGAGCTGACCCGCCGCGTCGTACGGCCGGGCGGAGAGCGGGTGGCCGCTTCCGCCGCAGGCAGCGGCGGCCGCGCCGAGGGCGACCACCAGCGTGGTGCGGCTGACGACCGTGCGGATTCGCGGTGCGTGATTCATGGACTCACGCTATGAACACCCGTCAACCATGGCGCGGCGAGTGAGCCGTGCGGGGGATGCGACGTGCGGCAAAAGAGGAAGCCCGGACTCTCCGTCAGGAGAATCCGGGCTTCCGGGGTGTCCAGCGATCGCTACGGGACCGCGCGCGTGCTACTGGGTGCGGTTCTCACCGTGGTAGTACTCGAAGACCCAGCCCCACAGGCCGATCAGGATGAGCGGGAACCCGAAGTACAGCAGCCACCAGCCGAAGACGACGGCCATGAAGGCGAGCGCGCCGCCGATACCGAGCGCGAGCGGCTGCCAGCTGTGCGGGCTGAAGAAGCCCACCTCGCCGGCCTCGTCCGCGACATCGGCCTCGTCGTTGTCCTGCGCCAGCTGGTCGACCCGCCGGGCCGTGAAGGCCAGGTAGTAGCCGATCATCACGCTCAGGCCGAACGCCAGGAAGAGCGCCGTGGTGCCGGCCGGCTCCTTCGACCACACGCCATAGACGATGGCGATGACGAGGATGAAGGCAGCCAGCCAGAGGAACATCTTGCCTTGGACCTTCACTTGCCGGCCTCCTTGCCACCAGCGAGGGCCTTCTCACCGTGACCGGCGTTCTCGAGCTGGTCGAGAGCGGCGATCTCCGGGTGGTGCAGGTCGAAGGCCGGGGATTCGGAACGGATCCGCGGCAACGTGAGGAAGTTGTGGCGCGGCGGCGGGCAGGACGTGGCCCACTCCAGCGAGCGGCCGTAGCCCCACGGGTCGTCGACCTCGACCTTCTTGCCGTACTTGGCGGTCTTCCACACGTTGTAGAAGAACGGCAGGATCGACAGGCCGAGCAGGAACGAGCTGATCGTCGAGATCGTGTTCAGCGCGGTGAAGCCGTCGGCGGCGAGGTAGTCCGCGTAGCGACGCGGCATGCCCTCGACACCCAGCCAGTGCTGCACCAGGAACGTGCCGTGGAAGCCCACGAACAGCGTCCAGAAGGTGATCTTTCCGAGGCGCTCGTCGAGCATCTTGCCGGTGAACTTCGGCCACCAGAAGTGGAACCCGGAGAACATCGCGAACACGACCGTACCGAAGATCACGTAGTGGAAGTGCGCCACCACGAAGTACGAGTCCGAGACGTGGAAGTCCATCGGCGGCGAGGCCAGGATGACACCGGTCAGACCACCGAAGGTGAAGGTGATCAGGAAGCCGACCGCCCAGAGCATCGGGGTCTCGAAACTCAGGGACCCCTTCCACATCGTTCCGATCCAGTTGAAGAACTTCACGCCTGTCGGTACGGCGATGAGGAACGTCATGAAGGAGAAGAACGGGAGCAGTACGCCACCGGTGACGTACATGTGGTGCGCCCACACGGTCACGGACAGACCGGCGATGGAGATCGTCGCGGCGATCAGGCCCATGTAGCCGAACATCGGCTTGCGGGAGAACACCGGGATGACTTCGGAGATGATGCCGAAGAATGGTAGAGCGATGATGTACACCTCTGGATGGCCGAAGAACCAGAAGAGGTGTTGCCATAGCAAGGCTCCGCCATTGGCGGCGTCAAACACATGCGCACCGAATTTTCGGTCCGCCTCCAGCGCGAACAG
Source organism: Streptomyces sp. NPDC111656 (assembly GCF_055656965.1). NCBI lineage: Bacteria > Bacillati > Actinomycetota > Actinomycetes > Kitasatosporales > Streptomycetaceae > Streptomyces > Streptomyces sp. NPDC111656. The sequence goes on from NZ_JBVKCA010000005.1 coordinate 499,258, forward strand.
CGCCGCCGCGAGCACGGGGAAGGCCAGCAGCACCAGCACCGCGGTGAGCAGCACGTTCCACACGAAGATCGGCATGCGGAACATCGTCATGCCGGGAGCGCGCATGCAGATGATGGTCGTGATGAAGTTGACCGCACCGAGGATCGTGCCGAAGCCGGAGAAGGCCAGACCCATGATCCACATGTCGGCGCCGACACCCGGCGAGCGGACCGCGTCCGACAGCGGGCTGTAGGCGAACCAGCCGAAGTCGGCCGCGCCCTGCGGGGTGAGGAAGCCACCGACCGCGATGAGCGAGCCGAACAGGTAGAGCCAGTAGGCGAACATGTTCAGCCGCGGGAACGCCACGTCGGGCGCGCCGATCTGCAGCGGCATGATCCAGTTCGTGAAACCGGCGAACAGCGGCGTCGCGAACATCAGCAGCATGATCGTGCCGTGCATCGTGAACGCCTGGTTGAACTGCTCGTTCGACATGATCTGCGTGCCGGGGCGCGCCAGTTCGGCGCGCATCAGCAGCGCCATGACGCCACCGATGCAGAAGAACGCGAACGACGTGACGAGGTAGAGCGTGCCGATCGTCTTGTGGTCAGTGGTGGTGAGCCACTTGATCACGACGTTGCCCGGCTGCTTGCGGCGCACCGGCAGCTCGTTCGCGTACGAGTCTTCGGCTGCCCCGGCACCCTGAGGTTCGTTGAGGATGCTCACAGGTTGTTCGTCTCCCGGTTCTTCTCGTGGCCCGTCTGCTCAATGCCGGCCGGGACGTAACCGGTCTGTCCCTCTGCCGCGAGCTGCTTGAGGTGGGCCTCGTAGCGCTCGGGGGAGACGACCTTCACGTTGAAGAGCATCCGGGAGTGGTCGACGCCGCACAGCTCGGCGCACTTGCCCAGGAAGGTGCCCTCCTTGTTGGGGGTCACCTGGAAGGAGTTGGTGTGGCCCGGGATGACGTCCATCTTCATCAGGAACGGCACCACCCAGAAGGAGTGGATGACGTCACGCGAAGTGAGGACGAAGCGGACCGTCTTGCCCTTGGGCAGCCAGAGGGTCGGACCGGGGTTGCCCGTCTGCGGGTTCCGCTCACCCGGCGTACCGACCTCGTAGACGCCGCCGGCGTTCGCCGGGAAGTCCTTCTTGAACCGGTCCGGAATGGCGGCCAGGTTCGGGTCGATCTTGGCGTTGCCGGTGACACCGGGAACGTCCTCGATGTAGTTGAAGCCCCAGCTCCACTGATAGCCGACCACGTTGACCGTGACGTCGGGCTTCGGCTTGAGGCTGAGGAGCTTCGTCTCGTCGCGGGCGGTGAAGTAGAACAGCACCGAGACGATGATGAGCGGGACCACCGTGTACAGCGCCTCGATGGGCATGTTGTACCGGGTCTGCGGAGGAACTTCGACCTTGGTGCGACTGCGCCGGTGGAAGAACACACTCCACAGGATCAGGCCCCACACCAGCACGCCAACGGCGAGCGCGGCCGCCCAGGACCCCTGCCACAGGGAGAGGATCCGCGGACCCTCTTCTGTGGTCGGGGTGGGCATACCAAGGCGGGGGAAGTCCTTGTATGTGCAACCGGTGGCGGTCGCCAGGACCAGGCCCGCAGTCAGTGCCTGCAGCAGCTTCCGCCGCATCGGGCGCCGCGGCGAGCGGTCGGAGCCGTTGGGACTCACGTAGCGCCTTCCCGAGAGTCTCGCCCGCGCGGTTGGCTGCGGCCTTCTCGCTGGTCGGTCGCCGCCCTGCGTCGGGCAGGGGTTTGGATGTTTATGCGGACCAAACCCTACTGGACGCTATTTGGGGTCGCGCGGGGAGGGTGCCCAACGCGCCGCTGGGTCAGCCGAAGGGGGTGGGTTGCCCTGCTCCGGGCTACTTCTGACGGAGGTTTGGGGCGCCCAGGAGCTCGGGACGGGGGGACATCACGGCGGGCTGCGGGCTCATTGTGGCTTGTCGCGCCCCGCGGCGGAGCCGCAGATGTCACAGCCTCGCGCCCCCTTGGGGCGCTGGTGTGAGCGGGGCTTTAGCGTTGGGGTGTGGCCTACTTCGATGCTGCTTCCGCTGCTCCACTTCATCCCGTCGCCCGGCAGGCCCTGCAGGCCTCGCTCGACGAGGGGTGGGCCGATCCCGCGCGGCTCTACCGGGAGGGACGGCGGGCCCGACTGTTGCTCGACGCGGCCCGCGAGGCGGCGGCCGAGGCGGTGGGGTGCCGTCCCGACGAACTGACCTTCACCTCGTCCGGCACCCGGGCGGTGCACTCCGGGATCGAGGGTGCGTTGGCGGGCCGCCGGCGCGTCGGAAGCCACCTGATCGTGTCAGCCGTCGAACACTCGTCGGTACTCCATTCGGCAGAGGTCCACGAGGCGGCGGGCGGCTCGGTGACGACGGTGCCCGTCGACCGCGCGGGCACCGTCTCCCCTTCTTCCTACGCCGCCGCCCTGCGCCCCGACACCGCGCTCGCGTGCCTGCAGTCCGCCAACCACGAGGTGGGCACGGAGCAGCCGGTGCGGGAGGTCGCGGAGGCATGCCGGGCGGCGGGGGTGCCGCTGTTGGTGGACGCGGCGCAGTCACTGCCCTGGCGCCGGGTGGAGGGCGACTGGTCCCTGCTGACGGCAAGTGCCCACAAATGGGGCGGCCCTTCGGGGGTCGGACTGCTCGTCGTGCGCAAGGGGGTGCGGTTCGCTCCCCAAGGGCCCCTGGACGAGCGGGAGTCGGGGCGGGCGGCGGGCTTCGAGAACATCCCGGCCGTCGTGGCCGCGGCGGCGTCGCTGCGCGCGGTACGGGCGGAGGCGGTCGCGGAGGCCACGCGCCTGCGGGAACTGACGGAGCGGATCCGCGTACGGGTGCCCGAACTGGTCCCGGACGTCGAGGTGGTCGGGGACGCGGTTCACCGTCTCCCGGGGATCGTCACCTTCTCCTGCCTGTACGTCGACGGGGAGACGCTCCTGCACGAACTGGACCGGGCGGGTTTCTCCGTCTCCTCCGGCTCCTCCTGTACGAGCAGCACGCTGACCCCGAGCCATGTCCTGAAGGCGATGGGCGTCCTGAGCGAGGGCAACGTCCGGGTCTCGCTGCCACCGGGTACGCCGTCCGAGGACGTCGACCGGTTCCTGTCGGTGCTGCCGGACGCGGTCGCGGACGTACGCGAGAAACTCGGCGCCCCGACGGCGTCGGCGCCGCCCTCCCCGTCCCCCGCCGACTCCGACACGCTCGTGGTGGACTCCCTCGGCAAGCTCTGCCCCATCCCGGTCATCGAACTGGCCAAGGTCATCGGGGACGTGCCGGTGGGCGGCACGGTTCGCGTCCTCTCGGACGACGAGGCCGCCCGGCTGGACATCCCGGCGTGGTGCGAGATGCGGGGGCAGGAGTACGTCGGGGAGGAACCGGCGGACCACGGCTTCGCCTATGTGGTCCGCCGGGTGTCCTAGACGGTCGTCCGGAGGAGTGCCCTGATCAGTTCAGGTGGGCCCTGACCTCGGCGATCAGGCCAGGTGGGCCCTGACCTCGATGGCCGCGTCGTCGCCGTACGCCTTGGTGAAGCGGTCCATGAAGTGGGCGCGGCGGAGCTGGTACTCCTGGGTGCCGACCGTCTCGATGACCAGCGTCGCGAGCATGCAGCCGACCTGGGCGGCGCGCTCCAGGGAGACTCCCCAGGCGAGGCCGGAGAGGAAACCGGCGCGGAACGCGTCGCCGACGCCCGTCGGGTCCGCCTTGCGCTCCTCGTCCGGGCAGCCGACCTCGATCGGGTCCTCACCGGCCCGCTCGATGCGCACGCCCCGCGCGCCGAGGGTCGTCACACGGTGACCGACCTTCGACAGGATCTCCTCGTCGCTCCAGCCGGTCTTGGACTCGATGAGCCCCTTCTCGTACTCGTTGGAGAAGAGGTAGGTCGCCCCGTCCAGCAGTATCCGGATCTCGTCGCCGTTCATACGGGCGATCTGCTGCGAGAAGTCGGCGGCGAAGGCGATCGTGCGGGAACGGCACTCCTCCGTGTGGCGGAGCATCGCCTCCGGGTCGTCGGCGCCGATCAGGACGAGGTCGAGGCCGCCGACCCGGTCCGCGACCGCCTTGAGCTCGATCAGCCGGGCCTCGCTCATCGCGCCCGTGTAGAAGGAGCCGATCTGGTTGTGGTCGGAGTCCGTGGTGCACACGAAGCGCGCGGTGTGCAGCACCTCGGAGATCCGGACCGAGTCGGTGTCGACGCCGTGGCGGTCGAGCCACGCCCGGTACTCGTCGAAGTCGGAGCCCGCGGCCCCGACCAGGATCGGCCGGGTGCCCAGCTGTCCCATGCCGAAGGCGATGTTCGCGCCGACGCCACCCCGGCGTACGTCGAGGTTGTCGACCAGGAAGGACAGGGAGACCGTGTGCAGCTGGTCCGCGACGAACTGGTCGGCGAAACGGCCGGGGAAGGTCATGAGGTGGTCAGTGGCGATGGAGCCGGTGACTGCGATACGCACGGCGAGGACACGCTCCTGCGACGGAGGGGGATTGACAGTTCACGCTACCCGGTCGACACGTGCACACTGAAGCGGTCAAAACTACCCGATAGTAGGTCTTTCTTCGTAACACTCGGCGTGCATACGGTTCCGTCATGACGAACCGCAAGGTCCACGGCTCCGCTCCGCACGACCTCGAAGGCGATCTGGCGTCGCTGCGCGGCGACGGCGCCGTGGCCCGGGACTGGGCGGCACCGGACCCGATCATCTCCCGTGCCGACCTTCCCGTGTCTCCGTCGCGCATCCACGGGGTGACCGTGCCGTCCGCGTCCGCCCGTCTGCTGGACGCGATGTCCGACTACGGCGACTGACAGGGCCCGAAAGGTCCTCGAAAAGGGCGGCTCCGAAACGGCGCCCGCAGGGAACCGTGCGCTCCCCCGCTGCGTCCCATCGCTGTCCCCCGTAAAGGGGATGCGGTGTACGACCAGAAGGAGCGATGCGGTGAGCACCGAGCGACCCGAGACCGAAGCGCCCGAGCCCCCCGAGGACGGCGGCGAGCCGGCGAAGTCGCGCCGCCGCCATTCCCCGGCGGCCGTCGCCTCCGTCGCGGCCGCGGTGCTGCTCGTCGGCGGCGGCGGGGCCTATTTCGCCGCGACCGCGTCCGGCGGCGGGAGCGACCGCGACCGCTCCGCGAGCCCCGGCGCCGACGGCACTCCCCCGCCACTGGCCCTCGACGGCTACACCGAGGGCGGTACCGGTGGCACGGGCGGTTCGGGCGATATCGCGCCCGGTGAGCCCAACCCCTACGGCGCGACCTACCACGCGGACGGCACGCTGCCCGCCGGCCCGGACTCCGCGCCCGTCTACGCGGCGAAGGGCGAGGTCACAGCGGCCGAGGTGGACCGTCTCGCGAAGGCCCTGGACATCGCCGGCACCCCGAAGCTCAGCGGCGAGACCTGGAAGGTCGGCCAGGACAAGGACGGCTCGGGACCCAGCCTCCAGGTGAACCAGCGGGCCCCCGGGACCTGGACGTTCAACCGGTACGCGCCCGGCACCGACAACTGCAAGGGCGCCGTGTGCACGAGCGACCCCGGCTCCCCGAGCAGCCACGCGGTGACCGAGGCCGCCGCGAAGAAGGCCGCCGTGCCCGTGCTGAAGGCGCTGGGCCAGGACGACGCCAAGCTGGACGCGAGCGAGCTCATGGGCGCCGTCCGGGTGGTGAACGCGGACCCGAAGGTCGGAGGCCTGCCCACGTACGGCTGGACGACCGGCGTCCAGGTCGGCCCGGACGGCCAGGTGGTGGGCGGCAACGGACAGTTGAAGACGCCGGTCAAGGGAGACACGTATCCCGTGATCAGCGCGAGCAAGGCCCTGGATCTGATGAACGGCCCGGCCTCTCTCGCGACGCCGGGCGACGGGCGCATGGGACCCGGCGGCTGCGCCAGCGCCGTACCGCTGAAGGACCGTGACGAGACGCCGTGCCGCGCGTCGACGGCGGCGCCGAAACGGGAGTCGGTGGCCGTCGAGAAGGCCGTCTTCGGGCTGGCCTCGCACTTCGTGTCCGGGCACCAGACGCTGGTGCCGTCCTGGCTGTTCGAGGTACGGCCGACGGGCACGGACTCCGCCTTCACGGTGACGCATCCGGCGGTCGACCCGAAGTACCTGGCCTCGCCGAAGCCGACCGCCACCCCCAGCCCGCGGCCGACCGCGGCGCCGACGTCCCGTGACGTCAAGGTGCAGGGCTACACGGCCGACGGCAAGGACCTGACCGTGAGCTTCACGGGCGGGGTGTGCGCGGACTACTCCGTCTCCGCGAGCGAGAGCACGGACAAGGTGACCGTCAAGGTGACCGAGGCACCGTGGCAGGGCAAGATCTGCATCCTCATCGCCAAGGTGTACGAGAAGACGGTGCACCTCGACCAGCCGCTCGGCGACCGGAAGGTCGTCGGGTCGGACGGCACACCGATCCCGGAGGGCAAGGTGGCCGGCGCCGCGGTGAAGTCGCCTCAGCCTCAGGCACGGTAGCCACGGGAGCGGGCTGGGTGGCTCCGCGTAGGGCCCCGGATGCGCGAAGGCGGCGTCCCTGTCGGAGGGGGACGCCGCCTTCGTACGCGTTGTTCAGCAGTCGGCCGGGGCTCAGCTGAAGGAGTCGCCGCAGGCGCAGGAGCCCGTCGCGTTCGGGTTGTCGATCGTGAAGCCCTGCTTCTCGATGGTGTCCACGAAGTCGATGGACGCGCCGCCCAGGTACGGAGCGCTCATGCGGTCGGTCACGACCTTGACGCCACCGAAGTCCTTGACGACATCGCCGTCGAGGGAGCGCTCGTCGAAGAAGAGCTGGTAGCGCAGACCGGAGCAGCCGCCGGGCTGAACGGCGACGCGCAGCGCCAGATCGTCGCGGCCTTCCTGGTCGAGCAGGGCCTTGACCTTGCCCGCGGCGGAGTCGGACAGCATGATGCCGTCGCTCACGGTGGTCTTCTCGTCCGATACGGACATCTGCTTCTCTCCCGGGTTGTACGGAGACTGCTTGCCGACGATTGCAACCGCCGGGGCCGCGGATTCATTCCGGGCCGAGAGTCTGCCTTTCCGTGGGCTTTCCGTTCTCGCCTCCCATGCTCGCACACGCGCCGGAGAGCGGACAGCGGCCTGTGGACAACCTCCGGGATTCACGTCACATCGACACTATGGCCGTCGTCAACATGACGTGAAGCGGTTATGATAGATAGCGTCATTTCGACGAAAAGGCTAGTCCGAATGTCCCGCTGGATCGCCCCGTGATCCAAGCGAGCCGCAGAACAGAAAGGGTGCGTGTCGTGACCACCGCCCAGACCCAGGAGCTCGACGTACAGCCGACGCCCCTCGCCCTGCTGCTGCTCGGCCGTGAGGCCGACCCGAGGAGCGAGCGCGGCGTGGAGTGTCCCGGAGACCTGCCCTCGCCGTCCGACCCGGACCTCGTGGAGCGGGCCCGTGCGGCCAAGGAGAAACTCGGGGACAAGGTCTTCGTGCTCGGCCACCACTACCAGCGCGACGAGGTCATCCAGTTCGCCGACGTCACGGGCGACTCCTTCAAGCTGGCCCGCGACGCCGCAGCGCGCCCGGAGGCCGAGTACATCGTCTTCTGCGGTGTGCACTTCATGGCGGAATCCGCGGACATCCTGACGTCCGACGACCAGAAGGTGGTCCTCCCCGACCTCGCCGCCGGCTGCTCCATGGCCGACATGGCGACGGCCGAGCAGGTCGCCGAGTGCTGGGACGTGCTGACCGAGGCCGGGATAGCCGAGCAGGTCGTGCCCGTCTCGTACATGAACTCGTCCGCCGACATCAAGGCGTTCACCGGCAAGCACGGCGGCACGATCTGCACCTCCTCCAACGCCCAGCGAGCCCTGGAGTGGGCGTTCGAGCAGGGTGAGAAGGTCCTCTTCCTCCCCGACCAGCACCTCGGCCGCAACACCGCCGTCCGCGACATGGGGATGAGCCTGGAGGACTGCGTCCTCTACAACCCCCACAAGCCCAACGGCGGCCTCACCGCGGAGCAGTTGCGCGACGCCAAGATGATCCTGTGGCGCGGCCACTGCTCGGTCCACGGCCGCTTCTCGCTGGACTCGGTGAACGACGTCCGCGAGCGCATCCCCGGCGTGAACGTCCTCGTCCACCCCGAGTGCAAGCACGAGGTCGTGTCGGCGGCGGACTACGTCGGCTCCACGGAGTACATCATCAAGGCCCTGGAGGCCGCCCCGGCCGGCTCCAAGTGGGCGATCGGCACGGAGCTGAACCTGGTCCGCCGCCTGGCGAACCGTTTCGCGGCCGAGGACAAGGAGATCGTCTTCCTCGACAAGACGGTCTGCTTCTGCTCCACCATGAACCGCATCGACCTCCCCCACCTGGTGTGGACCCTGGAGTCCCTCGCCGAGGGCAACCTGGTCAACCGCATCGAGGTGGACAAGGAGACGGAGGCGTTCGCGAAGCTGGCGCTGGAGCGGATGCTGGCACTGCCGTAGGCAACGATGCCGGCGCTGCCGCAACGCGGAGACCGTTCCGCCCTCGGGCGTACCAGGATCACTCCGCCCTCGGGCGTACCAGGCCCGACTCGTAGGCGATGACGACGAGTTGGGCCCGGTCGCGGGCGCCGAGCTTGGCCATGGCCCGGTTGACGTGCGTCTTCACGGTGAGCGGACTGACCTCCAGCCGCTCGGCGATCTCGTCGTTGGAGTGGCCTCCCGCGACCTGGACGAGCACCTCGCGCTCGCGCCCGGTGAGCGCCTCGAGCCGCTCGGCCCGGGCAGAGCCCGGGCCCTCGTCCGAACCGTCTCCCTGGGCGAGGAACTTGGCGATCAGCCCCTTGGTGGCCGCCGGGGACAGCAGTGCCTCGCCGCCCGCCGCGATCCGGATGGCGTTCAGCAGCTCCTCCGGCTCCGCGCCCTTGCCGAGGAAACCGGAGGCGCCGGCCCGCAGCGACTGCACCACGTACTCGTCGACCTCGAAGGTCGTCAGCATGACCACCCGTACGTGCGCGAGTCCCGGGTCGGCGCTGATCAGCCGGGTGGCGGCGAGGCCGTCGGTGCCCGGCATCCGGATGTCCATCAACACCACGTCGGCGCGGACCTCCCGGGTGAGCCGCAGCGCCTCCGCGCCGTCGGACGCCTCCCCGACCACCTCCATGTCGGGCTCGGAGTCGACGAGGACACGGAACGCGCTGCGCAGCAGCGCCTGGTCGTCGGCGAGCAGGACACGGATGGTCATGCGGAGTCCCCCAGGGCGGGCGCGGTGCGGTTCTTGACCGGAAGGATCGCATGGACCCGGAAGCCGCCTCCGTAGCGGGGACCGGTCGTGCAGGTGCCGCCGAGCGCGGTGACCCGCTCGCGCATCCCGAGCAGCCCGTGCCCGCCGCCCTCCTCCGGGCCGTCGTCCTGCCCGGGTCCGTTGTCGAGGACGGTCACTTCCACGTTCGGTCCCACGCGGACGACGCTGATCTCGGCCTTCGCCTCAGGGCCCGCGTGTTTCTGCACATTGGTGAGGGCCTCCTGGATGACGCGGTACGCGGCCAGGTCGACGGCGGCGGGGAGGGTGGTGCCGTGGTCGGCGCGGGCTACCTCGACGGGCAGTCCGGCGTTGCGGAAGGTGTCGGCGAGTTCGTCGAGGCGGGCGAGGCCCGGGGCGGGTTCCGTGGGGGCCTCGGGGTCGCCGGACTGGCGCAGCAGGCCGACGGTGGCGCGCAGTTCGTTGAGGGCCGAGCGGCTGGCCTCGCGGACGTGCGCGAGGGCTTCCTTGGCCTGGTCGGGGCGCTTGTCCATCACATGGGCCGCGACTCCGGCCTGCACGTTGACGAGGGCGATGTGGTGGGCGACGACGTCGTGCAGGTCGCGGGCGATGCGCAGCCGCTCCTCGGCGACGCGGCGACGGGCCTCCTCGTCGCGGGTGCGCTCGGCGCGGTCGGCGCGTTCGCGGATGGCGTGCACGAAGGCGCGGCGGCTGCGTACGGCGTCGCCCGCGGCGGCGGCCATGCCCGTCCAGGCGAAGATCGCGAGGTTCTCCTGCGCGTACCAGGGCAGGGGGCCGACCAGCATCGCGCAGGCCGTCAGCACCGTCATCGTGAGCAGGCCGACGCGCCAGGTGGTGGGGCGGTCCGTGGCCGAGGCGACGGTGTAGAGGGCGACGACGGCGGACATCACCACCGGGGCTCTGGGGTCGCTGGCGACCAGTTCCACGGCGGAGAAGGCGCCGGTCGTGGCGAGGATCGTTCTGGGGGCGCGGCGGCGGAACACCAGGGCGGCGGCGCTGAGCACCATGAGGGTGAGGCTGAGGACGTTGGGGGTGTGTACGCCCCAGGTCGCTCCGTTCTCCCCGTGGGGGTCGACGAAGGAGCCGGCCATCATCGTCACGAGTACGCCGACCGCCAGAGTGGCGTCCAGTGCCATCGGATGCGCGCGGAGTCTGCACTTCGTGCGCTCTAGGGTGCTCACTCGTTTTACGGTACGGGGCCCTTGCAGGCGGCGGAACGGTCACCACCGCACCCCAACGTTTCTCGCCCCCGCCGCCCCTACCCGTCCCCTCCCTGGGGGCTACCGCCCGCAGACCCCCGCATCGGCCTGAACGGCCTCGTCCTCAAACGCCGGACGGGCTGAAGGCGCGGGGCGGGGTGGAGGCTTTTAGGGGCGCGGGGAACTGCGCGATCAGCCCCCACCGGCCCGCGGCCGAATCACTTCCTACGGGTCGGGGCGGGGAACTGCGTGGGCGAGTTGGGCGGCCCGGAGCTGAGGAGCTCCCCCCGCTCAACCCCCGGAGGGAACCGTCAGCCGGGGATCAGGCCCTCGTCGGTCAGCATGGCGCGGACCTCTTCGAGGGTCGCGTCGGGGGACGGCAGGATGAGGTCGGAGGGTTCGAGGGCGTCGTCGGGAAGCGGAGCGCCGAGGCGGCGGACCTGGTCCAGAAGAGTGGTCAGGGTGCGGCGGAAGCCGGCCTCGTCACCGCTCTCCATCTCGGCGAGCAGCGCGTCGTCCAGCTTGTTCAGTTCGGTGAGGTGGCTGTCGTCCAACCTCACCTGCCCCTCCCCCATGATCCGTACGATCATGTCGCCCTCCTCAGGCGCCCTAGGTGTGGGTCACTGCTTGTCGAAGCGCGGGGTGTCCCGCGGCTGGGACTGCGACGTGGACTGTCCCGTGCCGCCCTCGATCGCCTGCTGCGGCGAACCACCGGCGAGCTCGGCCTTCATGCGCTGCAGTTCCAGCTCTACATCCGTACCACCGGAGAGCCGGTCCAGCTCGCTCTGGATGTCGTCCTTGGCCAGACCGGACTGGTCGTCGAGCGCACCGGAGGCGAGCAGCTCGTCGATCGCGCCGGCGCGGGCCTGCAGCTGCGCGGTCTTGTCCTCGGCGCGCTGGATCGCCATGCCGACGTCGCCCATCTCCTCGGAGATGCCGGAGAAGGCCTCTCCGATGCGAGTCTGCGCCTGCGCCGCCGTGTAGGTCGCCTTGATGGTCTCCTTCTTGGTGCGGAAGGCGTCCACCTTGGCCTGCAGCCGCTGCGCCGCGAGGGTGAGCTTCTCCTCCTCGCCCTGGAGGGTCTGGTGCTGCGTCTCCAGGTCCGTCACCTGCTGCTGGAGCGCCGCACGGCGGGAGAGCGCCTCGCGGGCCAGGTCCTCGCGGCCGAGCGCGAGCGCCTTGCGGCCCTGGTCCTCCAGCTTGGTGGACTGGTTCTGGAGCTGGTTCAGCTGAAGTTCGAGGCGCTTGCGGCTGGTCGCCACGTCCGCGACGCCGCGGCGCACCTTCTGCAGCAGCTCCAGCTGCTTCTGGTACGAGTAATCGAGGGTTTCGCGCGGGTCCTCGGCCCGGTCAAGGGCCTTGTTCGCCTTCGCGCGGAAGATCATCCCCATACGCTTCATGACACCGCTCATGGGCTTCGCGCGCCCCCTTCTGACGGACTCCAGCTCCAGGTACTGCAACAGAACCCACAGTACGGGCCCTGCATCCATTACCGCACTGTTCGGGGACGGATGCGCTCATCCCCAAGGACGACTGCGTACGGCACCGCTCCGGCGTAGGGAGTAGGTGGGACTCGGGGTCCACCCGTACACAGCGTCCCCTCTGTCCCACTACAGACGTACGGTGTTGCCGGATCGTTCCCCACTCGAATGACGTCCATGCCGCCGCACCCCGTACCCTTGGGTTTTGTGTTCCGTAGCCGTGCCAAGGAAGAGAAGGCCCTCGCCGACAAGGCGCAGGTGACCGACTCCAAGCAGACCCGTGACCCGCAGGCCCCCAAGGGCCGCCCCACGCCCAAGCGCAGTGAGGCCCAGACCCAGCGTCGCAGCGTCGCCCAGACGCCGACGACGCGCAAGGAGGCGGCCAAGCGGCAGCGCGACGATCGTCGTGTCCAGATGGAGAAGCAGCGCCAGGCCCTGGCCAACGGCGACGAGCGCTATCTGCCCGCCCGTGACAAGGGGCCGGTGCGGAAGTTCGCACGCGACTTCGTGGACTCGCGCTTCTGCGTCGCGGAGTTCTTCCTGCCGATGGCCGTGGTCATCCTCGTGCTGAGCATGGTGCGGGTGGGCTCGCTGCAGAACATCGCGCTGCTGCTGTGGCTCGTGGTGATCGTGATGATCGTGGTCGACTCGATCGGCATCGCGATCCGCCTGAAGAAGCAGCTGGCCGCCCGCTTCCCCGACGTGCCCAAGAAGGGCGCGGTCGCCTACGCGCTGATGCGTACTCTCCAGATGCGTCGCCTCCGGCTGCCGAAGCCGCAGGTCAAGCGCGGAGAGCGGCCCTGAGCGCGACATCGTTCTCCGGGGGCGCGGCGGATGCCTGGCTGAGCAAGCTGGGCGGGTTGCGTGATGTCGTACGACAGGAGCTGGTGGCCCGGCAGCTCGACGAGCAGATAGCCGGCCGGTTCCCGGTCGGGCAGCGGTTGCGGGTGCTCGACGTCGGTATGGGCCAGGGCACGCAGGCGCTGCGGCTGGCCCGGGCCGGGCATCAGGTGACCGGCCTCGAGCAGGACGCGAAGATGCTCGCCGTGGCCCGGGAGGCGCTGGCCGCCGAACCCGAGGGCATCCGGAGCCGGGTGCGGCTCATCGAGGGCGACGGCCGCGAGACGGGCGTGCACTTCCTGCCCGGCAGCTTCGACGTGGTGCTGTGCCACGGCGTACTCATGTACGTCGAGGAGCCGGACCCGCTCCTCGCGGGACTGGCGCGGATGCTGGCCCCGGGCGGGCTGCTCTCGCTGCTGGTGCGCAACGCCGACGCGCTGGCCATGCGGCCGGGCCTGTCCGGTGACTGGGCGGCGACCCTGGCCGCGTTCGACACGGACGCCTACGTCAATCGGCTCGGCCTCGCCGTCCGCGCGGACCGGCTCGCCACACTGACGTCGACGCTCGCGGGGATCGGGGCGGCGTTGCACGCCTGGTACGGCGTGCGGGTCTTCACGGACACGGCGCCCGACGGGACCCCCGTCCCCGAGGACGTGGAGACTCTCCTGGCCGCGGAGGAGCGGGCCGGACGGACGGACCCCTATCGCCAGGTGGCGGCCCTGCTGCATCTCTGCGGCGTACGCGGCTGACCACCGCCCGATCCCCCTGTTCGGCCCTGCACCGCGAGCCGGAGCGGAGCCGCGAAAGGGACACTCGGGACATGGCTGCCCCCTGTGTCCACGTGCCGCGCCCTGTGCTCCCCATAACCGCCCTCGTCTGCGCCGCCGCCCTGCTCGGCGGCTGCTCCGGCTCCGGGTCACCGGCCGAGAAGGGCGCCACGAAGGACGGGACGACGCAGGCCGTCGTCCCGCTCGCGGCCGACGACCTGCAGAACGCGTACCTGAAGGTGATCAAGAACGTCCTGCCCTCGGTGGTGCAGATCCAGGCGAGCGACGAACTGGGCTCGGGGGTGGTGTACGACGACCGGGGACACATCGTCACCAACGCGCACGTGGTCGGGAACGAGGAGACGTTCAGGGTGACGACGGCCAACAGCCAGAACGTGCTGACGGCCAAGCTCGTGTACACCTACCCGGGCCAGGACCTCGCCGTCATCAAGCTGGACAAGGTGCCGAGCGGGCTGAAGGCGGCCACCATGGGGAACTCGGACAAGGTCGAGGTCGGCCAGATCGTGCTGGCGATGGGCTCGCCCCTCGGATTGTCGTCCAGCGTGACCCAGGGCATCGTGTCGGCGACCGGGCGCACCGTCAGCGAGGGCAGCGCCGACGGCGGGACGGGGGCGACCATCGCCAACATGGTGCAGACGTCGGCCGCGATCAACCCGGGCAACAGCGGCGGCGCGCTCGTCGGCCTGAACGGGCAGGTCATCGGCATTCCCACGCTGGCCGCGACGGATCCGAGCCTCGGGGGCGGCACGGCGCCCGGTATCGGATTCGCGATCCCCGCCTCGATGGTGCGGACGATCGCCGACCAGATCATCAGGACCGGCAAGGTCACCGACTCGGGACGGGCCGCGCTCGGCATCACCGGCCGTACCGTGCTCGACGAGACCTACGCGCCCGCCGGTGTCGCCGTGGTCGAGGTGAAGCCCGGCGGCGCGGCCGACACGGCGGGCATCCGGCCCGGCGACATCATCACCCGGATCGGCACGAACGACATCACCACCCTCACCTCGCTCGCCGAGGCGCTCGCGGCCGACAAGCCGGGCCAGCGGACGCGGGTGACGTTCGTCCGGGGCGGGGCCGAGCGGACGGTCGGCGTGCGGCTGGGTGAGCAGTAGGTACGGGTGAAGGTGAGCAGTAAGTACAGGTGAAGAGGTACGGGTGAAGGCGGCGGCGAGGGGCTGACGCACGGAGAAGGGGGTTGCCGGGAACGGTCCCGGCAACCCCGGCCGGCCTACTCCGGTTCGGCGTGCAGGCTCATCGGTCCGTAGATCTGCGTGCTGTCCTCGAAGAGGAACACCTGGTCCGCGCCGCCCTCCAGCAGGTCCTTCCAGACCTCGCCGATCCAGGACTCCGCGTCCCCCTGTGTGGTGAACTCCTCGGGCTGTACCGCGGGTTGGACCTCTGTCCCGTCGGACTTCTCGAACCGCCACGTCCATGCCGCCATGTACGCCTCCCAGGTATGAGCACACTGCACAGCGGAAGCCGCACAAGATCCGGCTCCCGTCCGAAGCCTAGGCGCTGAGCCGGGTGCGGAACAGAAGATCGCGAGTCGCGGCACGCGTCGCGGGTGGTGAACGGCCCCGCGCGCCTACGGGCGCTGTACCCGAACGCGCGCCACCCACGGTGACACGGGAAAATCAGGGCGTGGAACTGACTCTGCTCGGCACCGGCGCCCCCGAGGGCCTGCCCCGTCCCGACTGTCCCTGTGCGGCCTGCGCGAGCGCGCTCGGCGAGAACGCGCGGGCGGCCACCGCGCTGCTCGTGGACGGCACCCTGCTGCTCGACCTCACGCCCGGCGCCGCGTTCGCCGCGGCCCGCGCCGGGCACTCGCTGGGCGGCGTACGGCAGGTCCTGCTCTCGCATCCGCACGACGGGCCCGCCGTCGAGGTGCCGGCCGGGCTGCCGCAGCCCGTACGGGTTCCCGACGGCAGCGAACTGGCACTGCTGACCGGACACCGGGTGCGGGCGGTGCCGATGGACTCGCCCGGCACGGGGTACGCGGTGACCGGACCGGACGGACTGCGGCTGCTGTATCTGCCGCCGGGCGCGGCGGCCGCGGGACTCGACGAGAACGGCGACTCGTACGCCATGGTGGTCGCCGATGTGGTGGGGCGGCCGGACGCCCTGGCGAAGCTGCGCGCGGTCGGGGCCGTCGGGCCGACCACGGACGTGATCGCGGTCCACCTCGACCACGACGTGCCGCCGGGCCCCGAACTGCGGCGGCGGCTCGCGGCGGCGGGCGCGCGGGCGGTGCCGGACGGGACGACGCTGGACGTGGGCGTCTACGAGGACGTACCCGACGTACCGCGCCGCACCCTCGTGCTCGGCGGGGCGCGCTCGGGCAAGTCGGTGGAGGCGGAACGGCGTCTGGAGTCCTTCCCCGGGGTGCTGTACGTGGCGACGGGCGGGGCGCGCAACGGGGACAACGAGTGGGCGTCGCGCGTGCACGCCCACCGTGAGCGGCGGCCCGGCTCCTGGCGCACGGTGGAGACCTGCGACCTGGTGCCGCTCCTGGAGGGCTCCGGGCCTCCCCTCCTCATCGACTGCCTCTCCCTGTGGCTCACGGACGCGATGGACTCCGTGAACGCGTGGGACGACGCGGAGTGGGCCGGCGGCGGCGAACGCGCGCTGCGCGCCCGCGTCGAGGAACTCACCTCCGCCGTCCGCAACACGCGCCGCACCCTCGTCGCCGTCTCCAACGAGGTCGGCTCCGGCATCGTCCCCGCCACCGCCTCCGGGCGCCGCTACCGCGACGAACTCGGCCGCCTGAACGCGGGGTTCGCGGCGGAGTGCGAGCACGTGCTGCTGGTGGTGGCGGGACAGGCGCTGGCATTGCGGGGCTGACCGGGGCCGGCCTGGGCCGACCGGGGCTCAGGATTGTCTGCGGGCGATGATCCGGAAGGCGTTCGAGAAGCGGGTGCGGCGGAAGACCGGGGCCATCGCGTGGTCAAGGGCGGAGGCCGAGGCGAGCAGCGGGACGCTCGCCCGGGCCAGGACCGTGTGCAGGGCGCGCTGGAGCGGGGTCGGCGGGGTGGGGCGCCAGGGCGCGTCGAGGTCGGGCAGGACGCGGCCGAGGGCCAGCGCGAGGGCGCCGGCGAGGTCGTAGGGGATGTGCGGTTCGCGGCGGTCCGTCGCGACGATCTCGCAGCCGAGGGACTCCAGTTCGCCCAGCAGGTTGGACAGCGGCATCAGGTGCAGATGGCGCGGCTGGCCGTACGACACCCACCACCTGCCCAGCAGCGCGCCGAACGCGCAGTCGGGGTCCGGCACTTCGACGAGGAGGTGACCGCCGGGCCGCAGGACCGTCAGGGCGGCGCGCAGTTCCTCGCGCGGGTCGCGGGTGTGCTCCAGGTGGTGGAACATGCTCACCACGTCGTAGCGGGCGCTCAGCCGCCCGATGATCCGGGGGTCGGTGAGCCGCCCGCGGTGGGCCTCCTCGATGTGCCCGGCCGCCCGTGCCTTCTCGACCCGCCGGGTGGGGTCGAGGCCGTCGAAGGACGTGTACGGGTGAACCTCCCGGGCGACGGCCGGGAAGTGCCCGTGCCCGGTGCCGACATCGAGCCAGCTCTCCGGCTCGGCGTGGCGGAGCAGCGCGCGGGCGGCGGCCCGGTGGCGCCCTCTGCTGCCGCGGGCGCCGAGGAGCCGGTCGGTGAGACCGTCGAGCCCCTCGTGGAAGTCCCGGTGGTAGAAGGCCAGCCCCTCCGCGCTGAGCCGGGGGTTCTGGAAGGCGTGGGAGCAGTCCGCGCACTCGTCGACGACGAACGTGCCGGGCTTGCGCTGCACCTGGTCCGGCGTCCGCAGCCGGGTGCGCAGCCGCTTCGAGCCGCACCAGGGACAGTCCTCCCGGCGCGGTTCGTGGAACCGGTCGGTGCCTTGGGCGAGTTCGGCCGCGTAGGCGGCGCGGCGCTCGGCGCTCGGGGGTGGCGTGGGGGGCATGGACGCTCCTGGGGACGGCAGGGTGGGGGGACGGCGGGGCGCGCGAGCGAACCGTACGACAATCCGACACAAACGGTACGTAGCGGATCGTGATCCGGGGCGCAACGACGTGGCGCGGACGTGTTCGATCGCTGCCGGTACTGTTCGGCGAATGAGCTCGCTTAATCTCGACGACTTCACCGATCTGATCGAGCGCCCCGACGGAGGCGTGCGCCGGGACGCCGAGGCGCGCCGGGAGCGCCAGGTCGTGCCGCCCGGGGCGCTGGGCCGCCTCGACGAACTGGGTGAGTGGCTGGCGGCGGCGCAGTCCGCGGTGCCGGTGCGGCCGATCGAGCACCCGCGTGTGGTGCTGTTCGCGGGCGACCACGGGGTCGCCGGACTCGGTGTGTCGGCGCGGCCCGCGGGCACCGCCGACCAGTTGGTGCGGGCGGTCCTGGAGGGCGCGAGCCCCGCGGCGGTGCTGGCGCGCCGGCTCGGCGTGCCGGTTCGGGTCGTCGACATGGCGCTGGACTGCGATCCGCAGGAGCTGCCCGCGGAGGTCGCAGGGCATCGGGTGCGGCGCGGGTCGGGGCGGATCGACGTCGAGGACGCGCTGACTCTGGAGGAGGCCCAGACCGCGTTCCTGGCGGGGGTCGCGGTCGCGGACGAGGAGGCGGACTCCGGTACGGATCTGGTGGTGCTCGGCGATGTGAGCGTCGGCGGGACCACCGCGGCGGCCGTGCTGGTCGCGGCGCTGTGCGGGACCGACGCGTCCGTGGTCACCGGGCGGGGCGGGCGGCCCATCGACGACCTCGCGTGGATGCGCAAGTGCGCGGCCGTGCGGGACGCCCTGCGGCGGGCTCGGCCGGTGCTCGGGGATCAGCTGCAGCTGCTCGCGGTGGTGGGCGGCGCCGATCTCGCGGCGATGACGGGGTTCTTGTTGCAGAGCGCGGTGCGGAAGATGCCGGTGGTCCTCGACGGGGTCGTCTCGGCCGCGTGCGCCCTCGTGGGGCAGCGGGTCGCGTTCCGGGCGCCGGACTGGTGGCTGGCCGGCCAGAACAGCGGCGAGCCGGCCCAGGCGAAGGCCCTGGACCGCATGGCCCTCGAACCCCTCCTCGACCACGGCGTCACGGTCGGCGAGGGCGCGGGAGCCCTCCTCGCCCTCTCCCTCGTCCAGGCCGCCGCCGCCCTCTCCGCCGAACTCCCGGAAACTCCGGCCCCCGACCCCGAGCCCGAGCCCGAGGTCACCGACCAGAACGAGTGAACGGCCTGGCCCTCGAACGCCGGACGGCCTGAAGGATGCGGGCCGGGGGTGGGCGGGGCAACCTCCGGCCTCGCCCGCGAACGCCGTCCACCCCGAGGCCTTCAGGGGCGCGGGGAACTGCGCGCCCGGCCCCACCGGCCCGCGGCCAAAGAGCTACTGGCGAAACCCACCCCGCAACAATCCCCCGGCCCGCATCACCCGTACCGCCCCTCCCCCGCACGACGCACCCCGCCCCATATCATCGCCCTTTATGGGAGATGCCCGAATTGCCGCTGACCAGGAGCGGGTCCCGGCCCGTCAGGGTGAAGGGGACCACCTGTCCACCGGCGCGTCGCGCAGAGCCGCCGCCTTCGCGGTCTGGTACCTGCGGGCCGTCGCGTTCATCAACTTCCTGAGCGCCGCGTGGGTGTCGCTCGGGCAGGACGTACGGCGCCACAACACCGAGAACTTCTTCACCCCGTACCTGCTGACGGCAGGATTCGCGTCGGGTGTGTTCACCATGTTCCTGGCCATCACGATGCGTCGCCGCAAACGGGCCGCGTGGATCCTGAACTTCGTGCTCAGCGGGCTGTTCCTGATGCTGTTCGCCGTCGCGATGACGTTCCCGGAGATCCGCCAGTACGCCCAGAACTGGGTCTCCATCGTCCTGACCGCCGCCTTCGTCGTCTCGCTCGTGATCGGCCGCCGGGAGTTCTACGCGAAGGGCGACCGGTCGAACCCCAAGCTCGCCGCGGCCGTCGCCGTCGGCGGACTGCTCGTCGCCTCCCTGCTCGCCGCGCTGCTGGTGACGGTCACCA
Source organism: Streptomyces sp. NPDC111656 (assembly GCF_055656965.1). Classification (NCBI taxonomy): domain Bacteria; kingdom Bacillati; phylum Actinomycetota; class Actinomycetes; order Kitasatosporales; family Streptomycetaceae; genus Streptomyces; species Streptomyces sp. NPDC111656. The sequence goes on from NZ_JBVKCA010000005.1 coordinate 518,730, forward strand.
ACAGCGCGCAGGACGCCTACCGTTCGACCTTCTGGGACCGCTGGCGCTACGGCGCCCTGCGCCTGGTCTCCGTCGCCGCCGACGACTCCCGCTTCCACGGCCTGGAGATCGCCAACTGGGTCAACGTCACCATCAACGTGCTCAGCACCCTGCTGGTCCTCGCCGTGTTCTACGCCGCCTTCCGCTCCCGCCGCGCCGTCGACCCGCTCACCGAGGACGACGAGAAACGGCTGCGCGCCCTGCTCGACCGGCACGGCGACCGCGACTCGCTGGGCTACTTCGCGCTGCGCCGGGAGAAGAGCGTGATCTGGTCGCCGACCGGCAAGGCCGCGGTCGCGTACCGCGTCGTCGGCGGGGTCTCGCTGGCCTCCGGCGACCCGATCGGCGACCCGGAGGCGTGGCCCGGCGCCATCGAGCCCTGGCTCGCCGAGGCCCGCGCGCACGGCTGGATCCCGGCGGTGATGGGAGCGAGCGAGGAGGCGGGGACCGTCTACTCACGGCACGGGCTCGACGCCCTCGAACTCGGTGACGAAGCGATCGTCGAGACCGCCGAGTTCACCCTCGAGGGACGCGCCATGCGCACGGTCCGGCAGGCCTACAACCGGGTCAAGCGGGCCGGGTACGAGGTACGCATCCGGCGGCACGAGGACATCCCGGCCGACGAGATGGCGTACCTCCTGAGGCGTGCCGACGACTGGCGGGACGGGGCCACCGAGCGCGGGTTCAGCATGGCGCTCGGACGGCTCGGCGACCCGGGCGACGGGCGGTGCGTGATGCTGGAATGCACCGACGGGGAGGGGGAGTTGCGGGCGCTGCTGTCCTTCGTGCCGTGGGGGCCGCGGGGACTCTCGCTCGATCTCATGCGGCGTGACCGGGACGCCGAGAACGGGCTGATGGAGTTCATGGTGATCGAACTCCTGCGCCGCGCCCAGGAGATCGGGATCACCCAGGTCTCGCTCAACTTCGCCATGTTCCGTTCCGTCTTCGAACGAGGTGGACGTCTCGGTGCCGGGCCGGTGCTGCGGCTGTGGCGTTCCCTGCTCAGCTTCTTCTCGCGCTGGTGGCAGATCGAGTCGCTGTACCGGGCCAACGCCAAGTACCGGCCGATCTGGGAACCCCGGTTCCTGCTCTTCGAGAAGAGCGCGGACCTGCTGCGCATCGGCCTCGCGGCCGCGCGCGCCGAGGGGTTTCTCGAAGCACCCGGACTGCCGAAGTGGCTGCACCGCAGGCACCTGGAGTCGCACCGATGAGGGTGGCCGGACAGACGGGGGGAGCCTGCCGGACGGGGACCGGGACAGCAGGACGGACGGGGACCGCTGCGTGAACACCCTCGCCCGCCTCGCCCGCGCCGAATGGGGACTGCTGTACCTCACCGTGCGCGAGGCACTCGCCGGACAGCGATGGCGGGCGATGCCGGTGACGCTCGGGGCCGTCTGTCTGACGGCCGTCCTCCAGTTCGTGCAGAACCAGCCCTGGGGCTTCCAGTTCGTGCAGGACATCGGCTCCGTGCGGGCCGAGGAGCCGCTCTGGCTCGCCCTGCTGCGCACCCCGCTCTCCCTGTTCGTGCCGGCCCTCGACCTGCCGGTGTGGGGCGCGCTGCTGCAACTTCTCATCGTGTTCGGGATCGCCGAGATCTGTCTGGGCTGGTGGCGGATGCTCGTCATCGCGTACGCCACCACGCTGGCCGGCACGCTCTACGCGCGCGTGGCGATCTCACTGAGCCCGGGCAACCCGCTGGGGCTGCCCGTGACGGACGCGCAGGTCGTGGACACCGGGCCCTCGGCGGCCGTGGTCGGCCTCGCCGTCTTCGTCGCCTGGCGCTATCGCGCCTACTGGACGGGGTGGGGGGTGGTCGCGGCGATGATGATCGAGGTGGCGTTCAAGGGGAACCTCGCGGGCAAGGAGCACATCGCCGCGCTCGCCGCGGTCTTCGTGCTGTACGGGATCTCGATCCTGCGGCACCGCCACCGCCACCGTCGCCGTCACCGGCGGCCGGGCAGGGGCCGGACGGGATCCGGTTTTCCGCCGATCCAGTCCTGAAGCTTGCGACGTTGGCCGAACCAGCGGCGGTCGTGGTGGTAGGCGCGCAGCATCGACCTGGCCCGGGCGCGCGGCCTGCGGCGGTAGAAGCGCTTGGCCCACGGGGAGACCGGGCGGGCCAGCCGGACGGCACCGATGAGGGCGACGAACGGGACGATCACGCCGAAGATCGCCATGCGGGCCTTGCCCTTGCTCAGGGCGAGCAGGGCGAAGAGGAAGTTCACGGCGACGCTCAGGATGACCCCGCCGCGGTCCTGAAGTTCCTCCTGGGTCATGTCGTTGACCCCGAAGGGCAGGAACCCGCCGAGCACCAGGCCGACGAGGGCCGCCGTGAGCAGGACGACCTCGACGCTCTTGCGGCCCTCCTCGCTCCAGTACACGTCGTCGAGGTGCAGGATCAGCGCGAACTCGTCGAGCACCAGCCCGGCGCCCACCCCGAACACCACCGCGAACAGGGCGGCGCCGAAGCCGTGCCGGTAACTGGCCACCGAGCCGAAGCCGCCGATCACCGTCAGGACGACACCGGGCACGACGTGGTGGATGTGCAGACCGCCCGCCTTGACGTTGCCGAACGGACCCTTGCCCGCGCGGATGAGGCGGACGACGACACGGGTGATCACAAAGGTCAGCACGAAGGAGGCGAGTGCCAGGAGAAGCGGCAGCTTTCCCGGTTCGATGATGTTCCTGTGCAACCAATGACCCATATTGCGCACTTTATCCGCGGCTCTCGTGCCCGGCCGCCGCACCCGTCCTCGATCGGCCCGCCACCTCCCCGGGTACCCTGCGCCGGTGTCCAGGACCCCTCTCCCCCACGGCCTCCGCTTCGCCTTCGGCACCCTGACCGTGCTCCCCGTCACGGTCACCCGCTGGGACCGTGAGGCGGCGCGCGGCGGAATGCTGTGCGCCCCCGTCGCCGGGCTGGTGGTCGGGGCGGGCGCGGCCCTGGTGGGCGTGGCACTGCTCGCGATGGGCGCGGGCCCGCTGCTGGCCGCCGTCGCCACCGCCGCCGTACCGGCCGCGCTCACCCGTGGTCTGCATCTCGACGGGCTCGCCGACACCGCGGACGGCCTCGGCAGCGGCAAGCCCGCCGAGGACGCGCTGCGCATCATGAAGCAGTCCGACATCGGCCCGTTCGGCGTGATCACCCTGCTCTTCGTGCTGCTGGCGCAGGTGGCCGCGCTCTTCCAGGCCTACGAGGCCTCGTGGGCGCGGGGTGTGCTCGCGGCCGTCGTCTCGGCGACCGCGGCCCGTCTCGCCCTCACCCTGGCCGCGCGCACCGGGGTGCCCCCGGCCCGCCCCGAGGGCCTGGGTGCCGCGGTCGCGGGCACGGTGCCCGTACGCGGCGCTCTGCTGGTGACCCTCGCCGTCACCGTCGCGGCGGCCGGCGCCGGCGCGCTCCTCGGCACGTACGACCTCGTACGCGCCCCCCTGGCCGTCCTCGCCGCCTGCGCGAGTGCCGAACTGCTCCTGCGCCACTGCACACGCCGCTTCGGCGGCATCACCGGCGATGTCTTCGGCGGCCTCGCGGAGACGGCGGCGACCACCGCCCTCGTGGTGCTTTCCCTCGGCTGAACTTCCAGCGAGCGTAGGAATGAGCGAAACCCCGCGGCGCGCGTAGGCTCGACCCGAATATGTGGCACCCAGGTAAAGACACTCCCTGAGGCCGGATCTAGGGTCATTCGTCAGGGCCCGGTCGACCCATCCCTATTCGGCCGCAGCAAAACAATGGAAGCGAGATCTCACCACAGTGACTGCTCTGACTCTCAGCACCGCCGCGGTGTCCGGCCTGCGGGCCGACGCGATCGTCGTCGGTGTCGCGAAGGGCGCCAAGGGCCCGGTCGTCGCACCGGGCGCCGAGGCCGTGGACAAGGCGTACGACGGCGCACTCGCCGGGATCCTGGAGACCCTCGGCGCATCCGGCGGCGAGGGCGAGGTGACGAAGCTGCCCTCGCCGACCGGCTTCAAGGCGCCCGTCGTCGTGGCCGTCGGACTGGGAGCCGTCCCGGAGAAGGACGACACGTTCAGTGCCGAGGCGCTGCGCCGCGCGGCCGGTGCCGCGGCCCGCGCGCTCGCCGGTGCCAAGAAGGCCGTCTTCGCCCTGCCGATCACCGACGCCGCCGACGCGGGCGTCCTGGCGGAGGGCGCGGCGCTCGGCGCGTACGCCTTCGACGCCTACAAGGAGAACGGCAAGAACGGCAAGGACGCGAAGAACGGCAAGGCCCCGCTCGCCGAGGTCACGCTGCTCGGCGGCAAGCCCCGGGACGCGGCGTACAAGGCGGCCCTCGCGCGCGCCACGGCCGTGACCGAGGAGCTCAACCGCGCCCGCGACCTCATCAACACCCCGCCGAACGACCTCTATCCCGAGTCCTTCGCCGCCGTCGCCACCGCCGCCGGCAAGGAGCACGGCATCAAGGTGCAGGTGCTGGACGAGAAGGCCCTGGAGAAGGGCGGCTACGGCGGCATCCTCGGCGTCGGCGCGGGCTCGGCCGCCGGTCCCCGCCTGGTGAAGCTGTCGTACACCTCGCCGAAGGCGACCAAGCACCTCGCGTTCGTCGGCAAGGGCATCACCTACGACTCGGGCGGCATCTCCCTCAAGCCCGCCGGGCACAACGAGACGATGAAGTGCGACATGAGCGGCGCGGCGGCGGTCTTCGCCGCCGTGGTCGCCGCGGCGCGCCTCGGCCTCGAGGTCAACGTCACCGGCTGGCTGGCGCTCGCCGAGAACATGCCCTCCGGTTCCGCCACCCGCCCCGGTGACGTGCTGCGCATGTACAGCGGCAAGACCGTCGAGGTCCTCAACACCGACGCCGAGGGCCGTCTCGTGCTCGCCGACGCGCTGTGGAAGGCGTCCGAGGAGAAGCCGGACGCGATCATCGACGTGGCGACGCTGACCGGCGCGATGGTGCTCGCGCTCGGCAACCGCACCTTCGGCGTGATGGCCAACGACGACGCGTTCCGTACGGCGATCGTCGAGGCCGCGGAGGAGGTCGGCGAGGAGTCCTGGCCGATGCCGCTGCCGGAGCACCTGCGCAAGGGGATGGACTCCCCGACCGCCGACATCGCCAACATGGGTGAGCGGATGGGCGGCGGGCTGGTCGCCGGTCTGTTCCTGAAGGAGTTCGTGGGCGAGGGCATCACCTGGGCGCACCTGGACATCGCCGGGCCCGCGTTCAACGAGTCCGGCCCGTTCGGCTACACGCCGAAGGGTGGCACGGGGTCGGCGGTGCGGACGCTGGTGCGACTCGCCGAGCTGACCGCCGCGGGCGATCTCGGCTAGCGGTGCTTCACGGCCGCGAGTGAAACGCGGCCGGTCGCGCGGTACCTCCGCACCCCTTGTCGGGGCGCGGAGGTACCCCTGTATTCGGACAGTGCGACTTCTCACACACAGGCCCGGCGTCTCGAACGCTCCGGACAAGTGCGAAGATGGGTTCTCGGCAGGACAGGGCCCCCACCACAGGGCCGAAGAAGAGCGGCCGGACACCAGCCGCCGACCGGTCACTGGAGACCGGCGTGGCGCACATGCATGGAGGACGTGACGTGGCGAACGACGCCAGCACCGTTTTCGACCTAGTGATCCTCGGCGGTGGCAGTGGCGGTTACGCCGCGGCGCTCCGCGGGGCGCAGCTGGGCCTGGACGTCGCCCTGATCGAGAAGGACAAGGTCGGAGGCACCTGCCTGCACCGGGGATGCATCCCCACCAAGGCCCTGCTGCACGCGGGCGAGATCGCCGACCAGGCCCGCGAGAGCGAGCAGTTCGGCGTCAAGGCCACCTTCGAGGGCATCGACGTCCCGGCCGTCCACAAGTACAAGGACGGGGTCATCTCGGGCCTGTACAAGGGCCTGCAGGGTCTCATCGCGTCCCGCAAGGTGACGTACATCGAGGGTGAGGGCCGACTGTCCTCCCCCACCTCGGTCGACGTGAACGGCCAGCGCATCCAGGGCCGCCACGTGCTGCTCGCGACCGGCTCCGTGCCGAAGTCGCTGCCGGGCCTGGTGATCGACGGCAACCGGATCATCTCCTCCGACCACGCGCTGGTCCTGGACCGCGTCCCGCAGTCCGCGATCGTGCTCGGCGGCGGCGTCATCGGCGTCGAGTTCGCCTCCGCGTGGAAGTCCTTCGGCACCGACGTGACGGTGATCGAGGGCCTCAAGCACCTCGTCCCGGTCGAGGACGAGAACTCCTCCAAGCTTCTTGAGCGCGCGTTCCGCAAGCGCGGCATCAAGTTCAACCTGGGCACCTTCTTCTCGAAGGCCGAGTACACCCAGAACGGTGTCAAGGTCACCCTCGCCGACGGCAAGGAGTTCGAGGCCGAGGTCCTGCTCGTCGCCGTCGGCCGCGGCCCGGTCTCGGCCGGTCTCGGCTACGAGGAGCAGGGCGTCGCGATGGACCGCGGCTATGTCCTGGTCGACGAGTACATGCGGACGAACGTCCCGACCATCTCCGCCGTCGGTGACCTGGTCCCCACGCTCCAGCTCGCGCACGTCGGCTTCGCCGAGGGCATCCTGGTGGCGGAGCGTCTGGCCGGTCTCAAGACCGTTCCGATCGACTACGACGGTGTCCCCCGGGTGACGTACTGCCACCCCGAGGTCGCCTCCGTGGGCATCACCGAGGCCAAGGCCAAGGAGATCTACGGCGCGGACAAGGTCGTCGCCCTGAAGTACAACCTCGCGGGCAACGGCAAGAGCAAGATCCTCAACACCGCGGGCGAGATCAAGCTCGTCCAGGTGAAGGACGGTGCCGTGGTCGGCGTCCACATGGTCGGCGACCGCATGGGCGAGCAGGTCGGCGAAGCCCAGCTGATCTACAACTGGGAGGCGCTGCCCTCCGAGGTCGCCCAGCTCATCCACGCCCACCCGACGCAGAACGAGGCGCTCGGCGAGGCCCACCTGGCCCTCGCGGGCAAGCCGCTGCACTCGCACGACTGATCCAGTCCCCGGCTGATTTCAGTCATCGCGTCGCCCCTGGGCGCGACGACGACCACAGACTTCCGCACCATTCGTAAGGAGCAACAGAAACCATGGCGGTTTCCGTAACCCTTCCGGCGCTCGGCGAGAGCGTCACCGAGGGCACTGTCACTCGCTGGCTGAAGGCCGAGGGCGAGCGCGTCGAGGCCGACGAGCCGCTGCTCGAGGTGTCGACCGACAAGGTCGACACCGAGATCCCCTCCCCCGCCGCCGGTGTCCTCGCCTCCATCAAGGTCGCCGAGGACGAGACGGTCGAGGTCGGCGCCGAGCTGGCCGTCATCGACGACGGCACGGGCGCGCCCGCCGCCGCTCCCGCTCCGGCCGCCGAGCCCGTGGCCGCCCCGGCTCCGGCCGCTCCCGCCCCGGTCGCCGAGGCCCCCGCGGCCCCGGCCCCCGCCCCCGCCGCCGCTCCCGCTCCCGCCGCTCCGGCCGGTGGCGCCTCCGGTACCGACGTCGTGCTGCCCGCGCTGGGCGAGTCCGTCACCGAGGGCACCGTCACCCGCTGGCTGAAGGAGGTCGGCGAGGAGGTCGCGGAGGACGAGCCGCTGCTCGAGGTCTCCACGGACAAGGTCGACACCGAGATCCCCGCGCCGGTCGCCGGCGTGCTGCTGGAGATCGTGGTCGGCGAGGACGAGACCGCCGAGGTCGGCGCGAAGCTCGCCGTCATCGGTGCCCCGGGCGCGGCTCCGGCCGCCGCTCCGGCTCCCGCGGCCCCGGCCCCCGCCGCTGCCGCCCCGGCTCCGGCCGCCCCCGCGGCTCCGGCTCCGGCCCCCGCTGCTCCGGCCGCCCCGGCCGCTGCGGCCCCGGCTCCGGTCCAGCCCGTGGCTCCGGCCCCGGTCGCGCCCGCCGCTCCGGCTCCCGCGCCGGTCGCCGCGCCCGCCCCGGTCATCCCGGCTCCGGCTCCGGCCGCGCAGGCCACCGACGACGGCGCGTACGTGACCCCGCTGGTGCGCAAGCTCGCCGCGGAGAACTACGTCGACCTGGCCTCCGTCAAGGGCACCGGCGTCGGCGGCCGTATCCGCAAGCAGGACGTCCTCGCCGCCGCCGAGGCCGCGAAGGCCGCCGCCGCTGCCCCGGCTCCGGCCGCTGCTGCGGCCGCCCCGGCAGCCAAGAAGGCGCCGGCCCTGGAGGTCTCCCCGCTGCGCGGTCAGACCGTCAAGATGCCCCGCATCCGCAAGGTCATCGGCGACAACATGGTGAAGGCCCTGCACGAGCAGGCCCAGCTGTCCTCGGTCGTCGAGGTCGACGTCACCCGCCTGATGCGGCTGCGCGCGCAGGCGAAGGACTCCTTCGCGGCACGCGAGGGCGTCAAGCTCTCCCCGATGCCGTTCTTCGTGAAGGCCGCGGCCCAGGCGCTGAAGGCCCACCCGGCCGTCAACGCCCGGATCAACGTGGACGAGGGCACGATCACCTACTTCGACACCGAGAACATCGGTATCGCGGTGGACTCGGAGAAGGGCCTGATGACCCCGGTCATCAAGCACGCGGGCGACCTGAACATCGCCGGCATCGCCAAGGCCACCGCCGAGCTGGCGGGCAAGGTCCGGGCGAACAAGATCACTCCGGACGAGCTGTCCGGCGGGACCTTCACCATCTCCAACACCGGCTCGCGCGGCGCGCTCTTCGACACGATCATCGTGCCGCCGAACCAGGTCGCGATCCTCGGCATCGGTGCCACGGTCAAGCGTCCGGCCGTCATCGAGACGGAGGAGGGTACGGTCATCGGCGTCCGCGACATGACCTACCTGACGCTCTCCTACGACCACCGTCTGGTGGACGGCGCCGACGCGGCCCGTTACCTGACCGCGGTCAAGGCGATCCTGGAGGCGGGCGAGTTCGAGGTCGAGCTCGGCCTGTAACCACCCCGCTCGCGCGCTGCCCCCGCCCGGAACCTTCCGGACGGGGGCTTCGCGTTTCCGCCGCAGGTCACCGCGGCTTCAGCGCGCTGTCCGACCACAGCACCAGCGTCTCCACCCACAGGTTCGGGATCTCCGTCGGGTACGCGGGTGTCAGGTGCCGCGTCCGGTACGCCCTGAGGACGTCGTACGTGGCGTCCAGGCAGTCGCGCGAGCCGAGGTCCCCCGTCTCCGGGTCGACGCCGACGAGGAAGCCTCGCTTCTCGACCGTACGGATCATGGCGCGGGCGGAGTTCACGTCACTGGTCGACGAGTCGGTGCAGCGGTAGCGGCTGTACGGGTGCGTGGACTTCCCCGGGATGGGGGTCCCCCCTGCTCGAGCGAAGCCGAGAGCTTGCGGGATCGCGTCACGTGACATGTCGCTGAGCATCCGCGCGTACGTGCCCTCCGCGCGCCAGGCGCCGATGTCGCCGCCGGGCGGGGTGTAGAGCGCGTTCGACGGGTTCTCCACCGCGCCGTACACCCAGCGGTCGGTGCCGGTGATCCGGAAGCCCCAGCCGACGTGCCCGAACTTCTGCGCGCCGTCCGGCTTGACGAAGACGCACGCCCCGCCGGAGGCGACCGAGGTGCCGTGGGCCCGCGTCGCACTCGGCCGCACGGCCGCCCCCGTGTCCAAGGGCCCGCACGCCGCCACGGCCACGACCGCCCAGGCCGCCGCGGCCCGGCGCAGCCCCCGCTTCCGTCCCCATCCGCCCATGCCGACCCCCTGGCGTTCGCGGGAGCCCCCGTGGAAACCCCCGCGCCGAAACCCCTGTGCCGACCCACACACCGTGCGGGGCCCGCGAGTTCTCCGGGTGACACGGACGTGACGCCTCCGGACCCCACCCGGTACGGGTCTTTACGTACGCGGCCGCTCTGACAGCGTGTAAGTCTCGTCTCACCTGCAGGAAAGCGCCCCCGTACGCCTCTCTCCGACGGGGCTGCGGCCTTATTGTCTAAAGGTCAAACGCCCTTGGGGCCGGCCCACCCCCAACGAAGGAGCCCCTCATGACCGCGCCCGTCGTCCACTCGCTGCGCGAACAGATCCGCGAGCACATCGTGGAGGGGATCGTCAGCGGGCGCTGGAAACCGGGTGAGCGGATCGTCGAGCGGCGGATCGCGACCGAGCTGGAGGTCAGCCAGACCCCGGTGCGGGAGGCGCTGCGCGAACTGGAGTCGCTGCGGCTGATCGAGTCGGCGCCCAACAAGGGTGTGCGCGTGCGCAACCTGACGGCCGCCGACCTGGAGGAGAGCTACCCCGTACGGGCCGGTCTGGAGGCCATCGCGGCCGAGCTGGCGGCCGAGCGCCTCGCCCAGGACTGCTCGGCCCTGGAACCGCACGTCACGGCGCTGTACGAGGCCGACCGGCTGTCGGACGGCACCGGCCAGGTCCGTCACACCGTCGCCTTCCACCGCGAACTCGTGCGCGCCGCGGGCAACTCCGTCCTCCTGCACACCTGGGAGGGCCTGGGCATCGAGGTCTTCACCGCCCTGTCCATCCGCTGGCTGGGAACCGTCCAGCAGTCGTACGCGGAGGAGCACGAGGCGCTCGTGGACGCCTTCCGGCGCCGGGATCCGCTGATCGCCGACCTGGTGAAGGCGCATGTGCTGGGCTGCGCGCCGCGCCCCTGACACAGCCGAGCGCACCCGCGCTCACCTGGGGAAACCCTGGGAATCCAAGGCACCCCGTGCCTGTCGTCAAGGCACCCCGTGCCGACTTTTGCGCTACGAAGAGGTTTTCGCCTTCAACCCTTTGATCGATCATCGATCAGGGAGTTACAGTCAGCGCTGGGCTCCCACCAGAGCCCGCCGCCCTGTCCTGCCAAAGACATAAGGGCACCCCCGAAAACCCCTTGCCGATGAGGGAACCCCCCTCCGCATCCGGAAGGCGGCGCAATGACCGACCCCACCGCAATCCAGCCGAGCGAGCTCGACCAGCTCCCGGACCGCGACCCCGAGGAGACCGCCGAATGGCAGGCCTCCCTGGACGCCGTCACCCAGGCGGCCGGGCCGCACCGTGCCGCGTATCTGATGCGCCGCACGCTGGAGCGCGCCGAGGGCAACGGTCTCGCGCTGCCCAAGCTGCTTGAGACCGACTACGTCAACACCATCCCCACCGCCGCCGAGCCCGTCGTGGACGGCGACGAGGCGATGGAAGCCCGGATCACCGCCTGGCACCGCTGGAACGCGGCCGCGATGGTGACCCGGGGCGCGAAACACGGCGTCGGCGGCCACATCGCCACCTTCGCCTCCGCGGCCTGGCTCTACGAGACCGGCTTCAACCACTTCTTCAAGGGCAAGGAGTCCCAGGAGGCTCCCGGCTCCGGCGACCAGCTCTACATCCAGGGCCACGCCTCCCCCGGCATCTACGCCCGCGCCTTCCTCGACGGCCGGCTCACCGAGCAGCACCTCGACAACTTCCGCCAGGAGGCGGGCGGCAACGGCCTCCCGTCGTACCCGCACCCGCGGCGCCTGCCCTGGCTCTGGGAGTTCCCGACCGTCTCCATGGGCCTCGGCCCGCTGTCGGCGATCTACCAGGCGCGCTTCAACCGCTATCTGACCAGCCGCGGCATCAAGGACGTCTCGCAGTCCCACGTGTGGGCGTTCCTCGGCGACGGCGAGATGGACGAGCCCGAGTCGACCGCGGCACTCGCACTCGCCTCCCGCGAGGGCCTGGACAACCTGACCTTCGTCATCAACTGCAACCTGCAGCGCCTCGACGGCCCGGTCCGCGCCAACTTCAAGATCGTGCAGGAGCTGGAGGCCCAGTTCCGCGGCGCCGGCTGGAACGTCGTGAAGTCGCTGTGGGGCTCGGCCTGGGACGAGCTGTTCCAGCTCGACACCACGGGCGCGCTCGTACGCCGCCTGCGCGAGGTACCCGACGCGCAGGTGCAGACGTACCAGACCCGCGACGCCGCCTACATCCGCCAGGACTTCTTCGGCGCCGACCCGGCGCTCGTCGAGATGGCGAAGCTGATCAGCGACGACAAGATCACCGAGTGTTTCCACCTCTCCCGCGGCGGCCACGAGTCCCGCAAGGTGTACGCGGCCTATCGCGCCGCCCTCGCCCACAAGGGCGCGCCGACGGTGATCCTGGCCCAGACGGTCAAGGGCTTCACGCTCGGCACGGGCTTCGCGTCCAAGAACGCCAACCACCAGATGAAGAAGCTGTCGACGGACGAGTTCAAGCAGATGCGTGACCTGCTCGAGCTGCCCATCTCCGACAGCCAGTTCGTCGACGGCGTGGTTCCCTACGGCCACCCGGGCGCCGACTCCCCCGAGGTCCGTTACCTCCAGGAGCGCCGCGCGGCCCTCGGCGGCCCGGCCCCGGCCCGCCGTACGCACGCGCTCGCCCCGCTGCCCGCCCCCGCCGACAAGGCGTTCGCGTCCTTCGACAAGGGCTCCGGCTCGCAGAACGTGGCGACCACGATGGCGTTCGTCCGCCTGGTCAAGGACCTCGTCCGCGACAAGGAGACCGGGAAGCGCTGGGTGCCGATCGTCCCCGACGAGGCGCGCACCTTCGGCATGGAGAGCCTCTTCCCCTCCCTCGGCATCTACTCGCCCAAGGGCCAGACGTACGAGCCGGTCGACCGCGACCAGCTGATGTACTACAAGGAGGCCAAGGACGGCCAGATCCTCAACGAGGGGATCACCGAGGCCGGCTCCATGGCGGACTTCATCGCCGCGTCCACCGCGTACGCCACGCACGGCGAGGCGATGATCCCCTTCTACATCTTCTACTCGATGTTCGGCTGGCAGCGCACGGCCGACCAGATGTGGCAGCTCGGCGACCAGCTCGGCCGCGGCTTCCTCGTCGGCGCCACGGCCGGCCGTACGACGCTGACGGGCGAGGGCCTCCAGCACGCCGACGGCCACTCCCCGGTCATCGCGGCGACCAACCCCGCCGCCCTGTCCTACGACCCGGCGTTCGCGTACGAGATCGCGACGATCGTCAAGGACGGTCTGCGCCGGATGTACGGCGAGGCGGCCCCGGGCGAGGACTCGAACGTCTTCTACTACCTGACGGTCTACAACGAGCCGATGCCGCAGCCCGCCAAGCCGGCCGGCCTCGGTATCGACGAGGGCATCGTCAAGGGCCTCTACCGCTTCAACACGGCCGAGTCGGCGGGCCTGTCCCCCGTCGCCAACGCCCCGCGCATCCAGCTGCTGGGCTCCGGCACGGCGATCCACTGGACCCTTCAGGCGCAGAAGCTGCTCGCCGAGGAGTGGGGCGTGGCCGCCGACGTGTGGTCCGCGACCTCCTGGACGGAGCTGCGGCGCGACGCGCTGGAGGCCGACGCGGCCCTGCTGCGCGGCGAGGAGCGGGTGCCGTTCGTCCGCCAGGCGCTGCACGGCGCCGAGGGCCCGGTGCTCGCGGTCTCCGACTACATGCGCCAGGTCCCGGACCAGATCGCGCAGTGGGTCGAGCAGGACTACTCCTCGCTCGGTGCCGACGGCTTCGGCCTCTCCGACACCCGTGCGGCGGCCCGTCGCCACTTCGGCGTCGACGCGCAGTCGATCGTCGTCGCGGCGCTGGCGCAGCTGGCACGGCGGGGCGAGGTCAAGACGTCCGCGGTGAAGGAAGCGCGGGAGCGCTACGGACTCTGACGGTCCGCCTGTTCCATGTGTGACGTGAAGGGGCGCGGTGGCTACGGCCGCCGCGCCCTTCGGCGTTCCGGCGGCGCCCCTTCGCTGTCAGTGGGGCCCGGCATCATGGCCGTATGCGTGCTGCCCGCCTGATCAAGATGGTGCTGCTGCTCCAGTCACGGCCGTCGATGACCGCCGCCGAGCTGGCGCGGGAGCTCGAGGTGTCCGAACGGACGATCACGCGGGACGCGCAGGCGCTGTCGGAGGCGGGGGTTCCGGTGTACGCGGACCGGGGCAGGGCCGGGGGCTACCGCCTGATCGGCGGCTACCGCACCCGGCTGACGGGCCTGGCGCGTACGGAGGCGGAGGCGCTGTTCCTGAGCGGGGTGCCGGGGGCCCTGCGGGACATGGGTCTGGAGGACGCCGCCTCCGCCGCGCGCCTGAAGGTGTCCGCCGCCCTCCTCCCCTCCCTGCGGGACGCCTCGCGGGCGGCGGGACAGCGGTTCCATCTGGACGCGCCCGCGTGGTTCAACGAGCCCGAGACGCCCGAGCTGCTGCCCGCGGTCGCCGAGGCGGTCTGGGACGACCGTCGGATCACCGCGGGGTACCGGCGCGGGACGGCCGAGGTGGAGCGGGTGCTCGAACCGTACGGGCTCGTACTGAAGGCGGGCGTCTGGTACCTGTGCGCGCGGGTGCCCGAGCCCGGGGCAACCGGATCCGGCCCCTTCCGGGTCTACCGGATCGACCGCTTCACGGAGGTGAGGCCCGCCACGGAGTGCTTCACCCGGGAGGACGGGTTCGACCTGCCCGGGTTCTGGGCGGAGCGGGCCGAGCAGTTCGCACGGTCCATCCTGCGGGCGGAGGCCGTCGTACGGCTGTCTCCGGAGGGCGTGCGCAGACTTGCGTACGCCGTCGACCCCGCGTCCGCGAGACAGGCGCTGGGCGGGTGCGGCGACCCCGACGGGCGGGGGTGGGTGACGGTCACCCTCCCCGTCGAGTCCGAGGAGGTCGCCCATGGGCAACTGACGGGGCTCGGGCCCGAGGTGGAGGTGCTCTCGCCCGCGGCGCTGCGGGACCGATTCGCGGGGGACGCGGTGCGGCTGGCGGCGCTGTACCGGGAAAACGCCTCGTAGCCCGCGGTTTTACCGTCGGCATGTGCGCGCATAACAATCTGCGGCACTCCGCGTGCGTCACTCCCGCTCAGGCCCGATGCTGGACCCGTGATGGACGAGACGGAGTTCTGGGAGCTGGTGGACACGACCCGCGAGGCCGTCGAGGGCGACCCCGAGGACCACGCCGACCTGCTCGTCGAACGGCTCGTCCAGCTGGACCCGGACGCCGTGCTCGACTTCGCCCGTCACTTCGAGGCCCGCTACAACCGCGCCTACCGCTGGGATCTGTGGGGCGCGGCGTGGGTCCTGCTCGACGGGGTGAGCGACGACGCCTTCGACTTCTTCCGGTGCTGGCTGATCGGCCAGGGCCGGGAGGTCTTCGAGGGCGCGATGCACGATCCCGACGCGCTCGCCGAGCTCCTGGACGACTTCGACGAGGACCTCGACGGGGACGGTGAGGAGCTCGGGTACGCCGCGGACGAGGCGTACGAGCAGCTGACCGGGGTCGTCGCGCCCGACCTGGGCATTCCGCCCGCGTCGCCCGAGCCGGAGGGTACGCCGCTCGACTTCGAGAACGAGTCCGTGCTGGCCGAGCGCTATCCCAGGCTGTGGGAGCGCTTCAGGGACTGAGGCAACGTGGCGTACGGGGTGACGTACGGGACGTGCGTCTCGTGGTTCTTGTGGTCTTCGTGGTTCTCGTGGGCGTGGTACGGGGGTGCGGCGTTGGCTCGGTCCAGTGCCGAGGCGGTGGCCGCGGCGGGGCCCACGAGGACCGTCACCACGGCGCAGGCCACGGTCCACGGGGTTCGCAAAGCCGTGTTCCAACCTCCCGTGCCGGCCGCCTTGTTCGCCTTGCCCGTCTTCTCGGTACGCCTGCTGCTCATCTTCCCCACCTCCAGTCGGCTGTTACGAGAAGGACACTAGAGAGCAGCGATCTGAGACACCGTTGACTCGACCATGGGCTGCCTGTGAACGCGTTCCTCGCCCCCGCCGCCCCTACCCGTCCCATCCCACTTGGGGGCTCCGCCCCCAAACCCCCCATCGGCCTGAACGGCCTCGTCCTCAAACGCCGGACGATCCGAGACTTTCAGGGGCGCGGGGAACTGCGCGACCAGCCCCCACCGACCGGCAGCCGAACGACAGCGGGCGGCCTGGGGACGCGGGGCGAAGCCCCGTCTTAGGGAGGCGGGGAACTGCGCGCCCAGCCCCCACCGGCCGGCAGGCGGCGTGTGCGGGCGGGGTCAGCGGCCCTGGAGGTGGGCGGCTCTGGCGCGGATTCGGGGCAGTTGGGACGTCAGCGCGGCGCCGGGACAGTTGGTCATGAAGCCCGCGTCGTGGCCGACCAGCGTGGGCAGCACCACACTCGTACCGGCGGTGTAACGGCTGAGGTCGTTGCTGGAGACGAGCCGCACCTTGGCACGGGGATCCACGTCGGACAGCCCCAGCTTCCACGCCGCCAACGCGGCGATCGCCTCGGTCATCGCCCGCGGCACCGGCGTCCCCGCCCCGAACGTACCAATGGCCGCGATCCCCGCGGTGCCATGGTTGAACCCCTGCGTATGCGCTCCGGTGACGGCCCGGTCGACCCCACCCGCCCGCCCCTCGTAGATCGTGCCGCAGCGGTCGACGAGGAAGTTGTACCCGATGTCGTCCCACCGCCGGACACCGGTCTGACCGGCGTACAGGGAGTGGATGATGCGGGGCACGTCGGCGCACTCGTACGCGTTCGGCGAGTCGGTGTGGTGCACGAAGACCGCGACGACGTGGTCGTCGTAGCGGGCGGGCGGCTGCGTGTGCGTGCTCCCGGCGTCCAGCCACCGCGACCGCGGCACGATGACCGGCCGCGCCGCGCGATGCGGACCCGCCGGCAGCGGCGCGGCCACCGGCCGCTCGCGCCCGGGGTCGACCGGCCGGTCGACCCCCTCCGCACACACCACCAGCGCGAGCACGGCGAGCAGACCGGGCACGCACCCGAGCACGACGACGGCGGCACGCCGCGCCCACACCCACCGCGCGAGCCGCGTCCACGCTCCCCGCGCCTTTCGGAAGACACGCATGGAGCCACCCTGACCCGGTTCCGATCACCTCGCGATGTGTGCTGTGCCACCTGGTGGAACCATCGTCCTGGTCCGGGACGTTTTTACAGGTCCACGCACACGTGGCCGTTTCCCGGCTCCACGCGCGCGTGCCTGATCACTGGGCCTGCCCCACGCGTACTAAGGGGCCCAAGAGAAAGGCGGCTCCGTGGACCTGCTCGACATCCTGCTGTTGCTGGTGATCCTTGCTTACGCGGCGTCCGGCTACCGGCGCGGGCTGGTCGCCGGCTGTGTCTCGCTGGCCGGGTTCGTGGGCGGCGCCGTCATCGGCGTATGGGTGCTGCCGTGGATGATGGACCTGGTGACGGCGGGGACGTCGGCGGCGACGGTGACGGCCGTGCTGACGGTGCTGGTGCCCGCCGTGGTGGGCCACGAGCTGGCGGGCCGGCTGGCGCTGAAGCTGCGCCGCGAGCTGGACCAGGGGCCGCTGCGGGTGGCCGACGGGGTCGGCGGAGCGGCGGCGAACACGGTGGCGGTGCTGCTGGTGGCCTGGGTCGCCGCGAGCGTCCTGGGAGCCTCCTCGTCCACCCTCATCACCCAGTCGATCCGTAACTCCGCGCTGCTGGGCGCCGTACAGACGGCGATGCCGGACACCACGCCCACCTGGTTCTCGCGGGCCACCTCGGCGCTGACGGAGGCGGGCTTCCCGCAGGTCTTCAACCCGTTCGAGAACGAGCCGACCGCGGGTGTCGCGAAGCCCTCCGGCGACAGCGTCACCGCGGCGGCGACGAGCGCCGCCAAGCGCAGCACGGTGAAGATCGAGGGCGCCGCGGGCAACCAGGGCCGGGAGGGCAGCGGGTTCGCGTACGCGGCGCAGCACGTGATGACCAACGCCCACGTGGTGGCGGGCATCGACAACCCGACCGTGCGGGTGGGCGGTGTGGGCCGTGTGTACTCGGCGCGGGTGGTGTTCTTCGACCCGCGCAAGGACGTCGCGGTCCTGTACGTACCGGACCTCAGGGTCCCCCTCCTGCGTTTCGACGACAGCGCCAAGCGCGGCGACTCGGCGGTCGTCGCGGGCTATCCGCAGGACGGCGGTCTGGATCTCCAGGCGGCCACGGTCGCGGGCCGGATCAACGCGCGGGGCCAGAACATCTACAACTCGAGCATGGTCACCCGGGAGATCTACTCGATCCGCTCCACCGTCCGCCCCGGCAACTCCGGCGGCCCGCTCCTCACCACCGACGGCAGGGTGTACGGCGTCGTGTTCGCCCGCTCCACCTCGGACGACGAGACGGGTTACGTCCTGACGGCCGACGAGGTCGCGGGCGACGCCCGGCGCGCGGCGGCCTCGACGACACCGGTGGACACGGGCGACCTGATCACCTCGTAGCTCAGAGAAAGCGGCCCATGAACACGTCGTCGACGTAGTCGCCGTCGAGCAGGAACTCCTCGGGCAGGACGCCCTCCACCTGGAAGCCCTCGGACTCGTACAGCTTCCGTGCCGGGGTGTTGTGCCCGAGGACGCGCAGCGTGATCCGCCGGGCGCCCTGCCGTCGGGCCCCGTCCATCACGGCCCGCAGCAGCCCTCGTCCGACGCCCGCGTGGCGCGCCTCCTCGGCGACGACAAGTCCCTGGATCTGCCGGACGTGGGAGTTGCAGGCGAGGGGCGTGGGATAGCCCAGCCGGATGTAGCCGACGAGGACGCCGTCGAGTTCGGCGACGTGGTGGTCCTGGGGGCCGAACCGCTCGTTGTAGAAGGGTTCGTACGGCGGCTGGGGGCGCGGCGCGACGGCGTGCAGGGTGGACCAGGTGACACGGTCGAGACGGCCGAGCGCGTCCTCGTCGTCGAGGGTGGCGATGCGTATGAGCGGTACCGGCATGAAGGTCACTTTACGGCGGCCGCGCGCGGTCCCGTCCCGTACTTTCCCGGCGCGCGCGGCAGGATGGGCGCATGAACGACTCACCGCTCGCTCCGGATTCCCGTAGGTCCCGTATCGCGATCGCCGGTGCGTCCGGCCTGATCGGTTCGGCCCTGACGCGCTCCTTGACCGCGGACGGGCACGAGGTGGTCCGCCTCGTACGGCGTGCGCCCCGTGGGAAGGACGAGGTGCGGTGGGATCCGGACGGGCAGCGGATGGACGCCGCGGGGCTCGCCGGGTGCGCGGCGGTGGTCAATCTCGCGGGGGCGGGGGTCGCTTCGCGGCGGTGGACGGAGGCGTACAAGCGGAAGATCCTGGACAGCAGGGTGCGGGGGACGGCGACGCTGGCCGCGGCGGTGGCCGCTCTGGACGAGCGGCCGCGGGTGTTCGTCAACGGGAGTGCGATCGGGTTCTACGGCGAGACGGGCGACCGGGTGGTGGACGAGTCGGCGCCGCCCGGGGAGGGATTCCTTCCCTCCGTGTGCGTGGCGTGGGAGGGGGCGGCGGAGCCGGCGCGGGAGGCGGGTGTCCGTACCGTCTTCGCCCGTACGGGGCTGGTGGTGGCCCGTGAGGGTGGGGCCTGGGGGAAGCTGTTTCCGCTCTTCAGGGCGGGGCTCGGGGGGCGAATGGGGGACGGCCGCCAGTACTGGAGCTACATCTCTTTGCATGACGAGGTGGCCGCGATCCGGCATCTCATCGACACGCCGTCGCTGTCCGGGCCGGTGAACCTCACCGCGCCGACGCCCCTCACCAACCGGGAGATCACCGAGGCGATGGGGCGCGTCCTGCATCGGCCCACCGTCTTCCCCACCCCGGCTCCCCTCCTGCGCCTCGCCCTCGGCGACATGTCCGGCGACATCCTGGGCAGCCAACGCGTCCACCCCACCCGCCTCCTGTCCTCCGGCTTCACCTTCGCCTTCCCGACGATCGAGGGGGCATTGCGAGCGGCCCTGCACCCCGCCCCCCGATCGGCCTGAACGGCCTCGTCCTCAAACGCCGGACGGGCTGAAAACGAGGGCGAGCCGAGGCTTTCAGGGGCGCGGGGAACTGCGCGCCCAGCCCCCACCAGCCCGCACCCGAACAACTACAGCCGGACGGGGATCCGGGGCGCAGCCCCGCCCAAGGGGCGCG
Source organism: Streptomyces sp. NPDC111656 (assembly GCF_055656965.1). Taxonomy (NCBI): domain Bacteria; kingdom Bacillati; phylum Actinomycetota; class Actinomycetes; order Kitasatosporales; family Streptomycetaceae; genus Streptomyces; species Streptomyces sp. NPDC111656. The sequence goes on from NZ_JBVKCA010000005.1 coordinate 538,418, forward strand.
GGGAACTGCGCGACCAACCCCCACCGGCCCGCAGCCAAACCGATCCGGGCGGCCCGGGGATGCGGGGCGGAGCCCCGCCTCGGGGGCGCGGGGAACTGCGCGAACGGCCCCCACTCACCCGCGGACAAAGAATCCGTGCACCCCCATGCGACCGTGCACGCCCGACGCGCGACTGTCCACGGCTCCAGACGCACCTACCCTCGACCCGAACTCAGGTATCCCCAGGGCACGTTGGGGGCATGACGTTCCCACCGGCCGCGCAACCTCGAGGAGGGGTACGTGCTAGAGCCCGTATGCAAGGCGGACGTGGACGTCGTCATCGTCGGGGCCGGAGCCGCGGGACTCGCGGCCGCCCAGCACCTGACCAGGGCGGGCCTCACGACGAAGGTGCTGGAGGCCGCCCCCACCGTGGGCGGCCGCATGACGACGGAGAAGGTGGACGGCTTCCGGCTCGACCGCATCGGCCGACTCCTGTCCACCTCGTACCCCGAACTGCACCGCACCCCGGGCCTGAACACCCTGGCCCTGCGCCCGTTCTCCCCGGGCGTGCTGCTGCACAGCGACGGCCGTCACCACCGCGCCGCCGCCCCCACCACCCCCCGGAGCGCAAGGGGCGCACTCACCGCCGCGCGCGCCCTCGCAAGCGCCCCCCGTCTCCCCCGGAGCCAGTCCTCCCGCCCCGGCCCCCTCGGCGGCCACCTCGACCAGACCCGCCTGGCCACCGCCCTCGCCCGCCTCGCCGTCACACCACCCGAACGCCTCCTCACCCGCCCCGACCTCCCCACCGCACAGGCGCTGACCACCCGTGGTCTGCCGCCCCGTACGGTCGACGGCTTTCTGCGCCCCCTGCTCGCCGCACTCCTGTGCGACCCGGCCCTCACCACCTCCAGCCGCGCCGCCGACCTCGCCCTGCATTCGTTCGCGTCGGGCCGGCTGTGTCTGCCGGAGGGCGGCGCGGACACCCTGCCGGAGCTCCTGGCGGCCTCCCTGCCCCCGGGCACCGTCCACACCGGCGTCGAGGTCACCGCGGTCTCCACGACCACCGTGACGACGAAGGACCACGGCGAACTCACCTGCCGGGCCATCCTGCTGGCGACCGGAGCCCGCGCCGCGGCCCGGCTGCTGCCCGGTCTGCGCGTCCCGGCCTTCCATCCGGTGACGGTCCTGCACCACACCACGGACGAGCCCCCGTTGACCGACCCGGCCCTGCTGCTGGACGCCGACCGGAGCGGCCCGGTGGCGCAGACGGCGGTCATCAGCCAGGTCGACCCGTCCCGCGCCCCCGCCGGACGGGCGCTCGTCTCCTCGACGGTGCTGGGCACTCCCCCGGCCGCCGCCCACCTGGACACCGCGGTCCGCGCCCAACTGGCCCGCCTCTACGGCACGTCGACGAGCCGCTGGGAACTCCTCGCGGTCCACCACACCCGTGACGCGGTCCCCGCTATGCCCCCGCCGCACGACCTGCGCCGCCCTGTACGCCTCCTGGCGGGCCTGTACGTCTGCGGGGACCACCGGGACACCGGCACGGTCCAGGGCGCCCTACATTCGGGCCGCCGGGCCGCCCACGCCCTCCTGAGGGACCTGGGCGCCCGTCCGGCCGCGACGGAGGAGCGTCTGGAAACGGCCGCCTGAGTCAGCCCAGGGCCGCCACCCGATCCCGGTAGCCCCGTACGGGTGCCGCGTCCCGGTACGGTTCGAGCCGCCGCTCGAAGTCCCGTACGTACTCGACGGCCCGGACCGACCGCATCTCCACCGCCTGCCCCGCGGCCTCGGCGCCCAACTGGCAGGCCTGGTCGAGCTCCCCGAGCCCGAGCCGTGCCGAGGCGAGCACCACCCGACAGAACAGCCGGCTGCGCGCGAAGCCGGGCGCCCGCAACTGCAGCGAGCGCTCGGCGTGCTGCGCCGCGGCCCGGTACTGCTGCAGATCCCGGTGGCAGTGCCCGAACTCGTCGGCGAGCTGCGCCTCGTCGAAGAACCGCGCCCAGTGCGGGGCCTCGTCCCCCGGCCGGGCGGATTCGAGGGCCCGCTCGGCGCGCACCAGCGACGCCGTGCAGGCCCGCACCTCCCCGAGCACTCCGTGCCCGCGCGCCTCCACGGAGTGCAGCAGCGCCTGGACGACGGGCGGCACGGACGAGCCGACGCCCTGCTGCGCGACCCGGGCGAGCTGCACGGCCTCGCGCCCGTGGCCGAGGTAGACCGCCTGCCGACTCATGGTGACCAGGACGTACGAGCCGTACGCCCGGTCGCCGGCCGCCTGCGACAGCCGCAGCGCCTGTACGAAGTAGCGCTGCGCGAGCCCGTGCGCGGCGATGTCGTACGAGGTCCAGCCGGCGAGGCGGGTGAGGTCGGCGGCGGCCGCGAACAGGCGCCGCCCGGTCTGCTCGCCGTACGCGCCGCGCAGCATGGGCTCGGCCTCGTGCTCCAGGTAGCGGACCAGGGCCTGGCGGGCGTGGCCGCCGCCGTAGGCGTGGTCGAGGGCGCGGAACAGTTCGCCCACCGAGCGCAGGGCGGCGATGTCCCCGCCGGTGACCTTCTGGCCGGGGCCGCGTTCGGTCTGGTTGCGCTGGCGGGGGACCGCGGGGCGCCCCTGGGCGGGGATGCGCGCGGCGGCCGGGTCGCCGCGGCTCACCCGGTCGTCGGCCCGTCCGATCAGCCAGTCGCGGCTGGGGACGACGAGTCCCGCCGGGGTGAAGGCGATCTTGCGGAGCTCGGCGTGGCTGCCGGAGTCCTTGCGCCACAGCCCGCTGACGATGTCGACGGCCTCCTCGGGGGTCGCGGCGAACTCGAGGCCCGCGTAGACGGGCGCGCAGGCGTCGAGCCCGAGGTCCTGCGCGGTGAGGCGGCGGCCGAGGCGCCGTGTGAACACCTCGGCGATGAGGGCGGGTGTGGTGCCGCGGGGCTGCTGCCCGCGCAGCCACCGCGTCACCGATGTCTTGTCATATCTCAGGTCAAGTCCGTGTTCGAGGCCGAGCTGGTCCACGCGACGGGCGAGACCTGCGTTGGAGAACCCCGCTTCTGCGATGAGCGCGGCGAGCTGGCGATTGGGCGTGCGCTGCGCGGGTCGTTCCGTCATCTGCGGTGCGGTCTCCTGCCTTCCGGGCATCACTGGGTGCCCGGATTGCCTGTGAGCAGCCCTTATGGCCTCGTGGACGGCGCGAATGTAGCGGAGAGTAAGCGCCTGATCGCAGGCATCGACATACATTCATCCGATCGTGTGAGGATTGACCGCTGGGCTGACGCGCACGGCCCGGACGTACAGTGGCGTGGGCGCGTTACGTACCTGACGAAAGGTTCTTTCGCCTGCCGCACAACGGGCCCGCCGGTGGCCACACCGCCGGTTTCCGAAGGTTCTGAGGCTTCTAGGGAGGCGCTTGCCGTGAGTGAGTTGCGGTTCGTCCGCATGGGATTCGGTGCCGAGGCCGTGGAGTACCAAGAGGCCTGGGACGAGCAGCGCCGCGTGCATGCCGCCCGCTTCCTGGACGAGGTCCCGGACACCTGTCTGCTCCTGGAGCACCCGCCGGTCTACACGGCGGGCCGGCGTACGGCGGACAACGAACGGCCCCTCGACGGCACGCCCGTGGTCGACGTGGACCGCGGCGGCAAGATCACCTGGCACGGGCCCGGGCAGCTCGTGGGCTACCCGATCCAGAAGCTGCCGCGCCCAGTGGATGTGGTGGCGCACCTGCGGCGGCTCGAAGACGCCATGATCCGGGTCTGCGCCGAGTTCGGCGTCGAGACCAGCCGGGTGGAGGGCCGGGCGGGCGTCTGGGTCCTGGGCGACCCCGTCGCCTCGCGCCCCTCCCTCGGCGGGCTCTCCCTCGACTTCGACCCGCGGCTGACGGACGAGGAGTTCGACCCCCGTCTGAACGGGCCCGAGTACGCGCCCTCCAACGCCGGGCAGCGGCGCGAGGACCGGAAGATCTGCGCCATGGGGATCCGGGTCGCCAAGGGCGTCACCATGCACGGCTTCGCCCTGAACGTGAATCCGGACACATCCTCCTTCGACAAGATCATCCCGTGCGGGATCCGGGACGCGGGGGTGACGTCCCTTGCGTACGAGTTGGGGCGCGAGGTCACCATCGCGGAGGTTCTGCCGGTCGCCGAGAAGCACCTGCGCGACGTCCTGGAGAACGCCGACCTGCGCCCCCGCGAGGTCGAGCGGGCCTCGGCCTGACGGATGCCGGCCACGGGCGTTCCCCGCGTGCCCCAAGGCGGGGCTTCGCCCCGATCCCCCGCCTGTCCGAAGTGGCCCGGCTGCAGGCCGGTGGGGGTTGCTCGCGCAGTTCCCCGCGCCCCTTGAGTCGGGGCTGCGCCCCGGATCTCCGGCCCGCCCGGATTCGTTTGGCTGCGGGTCGGTGGGGGCTGATCGCGCAGTTCCCCGCGCCCCCAAAAGCCTCAACCCGTCCGGCGTTTGAGGACGAGGCCGTCAGGCCGATGGGGCACCGGGGCGCAGCCCCGTGCCCCAGGGGCGCGGGGAACTGCGCGATCGGCCCCCACCGGCCCGCAGCCGACAAACCCACCCGGGGGTCTGGGGGCGGAGCCCCCAGGTGTGGATGGGACGGGTAGGGGCGGCGGGGGCGAGGAAACCCCCGGGAATGCACCCTCGGTCCGCAAGGTTGCCCACCGCGGGGGCCGAGAACCGTACGGGCGTACCCTGGTGTACGCCGAAGAATCGAAGCTACAGGGAGCCGATGTGTCCGCAGTCGCACCCGACGGACGCAAAATGCTGCGCCTGGAGGTCCGGAACGCCCAGACCCCCATCGAGCGCAAGCCCGAGTGGATCAAGACCCGGGCGAAAATGGGCCCCGAGTACACCAAGATGCAGAACCTCGTGAAGAGCGAGGGCCTGCACACGGTCTGCCAGGAGGCGGGCTGCCCCAACATCTACGAGTGCTGGGAAGACCGCGAGGCCACGTTCCTGATCGGCGGCGACCAGTGCACCCGGCGCTGCGACTTCTGCCAGATCGACACGGGCAAGCCGGAGGCACTCGACCGCGACGAGCCCCGTCGCGTAGGCGAGTCCGTGGTCACGATGGACCTGAACTACGCCACCATCACCGGCGTCGCCCGCGACGACCTGGAGGACGGCGGGGCGTGGCTGTACGCCGAGACGGTCCGCCAGATCCACCTGCAGACGGCGGAGCGCGAGGCCGGCCGCACCAAGGTCGAACTCCTCGCCCCCGACTTCAACGCCGAGCCCGCCCAGCTCGCCGAGGTCTTCTCGTCCCGCCCCGAGGTCTTCGCGCACAACGTCGAGACGGTCCCCCGGATCTTCAAGCGCATCCGCCCGGGCTTCCGCTACGAGCGCTCGCTGAAGGTCATCACCGAGGCGCGCGACTACGGTCTGGTCACGAAGTCGAACCTCATCCTCGGCATGGGCGAGACCCGCGAGGAGGTCAGCGAGGCCCTCACGCAGCTGCACGAGGCGGGCTGCGAGCTGGTGACCATCACGCAGTACCTGCGTCCCTCCGTGCGCCACCACCCCGTGGAGCGCTGGGTCAAGCCGCACGAGTTCGTGGAGCTGAAGGAGGAGGCCGAGCAGATCGGCTTCTCCGGTGTCATGTCGGGCCCGCTGGTGCGCTCCTCGTACCGCGCCGGTCGGCTGTACCAGATGGCCATCGAGAAGCGTGGCGCGTACGTCGCCTCGCAGGCGGTCTGAACACCCGTACGGAGCAATGCGGGCGACATAATTTGAAACGCCTTACAACCCGAGCGGTGGCACTCAGTGCCACCGCTCGCGTGTGAATCGGCGCACAAGCAACTCCCCCCACAATGTGGCCAATTCACCGCGCTGCGGACCGTCCGCGCAGATGGGGACAGGCGTCAGGACGGCGTCATGCTGGAGGCCCGCCGCATCAAGGCTTCATTGGTGTTTGACCGGTCGGTCACGCCCTGGTAACACCAATCAGTGACCCTGGTCTTACGCCCCGTACCGCCCCGTCCAAAGCCGCCATCCCGAGGGGGGACCTCCATCATGCAGGCCGCGCCCGTACGCGCCACAGCCATCCCGTCGTTCACCGATGCACTCCGTGCCGTCGAGTCGCTGCTCATGAGCAGCGGTCAGCGCACCGCCCGCCGCAACGCCTGGACCTCCGTCCTGGAGGACCGCCGCCGCGCCAAGGACCGGGTCGAGGCGCAGCGCGTGCTGGAGTCCGTGGCGACGCGTTCGTAGCCGTCGCCGGACCCCCGCGCGGGCGCTGCCGCCGCCTGCCCGGACACTGCCGTCGTCGGCGCTTGCCGGGCCACGTAGACTTCGTGGCATGGCGAGGAAGGAAACTGCAGCGGACGCTGCTAACCCCGGGCGACTCAAGCAGATCGCCCTGACCTACAAGATGACTCGCAAGGCCGACTCCAAGATCGGTCTTGTACTCGCGGCAGTCGGAATCGTCACCTTCGGTGTCTTCCTCGCGATCGGCCTCTTGATCGACCACCCGTACTACCTGGGCATTCTCGGCCTTCTGCTCGCCTTCCTCGCGACGGCGATCGTCTTCGGGCGCAGGGCCGAGCGGGCCGCGTTCGGACAGATGGAGGGCCAGCCCGGCGCGGCAGCGGCCGTGCTGGACAACATCGGCCGGGGCTGGACCACGACTCCTGCGGTGGCGATGAACCGCAGCCAGGACGTGGTGCACCGCGCGGTCGGCAAGGCCGGCATCGTGCTGGTGGCCGAGGGCAACCCGAACCGGGTGAAGAGCCTGCTGGCGGCCGAGAAGAAGAAGATGGCGCGGATTGTCGCCGATGTGCCCGTGCACGACGTGCTCGTGGGCTCCGGCGAGGGTCAGGTGGGGCTCAAGAAGCTCCGCACGACGATGCTGAAGTTCCCCCGCGTCCTGACCGGCCCGCAGGTGACGGCCACCAACGACCGGCTGCGCGCGATGGGCGACCTGATGAGCAACATGCCCCTTCCGAAGGGTCCGATGCCCAAGGGCATGCGGATGCCGCGCGGCGGACCGAAGGCCCGCTGACACTCCTCTGAGCAGAGTTACGACGATGGGGGCGCCCGGATCACTCCGGGCGCCCCCATCGTCGTACCACTCGCCGGACGGCCTGGTGTCGTCGTACGGCCTGATGTCGCCGTACGGCCTGATGTCCGGTTGCTAGGCCCGGACCTCGATCGTGCGGGCCATGCGGTCGTGCAGGCCGCGGCCGTCGCGGTCCCAGATCAGGGCGGGGATGGCCACGCACAGCAGGGCGGTGCGCAGCAGGACGCGCAGCGGGTTGAGACGGCCGCCGCCCTCGGGGACGATCCGCAGGCCCAGCAGGCGCTTGCCCGGGGTGAAGCCGACCGTGCCGACGGTCAGGACGCCCAGGACGAAGAAGACGAGCAGGGCCCAGTTACCCGTCGACCCCGGCTTGTAGCCGTGGGTGAGCAGTCCGTATGCGATCAACAGGCACAGGGCCCAGTCGATGGCGAGGGCGCCCAGCCTGCGGCCGGGGCGGGCGATGGAGCCGGGGCCGTGTTCCGGCAGACCCAGCTGTTCACCCCGGTATCCGAGGTGGGCACCGGCGTCCTCCAGGGCCGCACGGGGTCCGGAGAGCCACGATCCGATTGCTTGCCTGTTGTCCACCCGTCCACGGTACTGCGCCCGTTTTGGCATGCGGACAGGAGGGGCCTGACGACCCCGGGTCGGTTAACTTGGGCGAAACAAATGGGTCACGCTGGAGAAATCCCCCATCCCTAAGGTCGGCTCCAGCGTGTGCCACCGCACTGGCCGCACGAACGAACTACCACCCCGGTCCACTGTGGGCGGGAGTAGGAGGAGCTGGATGTTCCAGAACGCCGACGAGGCCAAGAAGTTCATCGCGGACGAGGACGTCAAGTTCGTCGACGTCCGCTTCTGCGACCTGCCGGGCGTGATGCAGCACTTCACGATCCCGGCCGAGGCCTTCGACCCGGCCGAGGAGCTCGCGTTCGACGGTTCCTCGATCCGCGGTTTCCAGGCCATCCACGAGTCCGACATGGCGCTCCGCGCCGACCTGTCCACCGCGCGCGTCGACCCCTTCCGCCGCGACAAGACGGTCAACATCAACTTCTTCATCCACGACCCGATCACGGGCGAGCAGTACTCCCGTGACCCGCGCAACGTGGCGAAGAAGGCCGAGGCCTACCTCGCCTCCACCGGCATCGCCGACACCGCGTTCTTCGGCCCCGAGGCCGAGTTCTACGTCTTCGACAGCGTGCGCTTCGACACCAAGTCGAACGAGGCCTTCTACCACATCGACTCCGAGGCCGGCGCCTGGAACACCGGCGCCCTCGAGGACAACCGTGGTTACAAGGTCCGCTACAAGGGCGGCTACTTCCCGACCCCGCCGGTCGACCACTTCGCCGACCTGCGTGCCGAGATCTCCCTGGAGCTGGCCAAGTCCGGCCTCCAGGTCGAGCGCCAGCACCACGAGGTGGGCACCGCCGGCCAGGCCGAGATCAACTACAAGTTCAACACGCTGCTCGCCGCGGCCGACGACCTCCAGCTCTTCAAGTACATCGTGAAGAACGTCGCCTGGCGCAACGGCAAGACCGCGACCTTCATGCCGAAGCCGATCTTCGGCGACAACGGCTCGGGCATGCACGTCCACCAGTCGCTGTGGGCCAACGGCGACCCGCTGTTCTACGACGAGGCCGGTTACGCGGGCCTCTCGGACACCGCCCGCTACTACATCGGCGGCATCCTCAAGCACGCCCCGTCGCTGCTCGCCTTCACGAACCCGACGGTGAACTCGTACCACCGCCTGGTCCCCGGCTTCGAGGCCCCGGTCAACCTGGTGTACTCGCAGCGCAACCGCTCCGCGGCCATGCGTATCCCGATCACCGGTTCGAACCCGAAGGCCAAGCGCGTCGAGTTCCGTGCCCCCGACTCCTCCGGCAACCCGTACCTGGCCTTCTCGGCGCTGCTGCTCGCGGGCCTCGACGGCATCAAGAACAAGGTCGAGCCGGCCGAGCCGATCGACAAGGACCTCTACGAGCTCGCCCCCGAGGAGCACGCGGGCGTCGCCCAGGTCCCGACCTCCCTCCCGGCCGTCCTCGACCGCCTCGAGGCCGACCACGAGTTCCTGCTCGCGGGCGACGTCTTCACGTCCGACCTGATCGAGACGTGGATCGACTACAAGCGCACGAACGAGATCGCGCCGCTGCAGCTGCGTCCGCACCCGCACGAGTTCGAGCTGTACTACGACGTCTAAAAATTACGACGTCTGAAGATCACGACGCCTGAAAAACTGAGGGCCGCCACCTGTGTGTACAGGTGGCGGCCCTCGGCCGTGATCCGTCAGGGCACCACGATGACTACGACTCCACCACCGCCGAAGCCGTTGTTGAAGCCGTTGTTGAAGCCGAAGCCGTTGTTGAAGCCGAAGCCGTTGTTGAAGCCGAAGCCGGTGTTGAAGCCGTTGTTGAAGCCGAACCCGCAGTTCCCGAATCGGCCGCCCCAGTTGGAACAGCCGTGGGTGGCGACCTGGGTGTGGGCTTGGGCCGGGGCAGCTGCCGAGGCCGTACCTGCTGCGCCGATCGCGGCGCCTCCGGCCATCAGAACGCCGATGGCGGATACCGCGAAGAAGCGCCTCGCACGTTGTGCCTTCATGGATGAATCCTCCTTGCACCCCTCGTGCGGTCTTTCGGAGGCACGAGACGGATGGCAGATGGCCGTGACCGCGGCGGAGCGGGTCCGGCGCGATTCTCGCCCGAGTACGCGGAGTACGTTCGAGCCGCCGACGCGTGCGGCGGGCGTACTCCGATGGCGGCTCTTTTCATTAAGAGCTGCTCGCGGATAAAGGCTAGTCGGCGATCGACCACTCGGCATCTTGGACGGAATCCCCCAGATCCCGCCCGGAATCCCACAGGTCGCCTTTGCACCTCCTAGAGCTGTTCGGAACCGCTTCATGGGCATCCGCAGGTGCACACTGGACAGCGGGGCGAGTGCCTTACTGCGGGGGTGATGCAGATGCAGAGCCGGTTCCGGAGCGATCCGCGGTTGACCGCACGCATGACGGTCACGCTGTTCCTGCTCGGATTGCTGTACGTGGCCTTCGTCGCCGCGTTGATCGTGCTGCTGAAGTCCTGGGTGCTGGTCGTGGTCGTCGCGGCCCTGATGCTCGGCGCGCAGTACTGGTTCTCGGACCGGATCGCGCTCTACGCGATGCACGGCCGGATCGTGGAGCGCGAGGAGTATCCGCAGCTACACGGAGTCGTCGACCGGCTGTGTGCCGTCGCCGACATGCCGAAGCCCCTGGTCGCCGTGTCGGACATCGACATGCCGAACGCGTTCGCGACCGGGCGGAACGCCGATCACGCGGTCCTCTGCGTGACCACCGGGCTGCTGCGGCGGCTGGAGCCCGACGAGCTGGAGGGCGTGCTCGCGCACGAGCTGTCGCACGTGGCGCACAAGGACGTCGCCGTGATCACCGTGGCCTCGTTCCTCGGGGTGATCGCCGGGCTGATCGTGCGGTTCGCCTTCTACTCCCAGCTCTTCGGCGGGCGCGGCCGCAAGGACCAGAACACCGTGGCGATCTTCATGGCGGTGATGGCCGTCTCCGCGGCCGTGTACGCGATCAGCTTCCTGCTCATCCGGGCCCTGTCCCGGTACCGCGAGCTGGCCGCCGACCGGTCCGCCGCCCTGCTCACCGGCCGGCCCTCGGCGCTGGCGTCCGCGCTGACGAAGGTCTCCGGGGACATCGCGCGGATCCCGACCAAGGACCTGCGGACGGCACAGGCGTTCAACGCGTTCTACTTCACGCCGGCCTTCGGTGCCGAACCGGGGATCGCGAAGCTTTTCTCGACCCACCCCAGCCTGGAGCAGCGGCTCGAACAACTGGGCAGGATCTCGGCGGAGCTGGGTGAGGCGGCGACTCCGGAAAACACCGCCTGACTCTTCTTCCTGTCCCTTCCTGTCCCCTCCCTACCCACCCTGCTCATCCTGGGCCATGGCCCTTCGTCCCTTCCGGAAAGGCAGCCGACTGCATGGGGTTCCTGGACATCCTGCTCGGGCGTACCAAGGCCGTCGCGCCCGATCTCGACCAGCTCTTCGGGCTGCCGTCGGCGGCCCTGACCCTGCAGGCCGCCGCCGGATTCACCCCGACCGGGACGGGCGCGGTGTGCTTCGCGAGCGTCGAGGGCGGGGCCTTCGCCCAGGCGCACCAGGAGGTGCAGGAACTGCTCGACGCGGATGCCGAGCGCACGGGTCCGCCGGTGGAGGTCAGCCGGGACGAGTACGGGTACTCGTGGCTGGTCTCGCGGCGGGAACCGGACGATCTGCCCGCGCTGGTCAGTGATCTGCACGCGGTCAACAGCGCGCTGGAGGGCAGCGGCTTCGGACCCCAGCTGCTCTGCTCCGTGGCGGGCTTCCAGGACACCGGGCAGCGACGGCTCGGACTCGTCTACCTCTACAAGCGCGGCACCTTCTATCCCTTCGCACCGCTGGCCGGCGAGGCCCAACGGCGTGACAACGCGCTGGAACTGCAGGTCAAGGCCGCGCTCGCGGACGATCTGCGGATCGAGCAGGATCTCAGCCGCTGGTTCCCGATCTGGGGTGCCCCGGGTCTGTGACCTGGCCGGGGCCGTCGGTACATGCCGTCGGTAGATGGAGAGTGGAAGAGCGGGCGTGGGTGAATGGGGGGATGCTCGCCTCCTTCGCACATGATCACGACGGTGAACGACTGAGCTGCGTCAGCGGCGGCGGTGACGACGGCCCTGGCGCCGCGGCCACCGTCGTCCTGCTGCACGGCGCGGGCCTCGGCGACAAGGAGCGACTGCTCCCACTGCTGGAGGAGTTCGTGGCACGCGGCTGCCGGGGCCTCGCCCTCGACTTCTCCGGACACGGTGAGAGCTCGGGCGAGCTCAAGGACCTGAGCCTGCGCCGACGCTTCGAGCAGGCCGTCTCCGTCATCGACGCGTCGGTCCCGGCGGACGGTCCGCTGATCCTCGTCGGGTTCAGCATGAGCGGCCAGACGGTGGCCGATCTCGCCGGGTACTACGGGCGGCGCGTGGTGGCGCTGGGCCTGTGCGCGCCCGCGGTGTACGGCGCCGAGGCCTGGCAGGTTCCGTTCGGGGAGGGCGACGGGCGCTTCAGCGAGATCATCCGGGCGCCGGACAGCTGGCGGCAGGCCCCCGCGCTCGACGTGCTGCGCGGGTACGACGGCCGTGCGGTCCTCGCCGTACCCGGTACGGACGCCGTCATCCCGCCCGCCGTCACCGAGGCCGTGGCGGACGCGCTCACCGCCCGTGCCCAGTTCACCCGGCTCGCATTCCCCGACGCCGACCACATGCTGGGCCTGTGGCTGCGCGAACATCCCGCCGACCGGGCGCGGTTCGTGGACGCCGTACTCGTGGGACCGGGCGAGCGGGGGTGGACCGCGACCCGCGGCTGGGTGGCCAAGCAGCTTCCGGCCGGCAGGAGCGTACGGGAGTCCACGGCCCTGCGCGGCGGCTGGAGCTCCCAGATGCGCCGGCTCACCCTCGACGACGGTACGGGGCTGGTGCTGCGGTCGTTCGTGAAGCCCTTCTACCGCCGTCACGCGCCCGGCCTGCTGGCCCGCGAGGCGTCCGTCCTCACCCTGCTCGCCCCGTGCGAGGACGTCCCCACGCCCGAGCTCCACGCCGTCGACGCCGCCGCCGAACACTGCGACCACCCCTCGCTGTTGATGTCCTCGCTGCCGGGCCGGGTACGGGTCGACGAGGAGGACCTGGACCGGCGCATCGACCTGCTGGCCCGCCAACTGGCCCGCATTCACACGGTGGTTCCGGCCGACCGCCCGCGCCCGTACCAGGCATGGACCTCGCCCGAACGGGTCCGTGCGCCCCGGGGCGCGCTGTGGGAGCGGGCCGTGGACGTGATCCGGCGCGAACCCCCGGCGTACGAAGGATGTTTCCTGCACCGGGACTTCCATCCCGGCAACGTGCTCTTCACCGGCGCGGGCGACACACTGCGGATCAGCGGGGTGGTCGACTGGGTGGAGACCTCGTGGGGGCCCGCCGACCTGGACGTGGCCCACTGCTCCACGGCTCTCGCGCTGCTCCACGGGGAGGCGTACGGCCTGGGGTTCCGCGCGCGGTACGAGGCACACGGCGGACGCCGACCGGCCGACGCCGAGGAGCACTTGTACTGGCGGCTGCTGGACGCGCTGGCCTACTCCCCCGACGCCGAGAAGCTCGCGGTGCCGTGGCGGGAACTGGGGCGCGCGGACCTGACCCCCGAGCTGCTGGGCGAACGGCTGACGGCGTATGTGACCGGGCTGTTCGAGCTGTACGGCTGAGGCATCGGCTTCGGCCAGGGCCACGGCGAGACGGCCGCCGGAGCGGGAGGCGCGTTCGCGGGTGTCAGGTCCGTACGGCGCGGGCCACGTCGGCGGTGATGTCTCCGGAGAGGGTGCGGGTGCTGCGGGCTGTGGCGTCTTTGGCTGCGCCCGCCGGGACGTCGTTCAGGGTGACGACGACCGTGTCGAGGAGGTTGCCGCCCTTGTCACGGAAGTTGACCTGGACCGCGTACGTCTTCGCCGCGGACGTCGGGTTGGTGGCGGTGGCCTTGACGGTGGCCCGGCCCGCGGAGTCGATGGTCACCCGGTCGCCGAGCTTCACCTCGTCCTTGGCGTCCAGGCCGTTCTTGAACTCGTCGAGCTTCCGCCGGGCCTCGGCGGTCGCGGAGGCGAGCGAGTCGCCGGCCTCGGACGCGAGGGAGGAGGCGGCGGAGGCCACATCGGACGGGGTGGTGCCGTTGGAACAGCCGGCCAGGCAGGCGCCGAGGGCCAGCAGGAGCACGACAGCCACGGCCCCCGGGCCGGTCCGTCGTACGCCGGGCGCTGGTATCCCACGCGCCCCGAGCGCCCTGCCTCTCCCTCGTATCCCGCGTATCCCTTGCCTCGCGTGCCGCGCCATGTCGTCTCCCGACGTTCCGCTGCGGATTCCCGGTTCAGTCAAGGCCGTGAGCAGGGCGTACGCATGGCGGGGGCGCCGATCGGGTGAGGCGCGAGAGGATGCGGGGACGGCAGCTACGAGAGGGAGGCGGCGTGGACGAGGAGCGGCGGCACATCGCGGTGGCGGAGCGGCGGGCCCGGCTCGCCCTGCGGCACCGGCTCGCGGGGGCGGCGCGCGCGGCGAGCCCCGAGGAGGTCGCCGGGTCCCTGGTCGCACTGCACGGGACCGATCCGGCGACGGTGTACCTGGCGGTGGGCGCGCGGCTCGCGGACGCCGGGAAGACGGTGGCGGAGCTCGACCGGGCGCTGTACGAGGACCGGACGCTGGTGCGGATGCACGGCATGCGGCACACCGTGTTCGTGTTCCCCACCGGGCTGGCCGCGGTGGTGCACGCCTCGACGGGGCTCGCGATCGCCGCGAAGGCCCGGGTCGGGCTGGTCAAGGACATGGTGAGCGGCAGCGACGGGCGGCTGAGCGAGGAGTGGCTCGCCGAGGTGGAGGCGTCCGCGCTCGCCGCGCTGGCGCGGCGCGGGCAGGCCACGGTGAACGAACTCGTCCAGGACGAGCCGCGGTTGAGGGAGCAGTTCACGTACGGCGCGGGGCGGAGTTACGAGAGCGCGCACACCGTGTCGTCCCGGCTGATGCGGGTGCTCGGGGTCGAGGGGCGGGTGGTGCGTGGGCGGCCGCTGGGGTCCTGGACGTCGACCCAGTTCCGCTGGGCCGTGGCGCCGCCGCATCCCGAACTCCCGCCCTCCGAGGCCCAGCCCGAGCTGCTGCGCCGCTGGCTCGCGGTGTGCGGGCCCGCCACCGAGGCCGACCTCAAGTGGTGGACGGGGTGGAAGGTCACCGATGTGCGGCGGGCGCTGGCGGCGATCGGGGCGGTGGCCGTGTCGCTCGACGACGGAGCCACCGGATATGTGACCGCCGACGACATCGCCCCCGTCCCGGGCCCTGTCGCGCCGTGGGCCGCGCTCCTCCCCGGGCTCGATCCCACGGCCATGGGATGGCAGGAACGGGACTGGTACCTCTCCCCCTCCCTCCGTCCCGCGCTCTTCGACGGCAGTGGGAATGTCGGGCCGACGGTGTGGTGGGACGGGCGGGTGGTCGGGGGGTGGGCGCAGCGGGCCGATGGGGCTCTGGTGTGGCGGGTGTTGGACCCTGTCGGGGTGGGGCGGGAGGCGCTGGCCGCCATCGAGACGGAGGCCGCCCGTCTACGGGCCTGGCTGGGCCCGACCCGGATCACGCCTCGCTTCCGAACCCCCCTGGAGAAGGAACTGACGACGGGGCAGTGACGGAGCGAAGGGGCTCCGCCCGGGCCTCCGGGTGTGCCGTTCGGCTGCGGGTCGGTAGCGGTTGCTCGCGCAGTTCCCCGCGCCCCCAAGGCGGGGGCTTCGCCCCGCGTCCCCCGCCCACCCGATTCGTTTGGCTGCGGGCCCGGTGGGGGCTGGGCGCGCAGTTCCCCGCGCCCCTAAAGGCCCAGGGTCGTCCGGCGCCCCAGGACGAACCCGAAGACCGCACCCCACCCACCCCGGCCCACGCCTTCAGCCCGTCCGACAACTGAGAACGAGGCCCGAGACCGCACCCCACCCAACACCGCCCGCGTCTTCAGCCCGTCCGGCGTCTGAGGTCGAGGTCGGGGGCCGCACCCCACCCACCCCAGCCCGCGCCTTCAGCCCGCCCGACAACTGAGGACAAGGCCGAGGGGCGCACCCCACCCACCCCGGCCCACGCCTTCAGCCCGTCCGGCGATTGAGGACGAGGCCGTTCAGGCCGATCGGGGGTTTGGGGGCGGAGCCCCCAAGTACGGATGGGGCGGGTAGGGGCGGCGGGGGCGAGAGACGTTGCCCCGGCCGCCCCCCCCGCCCCCCCGCGCTCAGCGCGCGTACCGCATCAGCGCGCGCACCATGTGGCACGTGGTGTCCGACGGCGGATGAACACCGATCGCCTCCGCAGTACTGCGGATCTTCTCGTTGCGGGCCTGATTCGGAACGTACACACCGGAGTCGAGCAGAGCGATCGCGAGACGCATCGCCTTGAGCCGGCGGTTGTGCGTGACGTACCACTCGCGAGGCCGCCCAGGCGGCAACGGGCGCTTCGCCACGGGCTCGTACGGCAGGTCCATCAGGACCGCCCTCTTGGACGTGGACTGAGTGGGCAGCGGCTTCAGTGCGGCAGCGGGCACAGGCATCCTCCTGTCGCGGTCAGGGCGCCATCCGGACCCCCCGGCGACACCCTCGAACACTGCCTCCAGTTTACTGCCCGGCACTGACATCCAGGGAGTCCATAGAGTCCAGCAAACATCCAGGTAGGCAAGGGAATTGCCGCCGCGTCACAGCAGCTCCGCGAGAGGCGCGTGAGGCGGCGGCAAATTCGAACAGACCCTCCGGTGGCACGGCGGGGACCCGCCCGTCACCCACCGGCAAAGACGCGGCTCGCGCCGTCAGGAGTAGGTCCAGCGCCACCCGTTGCGGTAGGCGCACGTGATGCCCGCACCGCCGGCATCCGTCGTCGAAGCGCCGTGGTCCCTGTTCCGGCAGTACTGCCCCGCCTCGTAGCAGTTGCCCGAGTTGGAGACGATCGAGCAGGTGCCGGTGTCGCTGCTCCCACTCGTGTCCGCCCCGGCGTCCTGCGCGGCCTCGGTGACCGTTTTGGTGGGGCCCGGCGTCCGCACCGTCTTGGTGACGGTGGCCCGCGGCTTGGGCGTCGCGGTGACGGTCGCGGTGGCGGTGGTGGTGGCAGTGGCGGTCACCGTGATCGTCGGACGCGGCTTGGCAGCCGCAGCCTTCGCCGCGTTCACCTCGTCCTGCGCGCTCTGAGTGCCACCCATGACTCCCAGACCGAACAGGAGGATCGCCGCCGCCCACACGCGCTTGCGCTTGCGCCAAGGCCGCGTGTCCGGCGGGCGCGGAGCAGGCGGCATCGTGTACGGGTCAGTCATCTCGTCCCCCCTGGCTGTGCTTTCGGGATGACGCTAGTGCCTGGGTGTGGCATATGACAGAGGCATGGAGATGGAGTGATGATCTTGTGATGAACCGCGCGGTGCCGGCCTCGCGGAGACGGACGGGGACGGACGGGGGAGCTTCCTGCGCACCGGCGGGAAAGGGGGGCCCGCGTAACGTGTGCGGCATGGAGATCTGGATCAATCCGGCCTGTTCGAAGTGCCGCAGCGCCATCAGCCTGCTCGACGCGGAGGGGGCGCAGTACACCGTCCGCCGCTACCTGGAGGACGTACCCACGGAGGACGAGATCCGGGGCGTACTGGAGCGACTGGGCCTCGAGCCGTGGGACATCACCCGGACGCAGGAGGCCCTCGCGAAGGAGCTCGACCTGAAGTCGTGGGCGCGCGACGACAGTTCGCGCGGACAGTGGATCAAGGCGCTGGCCGAGCACCCGAAGCTCATCCAGCGTCCGATCATCACGGCGGACGACGGGACGGCGGTCGTGGCCCGTACGGAGGAAGCCGTTCGGGACGCCTTGGCTCGCATGTGACCCAGGCCACTGCACTGACTCGTGTTAACCATTGAGTAACCCTGTTCGGCATCTCGTACATAGCGGCACACGGATCGCATCCGGCCGCCGCACGAGGCGGCCACGGACAGGAGGCGTACATGTCGCGTAGAAGGACTCTCAGTCCCAAGAAGAAGATCGCGCTGCTGGTCAGTGCCGCCGCCGTGGCGGGAGGTGGCGCCTTCGCCATGGCGGCCACCTCGAACGCGGCGCCGACCGAGAACGGCCGGACCCTGTCCGCCGCGGACTCGACGGTCTGCCAGGGGCTCACCACCGCCCTCGGCAACAACCAGAAGTTCATCGACGGCCAACGGGCCAATCCCGACGCGCAGTCGGCGGCGCGGATCGCCAACCGCGAGGCGGTCATCGCACAGATCAAGGTGCAGCAGAAGGCGTCCGGTTGCGCGGTTGGGGAGTCGGCTCAGGACTCCCAGGCCACGCAGCCCGCGCAGTCCGCCCAGCCGGCGACGACCACACCCGCGCAGCAGCAGACCACCGCACCCGCGCAGGGGACGGGTGGTGGTGGCGCCGCCACCGGCCAGCAGGTCTGCAACGGTTCGACCGTCACCCTCTCGGGCGAGGCGGGCGCCCCTGCCGCGTCCAGCAACCAGTTCCCGGCCGGGACCAAGCTCAAGGTCACGAACCTGGACAACAACAAGTCGACGACCGTGCAGGTCACCTCGGTGTCGGGCAGCTGCGTACTGCTCAACAACGCGGCGTTCGAGCAGGTACGGGAGCCGGGCAAGTTCCTGATCCGCCGGGCCCGGATCGAGAAGGTGGGGTGAGCGCCCACATCTGACGACTGAGGAACTCCGCCGAAGGGACGGCGGTACCGGCCGGGCCGCGTGCGGCAGCAGCCCCGCGGCCCGGACCGCCGCCCGGTGCGGGTCGTGCGTCCTGCTGTTCGCGGCCACGAACAGCAGGACCGGCACGTAGAGCGAGTTCACCGGGCGGAGAGCCCGGTGCTGCGCGCCCGCAAACCCATCGCATACGAGCCGCCGCCACCGGGACCGGAAGGACCACGGTGGGCCGACGCGTGTGCTCGCGGCCTTCGCGAGCGGGCCGCCGACAGTGGTCGGAATCGCTCTCAGCGAGTGAGTCGCAGCACAGAGACACCCGGTAACACGGGGTTCACATTCGAGCAATGATCGGGAAATCGCCTGTTGACAGGCTGCCGGGCAGTACCGCGGCGCCCCAGTGCCGCAGCGCCGCAGCACCCGCAGTGCGCCCTAAGACACACCCCGAAGGATGTGGCCCGTGACCTTCAAGGCTGAGTACATCTGGATCGACGGCACCGAGCCGACGGCCAAGCTCCGTTCCAAGACGAAGATACTGGGCGACGACGCCAAGGGCGCCGAGCTGCCGATCTGGGGCTTCGACGGGTCTTCCACGAACCAGGCCGAGGGGCACGCCTCGGACCGCGTACTCAAGCCCGTCGCCACCTTCCCGGACCCGATCCGCGGCGGCGACGACGTCCTCGTGATGTGCGAGGTCCTGAACATCGACATGACGCCGCACGAGTCCAACACCCGTGCCGCGCTGGCCGAGGTGGCGGAGAAGTTCGCCGCGCAGGAGCCGATCTTCGGTATCGAGCAGGAGTACACCTTCTTCGACGGGGAGCGCCCGCTCGGCTTCCCCGTCGGCGGCTTCCCGGCCCCGCAGGGCGGCTACTACTGCGGCGTCGGCGCGGACGAGATCTTCGGCCGTGACGTCGTCGAGGCGCACCTCGAGAACTGCCTCAAGGCGGGCCTCGGCATCTCCGGCATCAACGCCGAGGTCATGCCCGGCCAGTGGGAGTTCCAGGTCGGCCCACTGGCGCCGCTGGAGGTCTCTGACCAGCTGTGGGTGGCCCGCTGGCTGCTCTACCGCACCGCCGAGGACTTCAACATCTCCGCGACCCTCGACCCCAAGCCGGTCAAGGGCGACTGGAACGGCGCCGGCGCGCACACCAACTTCTCCACCAAGGCGATGCGCGAGGGATACGACGCGATCATCACCGCGTGCGAGTCGCTGGGCGAGGGCTCGAAGCCGCTCGACCACGTCAAGAACTACGGCGCCGGCATCGACGACCGCCTGACCGGTCTGCACGAGACCGCCCCGTGGAACGAGTACTCCTACGGCGTCTCCAACCGTGGCGCCTCGGTGCGCATCCCGTGGCAGGTCGAGAAGGACGGCAAGGGCTACATCGAGGACCGCCGCCCGAACGCCAACGTCGACCCGTACGTCGTCACGCGCCTGCTCGTCGACACCTGCTGCACCGCCCTGGAGAAGGCCGGCCAGGTCTGATCCGCCCCGCACGCCACGCGAGGAGGCGCCCACCGTCATGGTGGGCGCCTCCTCGCGTCGCGCGACATCGGCCTCGTCGTACGAGGTCATTCGTGGTCGTACGAGGTCAGCCGCGTCGTACGGCGTCAAGTTCACGCCAAGGACCCGTCCGACCTGTGAGAGGAGTCTCCTGCCCGGCTCCGGCTTCTGCTTCAATGGGGGCATGGTCGGTTTCCAGAAGTACACCGCGACGGGTCGCCCCGACCTGGAGCCCTTCTGGCCTTCCCGTCAGCATCACGACTTCGACCGGGTGTGTTGCCGCGCGACGAACGCGCCGGCCCTCTAAAGCCGTACACCCCCGGCCTTCGGCCAGCGCGCACGACGTACGTCCTCGACGGCCCCGACCACGAACTCGCGGTCGTCGACCTTCCCGACGAACTTCTCGCGCGAAAGAGCTGACCTCTCATGGCGACCACTCGTTCCTTCTCGTCCGTCGCGACCTCCCCCACTCTCGACTTCGCTCGAGCGGGGGGACCCCCATCCGCACCGGCACCCGCCCCCGTCCCCGCGCGGCACCGACTCCGTGCCGTCCACCGGGACGAGGTGGTCGACGTCGCGGACTTCCTGCCGCCGGGCGCCACCTGGCTGCCCGCTCCCCCGCACACCCTGCCCGTGCTCCCCGGCCAGCCGCCGATGATCGGCTACCTGGTCCTCGTACCGGCCGACCAGCAGCCCCTGCTGCCGGTCGCCGTCCCGGACTCCCCGGCCCCCACCGACGCCGCCGTGGGCGACGATCCGCTCGTCCGCATCGACCCCGTGCAGCGCACCGCCGAGGTCGACGGGCGGCCGCTCGACCTCACCTACCTGGAGTTCGAGCTGCTCGCGCACCTCGTCTCGCATCCGCACCGGGTGCACACCCGCGACCAGTTGGTCACCACCGTGTGGGGCTACGGGCACGTGGGCGACGGGCGGACCGTCGACGTCCACGTCGCGCGGTTGCGGCGCAAGCTGGGGGCGCAGCACCGGCAGGCGATCCAGACGGTACGGCGGGTGGGGTACAAGTACGCGCCTCCGACGGGGCGTTGACCCTCCCCGCGGCTCAGGAACTCTTCTGTCAGCAGATTCCCGTTCCGTCCGGCGGATCCTGCGGGCAGAGTCCTCCGTATGACACCCAAGAAACTGCTGATGCTGGGCGGTACGGATTTCGCGGGGCGCGCCGTGGTGGAGGCGGCGCTCGGCCGTGGCTGGGAGGTGACCGTCTTCCACCGCGGGCACCGCGAGCCGCCCGCCGGGGCGCGGTCCTTGCTGGGTGACCGCACCGCCCCGGACGGGCTCGCGGCGCTCGCCGACGCGTCCACCGAAGGTGCGTGGGATGTCGTCGTCGACACCTGGTCGGCGGCGCCGCGGGCCGTTCGCGACACGGCCCGGCTGTTGGCCGACCGGGCCGGGCGGTATGTGTACGTGTCGAGCTGCTCGGTCTACGCGTGGGCTCCGCCCGCCGACTACGCCGAGGACGCGCCGCTCGTGGAAGGGGCGTCCGAGGACGCCGAACAGACCGATTACGCGCAGGACAAACTGGGCGGCGAGCTGGCCGCCGTGTCCGCGTTCGGCGCGGAGCGCTCGTTGCTCGTGCGGTCCGGGCTGATCCTCGGGCCGTACGAGAACATCGGGCGCCTGCCGTGGTGGTTGACCCGGATCGCCCGGGGCGGTCCCGTACTCGCGCCCGGCCCCCGGTCCCTCCCCCTCCAGTACGTCGATGTGCGTGATCTCGCGGAGTGGATCCTCGGGGCGGCGGATGCGGGGGTGAGCGGGGCGTACAACCTGATGAGTCCGCAGGGGCATACGACGATGGGGGAGCTGCTCGACGCGTGTGTCCGGGTCACCGGGGCGCGGGCGGAACTCCGTTGGACGGAGCCTTCCGTGGTCCTCGACGCCGGGATTCAGCCGTGGACGCAGTTGCCGGTGTGGGTGCCGGTGGGGTCCGACATGCATGACGCTCTTCATCGGGCGGATGTCTCCCGTGCGGTGGCGACGGGACTGCGGTGTCGGCCCGTCTCGGAGACGGTCGCGGACACGTGGACCTGGCTCCAGGGCATCGGCGGGGTGGCCCCCCGACGCCCGGACCGCCCCCCGGTGGGCCTCCCGCCGCACCTGGAGACAAAGGTACTCGCCCAGTAGCGCCACCCCATGTCCTCGCCCCCGCCGCCCCTACCCGTCCCATCCCTGGGGGCTCCGCCCCAGACCCCAGGGGGTGGTCTTTCGGCCGCGGGCCGGTGAGGGCTGGTCGCGCAGTTCCCCGCGCCCCTCGGGCGGGGGCTTCGCCCCGCGTCCCCCGCCCGCCCGGAGTCCTTCGGCTGCGGGCCCATGGGGGTTGCTCGCGCAGTTCCCCGCGCCCCTGAAAGCCTCAGTCCGTCCGGCGTTTGAGGACGAGGCCGATCCGGCCGATCGGGAGGCCGGGGGCGCAGCCCCGGCTCAGGGGCGCGGGGAACTGCGCGATCGGCCCCCACCGGCCCGCAGCCGACGAACCCACCCGGGGGTCTGGGGGGCAGAGCCCCCAGGTGTGGATGGGACGGGTAGGGGCGGCGGGGGCGAGGAGGAGCCTGCCCCGGGGTGCACCTGGCACCACCCCCACCCTGGTGCTCGGCCCAGTGACCCCGAGGGGCGGGTCGGTGAGACTGGCGGTATGGAGATGTGGAGCGGCAGGGGCATACGGACGCGCGGGCCGGAGGTACTGGTCGCCGGGGGACGAGGGCTGATGCTGGCCGTCGAGGGGTTCACCGGAGCGGTTGTTCTCTTCGTACTGTCCGTCGTGTCGATCCTGCTCGTCCCGGTGGGGGTGGGGATCGTCACGACCCCTTGGGTCCTGACCGGCGTACGGGCCTTCGCGGACCGGCGACGGATCATCGCCGCCGAGTGGTACGGGATACGGATTCCGTCCACGTACCGGAGCCTGCCCGCGGACACGACCCCGTGGACGCGCTGCCTCCGCATGCTGGGGGACCCGGCGACCTGGCGCGACCTCGGCTGGCTGGTGGTCGACATGACCGCCGGGTTCGTGACCGCGCTGCTGCCCGCCGCCCTCCTCCTCTACCCTCTGGAGGGCTTCGCGCTGGCGGCCGGCCTGTGGCGGGTCGTCACGGACGGCACGCACGTGGGGTGGTGGTACGGCTTCGTGCCGGTGTCGGGGCAGGGCTCCGCCCTCCTCGCGGGGGCACTGGGCGCGGCACTCCTCGTCGCCTCCTATGCCCTCTCCCCCGCCCTCCTGCGGGTCCATTTCCTCCTCACCCGCTCCGTCCTCGCCTCCGGCGACGGCGAACTCGCCGAACGGGTCCGCGTCCTCACCGAGACCCGGCGCACCGCCGTGGACACGTCGGCGGCCGAACTCCGCCGTATCGAGAGGGACTTGCACGACGGGGCGCAGGCGCGACTGGTCGCCATGGGGATGGACCTGGGGACCGTCGAGGTCCTCATCGAGAAGGACCCGGCCAAGGCCCGACAGCTGCTCGCCCGGGCCCGCCGGTCGTCCGCCGAGGCGCTCACCGAGCTGCGCGACCTCGTACGGGGTATTCATCCCCCCGTGCTCGCGGAACGTGGACTTGGCGACGCGGTAAGGGCGTTGGTGCTGCGGCTGCCGCTCGTGAGCGAGGTGGACGTCGACCTGGACGGCCGTGCCGACGCGCCCGTCGAGTCCGCCGCGTACTTCGCCGTCAGCGAGGTACTGACCAACGCGGTCAAGCACTCCGGAGCCGAACGCGTCTGGGTCGACCTCCAGCACAGGGACGGAACGCTCCGCATCACCGTCACCGACGACGGGGAGGGCGGTGCCCGGGTCGGCGCGGGCTCGGGGCTCACCGGCGTCGAGCGGCGGCTCGGTACATTCGACGGCGTCCTGGCCGTCAGCAGCCCCGCGGGCGGTCCCACCATGGTCACCATGGAGATCCCTTGCGTGTTGTCCTAGCCGAAGACCTGTTCCTGCTGCGCGACGGACTGGTCCGGATGCTCGAGGCGTACGACTTCGAGATCGCCGCCGCCGTCGAGAGCGGGCCCGAACTCACCTGGGCGCTGGCCGAGTTGGCGCCGGACGTCGCCGTGGTCGACGTACGGCTGCCGCCCTCGCACACGGACGAGGGGCTGCAGTGCGCGCTCCAGGCCCGTCGGGAGCGGCCGGGGCTGCCGGTGCTCGTGCTCTCCCAGCACGTGGAGCAGCTGTACGCACGGGAGTTGCTCGCGGACGGCACGGGCGGGGTCGGTTATCTGCTCAAGGACCGGGTGTTCGACGCGGAGCAGTTCATCGACGCCGTACGGCGGGTCGCCGCGGGTGGGACCGCGATGGATCCGCAGGTGATCCAGCAGTTGCTGGCGCGGCGTTCCCACACCGCGCAGCCCCTCGGGCGGCTGACCCCGCGTGAGCTGGAGGTGCTCGAACTGATGGCGCAGGGACGCTCGAACGCGGCGATCGCGGCCCAACTCGTGGTCACAGAACGGGCGATCGCCAAGCACACCTCCAACATCTTCACCAAACTGGGGCTGGAGGTCTCCGACGATGACAACCGGCGCGTACTCGCCGTACTGGCGTATTTGGATCACGGCAGCCACTGAGGACGAAGGACCCGCCGACGCCGTTGAATATCATTCAAACCTGTTTTCCGAGATCAACTCCTCGAAAAACATGCGCTTCTGAGCCCATTGCGCCGGAAATGACCTCACGAACTTCTAAGATTTTCCTGGGTTTCTGAACGCCTCAGGAGTCACCTGCGTACTGATGGACGCCGCTTCACTCCTGTCGGGCGCCTCGATGCCCCGCAAGGAAGTCAGAGGAGTTCCATGGGACGCAACACTCGCAAACGACGTTCGCCGCTGGCTGTTCGCGCGGTTGCCGCATCCGCGGCGCTCGCGATCGGTGGGGGCGGATTGATCTGGGCGAATTTCTACGCTTCGGCGCACGAGTCCAACTCGAGCCCGAACACCACCAAGGCTGCCGCCGCTCAGGTCGCCACCATCTCCTGCCCCGATGTCGGGCAGAAACTGACCAGCGTGCCCGCCAACGCCAAGTCGAACGTCGACACGGAGCTGGCCACGCTCGACAAGCAGATCACCGAGGCTTACGCCCGGCTGGCCTCGTCGCGTCAGGCTCAGGCCAATGACGCGGGCTTCGTCCAGAACGCGATCCTGTCGCCGCTCAAGGACAAGCGGTCCGCGGTCATCGGCCGAATCAAGATCGACTTCACTCGGGTGGGCGCCGCCGCGCCGACCATGCTGGACGGTCTCGCCGCTTGCACCGGCACCACCGCCAACCAGGCCCAGACCACCGCCGGTGGCCAGAACAACGGCCAGCAGAACAACGGTGGCCAGCAGAACGGTGGCCAGCAGAACGGCCAGCAGAACAACGGCGGCCAGCAGAACGGTGGCCAGCAGAACGGTGGCGCGGCCACCGCGGCTCCGAGCGCGAGCGCGCCGGCCAACATCGGCGGCCAGGCCGGAAACGGTCCCGTCGCCGCCGACTTCGTCGACATCACCAAGGTCGCGGCGAACGTCCAGGGCAAGCCGCAGAAGGGCGCCAACGCCTCTCGGGGTACGTTCACCACGCAGTGCGGCGTGAACGCGAACAAGAACTTCAACACCGACAACGTGATCGTGGCGCCCGGCGTGACCAACGGCGCGCACCACCTGCACGACTACGTCGGCAACCAGAAGGTCAACGCGTTCTCCAGCAACCAGACGTTCCTGCAGGGCGGGACCAGCTGCCAGAACAAGAGCGACCTGTCGTCGTACTACTGGCCCGTGGTCCGCATCCAGGACGGCACCCAGGACTTCGACCAGAACAAGGACGGCGGCGGCAAGGAAGGCAACGTCGGCAAGGTCCTGACGCCCGTCTCGGCCCAGATCAAGTACGTGGGCAGCCCGGCCAGCAAGGTCGTCGCGATGCCGCAGTTCCTGCGCATCATCACCGGTGACGCCAAGACCACGACCAACGGTCTGGCGAACGCCAACGCGCACTGGAGCTGCACCGGCTTCGAGAGCAAGGTCCAGCTGACGTCGCAGTACCCGATCTGCCCGCAGGGCAGCAAGGTGGTGCGCACGTTCGCCTTCCAGAGCTGCTGGGACGGCCAGAACATCGACAGCGCCAACCACCGTACGCACGTGGCCTTCCCCGACCCCGCGAGCGGTGTCTGCGGCAACGGCTTCAAGGCGATCCCGCAGCTGACGATGCGCCTGACCTACAACATCGCGCCGCCGACCATCCAGAACGGCGTGGTGAAGAACGCATACGCGGTCGACGGCTTCCCGGAGCAGCTCCACAAGGCTGCCACCGACCACGACGACTTCATCAGCGTCACCACCAACAACCTGGCGAACAAGATCGCCAACTGCATCAACACCGGCAAGCAGTGCAGGTAGCAGCCCCCTCGGCGAAGCGGTAGTCGCTTCGCCGAAGAGCCGGCAAGGCACTGAAGAAGGCCGGTGGCGGGAGATCCCGCCACCGGCCTTCTGTGTGTGTGCCGTGCGTGCGGCTCAGCCGCTGTGGGAGGAATGCTGGCTGTGGTTGGTCCCGACCTCCATGTCACCGCCGAGCGTGCCGCGCAGCGCCGTGACCACCTTCTGGTCGGCGACGGCGACCCACTTGGCGCCGACGAGGTAGAACCCGCCGTAGTCCTTCGCGTCGTTGATCCACTCGCGCTGACCGCGGTCGGTGGCGAAGGTCGCGAGGACGAACTTGCCGTTGGTGTTCTTGCAGATCGCCTGGCGGATCTCGTCGGCGTCCGTCTGGATGTCCGGCTTGCACTTCACCTCGGCCGCCAGATCCTCCAGACTGCCGGTCGCGGTGGCCGGGACCCGGTCGGCCGAGTCGCTCTTGGTTCCTCCCCCGTCCGACCCGCCGCAGCCGGTCAGCGCCAGCAGGGCCGCGGCCGCGACGACCGCAAGGCCGTGCCCGCTCAGCTTTTCGCGTGTCAACCTCATACGTTCCTCCGGTGCCTGTCGGCGCCCACGCCGTCGAGAGCCCCGGCGAGGGCCCTGGTCTTCGATACGGCTGCGGCGCGCCAAATGCTCAATCTCCCCCGTTACGGACGGAAAGGCATCCGGTGGGAATGCCGATGCCGCAACGGGCACGTGCGGGCGAAGGTGTGGCCGTGACCGAAGACTGGGAAGAGCGTACGGCGGCGGCCCGGGCCACGTTCGACGGCTCCGAAGAAGCGACCGAAGCGGACGCGGCGGACTTCCGGGCGGTGATCGACGCGCTGGTCGCCGAACTGCCCGCGGACAGCCCCGTCGGCCCCGTCGAGCGGGCCTGCGCCTGGGACTCCACCGGCCACTCGGACCAGGCCGTACCGCTGCACCGGAAGGCCCTCGCCCGCGGCCTCGGCGGCTACCGCGGCCGCCGCACCAAGATCCAACTCTCCAGCTCGCTGCGGAACATCGGGCAGGCCGAGGAGGGCGTCAAGCTCCTCACCCCCGAACTCGACGCGTCCTCCGACGAGTTGGACGATGCCGTACGCGCCACGCTCGCGCTCTGTCTCGCCGACCTGGGCCGCGAACGCGAGGGCCTCTCCCTGGTGATCGCCGCCCTGGCGCCCCATCTGCCGTGCTACCAGCGATCCATGGCGAACTACGCGCGGCTGCTCGTACAACCCGGGGAGTAACTCTCCGGAGCCAGGTGACCATCCACCGATTCGCTCGTTTTGCTGAACGTGCAGTCACAGGATGTAGCCCAGCGCTCCGCAGCCTCCCCAGGACCGGTCGTCGACGTCGAGCAGGCCGAGGCCGCTCTCGTCGAGCACTACCCGCGGCTCGTCCGGCTCGCCTATCTGGTGCTGCCGCCGAGCCTCGGCCGCAACCGACGGGTGCTGACCGCGCACGCCCTCACCCAGCGCGCCCTGCCCCGGGGACGCACGACCGCCACCCTGATCCCGGCCCAGGCCACCGGCCGCGACGGCGACCCCGGCTACGCCCTCGTACGCCTCAAGGTCGTGCGTACGGCGCTGGAGGCCGGGGTGCCGCTGCGGCGCGCGGCCTGGCCCAAGCGGTCCCAGCTGCCTCCGTTGCTGCCCCAGGTGTGGGGCCTGAGGCTCTTCCCGCGCTCGGGCGGCGCCGACGAACTCGCCCTGGACCAGCGGCTGTCGGCCCTGTCCAGTGCCGCCCGCGCGGCGTACGTCCTGCGCGGCCTGGAGAAGCTGCCCGACCCCGACGTGCGCAAGGTGCTGACGGCGGCGGGCGTCGACGACCCGGGCGCGGCGCTCAAGGAGGCGGGCGGTGTCGAGGCCAGGGACGTCCTGCTCCTGTCCCCCGAGTTCGACCCCTGTTCGCTGCACGCCCGGCCCACCGACCTGATGCGGCGCAGACAGCACATGAAGGCCGCGCTCGCCGCCGGCGTCGCGGCGGCCGTCTGCGGCACGCTGCTCGCCCTGCCCAGCGGCGGCTGGGGACCCGACGGCGCCGCCGCCCCGTCGTACGCGCAGAACCCGGCCGCCGAGGCCGCCCTCGACCCCGGGAAGGTGACGCGGGTCGCCCCGACGGCGTGGCGGTCGTCCGCGCGCACGGACTTCTCCGTGTGGCCCGCGCGCGGCAACCTCGCCCGGGACACCGCGCTGCTGCGCCGCGCGCTCGCCGTCTGGGCACGGCCCGGGGAGTCCGTGCAGGTCTCGGCGACGCCCGGCACCCCCTCGGGCGCCCCGGCCGGACCGCCGCAGCTGCTGTACGCCGGTGATGTGGACCAGGCGCGCGTGGTGCTCTTCTACGACGGACTGCGCATCGCCCGGTACGCCGAGCCACGGGCCGGCACGGGCGGCGCGGCCCTCGACTTCGCCCGGGTCGACGGCGCGACCGGGGCCGAGGCGGAGGCGCTGGTCCTGGACCGGGCCGACGGCAACGTCCGCTATCTGACCGCCCCCTGGGTGACCGGGGCCGCCGAGCGCGACCTGCTGAAGCCGACCGCGGGCCCGACGCCCCTCACCCTCTCGGCCGAGGGTGTCAGCACGCCGCTGGCCGGCCCCGCCCCGACCGGCACCTGCACCTCGTGGAACATCATGGAGGTGACCGACACCTCGGGCCCGCACCTGCTGGCCGACCTCGGCGAGCTGATCCCGGCCCATCTCACCTCGGGGCCGCCCGCGGCACCCCACGAGGCCGCGGGCCCTGCGGCGCTGCGGAACTGGGCGCCGTTCGCCTGCTCCCTGGCGGCCGTGCGCTCCCAGGGCGTGCGGTCCGTGAACGCCTGGCAGTACGCGCAGCAGCCGCTGCCCGACGCGAGCGGGCAGGCCGCCTGGGTGTGCACCCGGGCCGACACCTGGCGGGGCGACGGCACCCGGGTCCTGGCCCAGTTCCACACCCCGGGCGGGGCGTACGGCGCCATCGCGGCGAAGGCCGAGAACTCGCCCGCGTGCGGCCCCCGTGACCCCCATGTGCTGGCGGGTGTGCTGTGGAAGTCGGGCGCGGGCGACTGGTACCTCCTCGCGGCGGGCAGCAAGGACACCGCCTCGATCAGCACGTCGGGCGGGGTGAGCGGGTCGGCCCGGGGCGCACTGCTCGCCGTACGGACGAAGCAGGGGGATCAGGCCGGGCTGAAGGGCACCCTGACGGACGGACGAGCGGTCGACGGACTGCGCTAGGTCCTGTCCTGCCGATCCCCGGGGTGTCACAGCCGATCCTCGCGTCAACAAGTGGGCGCATGGGGGTTCTCCCCGCACTTACCCGTCAGTACATTGACGGCATGTCTAACAAGCATGCCGCCCGGCTTCCCCGGCCGGTCGAGTCCGAGCGGATACCGCTCAAGGCCCGGAAGGTGTCGTTCTCCTGGGAGGACACACCGCTGCACTGGGTGCCGGGGGAGCCGTTCGCCACGCACACCATGAACGTGCTGCACCTGCTGCTGCCTGCCGGTGAGCGCTGGTTCGTGCACGTGTACAAGCAGGTGCTGCCCTACATCCGGGACGAGCGGCTGCGCGCGGACGTCATCGGGTTCATCGGGCAGGAGGCGATGCACTCGCAGGCCCACGACGAGGTACTCCCCCACCTCAGGGAACTCGGGCTCGATCCGACGCCGTACACCGCCCAGGTCGACTGGTTCTTCGAGAAGCTGCTCGGCGACCGCACCCTGCCGCCGGGCAGGGCCCGCAGATGGTGGCTGATGGAGCGCGTCGCGATCATCGCGGCGATCGAGCACTACACCGCCTTCCTCGGCGACTGGATCCTGAACGCCGAGGAGTTGGACCGGCGCGGCGCCGATCCCACCATGCTGGACCTGATGCGCTGGCACGGCGCGGAGGAGGTCGAGCACCGGTCCGTGGCCTTCGAACTCTTCCTCCACGTCGACGGGAGCTACCGGCGCCGTGCCCGGACCTGGGCCACGGCCTTCACCGCCCTGGTCTTCCTGTGGCAGCGCGGGGCGCGGTTCTTCATGGAGAACGACCCGACCCTCACGGCGGGCAGGGCGAGCTTCAAGGACTTCTACCTGAGCGGGAAGCGGGGTGTGCTGCCGTCGACCGGCGGCATGCTCAAGTCCATTCCCCGCTATCTCAGCCGCACCTACCACCCCTCCCAGGAGGGTTCGACCGAGCAGGCGGTCGCCTATCTCGCCTCGTCACCGGCGGCGACGGCTGCCGAGAGGAGAGCCGAATGACGCCCCGGCTGCGGACCGTCGTCGCCGTCGCCGGTGCGGCCCTGCTCGTCCGGCGGGCGCTGCGCCGCCGGATCGAGGTCTCGCCGCTGTGGCCGCTGCCCGCCCTGGAGGAGCCGATCTCCGGCCGACCGCGCTCCCGGGCGCTGCGGCTGCCGGTCACCCGGCACGAGCGGGTCGCCGACGGGGTCGTACAACTGCGCCTGGAGGGGCACGACCTGCCGCGCTGGGAGCCCGGCGCCCACCTCGACCTCGTCCTGCCCTCGGGGCTCGTACGGCAGTACTCGCTGTGCGGGGACCCGGAGGACACCTCGTCGTACACCGTCGCGACCCGGCTGGTCGAGGACGGGCGGGGCGGGTCGCGCGAGGTCCACGAACAGCTCCGGGAGGGCATGGAGGTGGAGGTGCGGGGGCCGCGCAACCGGTTCCCCCTCGCCCCTGCGCCCGCGTACGTCTTCGTCGCGGGCGGCATCGGGATCACACCGATCCTGCCGATGCTGCGGGCGGTCCAGGACCGCGCGGAGTGGCGGCTGCTGTACGGCGGCCGGACGCGCGCGTCGATGCCGTTCCTGGAGGAGATCGGGAAGCTGCGCGGCGGCCGGGTCACCATCGTGGCCGAGGACGAGGACGGACGGCCCGATCTCGACGCGCTGTTCGCGGACGTGCCGGCGGGCGCGGCCGTCCACTGCTGTGGCCCCGAGGGGCTGATGGAGGCGGTCGGACGCCGGCTGCCCGAGGGTGCGGCGCTGCACCTGGAGCGGTTCACGCCGAGCACCTCCGCCGAGGGCAACGGCGCCTTCGAGGTCGAACTGCGCCGCAGCGGTCGTACGGTGAGCGTCGCCGCCGACACCACCGTGCTCGCCGCCGTACGCGCCGAACTGCCCGACACCGCCTACTCCTGCGAGCAGGGATTCTGCGGAACCTGCCAACAGCGGGTGCTGGAAGGGGAGGTCGAGCACCGCGACGAACTGCTCACCGACACGGAGCGTGGTGACTCGATGCTGATCTGTGTTTCGCGGGCGCTCGGTGATCGCATCGTGTTGGACATGTGAACGACCATGGCCGGACCGGCCCGTTCGGGGCCGGATCCGATCGGTAAGGTGTTCGTATGACAACCGGGGTACGCCGCAGGATGGGTGTCGAGGAGCGGCGACAGCAGTTGATCGGCGTCGCCCTCGACCTCTTCAGCCGACGCTCACCCGACGAGGTCTCCATCGACGAGATAGCCTCGGCCGCGGGTATCTCACGGCCGTTGGTCTACCACTACTTCCCCGGCAAACTCAGCCTGTACGAGGCGGCGTTGCAGCGTGCCTCGGACGAACTCGCGAGCCGCTTCGTGGAGCCGCAGGAGGGCCCGCTGGGCTCGCGGCTGCTGCGGGTCATGCGCCGCTTCTTCGACTTCGTGGACGACCACGGGCCCGGTTTCTCGGCGTTGATGCGCGGCGGTCCCGCGGTCGGCTCCTCGAAGACCAACGCGCTCGTCGACGCGGTGCGGCAGGCCGCCTACGTCCAGATCCTGTCGCATCTGAAGGTCGAGGACCCGCCCGCCCGCCTGGAGCTGGTGATCCGTTCCTGGATCTCGCTCGTCGAGTCGACGGCGCTGATCTGGCTGGACGGGCGGCGGATTCCGCGCGGCGAGCTGGAGGTGCAGCTCGTGCAGGACTTCGCGGCGCTGGCCGCGGTGAGCGCCACGCACGACGAGGAGCTCGGCGCGCTGCTGCGCCGGGCGCTCAAGGGCGACCCGGGCGACGGGCCGTTCACCGACCTCGCCGTCCGGTTGATCGCGCTGGCCTCACCCCCGGCCTCGTAGGCCCGGCGGCCTCTACTCCTCGTACTTCCGGTACGACGGGTCGAGGTCGCGCACCTCGGCGGACGCGTGCACCGTCGAGACCCCGTCGGTGGGCTCGATGTGCTTGCGCAGCAGCTCCAGTACGGCTTCGGTGAGCTTGGCCTTGGTCTCGTCGGTGCGGCCCGGGAGCAGGGCGAGCGTGATGTGCACGATGGCGTGTCCGTCCTCCCCCGCCCCCACCACCTCTTCATCGGTGCACCGGAACCGCGTCTTGCACGCCTCGATGCGCGCGGCCGCCGTCTCGACGA
Source organism: Streptomyces sp. NPDC111656 (assembly GCF_055656965.1). Lineage (NCBI taxonomy): Bacteria > Bacillati > Actinomycetota > Actinomycetes > Kitasatosporales > Streptomycetaceae > Streptomyces > Streptomyces sp. NPDC111656. The sequence goes on from NZ_JBVKCA010000005.1 coordinate 570,796, forward strand.
CCACCGGGTGCAGCGCGAGCGCGAAGCCGCGCTGGTCGAAGGCGTCGTCGAGCGAGTAGGAGTAGTCGACGGTGATCTGCGGCATGGGCACTCCTGTTCTAGGGTTTCCCGGTCACCCTAGCCGCAGCGCCAGCAGTGCGATGTCGTCCTCGCGGTCCCGGCCGAAGCAGTCGAGCAGGGTGTCGCAGAGGGCGTCCAGGCCGGGCAGGGCGCCGGTGGCGGCGGCGCGGAGCTGCTCCATCGAGACCGTCAGATCGGTGCCCCGGGTCTCGATCAGGCCGTCGGTGACCATGAGGAGCCGGTCGGTGGGTTCGAGGAACAGCTCCGTGGGCGGCGGGTGGGGCAGACCCACACCGAGCAGCGGGCCGGCGGCCTTGGAGTATTCGGCCTCTCCGTCGTCACGGATGATCAGCGGCGGGATGTGGCCGGCGTTGGCGATGCGGGTGCGTCCGGTGGCGGGGTCGACCAGGACCAGGCAGACGGTCGTGGTGATGCCGGGGTGGTAGCGCTGGAGCATCCGGTCGAGGCGCTCGGCCAGTACGGCCGGGTCGCTCTCCTCGACGCTGTAGGCGCGCAGCGCGTGCCTGATCTCGACCATGACGGTGGCCGCCTCCAGCGAGTGCCCGACGACATCGCCGACCGCGGTGAGCACGCCCTCGCCGGTGCGCAGGGCCGCGTAGAAGTCGCCGCCGATCTCGGTCTCCGCGGACGCGGGCACGTACCGGACCACGACGTCGACGCCCGGCAGTTCGGGCAGCCGGTGCGGCTGGGGCAGGAAGCTGTGCTGGAGGGTGAGGGCGACGTGCCGTTCGACCTGGTACATGAGCAGCGGTTCGGCGGCGAGCGCGGTGGCCTCGGCGAGCCGGGCCAGCAGGGCCTCGTCCTCGGGACTGACCCGGCGCACCCCGCGGGTGGGCGTGGCGAGGCACACCGAGGCCCGGCCCTCCTGGATGGGGATCAGCGCCAGGCGGGCGTCGTGCTGCACGCCCGGCCGGAAGAACCCGGCCGGCCACAGCGGCGCGGGCACCGTGGTGATCTGGACGCCCGACTGCCCCCGGGTGAGCCGTCGAAGCAGTCCGGCGACGGCCCGGTGGGCGCCCTCGTCGGGCATCGCGAGCGAGGTGCGGTCCCGCGAGGTGCCGCGGTACAGCTCGTCGTCCGGGCCGAGGACGAAGACGGCGGCGGGCGATCCGGTGAGCCGCGCGGCGCCGTCGGCGGCGGCGTCGGCGAGTTCCTGCGGGGAGCGCGCCGTCTGGATGGCCACGACCGTCTCCGCCAGCCGGGTCAGCCGCCGTGCCAGCGCCTGGTCGTCGGCCCTGAGACGGGCGGTGCGCACCGCGGCCCGGACCACCGCGTCGATCTCCTCGGGCTCGGCGGGCACCGTCAGATAGGCCTCGCCGCCCACGTCGAGGCCTCGGCAGCGATCCCCCGCGTCCACGGCGGCGGCCGAGAAGTGCACGACGGGCAGGCCGGCCATGTGGGGCCGGGACTTGAGCCGACGGCACAGTTCGAAGCCGCTCATGTCCGGCAGGTCCACGTCGACGAGCGCCACGTCGGGCAGGGTGCCCTTGCGCAGCCGTACGTCGAGTTCGACGAGCGCCTCGGAGCCGCTGGCGACGGGGACGACCTCGTGACCGGCGCGGCGCAGCACGGCGCTCATGGCGTACCGACTGGCCGCCACATCGTCCACGACCAGCACGGTCGTGTCTGTCCGCTTGCCGTTGACGTCCATCTGCCAGCCTCTGGACACGCCGGTGGGGCAGACCGGGATCGAGGCCTGCCCCACCAAGGTAATGCCCTTTCAGGAGGTCCGGGAGAATACCGCCACAGTGCGCCCCGGAACGGCGAACATGCCCGTTTTCGCCTCGTAAGAGGAGGATTTGACGATAGGGTCGGCGCCCGCCGCCTGCACCGGGTGCAGCGCGTACACCGTCCCGGCCAGGGCTCCGACCGTCTGCTCCTGTGTCTTCGGTGTCGCGTTGAAGACCACGACGAGACCGCCTCGACCATCGCGGTCGCCGAGCTCCATCGTGATCACGCCGGGCGTCTCGTCCTTGCCGGACAGCGGGAAGGAGAGCTTCGACTGCACCTGTCCGGCGGTGGACAGCGAGAAGACGTTCTCGGTCGTACGGATCCGCTCCAGGTCCTGGTAGGCGGCCGAGCTGCCCTCGATCTGCGGGCATCCCACCTTGACGGTGCTCAACAGGGGCGTGGCGTAGGGCCACTTGGACGCGTTGTCGGCCGCCATCGGCAGTCCGCGTCCGAAGCCGTTGCCGTCCCGGCAGTCCCAGTGGATGGCGTTGAACCAGTCGCCGCTGTCGAACGAGTTGCGGTCGAGGGACTTGGAGCGCAGCAGGTCGGAGCCCGCCTGGGAGAGCGACGGGCCCTGGGAGAGGGCGGCGGTCGCCATGGCGAGCACCTGCATCCGCGCCCGGTCGTCCGCGCTGGTCGTGGCGGGCAGCTTGTAGGTGAGGGCGTCGTACAGGGACTCGTTGTCGTGCGCGTCGGAGTACGCGAGGGCGTCACCCGGTGCCGCCGCGTATCCGGCGGGCTGGCCGTTGTAGTCGACCTCGGAGCCCTTGACCTCCTTGCCGTCGGTGTCGGTGAAGCGGTAGGTGGCGAGGTTGCCGCTGAGCCCGATCTTGATGAGGTCCTGGTAGTGCAGCAGCCGGGCCTTCTGCTCGGCCGAAGTACCGTTGGCCGTAGAGGAGTTGGGGTCGGTGTACAGCCCCGAGGCGAAGCCCTGGACGCCGGGGTCGGAGTCGAAGGGGCTCCCGCCGCGCACCGCGTCACGCGCCCGGTCGGAGAAGGTCGCGATGCCGGTCCCCGCCATGTTCTTCTGGGTGGCCTGTACGAAACGGGCGTCGTCGGCGACCTCGCCGAAGTTCCAGCCCTCCCCGTACAGGATGATCTTCTTTCCGTCGACCCCGTCCTTCGCCGGGGTCAGCGCGTCGAGAGCCCCCCGGACCGCCAGGATGTTGGCCTTGGGGTGGTGCCCCATGAGGTCGAAGCGGAAGCCGTCGACCTTGTACTCCTTGGCCCAGGTGACGATCGAGTCCACCACCAGCTTGCCCATCATGGCGTTCTCGGTGGCCGTGCCCGCGCAGCAGGTGGAGGTGGCGACGGACCCGTCGGCGAGGAGCCGCTGGTAGTAGCCGGGCACGATCCTGTCGAGCACGGAGGTGTCCGCCTGACCACTGGCGGCCGTGTGGTTGTAGACCACGTCCATGACGACCCGCAGGCCGTCCTCGTTCAGCGACTTGACCATCCGGCGGAACTCGACCGTCCGGCCGGTGCCGTCCGGGTCGCTCGCGTACGAGCCCTCCGGGACCGTGTAGTGGTACGGGTCGTAGCCCCAGTTGTAGGCGTCCTTCGCGGCGATCGCGGCGACGCACTCCTGCTGCTTCTGGGAGTCGGCGGGGTAGGAGGCGAGGTCGCAGCCGGTGGTGGCCTGGTCGGACTTCTTCTCGGGGACGGTGGCGATGTCGAAGGCGGGCAGGAGGTGGACGTACGAGCTGCCCGCCGCGGCGAGGGCCCGCAGGTGCCTGGACCCGTCGCTGTTCTTGTCGGTGAAGGCGAGGTAGGTGCCCCGGTCCTTCGCCGGGACGGTCTTGTCCGCCACCGAGAAGTCCCGGATGTGCAGCTCCTGGATCTGGGCGTCCCGCAGCGGCACGGCCTTGGGCTTCTTCAGGGAGGACCAGCCGCTCGGGGCGAGGGACCTGTCCTTCAGGTCGACGACGAGACTGCGCTCGGAGTCGGCGGTGAGGGCGAGCGAGTAGGGGTCGGTGACCTTGTTGGTGACGACCTTGCGGACGGTGGGCGCCCACACCTTCACGACGTACCGGTAGGGCTTGTTCCGCCAGGTCTTCGCGCCGGTGACGGACCAGACGCCCGTGATGTCGTTCCTCTTCATGGCGACCGTGGAGCCGTCGAGCTCCAGCGCCACGCTCTGTGCGGTCGGCGCCCACACGGCCAGCGTGGGACGCCCGTCGCGGAACGTCGGACCCAGCTGTGCCTTGGTCGCGTCGTACAGATCGTCCAGTACGCCGGCGATCTGGACGCCGGTCGCCGCGAGCACGGCGCCGTTCGCGGCCCGCCCGGAGGCGACGATCTGACCGTTCAGGGCCTCCTTCACCCGGCCCCGGTCGCGCGGGTCGACGGACCAGGCGGTGTAGTCCTTGAGGTGCGGGAACGCGGCCTTCTGGGCGTCGGTGAGGGTGGTCTTCGACAGCCGGAGCCAGCGCTCGTCGTCGCTGGTCAGCGTCCCGTCCTTGACGGCGATCGAGCCGTCGCGGGAGTACAGCAACTGGGTGGAGGCCGCGGCCTCGGAGCCGTTCCAGGCGACCGTGTTCCGGTCGATCCAGACCGCCTTGGAGGTGGTCGGGTCGAGCGCGGCCGCGCTGCCCGCGGGCTGCGGGAGCAGGTACTTCTCCTGCCCGTTCACCAGCCACACCTCGTGGCCGTTCGCGGTGAGGTCGAGCGACTGGTCGGTCGGGAGGTCCTTCTCGTCGCCCTTGTGGAGGATGTAGCTGAGGCTGGTGGCACCCGCGGCGAGCGGCACCTCGAAGACGGCGCCATAGGCGTCGGTCCTGACCGGTTCCAGGGGCTTGGACCAGTCCGTGGGCGTCGCGGCCCCGCTCCAGACGTGCAGTCCCCAGCCGGTGTAGTCGCCGTCGGCGCGGTGGTAGTGCACTACGGCCTTGGTCGCGTCCTGCGCCGGGTAGTCGGGCCGCTGGGTCTGCACGGCTTCCTTGCCCTGCTCGACCCAGACCTCGCCGGTCTTGGTGACGTCGATCGTGCGGTCGGTGGCGACGTCCTTGTTGCCGTCCTTGTCGATGACGAGGAAGCCGACGCTGGAGGCACCCGGCTTCAACTTCACGTAGGCGAAGGCCCCGTAGGCGTCCCGGCCGATGAAGTCGTGGCCCGCGGGCCAGGTCGTCGACTCCCCGTCGGCGAGGTCGCCCCAGGCGTACAGCCGCCAGTCGGTGTAGTCGCCGTCGGTGCGCTTGTAGTGGACGATCGCGTAGTCGCGCGAGGAGGCGGTGGGGGCTTCGGGGGCGGGCGGGGTTCCGGTGGTGCTCGTGGCCGTCGTACTCGCGGTCCGCCCGGCCGAGTCGACGACCACCGCCTTGTAGCGCAGGGCGGTACCGGCGGGTACGTCCTTGCCGATGACCTGGGTGACCTTGTACGGGGCGTGGTCGGCGGAGCCGAGCGTCCGCCACTTCCCGTTGCCGACCTGGGCGGCGAAGACGACACGGTCGAGCGAGCCGCCGGTGACGTCGGCGCCGAGCTCGACGGTGCCGGTCGCGCCCGCGTTCGGCGCCTTCAGGGTGAGCGAGGGCTTCGCGGCGGGGGCGCCGAGCGGGCGGGCCGCCTTGAGGACGACGGCGGAACCGGCCGGGACGGTGACGGTGACGTTCTTGTCGGCGTCGCTCGTCAGCCGGGACGAGGTCCCGTAGATCCCCTGGAAGGTCGTGTCGGCGGAGCCGGTCGCGAAGGTCGCCGTCTTCGCCTCGCCCGCGTTGTTGAGGGCGACGAGGTACTCGGTTTTGTTGCCGCCCGTACGGGAGAAGGCGTAGATGCCCGCCCCGTCGGCCGCGTACCGCTCGGTCTGCACCCCGTCCGCGAGGGCCGGGTTGTCCTTGCGGAGCTTCGAGAGAGCGGCGATCTCCTTGTAGAGCGGTGCACTCGTGTCGTAGGCGTCGCTCGCATGCGTGCGTGCGGTGCCGAGCTCGTCGTCGTCGAGGTAGTCGGCGACCTTGGAGGCGAACATCGTCTGGCGGGCGTCCTTGTCGCCGCCCGCACCGGTGAAGCCCTGCTCGTCGCCGTAGTAGACGACCGGGTTGCCGCGGCTGAGGAACATCAGCTCGTTGGCGAGCTCGTCCTTCTTCACCAGCTCGGCGTCGGTGGCCTTCGGGTTGTCCTGGTTCAGGAAGTACCCGATACGGCCCATGTCGTGGTTGCCGAGGAAGGTGACCTGCTCGTACGCGTTGGCCTTGTCGGTCGTGTACTTGTAGTCGTCACCGAAGACCGAGGCGAGCTTCTTGGCGCTGCCGCCCTGGGAGGCGTACGAGCGTGCCGCGTCCTGGAAGGGGAAGTCGAGGGTGGCGTCCAGCCGGCCCTCGGTGACGTACGGAGAGGTGATCGACGTGTCGGCGGAGTACACCTCGCCGAACATGAAGAAGTTCTTCCGGCCCCGCTCAGCCGCGTACCTGTCGAGCGCGGTGGCCCACTGCGTCCAGAACTCCATGTCCACGTGCTTCACGGTGTCGATCCGGAAGCCGTCGACGCCGAAGTCCCTGACCCACTTCTCGTAGATCTTCTCCATGCCGCTGACGACCTCGGGACGCTCGGTCCACAGGTCGTCGAGGCCGGAGAAGTCGCCGTAGGTGGTCGACTCGCCGGCATAGGTGGAGTCGCCGCGGTTGTGGTACATCGTCGGGTCGTTGAGCCAGGACGGCACCTTGACGTTCTTCTTCGCGGCGGGCACGACGGGCGTACGCGGGAAGGACCCGGCGCCCACGGACGGGAACCCGGCACCTCCCGCCGCGTAGTCGGCGTCGTCGAAGGGCTTCCCGTCCTTGGTCAGATACGGGAAGGCACCCTTGGAGAGGTAGTCGTAGGACTTCTGCTCGTAGTCGACGACGTCGGCGGTGTGGTTGGTGATGACGTCGAAGAAGACCTTCATGCCCTTGGCGTGCGCCTTGGAGATGAGGGTCGCCAGGTCCTTGTTGGTGCCGAAGTGCGGGTCGACCTGGGTGAAGTCCGTGATCCAGTAACCGTGGTACCCGGCCGAAGCGTTGTTGCCCTCGCCCTGCACGGGCTGGTTCTTGAAGATCGGCGCCATCCAGATGGCGGTGGTGCCGAGCTTCTTGATGTAGTCGAGCTTGCCGGTCAGCCCCTTCAGGTCGCCGCCCTGGTAGAAGCCCTTGTCCGTGGGGTCGTACCCGGTGGCGAGGCGCGAACCGGTCAGCCCGCCCCGGTCGTTGGACGTGTCGCCATTGGCGAAACGATCCGGCATCACGAAGTAGAACTGCTCGCGCGTGTCGTCGTGCCGGGCCGGTTCGGCGGCGAGCTTCGCGTCCGAGGGCGGCGCGGGCGGGGTCTGCGCCCGCGCCGCGATCGGCTGAAGGAACGCTGCCGCGAGGGCGGCCACGGCGACGGCCGCGATTCTTCGCTGGGGTGGGGTGCGGCGGCGGCGCGCCCCGGGCGCCGGCCATCTCGGTATCAGGGCCACAGGCGTGAACTCCTAGTGAATACGGCTCAAAACGGCTCGTTTGGGACCGGCTTGACCGAGACACGGCCTCGATGCCGGGCGACCGGCGCGACGGTATCGCCCACGCAAGCTTTACAGCAAGAGTTGTGAAACTCTGAGCAAGAACTTTCAGCGCCAGGTGTCGCTGACGCTGTAGCCCGTTCCCGAACCGGTGCTGTAGGAACGGTTGCTGCCGGACTCCCAGGTCACGTTTCCGGAGGAGTCCTTCTTGATGTATTTGTACGCGAACGACGTCGACTTGGGCACGATGACCAGTCGGCCCCAGTACGGGTACGACGCCGAGGACAGCGGGATCGCGTCGGCGGTGTTCCAGGAGCCCAGGGACGGGATGGAGCCGACGACGTACACGTTGGTGCCGTAGTCGGTGGTGGCGTTCACTCCGAAGGTCACGTCCGTGGCGTTGGCGTCGGCCACGTTCCAGGAGTTGTCGACCTCGACCGCCGAAGTACCGGTGGTGAGTGTCCTGTTGGCGTTGGACTCCCAGGTGACGTTCCCGGACGAATCTCGCTTGATGAACTTGTACTCGATGCTCGTGCTCGCCGGAACGGAGACGTCGGCCTTCCAGATCGGATAGCCCGACGACGACAGTTTCACCGCGTTCGCCGTGTTCCAGCTGCCGAGCGCCGCGACCGAGCCGACCACGTACACATCGGTGCCGGTGGTGGTCGAGGCGTACTCGTCGAAGGTCGCGGTGACGCTGGTGGAACCACCGCCGCCTCCGCCCCCGCTGCCTCCGCCGCAGTTCACCGTGCAGATGTAGTTCGGGTCGTAGAAGGCGACCGCCGACTTCGCGGGCACGGTCAGGGAGGCCTTGCCGCCCGTGACGGTGACGGTGGTCGCGCCACCGTCGATCACGTTCGGGTAGGTCCCGTCGGCCAGGCCCGTCGTGTACGTGTACGTGCTGGCGCCGGAGCTGTTGTTGAGGGCGACGAAGCCCGCGCCGCCCCTGCCGAAGCCGATGACGTTCGAGGACGGGGACTGCCAGTTGGCGACCGCGTAGCCGCTCGCCGCGTTGTGCCAGCCGATCATGCCGGAGACCGCGGTGTTGCGGTCGAGGCAGTACCAGCCGCTCGCGCAGTCGGTGTCGGTGACGAAACCTGCGGAGTTCGGCGGGGCCTCGTCGCTCTGGCTGAAGGTCCAGCCCGAGTAGACGGACGGGCGGCCGTAGCCCCGGGCCAGCTGGAAGACGTTGGCGAGGACCGCGGTGTCGCCGTCCTTGTAGCTGAGCGAGTAGCCGTTGCGCTCGGTGTCGTGGTTGGTGACGAAGGTGTTGGAGTTCGCCTCGGCCGTCAGGCCCCAACCGCTGCCGAAGCTGGACAGGTTGGCGATGTCGCCCTGGAACTGGGACTTCATCTGCGCGGCGAAGGTGAAGTCGAGGACGTCACCGGTGCCGTAGTACTCGTCCTGCGCGGGCGGGGTGCCGGGGTAGATCTCCTGGGTGATGTACGGCGCCGCGCCGGAGGTCGTGGTGTGCAGTCCGGCGACGACGGCGCTCAGATCGGCGGCGTCGATGTGCTTGGCCGCGTCGACACGGAAGCCGTCCACACCCAGGTCGATCTGCTGGTTGAGGAAGCCGATGATCTTCGTGCGGACGCCGCTCTCGGCGGTGTCCAGGTCGGGCAGGCCGAGCAGTTCGCAGTGCTGGACCTCGTACCGGTCGGACCAGTTGGAGATCGTCTTCGTGCAGTCGTCGCTGTCGGCGGGGTCGTAGTCGGGAGTGTCGTACTTGTTGGTGACGACCGTGCCGTTGTAGCCGGTGCCGGTCTGGGCGGCGGTGTGGTTGATCACGGCGTCCGTGTAGACCTTGATGCCGGCCGCGTGACACGTGTCGACCATGGTCCTGAACTGGGCCGCGGTGCCGAAGCGGCTGTTCAGGTTGTAGGCGTAGGGCTGGTAGACGTCCCACCAGTAGTAGTTCGTCTGCTTCAACGACTCCGCGGGCGGGGCGACCTGGACCGCCCCGTAGCCGGCCGGGTCGAGGACGTTCGTGCACTCGGCGGCGACCGACTTCCAGTTCCACTCCCACAGGTTGGCGATCACATCGCCGTTGGGGATGCCGGTGTCGGAGACGGCGGCGTGGGCGGCCGGGGCGGGCAGCGCGGCGGCTCCGCCGAGGGCCAGCAGTCCGGCCGTGGCCAGGGGTAACGCCCGTGATCTGATCCAGCGCATGACGGCAACTCCTTGCGGGGGACGGAGGTGCGGGAACGCGGTCAACTGGGTTGCTGGGGAAGCAAGTTGACCGCGGTGCGAGAGTGGGCGCGGTCAAGGGGCCCCGTCAATACACGCGTTGGAAGTTCTTTCGACATCTTGCTGAAACCCGAACCAACGGATAGCTTCCGTTCCCCCCACCCGCACGACGAAGTGCAGGAGCACCCACATGGCAAGAAACATGGCCAGGAAGACACTTGCCGCCTCGTTCGCCCTCGCGGCGGGCCTGGCGGTCTCGGTGGCCCTCCCCCCGGGTGTCGCGGCGGCTTCCCCGCCCGGCACGAAGGACGTCACCGCCGTTCTGTTCGAGTGGAAATTCGACTCGGTCGCCAAGGAATGCACCAACACGCTGGGCCCGGCCGGTTACGGCTACGTCCAGGTCTCGCCACCCGCCGAGCACATACAGGGCTCGCAGTGGTGGACCTCGTACCAACCAGTGAGCTACCGGATCGCCGGACGGCTCGGTGACGCGACAGCCTTCCAGAACATGATCAATACCTGCCACGCGGCGGGCGTAAAGGTCGTGGCGGACACGGTCGTCAACCACATGGCGGCGGGTTCCGGCACCGGCACCGGCGGATCTTCGTACACGAAGTACAACTACCCCGGCCTGTACTCCTCGTACGACATGGACGACTGCACGGCGACGGTCAGCGACTACACCAACCGCGCCAACGTCCAGAACTGCGAGCTCGTCGGGCTCGCCGACCTGGACACCGGCGAGGAGTACGTCCGCAAGACCATCGCCGGATACATGAACAGCCTGCTCGGGTACGGCGTGGACGGCTTCCGCATCGACGCGGCCAAGCACATCCCGGCGGCCGACCTCGCCAACATCAAGTCGCGGCTGACCAATCCGTCGGTGTACTGGAAGCAGGAGGTCATCTACGGCGCCGGGGAGGCGGTCCAGCCGACCGAGTACACCGGCAACGGCGACGTGCAGGAGTTCCGGTACGCCTACGACCTCAAGCGGGTCTTCAACAACGAGAACCTCGCCTACCTCAAGAACTACGGCGAGGGCTGGGGCTATATGAGCAGCTCCGTCGCGGGGGTCTTCGTCGACAACCACGACACCGAGCGGGGCGGCTCGACGCTCAACTACAAGGACGGGGCGAACTACACCCTCGCCAACGTCTTCATGCTGGCCTACCCGTACGGCGCCCCGGACATCAACTCCGGCTACGAGTGGTCGGACGTGGACGCCGGCCCGCCGAACGGCGGCACGGTCAACGCCTGCTGGCAGGACGGCTGGAAGTGCCAGCACGCCTGGCCGGAGATCAAGTCGATGGTCGCCTTCCGCAACGCCACCCGGGGCCAGTCGGTCACCGACTGGTGGGACGACGGCAACGACGCGATCGCCTTCGGCCGCGGCGCCAAGGGGTACGTGGCCATCAACCACGAGTCGGGCTCGCTGACCCGGACCTATCAGACATCCCTCGCGGCGGGGACGTACTGCAATGTCCAGAACAACACCAGCGTCACGGTGAACGGCTCCGGACAGTTCACGGCGACCCTCGGCGCGAACACGGCGCTGGCGCTCTACGCGGGCAAGACCAGCTGCTGAGCCGGCCTCCGCGAGCCGCGCGGAAGCCTGTACGGAAGCCTGCACGGAAGGTCGTACGGAGCCCCTGCGAACCCCGCGGGAACCCCGCACCGAAAGCGCCGTATCGGACATACCCGATACGGCGCTTTCCTCTCTGCGACCTCTTTGCGACACCTTGCGGTAACGGGAACGTCACGCTTGCGGGATCTTGCGGAAATTTCCTTGCAACGTCTTTCGCAAGGACTTGCAGCGCTGTTAGTTTCCTCCCCAGCCCGGCGGCCGTCGATGGGACAGACGGCACCCGCGGTCCTCCCAAGGGAAGATCCGGGCAAACCCTCTTCTAGGAGTTCATATGCGACGTGGCATATCGATCGCCGCCGCGGTGACCGTCATCGCGCTGACCGCGACCGCCTGTGGTGGTTCCGACGACGACTCGTCGAGCAAGCCGAAAGCCGCCGGCGACATTTCCGGGACGATCACGTACTGGGACACATCGGACGCGGCGACCGAAGCCCCGACGTACAAGGCTCTCATCAAGAAGTTCGAGGCCAAGTACCCGAAGATCAAGGTGAACTACCAGAGCGTCCCGTTCAGCGACGTCGAGCAGAAGTTCAAGTCGGCGGCGAAGAGTGGCAAGGGCGCCCCGGACGTCGTCCGCACCGACGTCGGCCTGATGGCCGAGTACGCCTCGCTCGGTTACATCGCCCCCCTCGACGGCACGATCGCGCTGAAGGACACCTCGGACTTCAACTCGGGCCCGCTGAACACCGCCAAGTACAACGGCAAGACGTACGGCGTCCCCTCGGTCACCGACACCCTGGGTCTCCTCTACAACAAGGACCTCCTGAAGAAGGCCGGCATCGCGCAGCCGCCGACCACCTGGGACGAGTTCATCTCCGACTCGAAGACCATCAAGAAGAAGACCGGGGCGTACGGCACCTACCTCAACCCCGACTCGTACTTCCTGCTCCCGCTGCTCTACAGCAACAACGCGGACATGGCCGACACCTCGGCCAAGAAGATCACCGTCTCCGACGCCAACGCCGTCACCGCGATCACCACGGCGAAGAAGATCCAGGACGAGGCGTCGATGAAGGTCGACTACGCCAACGCCTACCAGAACATGCAGACGGCGTTCAAGACCGGCAAGGTCGCCATGCTGGTCCAGGGTCCCTGGTCGGTCAGCGAGGACCTGGGCGGCAGCGCCTTCAAGGGCAAGGAGACCAACCTCGGCTACGCGCCCGTCCCGGCCGGCCCCGGTGGCAAGGCCCAGGCGCCGACCGGCGGTCACAACCTCGCGGTCTACCAGGGCTCCAAGAACCTGGACGCCGGGTACCTCTTCACCCAGTTCATGACCTCGACCGACAGCCAGGTCGAGATCGCCAAGGGCACCGGCACGCTGCCGACCCGCAAGTCGGCGTACACGGCCGAGGTCACGTCCGACGCCAAGATCGCCGGCTTCAAGCCGATCCTGGAGCAGACCGCCCGTCCGCGCGTCGCGCTGCCGCAGGTCGGCTCGCTCTTCACGCCGCTCGCGCAGAACTACGTGAAGATCCTGCAGGGCAGCGAGGACGTCAAGGCCGGTCTCGACGCCACCGCCAAGGAGTTCCAGAAGCTCCTGCCCGGCTACACCATCGGCTGACCGGGCAACCCCTGATCCACCGGTAACCGAAGAACGCGCAGCCCCGGGGAACGTTTTCCCCGCTGCCGCCCCGAACGGGGCTCCCCCGGGGCTGCGGTCACCGGTTCCCTCAGGATCCCGGCGCCCACCTGATCCCGGGCCCACCAGGCCCCGGGGCCACCGGACCCCCGAACCCCGGGCCACCGGATCCCCAGATCCCGGTCCACCAGGCCCGTGGGGCGCTGGCCCCAGGGGTTGACCAGACCCCGGATCCCGGATCCCGGGTCCCAGACCTCGGGTCACCGGAGTCTGGACGCTGGGTCCACCAGAGCCCCAGGGCTCTGGCCCCGCGGGTTCACCGAGTCCCGGATCCTGGTCCACCAGGCCCCGGACCAACCGGACCCCGGACCCACCGGACCCCGGACCCACCGGACCCCGGACCCACCGGATCTCGGATCCACCAGATCTCGGATCCACCAGATCCCGGACCCCTGGACCCCGGGTTGACCAGCCCCCCAGACTCCCCCGGATCCGGGATCCCGGGTCCACCGGACCCTGGCCCCCGGGCCTCTGGACACCGGACCCACCGGATCCCCGGACCCTGGGCCCACCAGGGCCACCAGCCGCCACGGGCCCACCGGACCCCGGATCCCCCGAGCCCCAGACCTCCGCATTTCCGCCGCGAAAGAGCCGATGAGGATGACGACCGCAGCGAGCACCGAGAAGACCGACCAGCCAGCGCCCGGCAAGAACGCCGCGCGCCCCCCACGCGTTTCGGCGCTCCGGCGGTCCTGGGACAAGTACTGGTACGCCTGGGCCATGGTGACCCCGGTCGCCATCGTCCTCACCGTCCTCGTCCTGTATCCGCTCGGGTACGGCATCTACCAGTCGCTGACCGACGCCAACGAGTCGAACGTGGCGTCCACCATCGGCGCCTTCCACCGCCCGGCCACCTACAAGTTCGTCGGCCTCGACAACTACTGGCACGTGCTGTCGGGCGCGGACAGCGACTTCTACCCCCGCCTGCTGTGGACGGTCATCTGGACGGTGTCCTGCGTGACCCTCCAGGTCGGCATCGGCATGGGCCTCGCGGTGCTGCTCAACCGCAAGGTCCGCTTCCGCGGTTTCTACCGCGCCATGCTGATCCTGCCCTGGGCCGTCCCCTCGTTCATCGGCGTCTTCGCCTGGCGGCTGATGCTCAACTCCCAGTACGGCGTCTTCAACGAGATCATCACCGCGTTCGGCCTGCCGGCCCAGGACTGGCTCGGCACCCCGCTCGCCCAGAAGATCGCCGTCATCATGGTGAACGTCTGGATCGGCGTCCCCTTCAACATGGTCGCGGTGCTCGGCGGACTCCAGTCCATCCCCAAGGAGCTGTACGAGGCCGCCGAGATGGACGGCGCCTCCCCCTGGCAGCGCTTCGTCAACGTGACGCTGCCCGGTCTGCGCCCGGTGTCGAACACGGTGATCCTGCTCGGCTGCATCTGGACGTTCAACATGTTCAACGTCATCTATCTGCTGTTGGGCAACAACACGAGCGGCGACGCCGACATCCTCGTCACCTTCGCCTTCCGCAAGGCGTTCACCGGCATCTCGGACTACGCGGGCGCGGCGACGTACGGGATCATCATCCTCGCCCTCCTGCTGGCCTTCTCGACCTTCTACCGCCGCAGCACCCTGAAGTCCGAGCAGGCGTAAGGAGCCCTCGCCATGACCGCAGCAACCCACGAGTCCTCCGCGACCGCCACCGCCGGCCGGTCCGCCGTGGCCACCCCCCGCAAGGTGCGCGGCCGCGAGGAACGCAGCCTCGGCTCCTCGATCGCCCTGCACGGCACGCTGATCGTCGCCACGGTGATCGCGGCCTTCCCGGTGATGTGGATCCTGTTCATCTCGCTCGGCCCGAAGAACGCCTGGCAGCAGCCGAGCGAGGTGTTCTCGCACCTCAGCCTGCACAACTACAGCGATGTGCTGTCCCAGACGGACCTGCCGAAGTGGTTCCTGAACACCGTCGTCGTGGCGGGCGGCACCACCGTGCTCGGCGTCTTCCTCGCGGCGACCGCCGGATACGCGGTGTCCCGGATGAAGTTCCCCGGCAGCAGGCAGCTGATGTGGACCTTCCTGGTCACGCAGATGTTCCCCAGTATCGTGCTGATCGTGCCGCTTTATCTCCTTATGTCCGAGCTGAACCTGCTGGACAACTACCTCGGTCTGATCCTGGCGTACGCGACGACGGCGGTGCCGTTCTGCGCCTGGATGATGAAGGGGTACTTCGACACCATCCCCAAGGAGATAGACGAGGCGGGCCGGGTCGACGGGCTCACCCCGTTCGGCACGTTCTGGCGGCTGATCGTGCCGCTGGCCAAGCCGGGCCTCGCCGTGACCGCGTTCTACAGCTTCCTCACCGCCTGGGGCGAGGTCGCGTACGCCACGCAGTTCATGCAGTCCGACCACTACACGCTCGCCGTCGGCATCCGCACCTTCGCGCAGGACCAGCGGCCCGACTGGGCGTGGACCTCGGCCACGGCGATCATCATCACCCTTCCGGCGGCCCTCGTCTTCATGCTGGTGCAGCGCAGCCTGGTCTCCGGTCTGACGGCCGGAGGCACGAAATCCTGACGGCCCGCCCGCACTTAGCGGACCCCTCGTACTCAGCCAGCGCCTCCGTCGTTCCCCCCGCACCCCTAAGGGAATCCATGACCCAGCACGTCACCGACGCACTCCCCACCGACGCCTCCTCCGCCGCCTCCGGGCGCCGGGAGTGGTGGCGCGACGCGGTCATCTACCAGGTCTATCCGCGCAGCTTCGCCGACGGCAACGGCGACGGCATGGGTGACCTGCCCGGCGTCCGGGCCCGGCTCCCGTACCTGAAGGAACTCGGCGTCGACGCGGTGTGGCTGTCCCCCTTCTACGCCTCCCCACAGGCGGACGCGGGCTACGACGTGGCCGACTACCGCGCGGTGGACCCGATGTTCGGCAACCTCACGGACGCCGACGACCTGGTGCGGGACGCGCACGGGCTGGGGCTGCGGGTGATCGTCGACCTGGTGCCCAACCACTGCTCGGACCAGCACGAGTGGTTCAAGCAGGCGCTGCGCGAGGGCTCGGGTTCGCCGATCCGGGAGCGCTTCCACTTCCGTCCCGGCAAGGGCGACGACGGCGAACTGCCTCCCAACGACTGGGAGTCCATCTTCGGCGGGCCTGCCTGGACCCGCGTCGAGGACGGCGAGTGGTACCTGCACCTGTTCGCGCCCGAGCAGCCCGACTTCAACTGGGACCACCCGGCCGTCCACGACGAGTTCCGCTCCATCCTGCGCTTCTGGCTGGACCTCGGCATCGACGGCTTCCGCATCGACGTCGCCCACGGCCTCGTCAAGGCGGCGGGTCTGCCCGACATCGGCCACGACGAGCAGGTCAAGCTGCTGGGCACCGAGGCCGTGCCGTACTTCGACCAGGACGGCGTGCACGAGATCTACCGCAGCTGGCGGCGGATCCTCGACGAGTACACGGGCGAGCGCATCGCGGTGGCCGAGGCGTGGACGCCGACCGTCGAGCGCAGCGCGCTGTACCTGCGCCCGGACGAGCTGCACCAGGCCTTCAACTTCTCCTATCTGACCACCGGTTGGAACGCGGCGGACCTGCGCCAGGTCATCGACCGCTCGCTCGGCGCCATGAACGCCGTGCACGCGCCCGCGACCTGGGTCCTCTCCAACCACGACGTGGTACGGCACTCCACGCGTCTCGCGGAAGGGGACGAGGCGCGTGGTCTGCGCCGGGCCCGGGCAGCGACCCTGCTCATGCTGGCGCTGCCCGGCTCGGCGTACCTCTACCAGGGCGAGGAGCTCGGGCTGCCCGAGGTCGTCGACCTGCCCGACGAGGTCCGCCAGGACCCGGCGTTCTTCCGCAGCGCGGGCCAGGACGGCACCCGCGACGGCTGCCGGGTGCCGCTGCCGTGGTCCGGCGAGGCCGCGCCGTTCGGCTTCGGCCCGGTCGAGGGCGGCCCGAGCTGGCTGCCGCAGCCGGCCTCCTGGAAGAACCTCACGGTCGAGGCGCAGGAGGGCGACCCCACCTCGACGCTGGAGTTCTACCGCAGCGCGCTCGCCGTGCGCCGCGAGCACCCGGCGCTCGGCGCGGGCCGCCAGGTGACCTGGCTGCCGACGCCCGACGGGGTCCTCGCCTTCCGCCGGGACACCGCCGAGGGCTCCTTCGTCTGCACGGTGAACCTCACCGCGGCCCCCGTCCCCTTCCCTACTCCCGGCACGTTGCTGCTCGCCGGCGCGGACGTCGAGCCGGGTACCGAAACGACCGAACTGCCCGCAGATTCAACGGTCTGGTGGGCAGTCTGAGATGCGACCGGTACAGTCCAATCCTGTGACCACACGGCTTGCCGACATCGCAGCCCAGGCGGGGGTCAGCGAGGCGACTGTCAGCCGCGTCCTGAACGGGAAGCCGGGCGTCGCCGCGACCACCCGCCAGTCCGTCCTGGCCGCGCTCGACGTCCTGGGCTATGAGCGTCCGGTCCGGCTGCGGCAGCGCAGCGAAGGCCTGGTGGGCCTGATCACCCCGGAGCTGGAGAACCCCATATTTCCGGCCCTGGCGCAAGTCATCGGCCAGGCCCTGACCCGTCAGGGCTACACCCCGGTCCTCGCCACCCAGACACCGGGCGGCTCCACCGAGGACGAGCTGACGGAGATGCTGGTGGACCGGGGCGTCGCCGGCATCATCTTCGTCTCCGGTCTGCACGCCGACACCTCGGCGGACATGCAGCGCTACGAGCAGCTGCGCGCCCAGGGCGTCCCGTTCGTCCTGGTCGACGGTTTCTCGCCGAAGGTCCAGGCGCCCTTCATCTCCCCGGACGACCGCGCGGCGATGGCCCTCGCGGTCACGCACCTCGTCTCGCTCGGGCACACCAACATCGGACTCGCCCTGGGTCCGAAGCGGTTCGTGCCCGTGCAGCGGAAGATCGAGGGCTTCGTGCGCACGATGCAGGAGCAGTTGGGGCTGAGCCCGGCCGACATCGAGGAGCGACTGGTCCAGCACTCGTTGTACACCCTGGAGGGCGGTCAGGCCGCGGCCACCGCCCTCATGGACCGGGCGTGCACGGCGGTGGTCTGCGCGAGCGACATGATGGCCCTCGGCGCGATAAGGGCGGCTCGGCAGCGGGGCCTGGAGGTGCCGAAGGACATATCGGTCGTCGGCTTCGACGACTCCCCCCTGATCGCCTTCACCGACCCACCCCTGACGACGATCCGCAAGCCGGTCCCGGCCATGGGACAGGCTGCCGTGCGGACGTTGCTGGAGGAGATCGGTGGAACTCCGGCGCCGCACAGTGAATTCGTGTTCATGCCGGAACTGGTGGTGCGCGGTTCGACCGCTTCGGCCCCTGGGGACCGGAATCGTCCCTAAGGAGGAGCGCATACGTTGCGCGTAGGACTCCTCCCGTCGTAGAACGTGCGGCCAGGACCCAACCAAGGGATGATCGGTCGCGGAACGCTTTTCTGGCAGACTTTGTGCCTATGGGTGAGACGACCGTGACGACACTGGAAGGCCAGGACCGGGCCGCTCCACGCCCCGTCGCGGAGGAGAACGCGGGGAAGGCGTTCCTGCGCCGGCTGCGCACCCCGCGTCGCCCCCGCTTCTGGTTCGAGATCCTGCTCATCGCCGTGAGTTACTGGACGTACTCACTGATCCGCAACGCCGTGCCCGAGCAGAAGCAGGAGGCGCTGCGCAACGCCGACTGGCTGTGGCGCATGGAGCACCATCTCGGGATCGCCGTCGAGCAGTCGGTCAACCACGCCGTGAACTCGGCGACATGGCTGATCATCGGGATGAACTACTACTACGCGACGCTGCACTTCGTCGTGACGCTCGGTGTCCTGGTGTGGCTCTATCGCAGCCACCCCGGCCGGTACGCGGCGGCGCGCCTCGCGCTCTTCGCCACCACGGCGGTGGCCCTGCTCGGCTACTACTTCTTCCCGCTGGCCCCGCCCCGCCTGATGAACGGCGGCGACTTCGTCGACACGGTGGTCGTCCACCACACGTGGGGTTCCATGGCCTCCGGGGACCTCAAGCACATGTCGAACCAGTACGCCGCGATGCCGTCGATGCACATCGGCTGGTCCCTGTGGTGCGGTCTGACCATCTTCGCCCTGGCCTCGGTGCCGTGGGTGCGCGTCCTGGGCCTGCTCTACCCGGCGGCCACGCTGCTGGTCATCGTCTCCACCGCCAACCACTTCTGGCTGGACGCGGTGGGCGGCATGCTGTGCCTGACCTTCGGCTTCACGGTCGCCCGCCTCTGGTACGGCACTCTGCCGTACGCCCTGCCCCGCTGGGTTCCCGGAACGCGTGGCGCGCCCCTGGTGCCGCTGGAGACCTGACACCCTGAGCTGTCGTCGCACGGGCCCGTCGGTGACCGACGGGCCCGTTCGCCGTCCGCCGGGGCGATACGTCCCGTCTCGCGGCCCTCGCCACTCGGCGTGAGCCGTCACCGGTCGGGGTGGGCCGCGCCCCGGAGCGCGTCCAGCAGTCCGCGCAGCGCCGGCCGCTCGGCCGCGCCGGGACCCGCTTCCCGTACCGCCGCGTAAAGGACCCGCACCGGCTCGGGGGCGCGCACCTTCCGCACCACCACACCAGGGTGCCGGCTCCCCAGCCCGAGCCGGGGAATCAGACTCACTCCGAGCCCGGCCGCCACGAATCCCTGAGCGGTGGCGTAGTCCTCGCTCTGCACCGCGAACGAGGGCCGGAACCCGGCAGTCGCACAGGCGTCCAACTGGGCGTCGAGACAGGGCCCCGGCCACTCGCTCCCGACCCACGGCTCATCGGCCAGCTCCGCCAGTTCGAGCAGCCGCCGCCCCGCGAGCCGATGGCCCCTGGGCAGCACGACCCGGTACGGATCATCGAGCAGACGTTCGAGCCGTATGCCTTCGGGACCGGTACCGTCGGCCCGCACCACCAGGGCCAGATCGGCCCGCCCCTCCTTCACGTCGGGCAGCGGATCCTCCACATCGATCAGCTTCAACTCCACCCGTACGCCGGGATGCTCACGCCGAAACCGCGCGACGGCGGGAGCGACCAGTGCGGCCCCGGCCGTGGCGAAGTACCGCACCGCGAGCCGCCCCGTCCGCCCCGCCCGCAGATCCGCGAGGGCGATCTCCGCCTCGGCGACCTGCCGCCCGATGGCGTCCGCGTACTCGGTCAGCAGCAGCCCCGCCGCGGTGGGCCGCACCCCGCGCCCGACCCGCTCCAGCAGCTCGGTCCCCGCCTGCTTCTCCAGCGCCCCGATCTGCTGGCTGACGGCGGACGGCGTGTACCCCAGATCCGCCGCGGCCGCCGTCACCGACCCGCTGCTGACCACAGCCCGCAGCACCTGCATACGCCGCACATCAAGCATGAAGCACACCTTAACAGTGCATGCAAAACACTTCACTTGTCCTCAAACCAAAAACCACGGACGGTAGGACGCATGCCAAGCCCCCCAGCCACCTCCCCCCTCCGTTCCTCTCCCCGTTCCTCTCTCCGTATGGCCACCCTGGCGCTCCTCTGGGGCTCCGGCTTCCTCTGGATCAAGGTGGCCCTGGACCACGGCCTGTCCCCCGCCCACCTCACCGTCACGCGCTGCGCCCTGGGCACGGCGGTCCTCCTGCTCCTGGCCCGCGGGGCGCGCCAGCGCCTCCCCCGCTCCCGCGCCCTCTGGCTCCATGTGACCGTCGCGGCGCTGTTCTGCAACGCGATCCCCTTCGCCCTCTTCGCACTCGGCGAGCAGACGGTCGACTCGGGGATCGCGGGCGTCATGAACGCGACCACTCCCCTCTGGTCGCTCCTCCTGGGCGCGGTTCTCGGCACGGACCGCGCCCTCCACCCCCTGCGCCTGGCCGGTCTGTTCCTCGGCTTCGCGGGCGTCCTGCTGATCTTCGCCCCCTGGCAGCACGGCGGCCTGGCCGGCTGGGGCGCCGGAGCCCTCCTGGCCGCCGCGGCCAGCTATGCGATCGCCTTCACCTACATGGCCCGCCACCTCACCCCGCGCGGCGCCCCCCTGGCCGTATCGGCGGCCCAACTCCTCATGGCCACGGCCTGGACGACCCTGGCCCTCCCCACGGCGGCCCCCACCCACCCCGACAGCACGGCTCTGCTGGCCGTCACCGTCCTCGGTGTCTTCTCCACCGGCCTGACCTTCTACCTCAACTACCGCATGATCGCCGAGGAGGGCCCCACCAGCGCGGCCACGGTCGGCTACCTGCTCCCCGTCGTGTCCGTGACACTCGGCGCCCTGGTCCTGAACGAGACGCTCGGCCCCCGCACCCTGGCGGGCATGGCGGTGGTCCTGGCCGGAGTGGCAGCCACCCGCACCCGCCCCCGGACGGAAGGGGCCGTGCCGGTAAGTCAAAGCCCGTCGCTTACGTCCGGGCCTGGAAGCGGCTCCCCACAGGGAAACGCCTGATCCGGCGGCGACGGGCTGACGTACCGGCACGGCCCCGACCCGCCCACCATGCCGCAGACCCCCATGGCTCACGCCCCGTAGAACAGCACCTCCACCACGGCCCGAGCCCGCCGAGTGATCCGCCGGTAGTCCTCGAGCATGTCGCCGACATGACCGGGCCCGTACCCCAAGTACCGCCCGACCGCGGCGAGTTCACGCCCGTCGGAAGGAAACGTGTCCCCGGCCCGCCCCCGTACCAGCATCACCGCGTTGCGCACCCGCGTGGCCAGCACCCACGCCTCGTCCAGGATGACGGCGTCCTCTCCGGACACCAGCTCCGCCGCGCACGCCGCGCCCAGCGCCTCCCGTGTCCGAGTGGTCCGCAGCCCCGGCTCCACCCACCCGTGCTGCAACTGGAACAGCTGCACGGTCCACTCCACGTCGGACAGCCCGCCCCGCCCCAGCTTGGTGTGCAGCGTCGGATCGGCCCCGCGGGGCATCCGCTCCGACTCCATCCGGGCCTTCAGCCGCCGGATCTCCCGTACGGCGTCGTCGCCGAGCCCCTCCGCGGGATACCGCAACGGATCGACCAGCTCGATGAACCGCCGCCCCAGTTCCTCGTCCCCCGCGACGAACTCGGCCCGCAAGAGGGCCTGCGACTCCCACACCAACGACCACCGCCGGTAGTACGCCCCGTAGGAGTTCAGCGTCCGCACCAACGGCCCGGACTTCCCCTCGGGCCGCAGATCGGCGTCGATCAGCAAGGGCGGATCCGCACTGGAGACCTGAAGCAACCGCCGCATCTCCGAGACGACCGCGTTGGCCGCCCGGGATGCCTCCTGCTCGTCGACACCCTCCCGGGGCTCATGCACGAACAGCACATCCGCATCGGACCCGTAACCGAGCTCGTGCCCCCCGAACCGCCCCATCCCGATGACGGCGAACCGCGTGGGCAGCGTGTCCCCCCACCTGTCCCGCACCACGGCCCGCAGAGTCCCGGCCAGCGTCGCCGCCGTCAGGTCGGACACCGCCCCGCCCACCTGATCCACCAGCGCGCCCTGATCGGCGACGGCCGGCGTCTCCTCGGTGCCGTACGAGGCGACGATGTCCGCGGCGGCCGTACGGAACAGCTCCCGCCGCCGCACACCACGCGCGGCGGTCACCGCCTGCTCGCCCCCGTCGGCCCGCCTCACCGCGGCAAGGATCTCCTGCTCCAGATGGGCACGGCCGCGCGGTTCGAGCCCGCCCCCGTCCCCGTCGCCGAGCAGCGCGACGGCCTCCGGCGCCCGCATCAGCAGGTCCGGAGCGAGCCGCCCGGCCGACAGCACCCGCGCCAGGTTCTCCGCCGCGGCCCCTTCGTCCCTCAACAGCCTCAGATACCAAGGGGTCTTGCCCAGGGCGTCCGACACCTTGCGGAAGTTCAGCAACCCGGCGTCGGGGTCGGCGGAATCCGCGAACCACCCCAACAGCACGGGCAGCAGGGTCCGCTGGATCGCGGCCTTCCGCGAGACACCGGAAGCCAGCGCCTCCAAATGCCGCAGCGCAGCGGCCGGATCGGCGTACCCGAGGGCGACGAG
This sequence comes from Streptomyces sp. NPDC111656, assembly GCF_055656965.1. NCBI lineage: Bacteria > Bacillati > Actinomycetota > Actinomycetes > Kitasatosporales > Streptomycetaceae > Streptomyces > Streptomyces sp. NPDC111656. The sequence goes on from NZ_JBVKCA010000005.1 coordinate 593,434, forward strand.
CCGCTCCCGCGCCGCGTTCGGACTCAGTCGGCTCTCGCCCGGGGCGAGTTGGGCCACGGCGTCCAGCAGCGGCCGGTAGAACAGCTTCTCGTGCAGCCGCCGTACGACAGCCGCATGCCGCTTCCACTCACGGTTCAGCTCGACGACGGGATCGGCCCGAAGCCCGAGCGACCGCCCGATGCGCCGCAGATCGGCATCGTCCTCGGGCACCAGATGGGTCCGCCGCAGCCGGTAGAGCTGTATCCGGTGCTCCATGGACCGCAGGAACCGATAGGCGTCGTCGAGCTGCACGGCGTCGGCCCGCCCGACATACCCACCGGCCGCGAGTGCCTTCAACGCGTCCAGCGTGGTCCCGCTGCGCAGCGAGGTGTCGGCCCGCCCGTGCACCAACTGGAGGAGCTGCACGGCGAATTCGACATCGCGCAGTCCCCCCGGTCCGAGTTTCAGCTCGCGCTCGATCTCGGCGACGGGGATGTTCTCCACGACCCGCCGCCGCATCTTCTGTACGTCGGCGACGAAGTTCTCCCGCTCGGCGGCGTGCCACACCAGGGGCGCCAGCGTGGCCACGTACTCCTCGCCGAGTCCGAGGTCCCCGGCCACGGGCCGCGCCTTCAACAGGGCCTGGAACTCCCAGGTCTTGGCCCACCGCTGGTAGTAGGCGAGGTGACTGCTCAGGGTCCGTACCAGCGGCCCGTTCCGCCCCTCGGGCCGCAGATTCGCGTCGACGGGCCAGATGCTGCCCTCGACGGTGGTCTCGGAACAGATCCGCATCATGTGGGAGGCGAGCCGGGTGGCGGCCTGCAGCGCCTTGCGCTCGTCAGCCCCTTCCACCGCCTCCCCCACGAAGATGACATCGACGTCGGACACGTAGTTCAGCTCGTGCCCCCCGCACTTCCCCATCGCGACCACCGCGAGCCTGCACAGCGCGGCGTCGTCGGGCGCGGCGCGGCCGGCGATGGCGAGCGCGGCGCGCAGGGTGGCCGTGGCGAGGTCGGCGAGTTCGGCGGCGGTCTGGGCGAGGTCGGTGGTGCCGCACACGTCACGTGCGGCGATGGACAGCAGGCAGCGCCGGTAGGCGACGCGCAGGGCGACGGGATCGGTCGCCTGCGCCAGCCCCCGCTCGAACTCCCGTACCCCGGGATGGAGGTCCTGCGGCTCGTACGTCACGAGCTCCTGCCAGTCGCGCGGGTGCCGGGCGAGGTGGTCGGCGAGGGCGGCGGAGGCACCGAGGACGCCGAGCAGCCGGTCGCGCAGCGGCTTGGCCGCGATCAGGGTGTCGAGGAGTTCCCGCTCGGCGATGTGACCGTCCTGCGCCTCGACGAGCCGGACGAGCCCGAGCAGGGCGAGATCGGGGTCGGCGGTGGCGCCGAGCGCGTCGAGGAGCACCGGATCGGACCGTACGGGCTCGAGCTCCGCGCCGTCCAGGAGCCGCTCGGCGGCCGACGGATCGGTGAAACCGTGTCGCAGCAGCCGCGTGAAGGTACTGCTCCTGCGCCCCGGCGCCATCATCCTGGGCCCTCCCGTCGGATCAGGTCGCACGACCGGTCCGATCAAGGTCGTACGAGCCCGAGCCTAACCCCGGTCCCCACGGTGGCGCCCCGCACCGGAACCGGCTTCCGTGGGAGGTGTCCTCGGATGCGGCCCGTGCGAGCGGCGAGGAGGGCAGGAAAAGAAGGAAGGCGAGCGGGGTGGCGACGACCGCGCAGGCCGGGAGGTGAGCAGTTCATCAGGTCTTCACCCCGCCGGTTGGGTGCCTTGGCACAGGGGAATGTTGGCGTGTGCATGCTCTGTCCGCACCGCCACCGTCGCCTTCCCCCCCACCGGAGGTCTGAAGTGTCCGGCAGAAACGTGTACCGCCGCAGTCGTGCCGTCGTGGCGTCCGCCCTCGCCTTCACCGCAGCCGCGGTGGGCCTGTGGACCGGCCTCGGCGGCTCCACCACCGCGCACGCCGCGGCCGGGGTGCCGACCCCGGACCACGTGGTCGTCGTGGTCTTCGAGAACCACGCGTACAGCCAGGTGATCGGCTCCTCCAGCGCCCCGTACATCAACTCGCTCAAGACCGGCGGCGCCAACCTCACCTCGTCGTACGCCTTGACGCACCCGAGCCAGCCCAACTACTACGCCCTCTTCTCCGGCTCCACCCAGGGCGTCACGGACGACAGCTGTGTCACCCCCGGCTTCTCCTCCGCCGCGAACCTCGCCTCCGAGGTGATCGCGGCGGGCAGGACCTGGGCCAGCTACAACGAGACGCTGCCCAGCCAGGGCTCCACGACGTGCAGCAGCGGCAACTACGCGCGGAAGCACAACCCGTGGTTCGGCTTCAGCAACGTACCGACGTCGACCGCGAAGACCTTCACCCAGTTCCCGACGGACTACACGACGCTTCCGCAGGTCTCCTTCGTGGTCCCCAACCTGTGCAGCGACATGCACGACTGCTCGGTGTCGACCGGTGACACCTGGCTGAAGAACAAGCTGGGCGCGTACGCGACCTGGGCCAAGACCCACAACAGCCTGCTCGTCGTCACCTTCGACGAGGACAACCGGCTCAGCGGCAACAAGATCCCGACCGTGTTCTACGGCCAGCAGGTGACCGCGGGATCCACCAGCTCGACCACCTACAACCACTACGACCTGCTGCGCACCCTGGAGGACTCGCAGGGCCTGTCGACACACGCGGGCAACGCCGCCTCCGGCAAGGACATCACCGGCATCTGGACGTCCTGAGATGTACGTGGCGGACAGCCGCGCCTCCACGAGTGCGGCGTCCGCGGAAGGCGCCGTCCGGCCTCGTGCCGGACGGCGCCGTGCCGCGGTCGCGCCCACGGTGCTGGCGCTCGGCACGGTCAGTCTCATCACCGACGTCTCCTCGGAGATGGTCACGGCGGTACTGCCCCTGTACCTGGTGACGGGCCTCGGCCTGTCACCGCTGGGCTTCGGCCTCCTGGACGGCATCTACAACGGCTTCTCGGCACTCGTCCGGCTGATCGGGGGCCACCTGGCCGACCGCGGCGGCGGCCGCCACAAGTGGGTGGCGGGCTTCGGCTACGCCCTCTCGGCGGCCTGCAAGCCCCTGCTGCTCCTGGCCCACACGCTCACCCCGATCGGCCTGATCCTGGCCGCCGACCGCACCGGCAAGGGCCTGCGCACGGCCCCACGCGACGCGCTGATCTCACTGTCGAGCACGCCGGAGACACGGGGGCGCGCGTTCGGCGTGCACCGGGCGATGGACACGGCGGGCGCGCTGTTCGGTCCCCTCGTGGCCTTCCTGATCCTGCGGGCCACGGTCGACGGGTACGACGCGGTGTTCACGGTGAGCTTCTGCGTGGCGGTGGTGGGCGTACTGGTCCTGGTGCTGTTCGTGCCGAACGGTGCGCGTACGACAGCGACAAGGGCAGGAACCCAGACGGCACCGCAGAAGACCTCCGGGGACACCGCACCCCGCCCCACCCTGCGCGCGGCCCTCGCCCTCCTCGCCCGCCCCGACCTGCGCCGCGTCACCCTCTGCGCGCTCCTCCTGGGCCTCGCGACGGTCAGCGACTCCTTCGTCTACCTGCTCCTCCAGCGGCGCCTGGGCGTACCGGACCGCTGGTTCGCGCTGCTGCCCCTCGGCACGGCGGCGGCGTTCCTGCTCCTGGCCGTCCCGCTCGGCCGCCTCGCGGACCGGGTCGGCCGCTGGCGGGTGTTCCTGGCCGGCCACGGCGCCCTGCTCCTCGCGTACGCCCTCCTGCTCACCTCCTGGCACGGAACGGCACTGCCCTACGCCGTCCTGCTCCTGCACGGCTGCTTCTACGCCGCCACCGACGGCGTGCTGATGGCGGTGGCCTCGGAGAGCGTGCCCGAGGAACTGCGCTCGTCCGGTCTCGCCCTCGTCCAGACGGGCCAGGCCCTGGCCCGATTCGTCTGCTCGCTCGGCTTCGGCGCGGCGTGGACGGCTTGGGGCGACCGTACGGCGCTCACGGCGTCGACGGTGGCGCTGGCACTCTGCGCCCTGTTCGCGCTCACACTCCGCCGTCCCACCCCCTCCGCACCTTCAGAAGGCCTCGCATGACCCTTCGTGCCCGCATCCTGGTCCTGATCTCGGCGCTGGTCGTGCTGGCGGGCGTGGCCACGGCCTCCGTCCTGCACGCCTCGGCCCGCGCGGACCGCAAGAACCAGACCCAGCCCGGCGGCCCGAGGATCACCGGGGGCACGGTCGCGCTCGCCACCGGGTCCGGGAGCCGCATGATCTTCCGGAACATGGCCTGGGGCCCGCACCGCGACGAACTGACGACGGTCCCGGCGTCGAACCCCTCGGGGCCCCGCACGGCGTCGAAGGTCAAGTGCCTCCGCTTCTACGCGGCCGCGGGCACCGGCGTCTGTCTCCAGTCGGTGCACGGCCCGGTCCAGGACACCTACCGGGCCGTCATCCTCGACACGCGCCTGCGCGAGTCGGCCCGCTACGACGTCCCCGGCATCCCGTCCCGCGCCCGCGTCTCCCCCAGCGGCCGGTACGCCGCGTGGACGGCCTTCGTCGGCGGCGACTCGTACGCGGGGACGAACTTCTCCACGCGCGCGGCGATCGTGGACACGAGAACGGGGAAACTGACCCCCTCCGTGGAGGCGTTCCGCGTCGTGAAGGACGGCAGGACGTACCACGCGGCGGACATCAACTTCTGGGGCGTCACGTTCGCGGCCGACGACCGCACGTTCTACGCGACGCTGGCGACGAAGGGCAGGACGTACCTGGTCCGAGGAGACCTCCGGGCCCGCACCGTCACGACCCTGCACACCAACGTCGAATGCCCGTCCCTCTCCCCCGACGGCACGCGCGTCGCCTACAAGAAGCGCGTGCCGGGCCTGTCGAAGGACGCCCCCTGGCACCTGTACGTCCTCGACCTGCGCACGATGCGCGAAACCCCGCTGGCCGAGTCCCGCAGCGTCGACGACCAGGCGGTCTGGCGCGACGACCGCACGATCGTCTACGCCCTCCCCGGCGACTACGGAGCCGACCTCTACACCGTCCCGTCCGACGGCACGGGCAAGCCGCGCCGCATCAGCACCGCGGCGGTGTCTCCCGCGTACGTGAACTAGCCGACGGCGTACGGGAACCAGGCGAAGGCGTACGTGAACTAGGCGAAGGCGCCCTGGGCGGTGAAGGCCAGCTCGGCGAAGCGTTCGCCGATACGGCGGTGGGTGGCGGCGTCCGGGTGGAGCCGGTCGGGCAGCGGCAACTCGGCGAAGTCGGCCTCGCCGTAGAGGTCCCGGCCGTCCAGGTGGTGCAGCTTCGGATCCTCGGCCGCCCGCTGTTCCACGATCCGGGCCAGCTCGTCGCGGATGACACGCAACGTCAGTTTCCCGCTGGCGCGCTCCGCCGGATCTCCCATGGCCAGGAACCGCACCCGCCCCGCACCGAGATCGGAGAGGTCCGGGGCGGTGGGCCCGGGCGTGTCCTCGTGGAGGGGACAGAGAAGAGGCGAGACGACCAACAGCGGCGTGGTGGGATGCCCGTCACGGACGGTGTCGAGAAAGCCGTGCACCGCCGGGCCGAAGGCACGCAACCGCATCGCATCGGTGTTGACCAGGTTGATCCCTATCTTGACGCTGATCAGATCGGCGGCGGTGTCCCTCATGGCCCGCGCGGTGAACGGATCGAGCAGAGCGCTCCCGCTCAGCCCCAGGTTGATCAGTTCCACACCGGCGAGGGAGGCGGCGAGCGCGGGCCAGGTGGAGGTGGGCCCGGCGGCGTCGGAACCGTGACTGATGGAGCTGCCGTGATGCAGCCACACCTTGCGTCCCCGGTCCGGCGCGGGCTCGACGGGGGCGTCGGTGCGCAGGGCGACGAGTTCGGTGGTCTCGTTGTGCGGCAGCCAGATCTCGACGTCCTTGACGCCGTCGGACAGACCGTCGAAACGGAGGGTCCCGACCGCTCCCGGCCGGGTCGAGGCCGCTCCGGTGACCATGTCGATGGTCATCGCATTGCCGCCGATCACGCTCGCCCGCCCCGCCGGCCGGCCGTCGACGACCCACTCGTACACCCCGTCCGGACGAGGCGGCGCGCCCACGTAGACGAGCTTGGTGGGCAACGTGTCCAGCTCGACGGCGGTGGCCCGGGTACGGAAGACCAGCCGTACGCCGGAGGGCTGGGCCTCGGCCATGGCGAGCTGTCCGTCGGGGATCTGCCTGCGGGCCCGGGCGGGCAGGCGGTGCGGGAGGACACCGCGTTCGGTGGGCTCCAGGTCGAGGGCACCGCGCAGGAGGTCGGCGGTGATGGGTGTGGTGATCCAGTCGTGGTCGGTGGTCATGGTCTCGGTGTCTCCGTCAAAGCTCTCGGGTGCCGGAATCGACCGGCGAGACGATTCCGGCAGGACGATTCCGACGGGACGATCAGGGGGCGGATGGGGACCCGGTGGCTGTCACTGCTGTCGCGTTGTCGCCGCTGCGTTCGCGGGCCAGTTGCACAGCAGCGCGTCGAGGGCGTCCAGCATCCGCACCCAGGTCTCCTGCGTGTCGGGGGCGCTGTGGCTGAACCCTCCCCCCATCTCCAGGCTGACGTAGCCGTGGAAGAAGCTGCCCAGCAGCCGAACGGCGTGTGTCTGGTCCGGCTCCGTCAGCGCGTAGCCACGCAGGATCGCCCGCGTCATCTGCGCGTGCCGCCCACCGGCGCTGGCGGCGGCCGTCGCCGGATCGAGCCTGAACTGGGCGGCGGCATAGCGGCCGGGATGCTCCCGGGCGTAGTCGCGGTAGACGTTCGCGAGAGCGGCCAGGGCGTCCTTACCGGCCCGTCCGGCCAGCGCGGCGGCGCCCCGGTCGGCGAGTTCCTCCAGGGCGAGCAGGGCGATCCGGGTCTTGAGGTCCTGGGAGTTCTTCACGTGCGAGTACAGGCTCGCGACCTTCACGTCGAAGCGCCTGGCGAGCTCCGAGACGGTCACCTGGTCGAACCCGACCTCGTCGGCCAGCTCCGCCCCCGCGAGGACCAGACGTTCCGTGGTCAGCCCGACACGCGCCATAACCATCCTCCCATTCACCACAACAACTAATGCATTTGCCTAACACCTTTAGGCAATTTACCATGCATCCCATGAAGCCGCTGACCGAACAAGAGATCCGCGCCGCGTTCGTGAACTGCACCAAGGGCGAGGCGAAGCGCCTGTCCGTCCCACGCGACCTGGCCGACCACCCCTGGGACGACCTGGACTACCTCGGCTGGCGAGACCCCCAGTCCCCCGAACGCACCTACCTCGTCCTCGAACTGAACGGCCACCCGAAGGCCCTGGTCCTGCGCAGCCCCAGCCCCACCTCCTGGCAGACCCGGCGCAGCATGTGCTCGATGTGCCTGACCACCCACACCGGCGGCGTCTCCCTGATGGTCGCCCCGAAGGCGGGCAAGGCCGGCCAGCAGGGCAACTCGGTCGGCGCCTACATATGCAGCGACCTCTCCTGCTCCCTGTACGTACGAGGCAAGAAGGAGGCGGGCGCCGGCGCCCGCCTCCACGAGTCACTCACGCTGGAGGAGAAGATCCAACGAACGGTGACGAACCTGGCGGCGTTCCTCACGAAGGTGACGGCGTGACGCCGTACGGCCCCTGTCGCACTCCAACGAGGAGGCCCATGGGGAAGGCCCATGGGGAAGGCCCATGGGGAAGGCCCATGGGGAAGGCCCGGCGGCCCGCGAGAAGGAGATCGCCACCGGCCACCGGATTATTCTGCTCCGGTGACCAACCAGCCGCTTGAGGGCACCGTCGTCCGCCTCGTCCGCCTGTCTCCCGACCACGCCGAGGCCCTCTTCCCGTCGGCGTCCGACCCCGAGGTCTGGCGGTGGATGCCCCGGGCACGACCCGAGACCGTGGCCCAACTGCGCGAGTGGCTCGGCGAGATGACGGCCGATCCGACGCGGCGCTGCTTCACGGTGCAGCGCCGTGCCGACGGCACCGTGATCGGTTCGACCAGCATGTACGACCTCGACCTGGCCGAGAGCCGCACCGAGATCGGCGCGACCTGGTTCGACCGTTCCTGCTGGGGCGGCCCCTACAACGTCGAGTCCAAACTGCTGCTGTTCGCCCACGCCTTCGAAGACCTGCGCCTGGCCCGGCTGGCCCTGCGCACCGACAACCTCAACGTGCGGTCCCAGCAGGCCCTGGCCCGCCTCGGCCTGGTCCACGAAGGAACCCTGCGCAGCCATATGCGCCGCCCGGACGGCACCCGCCGCGACTCCCTCTACTACAGCCTGCTCGCCGACGAATGGCCCACCGTCCGCGATGCCTTGCGCGCCCGGGTCACCGCCAAAGCCGCGGCCAGACCATGGAACGTCCGGGCGTTGGCGAGCGCCCGGGGCAACCCCGGTCGAGGAGCGTCCGAGATGACGGGCGGATGAGCCAAGGGGAATGGCCGCAGAGGACGATGCCCCCTCCGAGCAGCTGCCGGAGAGGGACTTGACGGAAGCCCGACGGTCCGGCCTGTTCGAGGGTGTTGTACTGCCGGGGGATGACGTGACGCAGCGGCGAGCTGGGCTCATCGGTGGTCGAAGCCTTGGCGAGCCTCCGCAGGGCAGCACGGTCGGACGGCAACGGCGCCCGACCAAGCACCCGTTACCGAGTTCCTCGATCCGGATGGACCGACTCGCGGCCTCAAAGGGGTCGGGCCATAAGTGGACACATCGGACGAGGCTCGTTACGGTCGAACTACTGACACCACGTAGCGAGCAAGCGGAAAAGTGGGCGTCAGAAGCCGGAATTCACCGGACCCACCGTGCCCAGCGCATCGCGCTGCAGATTCCGCTCCCTGGTCCGAAACCGCGTGAGTGATGCTCCGACCGGGGCGGGGCACCGTCTCCGCTTACCAGTTTCGCAGGGAGAAGATCGCTATGCGCGCGAAACGAACCATCGCACTACTGGCAAGCCCCCTCATCGCGGCCGCAGCCCTGACGATCTCGCCCGCGGCCCTGTCGCAGGCTTCGGACGTCTCGGTGGTGTCCGCACCGCCGGCCCCAACCCCTAAGCCCACCCCTAAGCCCACGAAGACACGTACAGCCTTCGAACAGGGCAAGAAGGACGGAGCGGCGGCCGGGGCGCAGGACGGCAACGACTGCAACTACAAGAAGAGCTTCGCCCCGAAGCAGTCGAACTCGAAGTACAAGGCGGGTTACACATCGGCTTACGAGGCCGCCTACGACAAAACCTGCGACGAGGACGAGGGGTAGGGCATCTCGCGGAGCCCTGCGCCGGGCGTCCCGAGGGTCCGCGGAGCGGGCTCCGCCGTGCGGCCGCCGGGCGCACTCCTCCTGCTCCACCTGGACAGGTACACGGGCACCGATTCAGCGCCGTGAGGGCCCGGACACGGCCCCGGGCCGCCGAGACGCCGCAGGGCCGACGGTTCCTGACCGTCGGCCCTACGTGCGCGCGTCGAAAACTGTTGCTGACCTGCGCCTACAGCACCGGCAGGTTCTTGCGGAGCTCGAAGGCGGTGACCTCGGAGCGGTACTCCTCCCACTCCGACTTCTTGTTGCGGAGGAAGAAGTCGAAGACGTGTTCGCCGAGGGTCTCGGCGACCAGTTCGCTGCGCTGCATGAGGGTGAGGGCCTCGCCGAGGTTCTGGGGCAGGGGCTCGATGCCCATCGCGCGGCGCTCGGCGTCGGAGAGGGCCCAGACGTCGTCGTCGGCGCCGGGCGGGAGCTCGTAGCCCTCCTCGATGCCCTTCAGGCCGGCGGCCAGGAGCAGGGCGTAGGCCAGGTACGGGTTCGCGCCCGAGTCGATGGAGCGGACCTCGACGCGCGCGGACCCGGTCTTACCGGGCTTGTACATCGGGACGCGGACGAGCGCGGAGCGGTTGTTGTGGCCCCAGCAGATGTACGAGGGGGCCTCGCCGCCGGCGCCCGCGGTGCGCTCCGAGCCGCCCCAGATGCGCTTGTAGGAGTTGACCCACTGGTTGGTGACGGCGGAGATCTCCGCCGCGTGCTTCAGCAGGCCCGCGATGAAGGAGCGGCCGACCTTCGACAGCTGGTACTCCGAGCCCGACTCGTAGAACGCGTTGCGGTCGCCCTCGAAGAGGGAGAGGTGCGTGTGCATGCCGGAGCCGGGGTGCTCGGAGAAGGGCTTGGGCATGAACGTCGCCTGGACGCCCTGCTCCAGCGCGACCTGCTTCATGACCAGGCGGAACGTCATGATGTTGTCGGCCGTGGAGAGCGCGTCTGCGTAGCGCAGGTCGATCTCCTGCTGGCCGGGGGCGCCCTCGTGGTGGGAGAACTCGACCGAGATGCCCATCGACTCCAGCATGGTGATCGCCTGGCGGCGGAAGTCCATGCCGACGTTCTGCGGGGTGTGGTCGAAGTAGCCGGAGTTGTCGGCCGGGGTCGGGCGCGAGCCGTCCAGCGGGCGGTCCTTCAGCAGGAAGAACTCGATCTCCGGGTGGGTGTAGAAGGTGAAGCCCAGGTCGGAGGTCTTCGCGAGGGCGCGCTTGAGGACGTAGCGCGGGTCCGCGAAGGACGGGGAGCCGTCCGGCATCAGGATGTCGCAGAACATGCGGGCCGTGCCGGGGGCCTCCGCGCGCCACGGGAGCACCTGGAACGTCGACGGGTCCGGCTTGGCGATCATGTCGGACTCGTACACACGGGCGAAACCTTCGATGGCCGAGCCGTCGAAGCCGATGCCCTCATCGAAGGCCTGCTCCAGCTCGGCCGGAGCCACGGCCACCGACTTGAGGAAGCCCAGCACGTCCGTGAACCACAGCCGAACGAACCGGATGTCCCGCTCCTCCAGTGTCCGGAGCACGAACTCCTGCTGCTTGTCCATCTTCCGCTTCCACCCATCCTTGCTGGTCAGGTCGCCTGCTCCCACGCCTCGGGGACGGTCGGGGCACCTGAGCATCCCACCACAACACCATTTCATGCGCGTTGCGGACCATGATCGCCCGGGCGACCGCGGTCTGAACGCCTCGCGTACGGCAGGTGTCCTGCTCTGGTGCCCATACTGCCTGCTCATCCGCCTGTCTGTAATGGCCGACCCCCAGACTCTCTCCCTGTGAACTTTAATTTGTATCTCAGATGCAAGTTTTATTACTGTGCAGGGCAGAAACGGGGACCGCAAGCCCCCTTCCGCCCCAGCCATTTGAGGAGCCCCCATGCTGTCCGAGCAGTCCGCCGCCACGGTCCACGCCACCCTCCCCGCCGTCGGCGCCGCCATCGGCGAGATCGCCGACCGCTTCTACGAAGGGCTTTTCGCCGCCCACCCGGAACTGCTCCGCGACCTCTTCAACCGCGGCAACCAGGCCTCCGGCACCCAGCGCCGGGCCCTCGCGGGATCCATCGCCGCCTTCGCCACCCACCTCGTCGAGCGGCCGGACGAGCGCCCCGACGTGCTGCTGAACCGCATCGCGCACAAACACGCCTCCCTGGGGATCGCCCCCGAGCAGTACGCGACCGTGCGCGAGCACCTCTTCGCGGCGATCGCCGAGGTCCTCGGCGACGCGGTCACGCCCGAGGTCGAGGCCGCCTGGGACGAGGTCTACTGGCTGATGGCGAACGCCCTCATCGCCATCGAGCGGCGGCTGTACGCACAGCACGGCGACGGGAGGGGTGGGTGGCGGGTCTGGGAGGTCGTGGAACGCGTCGAGGAGACCGCCGACGTCGCCACCTTCCGGCTGCGCCCGGCCGACGGGGGGCCGCTGCCGGACTTCCGGGCGGGCCAGTACGTGTCCGTACGCGTCGAGCTGCCGGACGGCGCCCACCAGATACGCCAGTACAGCCTCTCCAGCGCCCCCGGCTCCCCCGTACGGCAGATCGGCGTCAAGCGGGTGCAGGGCGAGGCCTCGGGCCCCGACGGCGAGGTGTCCAACCACCTCCACACGCGTGTGTACGTCGGCAGCACGATCGAGCTCTCCGCGCCGTACGGCGATCTGGTGCTCGACGACACGGACGCGCCGGTGCTGCTCGCCTCCGCCGGCATCGGCGTCACCCCCATGATCGCCATGCTGGAACAGCTCGCGCTCACCGGACACCGCGCCCCCGTCACGGTCGTCCACGCCGACCGCTCCCCCGCCGACCACGCGCTGCGCGCCGACCACGAGGCGTACGCGGCGAAGCTCGCGGACGCCGCCGTCCACTTCTGGTACGAGCAGGACGCCGAGGGCGCCGGCCGCCCCGGGCGCGCGGACCTCTCCTCCGTGGCCGTCGCGTCGGGGACGCGCGCGTACCTGTGCGGGCCGCTGCCCTTCATGCGGGCGGTGCGGGGGCAGCTCATCGACAAGGGGGTGGCTCCGGCCGACATTCACTACGAGGTGTTCGGGCCGGATCTCTGGCTTGCGCAGGGCTGAGGCGGATGACTGACGGCAGGCGGCAGACAGCAGACGGCGGACTTCAGCTATCAGACGTCAGATGACGGATGGGATGACGGATGGCAGATGGTAGATGGCAGATTTCGCTAGGTGTCAGTCGTCATCGGATGTCGAAGCCGAGGTCGGCCTGCCGGAGATTCCCAGCAGCAGCGGCCCCGTGGGCGCGGCGACCATGTCCGCCACCGTCAGTGGGTCCAGCGAGGCGAAGAACGCCTCCTGAGCCCGCCGCAGCGCACGCCGCAGCCGGCAGCCGGTGTGGAGCGGGCAGGGCGCGGCCCCCTCGCAGTCGACCACGTCACCGTCGCCCTCGAAGGAGCGGACGATCGCGCCGACCGAAGCCGTACGCCCCGCTTCGGTGAGGCCGAGGCCGCCGCCCCGGCCGCGGCGGGCCGCGAGCAGTCCCAGGTGCTGGAGCTCGGCGACGACCTTCGCGGCATGGGTATAGGGGACATCCATGTCCGCGGCGACCTCGCGGGTGGTGGGAGTCGACCCGTCGGCGACGGCGAGCCGCATCAGGACACGCAGGGCCAGGTCGGTGGAGCGCAGCAGCCTCATGGCACCAGCGTAGTTAATACGCATCTGCCGCTCAAATTATCCACGGCTCATCCGAACAGCGCCGCCTCCCGCCTTTGCGGGGCTGCGCCACAGGGTGTCTCCTTTCGACATTCTGTGCCCTCCCTTCGTACTGGGCACCCTCGCCCCATTACGATCAGCGGACCCGACCGTCCCATCCCCATAAGGACTCGCCATGGGTTCCGCCAAGAACACCACCTCCGCGCAGCGCAAGGCGCGCATAGAAGAGATGCGCAAGGCCGAGCGTGCCCGGGAGCGTCGTAACCGGATCCTCACGATCACGGCCAGCACGGTCATAGTCGCCGGTCTCGTCGTCGGCGGTGTCGTCCTGGTCAAGTCGCAGTCCGACGACAGCAGCACCTCGGCGAGGGACTCGAAGGGCGGCTCGGGGCACTTCGTCACGGGTAAGGACGGCGTGGAGACCTGGTCGGGGACGCTGTCCCGCAACCACGTCACCAAGACCGTGAAATACCCGATGGAGCCCCCGGTCGGCGGCAACCACAACCCGGTGTGGATGAACTGCAACGGCGACGTCTACGGCAAGGCGATCAACAACATGAACGCCGTGCACTCGCTGGAGCACGGCGCGGTGTGGGTGACGTACAACAGCAAGGCCTCCGACGCCGACGTGAAGGCACTCGAAGCGAAGGTCAAGAAGACGCCGTACACCCTGATGAGCCCTGTCGAGGACCAGAAGGACCCGATCATGCTGAACGCGTGGGGCAAGCAGCGCACGGTGACGAGCGCGAGCGACCCGAACGTCGACAAGTTCTTCTCGGAGTTCGTGCAGGGCAAGCAGACGCCCGAGCCGGGCGCCGCCTGCACCAACGGCCTGTCGCAGTGAGCCAGATGCGCCAGGTGGGCTGGATCGCGGGGACCACGGCGGCGGTGCTGGTGGCCGCCGGGGCGATCACGTACGCGGTCGCCGAGAGCGACGGCTCGGGGTCCTCGGGGACGAAGGTGCCGTCGGCCGACTCGGCGGACGCGGGTTTCGCGCGGGACATGGCGGTCCATCACCAGCAGGCCGTCGAGATGTCGTACATCGTGCGCGACCGTACGGACAACGTGGAGGTGCGGCGGCTCGCGTACGACATCGCGCAGACGCAGGCCAATCAGCGCGGCATGCTGCTGGGCTGGCTCGACCTGTGGGAGCTGCCGAAGGTGTCGGCGGACGGGCCCATGACGTGGATGGGCATGGGCGACATGGCGTCCGGCAAGGACGGCGCGCTGATGCCCGGCATGGCGACCAACACCGAGATGAAGAAGCTGAACACGCTGAACGGCAAGCAGGCCGAGGTCTTCTACCTGCAGTTGATGACCGACCACCACAAGGGCGGCATCCACATGGCCGAGGGCTGCGTCGCGAAGTGCACCGTCGGCGTGGAGAAGAAGCTCGCGCAGGGCATGGTCGACGCGCAGCAGTCGGAGATCCAGCTGATGGCGGACATGCTCAAGGAGCGGGGCGCGAAGGCCCGCGACTAGGCCGAGGACGGCTGGATGTGAACGGCCGCGTGTGAACGGCTGTGCGTGAACGGGTCCGGGGTGTCGAATCCCGGACCCGTCGCCGTCACCCCCTCCCCCCTGCCACCCCGGCCCCCCTCGTCAGGCGTCGACCCGTCCTTCATGACGCGATCGACCCCAGGCACCTCCCCCTGACTGCACCGGTGAGACTCTTCGGACTCCAACCGCCCCAAAGCCCCCGCACGCCCCGGGCCGCGAAGCGCTTACCGTCGCCGGGTCGAACCACGAACCCGCCGATGTCGCAATACGCTCACAGAAGTTGGGAACCCCTTTACAAGAAAACGAGGGATATCCCTACATCCGGGGCGAGGGTGACGTCATACCGTCCCAAATAACCTTTATTCGCGGCCACTTGGTGTTTCCTTGGCCTTCTCATTCCCCTGGCATGAACGGTTCATCGCCAGAGTGACCCCAGCGTGATCCATTCCGTGCGTCCTCAATTCCGGCACACGGTCTCGCACATCACGAACGACCACACATGCGACGAACCGCATCGCAGGGGGTTTTATGAGATCCAATCGCGCCACCATGCGCGCCGGGGTGAGCATGGCAGCAACACTGCCGCTGCTCGCCGGCGCGCTGGCGCTCGGTATACCCACGGCCAACGCCGCGGACGGTCCCAGCCGGGACACCCTCACGGGCACCAAGCCCGCGTGGGCCACGGCGAAGGCGGACAAGGGGGCCTCGTCCGACAACTCCCAGGTCTCCGCCCGGGTCTACCTGGCCGGCCGGAACGCTGCCGGTCTGGCCGCGTACGCCAAGGCCGTGTCCGACCCGAACTCGGCCTCGTACGGCAAGTACCTCAGCGCCAAGCAGACGCAGGCCCGCTTCGGTGCCACCAAGGCGCAGGTCGCCGCGGTGACCTCGTGGCTGAAGTCGGCGGGCCTGAAGGTCACCGGCACCACGCAGCACTACGTCTCCGTCACCGGTGACGTGGCCGCTGCCGAGAAGGCGTTCGGCACCCAGCTGCACAACTACGCCAAGGGCAACAAGACCTACCGCGCGCCGTCGAAGACGGCCTCCGCGCCGGCCGCCCTCAACGGCGCCGTCCTGACCGTCACCGGCCTGGACAACGCCCCGCACAAGGCGACGCACGACGACACGCTGCCGCCCCCGGACGCGGTCTTCAAGAACGCCGGACCGTTCTCCTCGTACTACGGCTCGAACACCGCGAGCACCCTGCCGAACGCGTACGGCAAGAAGATCCCGTACGCGGTCGAGGGCTACACGGGCAAGCAGCTGCGTGCCGCCTACGGCGCGGGCAAGCGCACCGGCAAGGGTGTGCGGGTCGCCATCACCGACGCGTACGCCTCGCCGACCATCGCGTTCGACGCGGCCACGTACGCCAAGAAGCACGGTGACTCGGCGTACAGCAGCAGCCAGCTGCGTCAGGTGCTGCCCGGCACCTACACGCAGACCGAGGCGTGCGGGGCGGCCGGCTGGTACGGCGAGGAGACCCTCGACGTCGAGGCCGTGCACGCCGTCGCGCCGGACGCGAGCATCACCTACGTGGGTGCCGCGTCCTGCTTCGACAACGATCTGCTCGACTCGCTGAACAAGATCGTCGACAACCACCTGGCCGACATCGTCTCCAACTCGTGGGGCGACATCGAGGCCAACCAGACGCCGGACCTCGCGGCCGCCTACGACCAGACCTTCCAGTTCGGCGCGGTCGAGGGCATCGGCTTCTACTTCTCCTCCGGTGACAACGGTGACGAGGTCGCCAACACCGGCACGAAGCAGGTCGACACCCCGGCCAACTCGGCGTGGGTGACGGCGGTCGGCGGTACGTCGCTGGCGGTCGGCAAGGGCGACAAGTACCAGTTCGAGACCGGCTGGGGCACCGAGAAGGCCTCGCTCGCGGCCGACGGCAAGAGCTGGACCGGCTTCCCGGGCGCCTTCACCTCGGGCGCGGGCGGCGGCACCAGCAAGACCGTGGCGCAGCCCTTCTACCAGAAGGCTGTCGTGCCCGGCGCGCTCGCCAAGGCCAACGGCACGACGGCCATGCGCACCGTGCCGGACATCGCGGCGGTCGCCGACCCCAACACCGGTTTCAAGGTCGGCCAGACGCAGACCTTCCCGGACGGGTCCCAGCAGTACAGCGAGTACCGGATCGGCGGCACCTCGCTCGCCGCGCCGGTGATCGCGGCCGTCCAGGCCCTGGCCCAGGAGGCGCGCGGCGGCAAGGCGATCGGTTTCGCCAACCCGTCGATCTACGCGAAGTACGGCTCCAAGGCGTACCACGACGTGACGGACACCCCCACGGGCTCCGAACTCGCCGTGGCGCGCGTGGACTTCGCCAACTCCATCGACGCCTCGGGCGGTCTGCTCACCTCCGTCCGCAGCCTCGGCAAGGACAGCTCCCTGAAGGCCGTGCGCGGCTACGACGACGTCACCGGTGTGGGCACGCCCACCTCGGGCTACGTCGAGTCGTACCGCTCCCAGCACGGTCACTGACGGTCCTCCGTCACCTCTCCGCCGCGCCCGCCCCTCGTCGAGGGGCGGGCGTCCGCGTTTCCGGGCGGACGGTCGGCCCAGCTGTGCCGTATACCCCGTGGGGGTAATCCGCCCCGGGCGGGCCGAAGAGGAGTCCGGCGCGGTGGGGACGGCCGACGCTGTCCACGGGACCGCACCGCACTGCCGCGCCGGCGGCCCGGGCGTCTCCACGTGGGGCGCCCCACACCCCATTGCGTCGCTCTGACGATTACACTGGGCCCGTGCCTCAACTACGCCTCGCCCTGAATCAGATCGACTCGACCGTCGGTGATCTCGCCGCCAACGCCGAGGCGATCGTCCGTTGGACCCGGCACTCCGCCGAGCAGGGAGCGCATCTGGTGGCGTTCCCCGAGATGGTGCTGACCGGGTATCCCGTCGAGGACCTGGCCCTGCGGTCGTCCTTCGTCGAGGCCTCCCGCGCGGCGCTGCGCGCGCTGGCCGCGCGGCTGGCCGACGAGGGCTTCGGAGAGCTGCCGGTGATCGTCGGCTACCTCGACCGGTCCGAGACCGCCCAGCCCAAGTACGGGCAGCCGGCCGGCGCCCCGCAGAACGCCGCCGCCGTGCTGCACGGGGGCCGGGTGGCGCTGACCTTCGCCAAGCACCACCTCCCGAACTACGGCGTGTTCGACGAGTTCCGCTACTTCGTGCCCGGCGACACCATGCCGGTCGTGCGGGTGCACGGGATCGACGTGGCCCTCGCCATCTGCGAGGACCTCTGGCAGGACGGCGGGCGCGTGCCGGCCGCCCGGTCCGCCGGGGCCGGGCTGCTGCTCTCCATCAACGCCTCGCCGTACGAGCGCGACAAGGACGACACCCGCCTCGAACTGGTGCGCAAGCGGGCCCAGGAGGCCGGCTGCACCACCGCCTACCTCGCCATGATCGGCGGGCAGGACGAGCTGGTCTTCGACGGCGACTCCATCGTGGTCGACCGGGACGGGGAGGTCGTCGCACGCGCGCCGCAGTTCGCGGAGGGGTGCGTCGTACTGGACCTGGAGCTGCCGGCGGGCGCCGCCGAGCCGGTGACGGGTGTCGTCGACGACGGGCTGCGGATCGAGCGGCTGGTGCTGTCGGAGGAACCGCTGCCCGCGTACGAGGCGGAGCTCGCCGGCGGGTACGCGGAGCGGCTCGACGCCGACGAGGAGGTCTACTCGGCGCTGGTCGTCGGCCTGCGGGCGTACGTCGCGAAGAACGGATTCCGGTCCGTGCTGATCGGACTGTCCGGCGGCATCGACTCGGCGCTGGTCGCGGCGATCGCGTGCGACGCGCTGGGTGCGCAGAACGTGTACGGGGTCTCGATGCCGTCGAAGTACTCCTCCGACCACTCCAAGGGGGACGCGGCGGAGCTCGCGCGGCGGACGGGGCTGAACTTCCGGACGGTGGCGATCGAGCCGATGTTCGACGCGTATATGTCGTCGCTGGGGCTGACCGGGCTGGCCGAGGAGAACCTCCAGTCGCGTCTGCGGGGCACCATGCTGATGGCCATCTCCAACCAGGAGGGGCACATCGTGCTGGCGCCGGGGAACAAGTCCGAGCTGGCGGTGGGGTATTCGACGCTGTACGGCGACTCCGTGGGCGCGTACGGGCCCATCAAGGACGTGTACAAGACGTCCATCTTCCGGCTGGCGGAGTGGCGGAACCGGGCGGCGGCCGAGCGGGGGCAGACCCCGCCGATCCCCGAGAACTCGATCACCAAGCCGCCGAGCGCGGAGCTGCGTCCCGACCAGGTCGACACGGACTCCCTCCCCGACTATCCCGTGCTGGACGCGATCCTCGAGCGGTATGTGGACCGGGACGAGGGGGCGGACGGGATCGTCGCGGCGGGCTTCGACCGGGAGCTGGTGGTGAAGACGCTGCGGATGGTGGACACGGCGGAGTACAAGCGCCGGCAGTATCCGCCGGGCACGAAGATCTCAGCCAAGGGATTCGGGAAGGACCGGCGGCTGCCGATCACCAATCGGTGGCGCGAGCACGCGTGACGCCGTCGGGGGCGGGGGGGTGCCTCTATGTCTTTCGTCAAGCGAGGCGTGGGGTTCTGGGTTCATAGAAGGTGCCGTCGCGGAGCATCGCGAACAGCACGCTGATGCGGTGGCGGGCGAGGCGGAGAAGAGCCTGTGTGTGGGTCTTTCCGCGGGCCCGGCATCGGTCGTAATAGGTGCGGGAGGCGGGATCGTGCAGGGCGGCGAACGCGGACAGGAACATCGCCCGCTTGAGTTGCCGGTTGCCGCCTCTTGGCGCGTGTTCGCCGTGGATCGAGGTCCCCGACGACCTGGTTGTCGGGGCGAGGCCGGCGTAGGAGGCCAGGTGGGCGGCGGTGGGAAAGCTGGTGCCGTCGCC